>NZ_JAQGNX010000155.1 GCF_028293835.1 Pseudomonas sp.
CTTCTTCTGAATCGCATCAAGGGTAGTGCCCGCCTGAGCGAAGCTCGTTACACCGAGAACTGCAGCGGCAGTCAGTACCGCCAGGGTAGATTTCAACATCTTCATTCAACAAACCTCCAAGTTTTGCTCTTTGTTGTGTAGAGCTTCAGTCCCGTCGCACCCTTGTGAGGCATTACTGACCCGTGTTGGCTTATTTTTGGGTCATGCGACGTAAGACCAGAGCCAGGTCCGCGTGCGAGATCTACCCGACACCCGACAACCATAGCTCGTCAATCGGTCAAATGGACTGAAACCCCATGATGTCCGCTGGACCAATCCGGTACAAAACGAACCGTACGCAGAATCCTGATGCATGGATTCACTGCTCACCCTGCCTATCAGCCGCCTGATAGTGTTACCGCCAAGGTAAACGTATTCACTCAGGTGGTTTCGTAGCAAAGCCCGTACCAGCATGCTGGCAATGTCGAATTAGCGACAGGTCAACCCCAAAACTTGTAGTCTTGCGACATCTTGTTAACTATTTATTTCTAATGCGCACCGTGCTGACGCACCGAAAAACAGCGCATGCACACTATTGGAGCAGCAATGAGCGAGCCTTTGATTCTTGAGCCTATTAACACCGCAGACGCATGCGTAATCTGGCTGCACGGACTGGGTGCCGACCGCTACGACTTCATGCCGGTTGCTGAAATGCTTCAGGAAAAGTTGCTGAGCACCCGCTTCATCTTGCCCCAGGCGCCTGACCGCGCGGTCACCATCAATGGTGGCTATAGCATGCCAAGCTGGTATGACATTCTCGCCATGAACCCGGCCCGGGCCATTAATCGCGAGGAAATGGAGGTTTCTGCTCTGATGGTGCTGAACCTGATCGAGGCGCAACGCGACAGCGGCATCGACCCGGCAAGGATTTTTCTGGCAGGCTTTTCTCAAGGTGGCGCGGTGGTTTTACACGCTGCGTTTTTACGCTGGCAGGGACCGCTGGGTGGCGTACTCGCCCTCTCCACTTATGCGCCGACTTTTAGTGATGAACTGACCCTTTCAGTTAGCCAAAAACAGATTCCGGTGTATTGCTTGCATGGCAACCGTGACGAGGTGGTCCAAAATGCCATGGGCCGCGCCGCGCATGACTGCCTCAAGGCGTTGGGCGTAACGGTTACATGGCAAGAATACCCAATGGGGCACGAAGTGTTACCGCAGGAGATTTCCGACATCGGGGTCTGGTTAGGTCAAAAGCTTGGTTAACATCCTGTTGCAAGCGTAGGACGCGACCTAATAGAGCGCTGCGAAGCCCTGACTTGACACGTCCTGTAGCGCTTTTGGTATGGCACTACGCCGCGCGGGGTTCTTGCTTTACACTGCCCGACGTACATTCCTTAATAAATTGATGAGATGACCGTGCTCAAAGCACTCAAAAAGATGTTTGGTAAAAGCGAGGTTGTGCAACTCGCGCCCAGCCCTATCGCCTCTTCGCCTGTTGCCGTCGGCCCAACCGACCGCGATGCACGGCAACGCAATACCCATCATTCGGCACCTGTCAGCACGCCTGTCCAGGGTCAAACCGCAGAAGTCGTCACCGCAAAAGTCGAGCACCCCAAGCCAGAACGCCCTCGTCGTGAACGAGCGCCCAAACCGCCGGTCAGCACCTGGAAACTCGAAGACTTTGTAGTTGAACCACAGGAAGGCAAAACCCGCTTCCACGATTTCGATTTGTCGCCTGAACTAATGCATGCCATTCACGACCTGGGCTTCCCGTACTGCACGCCGATTCAGGCTGAAGTGCTGGGTTTCACCCTGGCGGGAAAAGATGCCATCGGTCGCGCACAAACCGGCACCGGCAAAACTGCCGC
This sequence comes from Pseudomonas sp., assembly GCF_028293835.1. Classification (GTDB taxonomy): domain Bacteria; phylum Pseudomonadota; class Gammaproteobacteria; order Pseudomonadales; family Pseudomonadaceae; genus Aquipseudomonas. The sequence goes on from NZ_JAQGNX010000155.1 coordinate 1,848, forward strand.
GTTCCTGATTTCGATCATCACTCAATTGCAGCAAACCCCACCGCCTAAAGAGCGGTACATGGGCGAACCGCGTGCGCTGATCATCGCGCCAACCCGTGAACTGGTGGTGCAAATCGCCAAAGACGCGGCGCTGTTGACCAAGTACACCGGCCTTAACGTCATGACGTTTGTAGGCGGCATGGACTTCGATAAACAACTCAAGCAACTGGAAGCGCGTCATTGCGACATTCTGGTCGCGACGCCGGGTCGTTTGCTGGACTTCAACCAGCGCGGCGAAGTGCACTTGGACATGGTCGAAGTGATGGTGCTGGATGAAGCCGACCGCATGCTGGACATGGGTTTCATCCCGCAAGTTCGGCAGATCATTCGCCAGACGCCGCACAAGGGCGAGCGCCAGACGCTGCTGTTCTCTGCGACGTTTACCGAAGACGTGATGAACCTGGCAAAGCAATGGACCACCGACCCTTCCATCGTTGAGATCGAAGCGTTGAACGTGGCCAGCGAAATGGTCGAGCAGCATATCTATGCCGTTGCGGCCGCTGACAAATACAAGCTGCTCTATAACCTGGTGACCGAGAACAACTGGGAACGGGTAATGGTGTTCGCTAACCGCAAAGACGAAGTGCGGCGCATCGAAGAACGCCTGGTGCGTGATGGCGTGAACGCTGCGCAGCTGTCAGGCGATGTGCCACAGCACAAGCGCATCAAGACACTGGAAGGCTTCCGCGAAGGCAAGATACGGGTGTTGGTTGCCACGGATGTGGCCGGTCGCGGGATTCACATCGACGGTATCAGTCATGTGATCAACTTCACCCTGCCCGAAGTACCGGACGATTACGTACACCGCATCGGCCGCACGGGTCGCGCCGGCGCCAGCGGTGTGTCGATCAGTTTTGCCGGCGAAGATGACTCGTATCAGTTGCCTTCCATCGAAGCGCTGCTGGGCCGCAAAATCAGCTGCGAAACGCCACCCATGGAACTGCTGAAACCGGTTGTGCGCAAAAGCGCTGTGCCGCTGTAGTACGCAGATCCCCTGTAGGACCCGACGTGTTGGCGAGGCGGTGTGTCAGACACACCGCGTCAAGTCCTTCGCCAACACGTTGGCTCCTACAGAATAGTTTCAGGCTTTAGGGTCCCAGCGCCCCGCTGCCGCATGATCACTGTCTCGCCCTTCGACCCAACGCGGTCCGTCGCTGGTGTTTTCTTTCTTCCAGAACGGCGCGCGGGTTTTCAGGTAGTCCATGACAAACGCACAGGCATCGAACGCTGCTTGCCGATGTGCGCTGGCGACACCGACAAACACAATCGGCTCGCCCGGCGCTAAAGCACCAATCCGGTGCAGAACTTCTAACTTCAGCAACGGCCAGCGTTGCTCGGCTTCGCCAGTAATCTTGGCCAAGGCCTTTTCAGTCATGCCCGGATAGTGTTCAAGAAACATCCCTGCCACTTCCCGACCTTCGTTGAAATCTCGCACATAGCCTACAAAACTCACCACCGCACCGACGCCCACATTGGCTGCATGCAGGGCATTCACTTCGGCGCCCGGGTCGAAGGCTGCTGTCTGCACTCGAATCGCCATTGTCAGCCTCCGGTTACAGGGGGAAAGAAGGCGACTTCATCGCCTGGCTCCAGCGGCTCGTCGAGCTGGCACAGTTCTTCGTTACGCGCGCACATCAGGTTTCGTTCGGCCAAAACCTGCCACACACCCCCGCGCAGAACCAGGAACTCGCGCAGCGCGCGGATGGTGAGATAAGCGCCCTCCACCGCTTCGCTGTCCACGCCCAGGGTCTCGCGGAACCGAGCGAAATAAAGGACCTGAACGCTCATCGAATTCCCGCCTCGTCAGCCACAAAGTGCCCACTCTTGCCGCCCAGCTTTTCCAACAGGCGCACGCTTTCGATGACCATGCCGCGGTCCACCGCTTTGCACATGTCATAGATCGTCAGCGCAGCAACGCTGGCAGCGGTCAGCGCTTCCATTTCGACGCCGGTTTGCCCGGACAGTTTGCAGCGGGCGACGATCCGCACCGCGTCTTCCCCTTCCGCGCTCAACTCGACCTTGACGCCGGTCAGCATCAGCGGATGGCACAGCGGGATTAAATCAGAGGTTTTTTTTGCCGCTTGAATGCCGGCAATGCGCGCCACGGCGAACACATCCCCCTTGGGATGGCCTCCGCTGACAATCATTTGCAGGGTTTCAGGGCGCATGCGCACAAATGCTTGGGCCACCGCTTCACGGAACGTCACGTCTTTATCAGTGACGTCGACCATATTGGCGCGACCTTGGGAATCGAGATGAGTCAGCACAACGTTACTCCTGAGCAGGAGCAGGGAGTGTAAACCGTCACTTCAACAACACCCAACTGTAGAAGCTAACTTGTTGGCCTGGCGGTGTGTTGGTCACACCGCCAAGCCCTTCAAGCCTTCGCCAACAAGTTGGCTCCTACAGGGGATATCTACTCCGTTACAAATGACTCTCGGCATATTCAGCCAGGATAGAGCGTGGTACGCCTTGCAGGGCGATGTGCACGCCGTTCGGGAAATCTTTGAAACGCTCCGTCAGGTAGGTAAGGCCAGAACTGGTGGCCGACAGGTAAGGCGTATCGATCTGCGCCAGGTTGCCCAGGCAAACTACTTTCGAACCGGCACCGGCACGGGTGATGATGGTTTTCATTTGGTGCGGCGTGAGGTTCTGGCATTCATCGATCAAGATCAGGCTCTGCTGGAAACTGCGGCCTCGAATGTAATTGAGGGATTTGAACTGCAGCGGCACTTTACTGAGGATGTAGTCCACGCTGCCGTGGGTGTTTTCGTCATCCATGTGCAGCGCTTCAAGGTTATCGGTAATGGCACCCAACCAAGGCTCCATCTTCTCGGCCTCGGTGCCCGGCAGGAACCCGATTTCCTGGTCCAGCCCTTGCACACTGCGGGTCGCGATAATGCGGCGATAACGCTTGCTGACCATGGTCTGTTCGATTGCAGCCGCCAGCGCAAGGATAGTTTTACCGGAGCCTGCAGCGCCCGACAGGTTAACCAGATGAATGTCCGGGTCAAGCAAGGCAAACAGTGCCAGGCCCTGGTAGATATCACGGGGTTTCAGGCCCCAGGCTTCCTGATGCAGCAGAGGTTCCTGGTGCATGTCCAGAATCAGCAGCTCGTCGGCCTTGATGCCTTTGATCCAACCCACGAAGCCTTGCTCATCAATGATGAATTCATTGATGTGCACAGCCGGCAGATTGTCCGTGAGCTGCACCCGATGCCACGTACGGCCATGATCCTGGCGGGTTTCAACTTTGCTGACGCGGTCCCAGAAGGACCCGGTCATGGTGTGATAGCCACGCGACAACATGGAAACGTCGTCGACCAGTTGATCGGTGCTGTAGTCCTCCGAGGCGATCCCACACGCCCGCGCTTTGAGGCGCATGTTGATGTCTTTGGTCACCAGCACCAGGCGCAAATCCTTGTTACGCGTGTGCAGGTCGATCAACTGATTAATGATGATGTTGTCGTTCAGGTGCTCAGGTAACAGGCTGTTGGGCTCATTACGCTTGTTCATCAAAATGGACAGAAAGCCTTTGCAAATGCCGGTCCCGCGATCAATCGGTACGCCTAACTCAACCTCTTCCGGCGTAGCGCCGCCCAACGTCTTGTCGATCAGGCGAATGGCTTGACGGCATTCGGCAGCGACGGAGTGTTTGCCAGCTTTGAGCTTGTCCAGCTCTTCAAGGACTGTCATGGGAATGGTGACGTGGTGTTCCTGGAAGTTCAGTAAAGCGTTTGGATCATGGATCAATACGTTGGTATCGAGCACGTACATAATTGGCTGGTTAGAGGAAGGGCTGCGTCCGTGATCATCCATACTCGCTCACCTTTTTTAGAAGCCAGGCGACGCAATACCATTCAGTGCTGCGCCACGGTAAGGCTGCCGACACTCCTCTTCAGGCAGAGAAGCAATGCTCAAGATGGGTCTGGGATGACGCCACCTGTGTTGCAGGTTTCGGCGACCTACTAAGGGTAATACCGCAAAGGCATGACACTAAAAAGCGATTTGACACTTTTTTGAAGTTTATTTTTCGGTGTGACGAATAGCCCTTGGCGGCGCGGTCAGGCACCGTTAAAGTCGGAAGTCCGCCTTACCCGAATTGACGAATAATTTTACCCCCGACAAAACCTCCAAACGGATAGACAGCCTTATTCTGCGGGCTTCTCAGGGTATCCGTGGCAATCCTGCCATTGAAGTCCGCTTTGCGCCGTGTTGTTCAGCAGCCAAGGCAACGCCGTTTCGACTTTGTTGTGGATGTCATGGAAAACCACTACCCCGCGCCGCCACAGCAGCATCAGGCTCAATACTCGCTGACCCGCCTGATCTGCGGTGATGTCTCGACTCCAGTCCTCAGAGTCGATATTCCACAACGACACCTTCAGTCCCTGCCCACGGAAAAACTCGGCGCTGTCAGCCCGACGCTGACCATAGGGCGGACGGAACATCGCCACGTAATTGTCCGGCAGCGCTTGTTGCAGCAAAGCGGCAGTGCGCTGCACCGAGCTTTGCCAGTCGAGCCATTGGCTGTGGGAACGGTACTGCCAGCCCTGTGAGCCGACGCATTGTTGTTTGTAGAGCCCTTGCACCTCGGCCGCAGAGCTTTCGGTTTCACGCGTTTGCAGGTTTTTACCCAGCACGAAGAAGGTGGCGTTGAGTTTTCGCTGCCGCAAGTAATCCGTCAGCCAGTCTGTGGTGCCGCCCGCTACCGTAGGGCCGCTGTCGAAACTCAGCAGAAACGTGCGATCGGCGAGTTCATCACCCGTGAGTTCATCTGAGTTGTAGCGCTCGATCTCGCTGCTGGTCAGCGGAAACAGCGCGGCCATATGCAGCAATTCGGTCAGGTAGCGCTCATGAAAGCCCTGGCTGGGTAGATTCCAGGCGGCATAGAACGAGTCGTCGGCGACGGTAAACTTGGTGGCTTGCTCGCGCAGCATCTGCATATCTTCGACCAGCACGCAGAACGAGGCGTCTTGTTCACAGCTTTGTTGGGCGAATTGATAATTCTCCAGCAAGCGAGTCCACAGCCGCTGGCGGATCAGGTTCAGCGAGACCATGTTTATCTTTCTCAGGCCCAGGCGCACTTTCAGGGCGGCCTCATCCTGGCCTTCACTGACCACCAGTGCATGGGCAAATGCCAGGATCTCGGCACGCGAGGCGACGTCGAACAACGCCGGCGTGGTCAATTGCTCCGGCCATACGCTGCGATCCATGGTCGCAAGCGGCACGGGACCGGCCGCATGGGCGTTAAGCCAGAACAGACACGCCGAGAACAACAGAACAATGCGCACAATCAGATCCCCAGAAATACCTCGCGGCGCACTATAACCACAGAGCCGCTGTAGGAGCCAACTTGTTGGCGAAGGGCTTAGGCGGTATGTCATGACTCATCCCCTGGCCAACAACCTGGCTCCCGAAGGGATCGGCGGCCGCCTTGGTATTTCCACCCCCAGCCCCTAGAATCGCGCCCACGATCAAAGGAGACGATTTATGCTGATGGTGATTTCCCCGGCCAAAACCCTCGACTTCGAAACCCCTGCGGTGACGAAGCGCTTCACCCAGCCGCAGTACCTGGACCACGCTCAGCAACTCATCGAGCAGTTGCGGGAACTGGCCCCTGCGCAAATCGCCGAGCTGATGCACCTGTCGGACAAACTCTCTGGCCTTAATGCTGCTCGCTTCGGCAGTTGGACGCCGAACTTCACCCCGGACAACGCCAAGCAGGCAATACTGGCATTTAAAGGCGACGTCTATACCGGACTGCAAGCCGAAAATTTTACCGAAGCCGACTTTACCTACGCGCAAGATCACCTGCGCATGCTCTCGGGGCTGTATGGCCTGTTGCGTCCGCTGGACCTGATGCAGCCCTATCGCCTGGAAATGGGTACCAGGCTGGCTAACGCCCGTGGTAAAGACCTGTACGCGTTCTGGGGCACGCAAATAAGCGAATGGTTGAACCAGGCGCTGCTCGATCAAGGCGATGATGTACTGCTCAATCTGGCATCCAACGAGTACTTCTCGGCAGTGAAACGCTCCTCCCTGAACGCGCGAATCATCAATACCGAATTTCGCGACCTGAAAAATGGCCAATACAAAATCATCAGCTTCTACGCCAAAAAAGCTCGGGGCATGATGAGCCGCTTTGTGATCAAAGAGCAGATCAACAGTCCAGCGGCGCTGAAGCAATTCGACGCCCATGGTTATCGTTATAACGCGGCTCAGTCGACACCTGACACCTTGGTGTTCCTGCGCGATACGCCTTTGGTGTAACGCCAACTTAACACCCTCGTCTCTTTCGGGAGACGCATAGCTAGCTACTTGTCTCAAGGGGTTTACACCCCGCAAATGCCAATAGTTTGGCGCCAATAAACAGACAGCATTTAAGGTGACTCTAAGCCTTTTAAAATTATTTGCGGATTTTTTGCCTGCATTCTCATGCCCAATTCATGTAGTGGCCTATAAGCATCCCTTACCCTTAACTACCCGCCAACTAAGGGCTTAACTAAAAATGCCATCACGGTGCAAGTACCTGCCAGGGTAGCCCGACGCAGCTCTCCGCAAGAAATAGCTAAACCGGTTCAGGAACTAATATATAAATTATAGGCTCTTACCTTCCGTAACAATTACTGCCTGCGGCGTAAGCAATCTCTTACATAGCGGCGGGGCGATCAAAGAAGCAAGTTATCCCCATAGAGCGCTATCGTTGTCGATGAAAGTAGCATCAGGAGAAACGCGCATTCCCCGTCACTTCAGCGAACGGGAGAAGCCCTCTCTAAATGGGCCAGAGCCTTATGTACAGGCCGTTGTAGCCCGTTTCACGCTTTTTTGAGCAAGCCTGTCAACAGGCTCTCACCTTTGAAAAATGCCGACGTTCAACAGCGCGACTCCATTGTCGCTCACTGCTGAGCGGCCGTTTATTGCTGGACACCTACTTACCAGCCAACTTTGGCGTGAATAAACAAGGAGAAGTCGATGCGTATCAGCATCTTTGGTTTGGGTTATGTCGGCGCCGTATGTGCCGGCTGCCTGTCTGCCCGTGGTCACAATGTAGTCGGTGTGGATATTTCAAGCGCGAAGATTGATCTTATCAACAATGGCAAATCGCCCATAGTTGAACCGGGGTTGGAAGAGCTATTGGCGCAGGGGATTAAGACCGGAAAACTAAGAGGAACTACGGACTTCGCCTCTGCTATCCGCGATACTGATCTATCAATGATTTGCGTGGGGACTCCCAGCAAAAAGAACGGCGATCTGGAGCTGGATTACATCGAATCGGTGTGCCGGGAAATTGGCTTTGTTCTGCGCGACAAGACCTCTCGCCATACCATCGTCGTGCGCAGCACAGTGCTGCCCGGTACTGTCGCCAACGTCGTTATTCCCATCCTCGAAGACTGTTCCGGCAAGAAAGCTGGCGTCGACTTTGGCGTAGCGGTCAATCCCGAATTCCTGCGTGAAAGTACCGCCATCAAGGATTACGACCTGCCACCGATGACCGTCATCGGCGAGTTCGATAAGGCCTCCGGGGACGTACTGCAAGCGCTGTACGAAGAGCTCGACGCACCGATCATCCGCAAGGACATCGCTGTCGCCGAGATGATCAAGTATACCTGCAACGTCTGGCACGCCACCAAAGTGACGTTCGCCAACGAAATCGGCAACATCGCTAAAGCGGTCGGTGTCGATGGCCGCGAAGTGATGGAAGTGGTCTGCCAGGATAAAACCCTCAACCTGTCCCAGTACTACATGCGTCCTGGCTTCGCTTTTGGTGGCTCTTGCCTGCCCAAAGACGTGCGTGCCCTGACCTACCGTGCCAGCTCGCTGGACGTTGAAGCACCACTGCTCAACTCGCTGATGCGCAGCAACGTTTCGCAAGTACAAAACGCCTTCGACATCATTACCAGCCACGACAAACGCAAAGTCGCCCTGCTCGGCCTCAGCTTCAAGGCCGGCACTGATGACCTGCGCGAATCACCCCTGGTGGATTTGGCGGAAATGTTGATCGGCAAGGGGTACGACCTGAGCATCTACGACACCAACGTTGAATATGCGCGCATGCACGGTGCCAACAAGGATTACATCGAGTCGAAGATCCCCCACGTCTCGTCCTTGCTCAATTCGGACTTTGACGACGTGATCAACAATTCCGACGTGATCATCCTGGGCAACCGCGATGAGAAGTTCCGCGCCCTGGCCAACAAAGCCCCGGCCGGTAAGCAGGTCATCGACCTGGTGGGTTTCATGTCCAACGCCACCAGTGAAAGTGGCCGCACCGAAGGCATCTGCTGGTAGCGGAAACCTGTAGGAGCCAACGTGTTGGCGAGCTTTAGATTGCTTCGCCAACACGTTGGCTTCTACAGAACCCCGGTTCGCTCATACCAATCCCGATACGGAAGCAGATTATGCACAGGCTAAAGCACGGTCTTCTTCAGGCCGCCGGTTGGCTGTTCTACCTCAGTTTATTGATGAGCATCGCCATGGCGTTGCCCACAAGTATCTTCGACCCGCAGTCGAAGGACTTTCTCTTTTTGATCGGCTTTATCGGCATATGGCGCTACTCCATGGGTGCCACGCATTTTGTGCGCGGCATGCTGTTTTTGTACGTGGTCTATCCGCACTTGCGCCGCAAGGTTCGTAAATTAGGCGCCGCAGGTGATCCGTCCCACGTGTTCCTGATGGTCACCAGCTTTCGCATTGACGCCCTGACCACGGCGCAGGTGTACAGCTCGGTGATTCAGGAAGCCATCGATTGCGGCTACCCCACCACAGTGGTGTGCTCGCTGGTTGAGATGTCTGATGAGCTATTGGTCAAGAGCATGTGGGCCAGGCTCAATCCGCCAGCGCGGGTAAAACTGGATTTCGTGCGTATCGCTGGCACCGGCAAACGCGACGGTTTGGCTTTCGGCTTCCGGGCCATTTCCAGGCACTTGCCAGACGCACGCGCCGTGGTTGCGGTGATCGATGGCGACACCGTCCTCAGCCCTGGCGTCGTGCGCAAAACCGTGCCGTGGTTCCAACTGTTCGGCAACGTCGGCGGCTTGACCACCAACGAGTTCTGCGAAGTGCGCGGCGGCTACATCATGAGCGAATGGCACAAACTGCGTTTCGCCCAGCGTCACATCAACATGTGCTCGATGGCCCTGTCCAAGCGCGTGCTGACCATGACCGGTCGGATGTCGGTGTTCCGCGCGACTGTAGTGACCAATCCGGAATTCATTGCCGACGTGGAAAGCGACTCGCTGCAACACTGGCGCCTGGGTCGTTTCAAGTTCCTGACCGGCGACGACAAGTCGAGCTGGTTCAGCTTGATGCGCCTGGGCTACGACACCTTCTACGTACCCGACGCCGCGATCAACACCGTGGAGCATCCACCGGAAAAGAGCTTCATCAAGGCCAGCCGCAAGCTGATGTTCCGCTGGTACGGCAACAACCTGCGCCAGAACTCCCGCGCCTTGGGCCTGGGGATGAAACGTCTCGGTCTGTTCACCTCGGTTGTACTGTTCGACCAACGCGTATCGATGTGGACCTCGCTGCTCGGCCTGACCGTCGCGATCATCGCCAGCTTCAAATACGGCACCGCGTTCATCCTCGCTTACCTGCTGTGGATCGGCATCACCCGCCTGATTCTGACCCTGCTGCTGTCCTGCTCCGGTCACAAGATCGGCCCGGCCTACCCGGCGATCCTCTATTACAACCAGATCGTTGGCGCGCTGGTGAAGATCTACGTGTTCTTCCGCCTCGACCAACAGTCCTGGACTCGCCAGCCCACTTCTCTGACCCGTGATCTCGCCAGCTTTCAACGTTGGTTCAACACCTGGTCGTCTCGGACCATGACCTTCTCCGCCGGCAGCATTTTTGTCGCCGTGCTGCTGATGATGGTCTGACCCGCCCCTATTGAATTAACAAGGAAATCGCCCCTATGAATACCGCCGTCAACGCTAACGTAGTGCATGAATCTGAAGCCCAGCGCCAACACGCCCGAGTGAAAATCCCGGCCAAGCTGCGTTTCTTCGGTCCCGACCGGACCCCGGTTGAAGCCCGGGTACTCGACCTCTCCGCAGGCGGCCTGGCGTTCAACGCCGGTCAGCTGCCGCTGAAGATCGGCGACTCGCACAAGGCTCGCCTGCAGTTCGTCATCGATAACCTCGGCCTGGCCATGGACGTGGAACTGCAAGTGCGCTCGTTCGACCGCCAGACCGGTCGTGTCGGCTGCCAGTTCCAGAACCTGGAACCGCAAGACATCTCGACCCTGCGCCACCTCATCACTTCGCACCTGGCCGGCGACATCGTCAGCATGGGTGAAGTGCTGGCGACCCTGCAGCGCGACAACTTCACCAAGGCGCGCAAGGTCAAGGACGGCGGGCACGGCATGACCCCGTTCGGTCGCCTGCGCGCCGTGACGTTCAGCCTGGCGATCTTCCTGGTCGGCCTCGCGGCGTTCGGTTTCATTTTCAAATCGGTGTACGGCATGTACTTCGTCAGCCACGCCCAGGCTGGCCTGGTCAGCGTGCCGGGGATGAACATCACCATGCCGCGTGACGGCACCGTGCAGAGCCTGATCAAGGCTGACGGCGTTGCCGCCAAAGGCGCCCCGCTCGCCACCTTCAGCACCAGCATGCTCGACGTGCTCAAAGGGCATCTGGACGAAGATCAACTGCAACCGGCCAAGGTTGAAGAACTGTTCGGCAAACAAATGACCGGCACCCTGACCTCGCCGTGCGATTGCACCGTGGCGCAGCAACTGGTCGCCGATGGTCAGTACGCCAGCAAGGGCGACGTGATTTTCACGTTGGTGCCGCGCAACAGCGAAGCCAACGTTGAAGCGCGCTTCTCCTATCGCCAGTTCGGCGACGTGCTGCCAGGCAGCCCGGTGCGCTTCCAGATTGCCGGCGAAGACAAATCCCGCACCGGCAAAATCGTCAGCAGCACCAGCCTGAAAAGCGCCGACCTGTCCTCCGACATCCGCGTGCTGATCCAGCCTGACGAACCGCTGGACAGCAAGTTCGCCGGTCGCCCGGTTGAAGTGAACAGCGACCGTGGCCCGAACCTGAACTGGCTGATCGACAAAGCCATGGCTTCCGGTCTTTAAGCGAGGACATGCCCGTGACGATTCCATCTATCCTCAGAACACCGCAATCCCTGTGGGAGCGAGCCTGCTCGCGATGGGATCAGCGCGGTCTGTCTGATGTACCGAGTCATCTGCATCGCGAGCAGGCTCACTCCTACAAAGGTTTTGCGTTCTGCGCACTGGCGTTGGCAGTCAGCCTCAGCGGTTGCGCCGGCCTGCCCGACCAGCGTCTGGCCAATGAAGCCCTCAAGCGCGGCGACACCGCGCTGGCGCAGCAGAACTATAAGGCACTGGCCGATCTGGGTTACAGCGAAGCGCAAGTGGGCCTCGCCGATATCCAGGTCGACAGCCGTGACCCGGCACAGATCAAACAGGCCGAGGCGACGTATCGCGCCGCGGCCGATGTCTCGCCGCGGGCCCAGGCGCGCCTGGGTCGTTTGCTGGTGGCCAAGCCCGGCTCCACCGAAGCCGAACAGCACGAAGCCGAAGGCCTGCTGAAAAAAGCCTCGGCCAATGGCGAAGGCAATACGCTGATCCCGCTGGCCATGCTGTACCTGCAATACCCGCACAGTTTCCCCAACGTCAACGCGCAACAGCAGATCAGCCAATGGCGCGCCGAAGGCAAGCCGGAAGCGGGCCTCGCCCAAGTGCTGCTCTATCGCACCCAAGGCACTTACGACCAGCACCTGGACGAAGTGGCAACCATCTGCAAAGCCGCGTTGAACACCACCGACATCTGCTACGTCGAGCTGGCCACGGTTTACCAGAAACAGGCCAAGCCTGAGCAACAGGCCGAGCTGATCAAGCAGATGCAAGCGGCGCACTCGCGCGGCACCGTTTCCGCTCAGCGTGTGGACAGTGTCGCTCGCGTCCTCGGTGATGCAACGCTCGGCAAGACCGACGAGAAAACCGCGCAGTCGCTGCTCGAAGACATCGCGCCCGGCTATCCCGCTTCGTGGGTCAGCCTCGCGCAATTGCTGTACGACTTCCCGGAACTCGGCGACGTCGACACGATGATGAAGTACCTGGACAACGGCCGCGCCGCCGACCAGCCGCGCGCTGAGCTGTTGCTCGGCAAGCTCTACTACGAAGGCAAATGGGTACCGGCGGACGCGAAAGTCGCCGAAGAACATTTCCAGAAAGCCGTCGGCCGCGAAGTCGCCGCCGATTACTACCTCGGCCAGATTTACCGCCGTGGTTACCTGGGCAAAGTCTATTCGCAGAAAGCCCTGGATCATTTGCTGACCGCTGCGCGCAACGGCCAGAACAGCGCCGACTTCGCCATCGCCCAACTGTTTTCCCAAGGCAAGGGCACCAAGCCCAACCCGCTTAACGCCTATGTCTTCAGCCAATTGGCCAAGGCCCAGAACACGCCGCAAGCCACCGAGCTTGCGCAAACACTCGAAGCCCAACTGCCGCCTGCCCAGCTCGCCGAGGCCCAACGCCTGTTGAAACAAGAACAGGCCGCTCGTGGTGCCTTGAGCCAGAACACGCTGGAACTGCATGCCCTGCAAGAAGAAGACGGCGAGGAATCCCTATGAAGTTGAATCCATTCGTCAAGGCCGGTATTGGCCTGACCTGCGCCTTGCTGTGGTCGTGTCCGACCCTGGCGGCATTGACCGACGCCAAGAATTTCGGCCTCGAAGTGAAAGTCACCGGCCAGTCCGAAGACGACCGTGACCTCGGCACCGCCAGTGGCGGCGACGTCAACGGCGTCGGTCTCGACCTGCGTCCATGGATCTATGGCGAAAGCGGCGCGTGGAGCGCCTACGCCATGGGTCAGGCCGTGACGTCGACCGACATCATCGAAACCGACACCTTGCAGCAGTCCGACAACGACGGCACCCAGACCACCGACAACGGTGATCGCAAGACCAAGAAAAACTACCTGGGCATGCGCGAATTCTGGATCGGCTACAGCGGCCTCACGCCGTACCCGGGCGAGCAGTTGAAGCTCGGTCGCCAACGCCTGCGCAACGACGACGGCCAATGGCGCGACACCAACATCGAAGCCCTCAACTGGACCTTCGACACCACGCTGCTGCGCGCCAACGTCGGCGTCGCCGAACGCTTCAGCGAATACCGCACCGACCTCAAAGAGCTGGCGCCGAAAGACAAGGATCGCCTGCACGTCTACGCCGATGCGGCGTACCAGTGGACGCCGGGCAACTGGGTCGGCATCCGCGGTCATCACACCCATGATGACGGCAAGCTCGACTACCCGGAACCGGGCGTGGCCGGCGACTCGCTGGACAAGAAACAGAACGGTGATATCAGCTGGCTCGGCCTCACCGCCGACAGCGACGCGTACAACTATCGCAACACCAACACCCTGAATTACTGGGGCAGCATCACTGGCATGAGCGGCGATACCGACACGGTCAATCAGCTCAATGCCGACGGCACGCGTCCGACCGAAGCCAAGACCGGCGAAGACCTCAACGGCTGGGCCACCGATGTCGGCGTGCGTCTGCGCCTCGATCCGCAATGGCAAGTCGGCGCAGCCTATGCCCGCGCCAGCGCCGATTACGAACAGAACGGCCTGGAAAGCAACCGCTCGAACTACACCGGTACTCGCTCGCGGGTTCACCGTTTCGGCGAAGCGTTCCGCGGTGAAATGAACAACATGCAGACCGCGACGCTGTTCGGTTCGTGGATGCTCAACGACGAATACGACGCCAGTGTGATCTACCACAAATTCTGGCGCGTCGACGGCAACAAGCCGGTCGGCAGCAATGGCATCAACGCCGTCGAGAACGACACCGACCCGACCGGCGCGATTCTGTCGAGCACGTCGTTGCCGCTGGAAGACGGCAACAAAGACCTCGGTCAGGAAATGGACCTGGTGGTCACCAAGTACTTCAAGCAGGGCCTGTTGCCTGCCGCCCTGAGCCAGTCGATCGATGAGCCGTCGGCCCTCGTGCGCTTTCGCGGCGGTGTGTTCAAGCCGGGCGATGCCTATGGCAAAGAAGTCGACTCGTACATGCACCGCGCGTTCATCGACGTGATCTGGCGCTTCTGATGCGAACCGCGAAGGGAGTGCCCGACATGAATAATCCGAAGCGAGGTTCGATTACCTTGCTGGCCGGCGCAATGCTGCTGGCAAGCTCGGCCGCCTTCGCCAACGTGGAACCGGCTGCCAAGCCGGTCACCGTGGCCAAGGAACTGCAACAGGCCAAGACCTACACCGTCAGCAGCGCACCGACCGCGCCCCTGGAACTGGCCAAGCCAACACTGCCGGACACCTCCGGCTACACCGCCGAAGCCATCGCCAAGAAAATCGTCCGCACCAAGCCGGGTAAAACCAGCGTGCGCCGGATGATGCAGGAAGATGCGCTGAAGGACTTCATCGGCGGCGACAACAAGATGGCCGAGTGGGTGGTGCGTCAGCACGGCATTCCGCAGGCGATCTTCGTCGACGACGGCTACATGAACCTCAAGGACCTGGCGAAGAAATTACCCAAGCAGTACTTCAGCGAAACCTCGCCGGGTGTGTTCCTGGCGAAACTGCCGATCGTGGTCGGCCGTCACGGCATCCTCGAAATCGACAAGCAGACCCAGGAATTGCGCTTGTCGCAAGAGGCCGGTTCGTTCCTGGTCAACGACGGCCAGCTGTTCGTCCGTGACACCAAAATCACGGGCTGGAGCGAGAAAGCCAACGGCCCGGCGGCGTTCAAGTCACCGAAGGAATTCCGTCCGTTCATGCTGTCGTGGGGCGGCACCGAAACCTACATCGCCAACAGCAAGATCGCCAGTTTCGGCTATGCCAACAGTAAGTCCTACGGCGTGAGTATTTCCCAGTACACGCCGAACATGGCCAAGGTGCTCAAGCGCCCGGAACCGACGGGCTGGATCGTCGGCTCCGAGTTCTCGGACATGTGGTACGGCTTCTACTGCTATGAAACCCGCGACTTCGTGGTCAAGGGCAACACTTACAAAGACAACATCGTCTACGGCATCGACCCGCATGACCGGTCGCACGGCCTGATCATCGCTGACAACACCGTCTACGGGACCAAGAAGAAGCACGGGATCATTATTTCCCGCGAGGTCAACGACAGCTTCATCTTCAACAACCGCAGCTACGACAACAAGTTGTCGGGACTGGTGATCGACCGTAACAGCGTGAACAACATCATCGCCTACAACGAGATCTACAAGAACCACACCGACGGCATCACCCTCTACGAGAGTGCCGACAACCTGATCTACGGCAACAAGGTGATCAGCAA
The DNA here is from genome assembly GCF_028293835.1 of Pseudomonas sp. Classification (GTDB taxonomy): domain Bacteria; phylum Pseudomonadota; class Gammaproteobacteria; order Pseudomonadales; family Pseudomonadaceae; genus Aquipseudomonas. The sequence goes on from NZ_JAQGNX010000155.1 coordinate 17,184, forward strand.
CCGTCGCCACGGCATCCGTATTCGTAACAGCGTGAACATCCGCCTTTACGAAAACCTGGCCATGGCCAACGGCCTGACCGGTGTGTACGGCCACATCAAAGACCTGAGCGACACCGACCGCGACATCAAGCTCGACCCGTTCGATGCCCAGGTGTCCCTGATCATCGTCGGCGGCGAACTGGCCGGTAACGGCAGCGGCCCGCTGTCCATCGACTCGCCGCTGAGCGTCGAGTTGTATCGCGTGTCCATGCTCGCCCCGACCAAATCCAGTGGCATCAGCTTCAACGGGATTCTCGGAGAGCGTCAGGACGAAATTCTTGACCTGATGGTGCGCCAGCAGAAAGCCGTGCTGATCGACCCTGTCGAACGCCAGACCGAATTGCAGGACTGAGGATAATTTTATGCACCCACACTTGATCAAATTACTCAGCCTGTCGGCCCTGACCGCCGGCATTCTCGCGGCCAGCGGCGGCGTTCGGGCAGATGAAGTCCAGGCACCGACATTCAGCGCCGAACCGTGCTGCAACCTGTGCCCCGAAGCCCATGACGCGAAGAATTACACCACGCGTTATCAGCAGAACTTCACCACGCTGGTGCAGGCGCAGGGCGACTGGTTGTTCCGTACCCAGGAAGACCTGCGTACCGAATTCGACACCACCCCGGCCGGCTACAAACGCATGAAAGAACTGCACGATGCGTTCAAGAGCAAAGGCGTGGAACTCGTTGTGGTTTATCAGCCGACCCGTGGCCTGGTGAACCGCAACAAGCTCAACCCGGAAGACAAGGCCAAGTTCGATTTCGACAAGGCGCTGAAGAATTACAAGACCATGCTCGGGCGTTTCGCCGCCATGGGCTACGTGGTGCCGGACCTGTCGCCGCTGACCAATGAGTCGCTGCCCGACACCCTGCCCGCCCACGATTTCTACTTCCGCGGCGACCAGCACTGGACGCCGTATGGCGCCCAGCGCACGGCGAAAATCGTCGGCGAGAAAATCAAGCAACTGCCGGCGTTTGCCGACATTCCCAAGCGTGAATTCGAGAGCCACAAGTCGGGTCGCATGGGCAAGACCGGAACATTACACAACATGGCCGGTCAACTCTGTGGCACCAGCTACGCCATCCAGTACATGGATCAATTCACCACCGAGCCCAAAGGCGAAGCCGCCGACGGCGACTTGTTCAGCGACTCCGGCAACCCGGAGATCACCCTGGTCGGTACCAGCCACAGTGGCAAGAACTACAACTTCGCCGGTTTCCTCGAAGAGGCCATCGGCGCCGACATCCTCAACGTGGCGTTTCCCGGCGGTGGCCTGGAAGGTTCGATGCTGCAGTACCTGGGCAGCGAAGAGTTCCAGACCAAGCCGCCGAAGATTCTGATCTGGGAATTCTCGCCGCTCTACCGCCTCGACCAGGAAACCATCTATCGCCAGATGATGGCGCTGCTGGACAACGGTTGCGAAGGAAAGGATGCACAGATGACCGGCAGCACTACGTTGAAACCGGGCAAGAACGAATTGATGGTCAACAGCAAAAACCTGAACCTGCAGAACAGCAGTCACCAGGTCGACATCCGTTTCGCCGATCCGTCGGTGAAAACCCTGCAAGCCACCCTCTGGTACATGAACGGTCGCCACGAGGACATCAAAATCGAAAAACCGGAAACCTCCGACACCGACGGGCGTTTCGCTTTCGAGTTGCGCACGGACGAAGACTGGGCCTCGCAGAATCTGCTGGCCGTCGAAGTCCAGGGCCCTGAAGCAGGTGCCGCGCCACAGAAAGTCGAAGCGAAAATCTGCAAACGCAACGTATTCCCAGGCGCTGAGCAACGTACCGCTCAGGCCGGGCAATGAGGTCTGCCATGCGAAACCGAACGTTGAAAAATCTACTTGCACCATCGTTGCTGACGCTGGCGATGTTTGCCGGCGCCACCCAGGCCGCCGCGCCACTGCGCCCGCCACAGGGTTACTTCGCGCCGATCGAGAAAGTCAAAACCGGCGACAGCAGTGAAGGCTGTGACGCGATGCCGACGCCCTACACCGGCTCGCTGCAATTTCGCAGCAAGTACGAAGGCTCAGACAAGGCCCGTTCGACCCTGAACGTGCAGTCGGAAAAAGCCTTTCGCGACACCACCGCCGACATCACCAAGATCGAGCGCGGCACCAGCAAGCGCGTGATGCAGTTCATGCGTGACGGTCGCCCGGAACAGCTCGAATGCACCCTGAACTGGTTGACCGCCTGGGCCAAGGCCGATGCGTTGATGTCCAAGGACTTCAACCACACCGGCAAGTCCATGCGCAAATGGGCGCTGGGCAGCATGGCGTCTTCGTACATCCGCCTGAAATTCTCTGACTCGCACCCGCTGGCGAACCATCAGCAAGAGTCGCAGTTGATCGAAGCCTGGTTCAGCAAAATGGCCGATCAGGTGGTCAGCGACTGGGACAACCTGCCGCTGGAAAAAACCAACAACCATTCCTACTGGGCTGCCTGGTCGGTGATGGCAACGTCCGTCGCCACCAACCGCCGCGACCTGTTTGACTGGGCCGTGAAGGAATACAAGGTCGGCGCCAATCAAGTCGATGCCGACGGTTACCTGCCCAACGAACTGAAGCGCCAGCAACGCGCCCTTGCCTATCACAACTACGCCCTGCCGCCGTTGGCGATGATCGCCAGTTTCGCTCAAGTCAACGGTGTGGATTTGCGTCAGGAAAACAACGGCGCGCTGAAACGCCTGGGTGATCGGG
>NZ_JAQGNX010000163.1 GCF_028293835.1 Pseudomonas sp.
TGCCTTGGCAGATATTCGCGCCCGGCATCACCCAAATTCAAAGGGCCAAACCATTACCCTGGCCCGAAGCCACCCGGAGGACACTATGTCGAAGTCGGTTCAACTCATCAAAGATCATGACGTCAAATGGATTGATCTGCGCTTCACGGACACCAAAGGCATTCAGCACCACGTGACCATGCCGGCTCGCGACGCACTGGATGAAGATTTCTTTGAAATCGGCAAAATGTTCGACGGCTCCTCCATTGCTGGCTGGAAAGGCATCGAAGCGTCGGACATGATCCTGATGCCGGACGACAGCACCGCCGTGCTCGACCCGTTCACCGAAGACCCAACCATCATCCTGGTTTGCGACATCATCGAACCTTCGACCATGCAAGGCTATGACCGCGACCCACGCGCCATCGCTCACCGTGCCGAGGAATACCTGAAGTCCACTGGCATTGGCGACACCGTTTTCGTCGGTCCTGAGCCAGAATTCTTCATCTTCGATTCTGTAAAATTCAAATCCGACATTTCCGGCTCCATGTTCAAGATTTACTCTGAACAAGGTTCATGGATGTCCGACCAAGACATCGAAGGCGGCAACAAAGGCCACCGTCCAGGCGTAAAAGGCGGCTACTTCCCAGTACCTCCGTTCGACCACGACCACGAAATCCGTACCTCCATGTGTAATGCAATGGAAGAAATGGGCCTGGTCATCGAAGTTCACCACCACGAAGTGGCGACTGCTGGTCAGAACGAAATCGGCGTTAAATTCAACACGCTGGTGAAAAAGGCTGACGAAGTTCAGACCCTGAAGTACTGCGTACACAACGTCGCTGATGCTTACGGCCGTACCGCTACCTTCATGCCTAAGCCTCTTTATGGCGACAACGGTTCAGGCATGCACGTGCACTTGTCCATCTCCAAAGATGGCAAGAACACCTTCGCTGGCGAAGGTTATGCCGGCCTGTCCGACACCGCTCTGTTCTTCATCGGCGGCATCATCAAGCACGGTAAAGCACTGAACGGCTTCACCAACCCTTCGACCAACTCTTACAAGCGTCTGGTCCCGGGTTTCGAAGCACCGGTCATGTTGGCCTACTCGGCACGTAACCGCTCCGCTTCGATCCGTATTCCTTACGTGTCCAGCCCTAAAGCTCGCCGTATCGAAGCACGCTTCCCGGATCCAGCAGCTAACCCGTATTTGGCGTTCGCTGCCCTGTTGATGGCTGGCCTGGACGGCATCCAGAACAAGATCCACCCTGGCGACGCTGCTGACAAAAACCTGTATGACCTGCCGCCTGAAGAAGCGAAAGAGATCCCACAGGTTTGCGGTAGCTTGAAAGAAGCTCTGGAAGAGTTGGACAAAGGTCGTGCGTTCCTGACCAAAGGCGGCGTATTCAGCGATGACTTCATCGACGCTTACATCGGCCTGAAAAGCGAAGAAGAAATCAAAGTACGTACTTTCGTACACCCACTGGAATACGAGCTGTACTACAGCTGCTAATCCAGTCACGTCAGTTGCATGACGTAACAAGAGGCCTCCTTCGGGAGGCCTTTTTTGTGGCCATCTATTTCCGACATTTCCTGCAAATCAACCAGGCTGGATCACGCTCTGGTTTTTGTCGTTTACTCGACGCGGCCACGGCATTTCGCCCTGCTAGATATGGAAATCATTATGTTCAAGCGACTCCTGCCCGTTCTCGGCCTGCTGACAATCGTCGGCACCGCCCACGCCGAAATGAAACCATCGATAGAATCGAAAATCCTGCTGCAGAGTTCATCTTCCTGGGACGGTACGCCGTACACCGCCTATCCAACCGGCCAACCTGAGTTGACGGTACGCAAAGTCAACATGCCGCCCAATAGCAGTTTCGACTGGCATAAGCACCCAATGCCTGCCGCCGGTTACGTGGTTTCTGGCGAATTGATCGTTGAAGGCCGGGAGGGTGGGAAAAAAGTGACACTCACTGCGGGCCAGGTTTTGCCTGAAATGAACAATATTGTTCACCGTGGCAGCAGCGGCGATCGCCCTACCGAACTCATAGTGTTCTATGCTGGCACCCCCGGCATGCCGATCTCGATAGACGCTGCCCCGTAAGGTCATGCCATTGTCATCGGAGACTGCATGCGTCGAAGCCTTGTCTATCTACTGCTGTTGATTACCATGCCTGCTGTCGCGCAGATTTATAAATACACCGATGCCAATGGCAACCCCGCCTACAGCAGTCAACCGCCCAACGGAACGCCCAGTGAAACGGTGGATTTGCCACCGCTGAACAGCGTCAGCCCTAAACAGCCCGCGGTGCAGAACACCGCGCCCATGTCGCCGCCTCCGCAGAATCAGGCGACGGGCGCCTACAGCGTGCTTGAATTGAACGACCTGCCCACTGAAGAAGCCCTGCGAGCCAATAACGGCACGTTCACCGTGGGCGTTGCGATACAGCCGCACTTACAACCGGGGCATCTGTTGCAATTAATAGTCGATGGTTCGCCTTACGGCCAGGCCACTAACGTCCCACGGCTACAGGTGGTGAATTTGGAGCGCGGCGAGCACAGCCTGGCCGTGCGCGTAATGAGCGGCGATCAGGTTCTGCAGCAAAGCCCAACATTGACGACCACGGTGCAGCGAGTCCATGTCGGTAAACGTTGATTTGCTAAATCGTGAAGCATTGGCGCGACGAGTCTCGATGCGCAGCATGCTGCTGTGGCTGTGGCTATTACTGATCGCCTTCCCCGCAGCGGCTGACGTGTTCACATACACCGACGCGCAAGGCAATCGGGTATTTACCGACCAGCCCCATAAAGGCGCTCAGCGTGTAGACATCCCGCCCAGCAATAACATGACCGCGACTCCGCCCAAATCAGTGGCAAAGAAAAAACCCGCCGCTGTGAAGCCCAGTCCGCTATTCCATTACCAAGTGCTGCGCATTCTAGTGCCGGAACCCGACGCGACTATCCGCAGCATGACAGGGGAGTTGATCGTCAGCGTCAACAACGACCCAGCGCTGCAAGAGCGTCACACGTATCGTTTGCTGGTTGACGGTAAGCCCTTCGCTGAAGCGGGCCGCAGTCCGGTTTTCCCGCTGACCAATATTGACCGTGGCACCCACCAATTGTCCGTCGAGATTCTCGACGAGCTGGGTCGGATCGTGGAGCGCACGGCCAGCCAGGAATTTCATATGTTGCGTATCAGCCTGGCGCAGAAGCGTCAGGCCCAACCCTGCACCGTGGAAGATTACGGCGTGCGCCCGGAATGCCCCATTGCGGACAAGCCGCCGGAGAAAAGCAGCTGGTTGCCGTTCCTGTGAGCAGCAAAACTGGCGACGCTCCGCATTGGTGCAACACTGGACACACTGTTGCGCCGCTTTACCCATTTTGGTTCGCAAATAGGTTCAAATCCTTTGGCTGACGGACCCACTGTCCGAAAAAAGCTCGATTTTGCAGGTTTAACGCTTCTTTTCGGAGCCTTGGTTTGGTTTTTGCAACTTCCAAGTAACTAAGCGCCATTCCCGCACCGTATCGGCAAGCTGTTTAACCTCTGGCGAGGCTCGGCCCGCCCCCGTCAGTGGTTGAAATGTGCCAAAAGAGGTCAACGAAAGTTTATGACTATCAGTGATGCGCTGCACCGGCTGTTACTCGATAACCTTACGACTGCAACCATTCTGCTCAATGCTGACTTGCGTCTTGAGTACATGAATCCAGCAGCTGAAATGCTGCTCGCAATCAGCGGTCAGCGCAGCCATGGTCAATTCATCAGCGAATTGTTCACCGAATCCGTAGAAGCGTTGCACTCCCTGCGTCAGGCCGTTGAGCAAGCCCATCCGTTCACCAAGCGTGAAGCAATGCTTACGGCGCTGACCGGCCAGACCCTGACCGTCGATTACGCCGTCACGCCAATCCTCAGCCAAGGCCACACCATGCTGCTGCTGGAGGTTCATCCCCGTGATCGCTTGTTGCGTATCACCAAGGAAGAAGCCCAGCTGTCCAAGCAAGAAACCACGAAAATGCTGGTTCGCGGCCTGGCCCATGAAATCAAGAATCCCCTCGGCGGAATTCGCGGCGCCGCACAACTGCTGGCACGGGAACTCCCAGAGGAGAGCCTCAAGGATTACACCAACGTCATCATCGAAGAGGCCGATCGCCTGCGCAATCTGGTCGACCGCATGCTGGGTTCGAACAAGCTGCCTTCGCTGGCCATGACCAACGTGCACGAAGTGCTTGAGCGTGTGTGCAGCCTGGTGGAAGCCGAAAGCCAGGGCTGCATTACCTTGGTTCGTGACTATGATCCAAGTATTCCTGACGTATTGATCGACCGTGAACAGATGATTCAGGCCGTGCTCAATATCGTGCGCAACGCCATGCAAGCCATCAGCGGCCAGAACGAGTTGCGTCTGGGCCGAATCAGCCTGCGTACCCGGGCCATGCGTCAATTCACCATCGGCCATGTTCGTCACCGCCTGGTGAGCAAGATCGAAATCATCGACAACGGCCCAGGTATCCCAGCCGATCTGCAAGAAACCATTTTCTTTCCGATGGTCAGCGGCCGGCCAGGTGGCACAGGGCTTGGCTTGGCGATCACCCAGAACATCATTAGTCAGCACCAGGGGCTGATCGAGTGTGATAGCCATCCTGGCCATACCACGTTCTCGATCTTCCTGCCGCTGGAACAAGGAGCAGCGTCGTCATGAGCCGTAGTGAAACTGTCTGGATCGTCGATGACGACCGTTCCATCCGTTGGGTTTTGGAAAAAGCGCTGCAACAAGAAGGCATGACCACCCAAAGCTTCGACAGCGCCGACGGCGTCATGAGCCGCCTGGCCCGTCAGCAACCCGACGTGATCATTTCCGACATCCGCATGCCGGGCGCCAGCGGCCTGGAATTGCTCGCACGGATTCGCGAACAGCACCCGCGCTTGCCAGTGATCATCATGACTGCCCATTCAGATCTGGACAGTGCGGTTGCATCGTATCAAGGCGGGGCGTTTGAGTATCTGCCCAAGCCGTTCGACGTCGATGAGGCTGTGTCGCTGGTCAAGCGCGCTAATCAGCACGCTCAAGAACAGCAAGGCATGGAAGTAGCGCCCGCCCTGACCCGCACCCCGGAAATCATCGGCGAAGCGCCAGCGATGCAGGAAGTGTTTCGCGCTATCGGCCGCCTGAGCCACTCCAACATTACCGTGTTGATCAACGGCGAATCAGGTACCGGTAAAGAGCTGGTCGCCCACGCGCTGCACCGTCACAGTCCTCGTGCGTCGTCGCCGTTCATTGCGTTGAACATGGCGGCCATTCCCAAGGATTTGATGGAGTCCGAGTTGTTCGGCCATGAAAAAGGCGCGTTCACCGGTGCGGCCAACCTGCGTCGCGGCCGCTTCGAACAGGCCGATGGCGGCACATTGTTTCTCGATGAAATTGGCGACATGCCAGCGGATACCCAGACCCGCCTGCTGCGCGTACTGGCGGACGGGGAGTTCTACCGCGTTGGCGGGCACACGCCGGTCAAGGTTGATGTACGAATCATCGCCGCAACCCACCAGAACCTGGAAATACTGGTGCAAGCGGGCAAATTCCGTGAGGACCTGTTCCACCGTCTCAATGTGATTCGGATTCACATCCCACGGATGTCTGACCGCCGCGAAGATATTCCGACACTGGCCAAGCACTTTCTCGCCCGGGCCGCGCAAGAATTGGCGGTTGAACCGAAACTGCTTAAAGCTGAAACCGAGGAATACCTCAAGCACCTGCCATGGCCTGGCAACGTGCGTCAGCTGGAAAACACCTGCCGCTGGATCACCGTTATGGCGTCCGGGCGTGAAGTTCACGTGAGCGACTTGCCGCCAGAGTTGTTGAGCCTGCCCCACGATGCCGCGCCGGTGACCAACTGGGAACACGCGCTGCGCCAATGGGCTGATCAGGCACTGGCACGCGGACAATCGAGCCTGCTGGACAGTGCCGTGCCGACGTTCGAACGAATCATGATTGAAACCGCCCTCAAGCACACCGCCGGTCGCCGCCGCGATGCCGCCGTGTTGTTGGGCTGGGGCCGCAATACCTTGACTCGCAAAATCAAGGAGTTGGGCATGAAAATCGATGGTGACGAAGACGATGGTGACGACGCCTGAGTCAATGATCATGCGCGCCACAATGGTCTGTAGGGGTTAATTGTTGGCGAGGCATTTAATGTCTCGCCAACAAGTTGGCTCCTACAGATTCACTTGCCGTTCGTAAAAGCCCCAGTCACTGATCAGTCGATGGCTTTTCCCACAGGTTAATCCCGCCTTCTACCGCAAAACTGTCGATTTCGGCCAGCTCTTCGGCGGTAAAATTCAGGTTTTTCAGTGCGCCAACGTTTTCAATGATCTGCTCAGGACGGCTGGCACCGATCAATGCTGAAGTGATACGCGGGTCACGCAGGGTCCAGGCCAAGGCCAGTTGCGCGAGGCTTTGGCCCCGGCGTTTGGCAATTTCATTGAGCGCCCGAACGTGAGCAATGTTGCTCTCGGACAAGTGCGAAGCCTGCAATGAACCGCCGCCGGGCTTGTTGACGCGCGCATCCTTGGGAATGCCGTTAAGGTATTTGTCGGTCAACAAGCCTTGAGCCAAGGGAGTAAACGCAATAACCCCCGCGCCAAGGTCATCGGTAGCGTCCAACAGGTCGCGCTCTACCCAACGGTTAAGCAGGTTGTAGGCCGGTTGGTGAATCAACAACGGCACTTTCCACTCTTTGAGCAAAGCAGCCATCTCCCGGGTTTTGGCCCCGGAATATGATGAAATACCGATGTACAACGCCTTGCCCTGCTGCACGGCCGTGGCTAAAGCGCTGGCGGTTTCTTCCAGCGGGGTCAGCGGATCGAATCGGTGTGAATAAAAAATATCGACGTAGTCCAGGCCCATGCGTTGCAAGCTCTGATCGAGACTGGCAAGCACGTATTTACGTGACCCACCGCCTTGGCCGTAAGGGCCAGGCCACATATCCCAGCCCGCTTTGCTGGAGATAATCAGTTCATCGCGGTAATGCTTGAAATCTTCGCGCAGCAGGCGACCGAAGTTGATCTCGGCGCTGCCGTACGGGGGGCCATAGTTGTTGGCCAGGTCGAAGTGGTTGATGCCCAAGTCAAAGGCCGTACGCAGCAATGCACGCTGAGTATCCATTGGCGTGCTGTCGCCAAAGTTGTGCCAAAGGCCCAGCGATAAGGCTGGCAGAACCAGTCCACTACGGCCCACTCGGCGGTACGGAATGGCTTCATAACGGTTTTCGGCAGCGATGTAAGTCATCGAATCCTCTCTCGTAAAGGTGCATGGGGGTGCGACTCGTGTTTCGGAGCTGCGGTTCCCGCTTTTTTATTGGCTGATCCACTTGAGCAGTATCAGACGAGCTGAACGAGCATACTCGCACCGGGTTGGCTTTCAATAGTCCGACTAATACAAGAGAGGTTTGCTCGTAGCGCAAAATCTGTAGGAGCCAACTTGTTGGCGAGGCGGCATACCTGATACACCCCATCAAATCTCTCGCCAACAAGCTGGCTCCCCACAGCCTGCACAGGGGAGTAGCGGTGTTATTTCAAACAATCATCCTTTTGCAGCAAGTTCGCCTGGGACACATTGCATCCCGCTGGAACACTACGAGTCAGCCAGACGTTACCGCCCACCGTCGAACCTTTACCGATGGTGATACGCCCCAAAATGGTCGCCCCGGCATAGATCACCACGTCATCTTCGACAATCGGGTGCCGGGCGTGCCCTTTTTGCAACTGACCGTCTTCGTCTGCGGGGAAGCGTTTCGCGCCCAACGTCACCGCCTGGTAAATCCGTACGCGTTCGCCAATGATCGCGGTTTCGCCGATCACTACACCTGTCCCGTGATCGATGAAGAAACTGCCGCCGATCTGCGCGCCCGGATGTATGTCGATACCGGTAGCCGAGTGGGCAAGTTCGGAACTGATCCGTGCCAATAACGGCAGACCAGCGCGGTACATGTGGTGAGCCAAACGGTGGTGAATAACCGCCAGGATCCCCGGATAGCACAACAACACTTCGTCGACGCTCCGCGCAGCCGGGTCGCCGTGATAAGCCGCCAACACATCCGTGTCGAGCAAGATACGCATTGCCGGGAGCGCTGCGGCGAAATCCTGAATCAACCGGGTTGCCTTACTCTCGACCGCAATGGTGTCTTCGCCATGTTGCCGCGCGACGTAGCGCAACTCCAGACGTGCCTGGGCCAACAATGCGTTAAGCGCGACGTCCAGGGTGTGGCCGACGTAGAAATCTTCGCTTTCCTCGCGCAAATCAACGGGGCCCAAACGCATGGGAAACAACGCCCCGCACAGGGCTTCGAGTATGTCGCGCATGGCAGCGCGGGACGGCAGTTCTCGGCCGCCCTGCTCGCCGCTGACTCGGCCGTTACGCTGACGCCACTCATCGCGCGCTTCGCGCAATTGGCTAACGATTTGCTGCAACTGCCAGTTACCAGCACGGTTGTCGGCGGATGCGTCTGAAATATCGCTCACGCTCATCACTCCTTTTTAGGCCTGAAGCCAGGATGCGCCCACTTTACGGCAAACTTTCGACACGAAAAAATAACAATTTCTGTAGGGCCTTTTGTTTGTCGGGCGTTTTGTACGACATGCCGCACCAAAAGCTAGCTAACGTTCAGCCCGACACGGCGCCCCGCGAACACGTTCGCTCCTACCGATTCTCGGCATGACATGGATATTTCCTACAGGTTTTTGTGTTTGCTGCTCGACAGCGCGGCATCGGAGATGTGGCGGAACCTCCTACGGTTATCTTTGTGTTTGATTAGAGGTATTAGAAAAAGCAGAAACGCACAAATGTTGCAGCCAACCGACGTGACTGCCTATAGTCCATCGACTTACTTGCCGGCCACCCAAACCACCATGATCAAACAACAGCTCGCTCGTTTTAATCGTCTGGAATTACTGGGCGCCCCCACCTCTCTGGAGAAGCTGGAGCGGCTGTCCACATGGGCAGGCCGGGACATTTATGTAAAGCGAGACGACACCACAACGCTGGCACTGGGTGGCAATAAGGTGCGCAAGCTTGAATACCTGGCCGCCGATGCGCTGGCACAGGGCGCCGACACCTTGATCACGGCCGGCGGCCTGCAATCCAACCACGCTCGGCAAACCGCCGCTTTGGCTGCTCGTTTGGGTTTGGGGTGCGTGGTGTTGCTGGAAAATCCCCTGGCCACCCTTGACCCCAACTACCTGGGCAACGGCAATCGGCTGCTGCTAAGCCTGTTCGACGCCAAGGTTGAGTTAGTGGACAACCTGGACAACGCCGACGACCAATTACACGCCTTGGCCTCCCGACTGCGGGCCAGCGGCAAAAAACCGTACTGCATTCCCATCGGTGGCTCGAACGCGTTAGGCGCCTTGGGTTATGTACGGGCCGGACTGGAGCTAGCCGAACAGATCAGAACCACCGGGCTGGATTTCGCCGCAGTCGTCCTCGCTTCGGGCAGCGCTGGCACCCACAGCGGCCTGGCGTTGGGCCTAAGTGACGATCTGCCGAATCTGCCAGTAGTGGGCGTCACCGTTTCCCGCAGCGACGAAGCACAGCGACCGAAGGTTGAAGGGCTGGCGCAAAGCACTGCGGAACTGTTGGGCGTAGATGTTCCAGACAGCTTCAAGGTTGTGTTATGGGACGAGTACTTTGCTCCAGGTTACGGCGCGCCTAACGCCGGAACCTTAGCCGCCATCAAACTGGTCGCCAGTCAGGAAGGCCTGTTGCTTGATCCGGTATACACCGGCAAAGCCATGGCTGGCTTGCTTGATGGCATCGGCCGCCAGCGTTTCGATGAAGGCCCGATCATCTTTTTGCATACGGGTGGTGCGCCTGCGTTGTTCGCTTATCCCGACGTTTTTTTAGAGGCATAACCGGGGGAGGCCAGTTATTCCATTACTGAATATGAAAAGCGTTTTTAAGTATTTAAGCTGATATAGCGACTGGCTTATAGTCGCCTCGCGTAAAGGAAAATAAGGCCGCCTGAAATCGCTGGATAAAGTTTCACGGCCGCAGTAGCTTTCGTTGGGTCTGATTCTTGCCTGACATTCAAATCACAATAAGGGGCTGTTCATGAACATTGCTGCCATCCGCCGCACATTTCTTCTCTCCACACTGGGTCTCGTACTCGGCTCCAGTTTGATCGGGCAAGCCGTCGCTGGCGACCAACTGCAAAAAATCAAAAGCAGCGGCACGATCAACGTCGGCCTGGAAGGCACTTACCCACCGTTCAGCTTTGTCGCCGAAGACGGCAAGCTCGCCGGCTTCGAAGTTGAATTCTCCGAAGCACTGGCCAAAGAATTGGGCGTGACCGCCAAGCTGCAACCGACCAAGTGGGACGGTATCCTCGCCGCGCTGGAATCCAAGCGTCTCGACGTGGTGATCAACCAAGTGACCATCTCCGAAGAGCGTAAGAAGAAGTACGATTTTTCCGAGCCCTACACCATTTCCGGGATTCAGGCGCTGACTCAGAAGAAAGACGCAGGTAAGTACCTGACACCTGAGTCGTTGTCGGGCCACAAGGTCGGCGTTGGCCTGGGTACGAATTACGAGCAGTGGCTGAAAGAAAACGTACCTGGCGCCGTGGTCAAAACCTACGACGATGACCCAACCAAATTCCAGGACTTGATGGCCGGTCGTACCGATGCAATTCTCGTCGACCGTCTTGCCGCGCTGGAAATGGTCAAGAAAACCAATGACAAGCTCGCTGCTTCCGGCACGGCATTCTCGCGTCAGGAATCCGGTATCGCGATCCGCAAGGGCGAGCCTGAGCTGGTGGCGGCCATCAACACCGCCATCGACAAACTGCGCGCCGACGGCACGCTGGCCAAGTTGTCACAGAAGTATTTTGGCTCTGACGTGACCAAATGATTGAAGAGAGTCTAAAGCTAGCGCTGGACTCCGCGCCCTTCTTGCTGAAGGGCGCGTATTACACCGTCATTCTCAGCTTGGGTGGCATGTTCTTTGGCTTGCTGCTGGGTTTCGGCCTGGCACTGATGCGTTTGTCGCGCCTCCAGGTGGTCAGCGGTATTGCGCGGGTATACGTGTCGTTTTTTCGTGGTACGCCATTACTCGTTCAGTTGTTCGTAATTTATTACGGCTTGCCGCAAATGGGTCTCGAACTGGATCCGCTGCCCGCCGCGCTGATTGGTTTTTCACTGAACATGGCCGCCTATGCATGCGAGATCCTACGTGCCGCCATCGGCGCAGTGGATCGTGGGCAGTGGGAGGCGGCAGCGAGTATTGGCATGACCCGTGCGCAAGCCATGCGCCGGGCGATCCTGCCACAAGCCGCGCGCACAGCGCTGCCACCGCTGGGCAACAGCTTCATTTCGCTGGTTAAAGACACCGCGCTGGCTGCGACCATCCAAGTGCCTGAGCTGTTTCGGCAGGCACAATTGATTACGGCGCGTACCTTCGAAATTTTCACCATGTACTTGGCCGCCGCACTGATCTACTGGATTCTCGCCAGCATGCTTGCGCACCTGCAAAACCGACTGGAAGCGAGGGTCAACCGACATGATCAGGAGTCTTGAAGCATGATCGTGGTTGAAAAACTGACCAAGCAATTCAAGGGGCAAATGGTGCTCAAGGGCATCGACCTGCGCATTAATGCCGGTGAAGTTGTGGCCATTATTGGTCCCAGCGGATCGGGCAAAACCACCCTGTTGCGTTGCCTGAATTTCCTGGAAGAGCCCAGCAGCGGCAGCATTGAGGTAGGCGACATCAAGATCGACGGCAGCAAACCGTTGACTCAGCAAGCGGGGCTGATTCGGCAGCTGCGGCAGCATGTGGGTTTTGTGTTTCAAAATTTCAACCTGTTCCCCCACCGCACCGCGCTGGAGAACGTCATCGAAGGGCCGTTGGTGGTCAAGAAGATGCCAAAGGAACAAGCCATCAAACTCGGTCTGGCTCTACTCGCCAAGGTCGGGCTTGCTGGCAAGGAAGATTCGTACCCACGGCGGTTGTCCGGAGGGCAACAGCAACGGGTGGCCATTGCCCGCGCGCTGGCCATGGAACCTGAAGTCATCCTGTTCGATGAACCCACGTCTGCGCTGGACCCGGAATTAGTCGGCGAAGTACTGGCCACCATACGCGCCCTGGCCGAAGAAAAACGCACCATGGTCATCGTCACTCACGAAATGAGTTTTGCCAGGGACGTGGCCAACCGGGTGATCTTCATCGACAAGGGCGTGATTGTTGAACAGGGTGAAGCCAAGGCATTGTTTGCCAACCCTCGGGAGGAGAGGACGAAGCAATTTTTGGAGCGGAGTCGGAATTAAGGGTGGCTTGGGGGTTAGTTTCTTAGCGAATTTGATTGTGGTGAGAAGTCGAGCAACGATTATCTGACCCAGCAAGCGTTAAAGGTTCAAACTGCAAAACAGGCCGTCGTCTATGTCGTCCTGCGCAAAGGTACGGAAAAGGTGGGTTTCTACACGTTATCTAACGGGGCTGGGCAAATACGCAGGATTCCTTCCTTGCCCCGCCATTTCTCCGATTACGATGATGCTGCCCCTGGTTTAGAGCGACAAAGGGCTGTGTCTGTGACATCGCGTTGACTCCTTCGCGAACAAGTTCGCTCCCACCGAAATCTCCCACCGGGATCTTCGATCACCACAGATTCAACGCCAGACCAAACGCCCCAAGTAGGACCCCGCGCGTACTTTCAAGTGGCCGTCTAACCTCTTCAACGTAGGACCATTCTGATTCCTCCGCCCCCTCTGCTTGTTGGGCATCCCCCTTCTTGACACCCCTTTGCATTCCCTCTTAGCTAGCCCCAGCGACCTACCAACCCTTCGTTTACAAGGACTATCGCGTGGCGTACTTCATCGACCGCGGATAACAAGGAGTTCGAACATGGACAGTGCGACCCCAACCTCCAATAACCTCACGCTGCTTGCGCCTTCGTTACCGCAAGCCAATAGGTTTGGCATCGGCGCCAACGCCGCGACGCATTTGATGGTCACTATCACGCCCTACGCAGCGATGGACGAAGGTGACTTGATTACGTTGTTCTGGGACAACTGCTACGTCGCTTCGAAGCAGCTGACACTGGATGACATCGGCCAACCGCTGACGTTGCGTGTACCGGAAAGTTTTGTGCAAAGTGGAACCATCAGGACGTGGTATCAGGTGCAGAAAGTCGGCAGCAGGCCAGCGACGTCGCCCAGAAGAAAAGTGCTGATCAAGCTCGATTGCCCTGGAGGCGGTTTAGCCCCCACGGCGACGGACGAAAATCAACGACTGGCGCCCCTCGCACTGCCCGACATGCCGTCGCACCAGCGCTTGACTGCCAAACAGCTGAAGGCGGGCGTCGCTCTGACCATTGAGGCCTATGAAAACATGGCCGCCAAAGATGAAATCACCTTGCGCTGGGGTGATGTACGGATGGACCTGCCGCCAATCAATGCACGGGATGTCGGCAAGCCCATTACCTTGAAAGTGCCGGCGGAGGTGATTAGGGAAGCCGGTGAAGATTCATCTTTGGAGATCACTTATTGCGTTATCGACCGGGTCGGCAATAACTCACGTTGGGCGCCTATCCGAGCACTGAGCGTTCCGTCGACCGCCTGACCACGGTCGCTTCTATTGTTATTCCAAAAAGAACGTTTATTAAATTTTTATACACGCTTAGGGTATATAGACCGGACCACCGGACCACCGCCAGTTTTTTTCGCCGCTTCCCGTTTGGGGCAGCGGTTAATGTCGAGGTTTGGAATGGTCATCTTCACCATCACCCCCGTGTACAACGCCGAAACATTGCGCGCAGCCTTGGAGTTGCGCTGATGTCCGATCTGGCGACTGCACCCCTCAATCACCCATTGGACACTGCCCCGCTGCTGCTGCCGGCGAAAGTGTTGAGTAGCGACGCCGAGGCTATCGCTGCTGCCCATGATCTGGCCGAGCTCGCTCGCCACCACGCGGCGCAACGTGATCGTCAGCGCAAGCTGCCGTGGGCGGAAATCGAACACTTTACGCGCAATGGTCTGGGCAGTATTTCAGTGCCAAGGAGTTATGGCGGCCCTCAGGTTTCGTTCGTTACCGTGGCCGAAGTGTTCAAGATCATTTCCGCCGCCGACCCTGCACTGGGACAAATTCCGCAGAACCAGTTCGGCATCCTCAATTCATTGATTGGCAGCGCCAGCGAGGAGCAGAAAAAAGAGCTGTTTCAAAGCGTGCTGGATGGCTGGCGCATCGGCAACGCAGGACCCGAGCGCGGTACCAAAAATACCCTGGACCTCAAAGCCCGGATTGTTGCCGATGGCGACGGCTTTGTGCTCAATGGCCAGAAGTTTTACTCCACCGGGGCGCTGTTCGCCCATTGGGTGGCAGTTAAAGCATTGAACGAACAAGGCCAACAGGTGCTGGCCTTCGTCCAACGCGGCGCGCCGGGACTCAGCATCGTTGATGATTGGTCAGGCTTTGGTCAGCGCACCACCGCCAGCGGTACGGTGCTGCTGCAAAACGTACGCGTAGAAGCCGAACACGTCATCGACAACTGGCGCCTGGCCTTGATTCCGAATATCCAGGGCGCGGTATCCCAGTTGATTCAGGCGGCTATTGATGCAGGCATCGCTCGCGAAGCCATCGACGACAGCATCGCCTTTGTCCGCGAGCGCTCGCGGCCGTGGATCGAGGCCAATGTCGAACGCGCCAGCGATGACCTGTACGTGATCGCCGAGATTGGAAAATTGAAACTCGAACTCCACGCCGCCGAAGCGCTGCTGCGCAAGGCCGGGCAAGTACTGGATGAAATCAGCGCCGTGCCCATCGACGAACAATCGGCCGCCCGCGCCTCAATCGTGGTCGCGGAAGCCAAAGTGCTGACCACCGAAATCGCCCTCCTTGCCAGTGAAAAGCTCTTCGAACTGGCCGGCAGCCGCGCCACGTTGGCTGAGTTCAACCTCGACCGCCATTGGCGTAACGCCCGGGTGCATACCCTGCACGATCCGGTGCGCTGGAAGTACCACGCCGTGGGCAATTACCACCTCAATGGCGCATTGCCCGCTCGGCATTCCTGGATCTGACCAGACCACTGGAGACACACATGACTTCTTTTTCCTCCCGGCGCACTCCGGTGCCAGTGATCAACAGCGACGCCCAAGCCCTGCACGTGGCCGGCGAGCTGGCCAAACAGTTTAAACGCGACAGCGCCCTACGTGACCGCGAGCGACGCTTGCCCCTTGCCGAACTCGATCTGTTTTCCAACTCAGGTTTATGGGGTATCAGCGTGCCGGCAGCCTTTGGCGGTGGCGGAGTGTCCAACGTCACGCTGGCCAAGGTCACTCAGATAATTTCTCAAGCCGACGCCTCCCTCGGGCAAATCCCACAAAACCATTTTTATGCCCTTGAAGTACTGCGCGTGAACGGCAGCCCCGAGCAGCAAGGGCGGCTTTACGCAGAAGCCCTGGCCGGCGCGCGATTCGGCAATGCGCTGGCCGAGCTGGGCACT
This sequence comes from Pseudomonas sp., assembly GCF_028293835.1. Classification (GTDB taxonomy): domain Bacteria; phylum Pseudomonadota; class Gammaproteobacteria; order Pseudomonadales; family Pseudomonadaceae; genus Aquipseudomonas. Next base: position 15,460 of record NZ_JAQGNX010000163.1, read on the forward strand.
AAAACGGCCCATGACCGTACGACGCGCTTGAGCCGCGACGCCGACGGTTACCGCATCAACGGCCGCAAGTTTTACTCAACCGGCGCGTTGTATGCGCAGCGTATCCCAACCTCGGTAATCGATGAGCAAGGTGTACAGCAACTGGCGTTTGTCGCCCGTGACAGCGCCGGATTAACCGTAATCGACGACTGGAGTGGCTTTGGCCAGCGCACCACCGGCAGCGGCTCTGTAGTGTTTGAAAACGTGTTCGTCAGCGCCGACGACGTGGTGCCGTTTCAAACGGCTTTCGAACGTCCAACCACCGTCGGCCCCCTGGCGCAGATACTCCACGCGGCTATCGACACCGGCATCGCCCGTGCGGCGTATGAAGATGCGCTGCACTTCGTGCGCACGCGTACTCGAGCGTGGATTGACTCCGGTATCGACAAGGCTGTGGATGATCCATTGACCCTGCACAGTTTCGGCAAGCTCGGGATTCGCCTGCATGCGGCTGAAGCATTGCTGGAGCGCTCGGGTGAGTTCCTCGACCGCGCTCAGGCGGATAGCAGCGCCGCAAATGTTGCCGCCGCTTCCATTGCGGTGGCCGAAGCGCGGGCCATCAGCACAGAAATTGCTCTCGCTGCGGGCAGCACCTTGTTCGAATTGGCTGGCAGCCAAGCGACGTTGGCCGAGCACGGTCTCGACCGTCATTGGCGCAACGCCCGGGTGCATACGCTGCACGACCCCGTGCGCTGGAAATACCACGCCATCGGCAATTACTACCTCAATCAAGAAAATCCGCCACTGCGGGGGACAATCTGATGGCGAAGAAAAAAATTCTGCTGAACGCGTTCAACATGAACTGCATTGGCCATATCAACCACGGCCTGTGGACCCATCCACGGGATAACTCTACCGAATACAAGACCCTCGAATATTGGACCGAGTTGGCGCAATTGCTGGAGCGCGGTTTGTTCGATGGATTGTTTATTGCCGATATCGTCGGCGTGTACGACGTTTACCAACACTCCATCGACGTGCCGCTGAAAGAGTCGATCCAGTTGCCGGTGAATGACCCGTTGTTGCTGGTCTCGGCCATGGCAGCCGTCACGAAAAACCTTGGCTTTGGCCTGACCGCCAACCTGACCTACGAGGCGCCGTATTTGTTCGCCCGACGCATGTCGACCCTCGATCACCTGAGCCGTGGTCGAGTCGGCTGGAACATCGTCACCGGCTATCTCGACAGTGCAGCCAAGGCCATGGGGCTTACTGAGCAGATCGAACATGACCGCCGTTACGATCAGGCCGACGAGTACCTGGAGGTGCTTTACAAGCTGTGGGAAGGCAGCTGGGAAGACGATGCGGTGATCAATGATCGCCAGCAACGGGTCTACGCGCAGCCGGGCAAAGTACATAAAGTCGAGCACAAGGGCGACTTCTATCAGGTGGAGGGTTATCACCTGTGCGAGCCGTCGATTCAGCGCACGCCGGTGTTGTTTCAGGCAGGGACCTCTGATCGCGGTCTGCAATTTGGCGGGCGGCACGCCGAGTGCGTGTTCATCAGCGGCCAGAATAAAACCGCGACCCGGGAGCAAGTCGACAAAGTTCGTGCAAGCGCTGTGGCTGCGGGTCGTAAGCCGGACGATGTGCGGATTTTCATGGGGCTGAACGTGATCGTCGCTGCCACTGAGGAACTGGCCCGCGCCAAGCACCGCGAATATCAGGAACACGCCAGTGCCGAAGCCGGGGTTGCCCATTTTGCCGCTTCGACCGGGATCGATTTTGCTGAGTACGAATTGGATCAGCCTATTCAGTACGTAAAGAGCAACGCGATTCAGTCCGCCACCAAAAACCTGAAAACCAATGATTGGACGCGCCGTCGATTGCTCGATCAACACGCCTTGGGCGGGCGCTATATCACGCTCATCGGCTCGCCTGAGCAGGTGGCGGATGAGCTGGAATCCTGGATCGCCGAAACCGGCCTCGATGGCTTCAACCTGACGCGCATTGTGACCCCGGAAAGCTATGTCGATTTCATCGATTTAGTCATCCCGGAGCTGCAACGCCGCGGTTCTTACAAGACGGCTTATGACACCGGCAGCTTGAGGGAAAAGTTGTTTCATGAGGGTGGCGCGCGGCTACCGATACAACACATTGGCGCAAGTTACCGTCGTCCTCTGTAGGCGCCGCCGGACGCTGCGATGGAGCGCGAAGCGGCCGTAAGATCGTCCGCGACCCCGCCTATCGCAGCCTTCGGCAGCGCCTGCAGGGGACTGTGCTGTAGTTGAAAACATCAATTTTTCTAGGAAAGCACCATGACAAAAACCCTGATAGCCCTCGCCCTGAGCGTACTCGCACTGACTGCCCAGGCCGACGATAAACCGCTGAAAGTGGGCACCACTGCGGCGTTTTCGATTCCGCTGGAAGCCGCCGTCGCCGAGGCCGCGAAACAAGGCTTGAAAGTCGAGTTGATAGAATTTACCGACTGGATCGCCCCTAACGTCAGCCTCGCTGCTGGCGATATTGACGTGAATTACTTCCAACACATCCCCTTCCTGGAAAACGCCAACGCCGCCGCAGGCTTCAAGCTGGTGCCCTTCGCGCCAGGGATTATCAATAACGTCGGGTTGTATTCGAAGAAGTACAAAAGCTTCGATGAGCTTCCCGTTGGCGCGACCGTGGCCATCGCCAACGATCCGATCAACAGCGGGCGCGGTCTGCAACTACTGGCCAAGGCCGGGCTGATTACCCTGACACCTGGCGTCGGTTACAAAGCCACCGAAGAAGACATCATTGCCAACCCGAAGAAAATCAAACTGATTCAGGTCGAGGCCGTGCAACTGGTTCGTGCCTACGACGATGCCGATCTGGTGCAGGGCTACCCGGCCTATATTCGCCTGGCGAAGACCTTCGATGCCGCTTCCGCGTTGCTGTTTGACGGTTTGGATCACAAGGAATACGTGATCCAGTTTGTGATCAAACCGGAGAGCAAATCCGACCCGAGGATTGCCAAATTCGTCGACATTTACCAGCATTCGCCAGTGGTTCGCGCCGCGCTGGATAAAGCCCACGGCAAGCTTTATCAAGCTGGCTGGGAAAGCTAAACATGAATGCAACCGCCCAACGTCGACTGACCCTTGAACCGTCCGAGGCTACAGCGACGACAGCGCTGCACCCGGACTTGAACCGTGCCCACGTTCGCTTTATCAACCTGGGAAAAACCTACGACAGCAAACAGGGGCCGGTCGACGCGCTGCAGAACATCGATCTGGCGATTCAGCGCGGCGAAGTATTCGGCATCATCGGCCGCAGCGGCGCGGGTAAGTCATCGCTGATTCGCACCATCAACCGACTGGAACACCCGAGCAGCGGGCGGGTACTAATTGATCAGGTGGACATCGCCGAGTTCGATGAAGACCATCTGGTGCAGCTGCGTCGGCGCATCGGCATGATCTTTCAGCACTTCAACCTGATGTCGGCCAAAACGGTGTGGCAGAACGTCGAACTGCCATTGAAGGTGGCCGGTGTTCCGCGCGAACAACGGCAACGTAAAGTCACCGAGCTGCTGGAGCTGGTTGGTCTGCAAGACAAACACAAGGTCTACCCGGCGCAGCTGTCGGGCGGGCAAAAACAGCGTGTAGGGATTGCCCGTGCGCTGGTCCATGACCCGGCAATTTTGCTCTGCGACGAAGCCACTTCGGCGCTGGATCCCGAGACCACGCAATCGATCCTCGGGCTGCTGCGTGAGATCAATCAACGCTTGGGCCTGACGATCATTTTAATCACCCACGAAATGGCAGTGATTCGTGATATTTGCGACCGGGTTGTGGTGCTGGAACAAGGCCAGATAGTTGAGCAAGGTCCGGTCTGGCAAGTGTTCGGCAATCCGCAACATGAAGTCAGCAAAACCCTGTTGGCACCCCTGCAACACGGGCTGCCTGAAGACCTGCAGGCGCGGATAAAACCGCAGCCGCAGCAAGCCAATGCCGCTGTGGTGTTGGATTTGCATTTCACCGGCGTCAGTGGCGAAGAGCCGGATTTGGCGGCGCTGTTTAACATTCTGGGTGGGCGAATCAGCCTGTTGCAGGGCGGCGTCGAGCGCATTCAGGGCCGCGCGCTCGGGCACCTGATCTTATCGGTCGCGCAGTCGCCCCATGGCCGTGAAGAACTGCTGACCCGCGCTCGGACATTGGCGCAACGCGCGGAGGTACTGGGTTATGTGGTTTGATCGATTGCTGCAAGGCACTCTCGACACCTTTTTGATGGTCGGCGTGTCGTCGTTAATCGCGTTGCTGGTGGGTGTTCCGTTGGCGGTGTTTCTGGTCACCAGTAGCAAAGGCGGGATTTACCAAGCGCCTAACCTGAACCGGGTGTTGGGAGTGATTGTTAACCTGTTCCGCTCGATTCCGTTTTTGATTTTGATGGTCGCGCTGATTCCCTTTACCCGGTTGATCGTCGGCACCACCTATGGCGTGTGGGCCGCCGTGGTGCCCTTGACCATCGCCGCCACGCCGTTCTTTGCGCGTATCGCCGAAGTGAGTCTGCGTGAAGTCGACCACGGTTTGATCGAGGCGGCACAAGCCATGGGCTGCCGCCGCTGGCACATCGTTTGGCATGTTTTGTTGCCTGAGTCGCTGCCGGGCATTGTCGGTGGGTTCACTATCACGTTGGTGACGATGATCAATTCATCGGCCATGGCCGGTGCGATTGGCGCCGGTGGCCTGGGCGACATTGCTTATCGTTATGGCTACCAGCGCTTCGACAGCCAAGTGATGCTGACCGTGATCGTGTTGCTGGTGGTATTGGTCGCGGTGATTCAACTCGGTGGCGACCGACTGGCGCACACCTTGAACAAACGCTGAGCAGGGGTATATTCACGGCTTATCCATGCCCAGACAGATGTGCCATGAAACTCGACCCGCAAGACCTCGCACACATCACCGCCACTACCGTGGACCACTACAACTCTGTGGCCGAGGACTTTCGCGAAGGGACTTGGGACCACGACGTCAGCCAGAACATTGCCGCGTTGCTGCGGCATATCGAGGGTAACGCGCCGTTGCAGATATTGGATTTTGGCTGCGGACCAGGCCGGGACCTGAAAACGTTTACCGCCATGGGGCATATAGCGGTGGGGTTGGACGGTTCCGAACGTTTCGCCGAGATGGCCCGTGAAGAAACCGGGTGCGAAGTGCTGCAACAGAACTTCCTCGAACTGCATCTGCCCGCTGAGCGCTTCGACGGCATCTTCGCCAACGCGGTGTTGTTCCACGTGCCGCGTCAGGAACTGCCACGGGTGTTGCGTGAACTCCACGGCGCGTTGAAACCACGGGGCGTTCTGTTCAGCTCCAACCCTCGGGGTGAGAATAAAGAAGGCTGGAACGGCAGCCGATATGGCTCATACCATGACCTGGAGAACTGGCGTGAACTGCTCGATGCGGCGGGCTTTCTTGAGCTTGAACATTACTACCGGCCTGAGGGACTGCCCTTGGCGCAACAACCCTGGTTGGCCAGTGTGTGGCGTAAGGTTTGAAATCAAATGCATTGCTCGAAGCCTTCAGCACCTACAGGCCATTGATGAAAAAAACCCCTGTAAGAGCCAACTTGTTGGCGAGGGGCCAGAACCGAATCGCCGCAGAATATGTCTCGCCAACAAGTTGGCTCCTACAGATGATGGCCTGGTTCGCGGTTTTTTGAGGCAGCTTCCTCCCGCTGCTCTTTGCTCGGCTCTTTAATCCTGTACCAGGCCACATACAACGCCGGCAGGAACAGCAAGGTCAGCAGCGTCGCGATGATGATCCCGCCAATCATGGCGTAGGCCATGGGGCCCCAGAACACTTCCCGGGCGATGGGGATCATGCCGAGGCTGGCCGCCGCAGCCGTCAGCAGGATCGGGCGACGGCGGTGTTGGGTAGCCTCGACCACCGCGTCCCAGGGCAGATAATCGTCGCGCTCGTATGCATCGATTTGCGTCACCAGAATCACCGAGTTGCGGATGATAATACCGATCAATGCAAGGATCCCGAGGATCGCCACGAAACCCATGGGCGTGCCCGTGGGAATCAGCGCCAACACCACGCCGATCAAACCCAGTGGCGCGACGCTGGCAACAAGAAACATCTTTTGCACGCTGTGCAACTGGATCATCAAGAACGTGGCCATGAGGAAAATCATCAGTGGCACCACTTTGGCAATGGGCCCTTGGGCCTTGCCGCTCTCCTCCACCGTACCGCCGGTGGCGACTTTAAAGCCCAGTGGCAATCCACCGGCAAACTTGTCGATAACCGGTTTAAGCTGTTTGACCAGGTCCGTAGGCTGTATCGAGTCGCGCACCGCTGCCTTGACGGTGATGGTGGGTTTACGGTCTCGACGCCACACCAGCGGCTGCTCCATCTCATAGCGCACGGTAGCAAACGCCAGCAGCGGAATCGATGTGCCACTGGGCGTGACGATTTGCAGGTTTTGCAGCGTTTCCGGAGTGCCACGTTCGGCGTCTTCGGCGCGCCCTACCACGTTGATCAGGTAGATATCGTCGCGCACTTGGGTCACTGGCGATCCGGTGACGATGCTGTTCATCAGTTGCGCTACGTCTTCGGACGACAGCCCTAACTGTCGCGCCTTGTCTTGTGCAATGTCGATGCGCAGGACTTTGCCCGGCTCGTTCCAGTCGTAAATGATTTCGCCAATGTGCGAATTTTGACCCAGTAATGTCGCCAGTTCGATGGCATGTTGCCGGACTTGGTCGATGTCCTTACCGCTGACCCGGTATTGAATCGGGCGCCCAACCGGCGGCCCCATTTCCAGTGGTTGTACGTAACTGCCGATGCCCACGAAATCATCGCGCAGGCGCTTTTTCAAGCGTTCGGTCAAGGCACCGCGCTGCTCAAGGCCTTTGCTGACGATGACCAATTGCGCGTAGTACGGGTTTTCCAGTTGCTGATCCAACGGTAAGTAAAAGCGTACCGCGCCCTGGCCGATGTATGTGCTCCAGCGCGCAATGTCCGGATCGTCCTTTAGCGTCGCTTCGAGCCGGTCGACGACTTTGCGGGTTTCGTTGATCGAGGCGTTTTGCGGCAGATTCAGGTCCACCAGAATTTCGGGCCGGTCTGACGATGGAAAGAATTGGTTCTGCACGAAGCCCATGGAGAACACCGCTGCCAGAAACAGCAACACCGTGATGATGATCGTCCACCAACGGTTGCGCATCGCCCACAGCATGCCGCCATTGAATACCCGTGGGAGGCGTCCCGGTTTTTCGGATTTCTTTTTAATGTTCTCGCTGAGAATGTGCACGCCAATCACCGGCGCGAACAGTACCGCCACCACCCATGACACCAGCATGGCGACCGCAATCACTGCGAACAGGGTGAAGGTGTATTCCCCCGCAGAACTGGCGTTGAGGCCAATCGGTACGAAGCCGGCCACGGTGACCAAGGTGCCGGTCAACATTGGAAACGCTGTGGAGGTATAGGCGAACGTCGCTGCCTGTTGTCTGGTCTCGCCGAGTTCCAGCCGCGTGACCATCATCTCCACCGTGATCATGGCGTCGTCCACCAACAGACCAAGGGCAATGATCAACGCGCCGAGGGAAATCCGCTGCATGGTGATGCCGCTGTATTCCATGAAGACGAACACCATCGCCAACACCAGCGGGATCGAACACGCCACCACCAGCCCGGCACGCACGCCGAGACTGATGAAGCTGACGATCAATACGATCACCACCGCTTCGAACAGCGCGCTGGTGAAGCCACCCACAGCCTTCTCCACTACTTGCGCCTGATCCGACACGTTGTGTACACCGACCCCGATAGGTAGGTCGGCGGTGGCGTTGTCCATCTGAGAATGCAGGGCTTTGCCGAACTCCTGAATATTGCCGCCCTTCTTCATGGCAATGGCCAGGCCGATGGCGGGCTTGCCATTGAAGCGGAACAGGGGCGTGGGTGGGTCGGTGTAGCCGCGGCTGATGTCAGCGATATCGCTTAGCCGGTAGAAGCGGTCGTTGAGGCGTAGGTTGACCGCCTCAAGGTCTTTCTCCGAGGCGAATTGACCCGATGTGCGTACGGTAATCCGCTCCGGCCCGGCCTCGATTACCCCCGCTGGCGTGACGGTATTTTGCGATTGCAGGCTTTGCACCACTTGCCGCTGATCCAGCCCCAGCGCAGCCAGTTTGCGCGTGGAAAAGTTCAAGTACAGCACTTCGTCCTGCTGGCCGATCATCTCGACTTTGCCCAGACCCGGTACGGCACGAATACCTGCCCGCACCTGCTCTACGTAGTCACGCAGTTGGCGCATGGACAGGCCGTCTGCAGTAAATGCATAGATCGATCCGTAAACATCACCGAACTCATCGTTGAACGCCGGACCCTGGATGCCCTGGGGAAAGCTGCCACGAATGTCGTTGATTTTCTTGCGGACCTGATACCAGATTTCCGGAATGGCTTTGGCGTTGGTGGTGTCACGCAGGTACACGAACACAGTGGATTCGCCGGGTCGGGTGTAGCTTTTCACGTAGTCAAGGGAGTCCAGTTCCTCGAGCTTTTTCTCGATACGGTCGGTGACTTGTTCCAGGGTTTCATCCACGGTGGCGCCGGGCCAACGGGTCTGGATCACCATGGTTTTGATGGTGAACGAAGGGTCTTCCTCGCGGCCCAGGTTCAGGTATGAAAATACCCCCATCAACAGCGCAACGAACATCAAATACCAGACGAACGACTGGTGTTTGATGGCCCAATCGGACAGGTTGAACTTCCCTTTCATCGTGGCGCGTCCTTATCGACTTTGACTTTCTGACCTGGCTTGAGGCTGTTTACGCCGGCACTGACCACCCGTTCGCCAGCCTTCACACCCGCCACCAGCAGCACGTTATCGTTCCCTTGGCTAACGACATTGACCTCTCGCGGGGCCACCGTCTGATTTTGCATGTCGACGATCCAAACCTGAGTTTTGCCGTCGACGTTTTGCACGGCGGTGGCCGGCAGTTGCGTGCGTGTTTCGATGGCGGTGGTCAGGGTGACGCTGATCGCCGTACCCAGACGAAACGCGGCAGGCGTCTCGGCCAGCGTCAGACGCGCACGGCGGGTGCGTGTCGAGCGTTCGGCCTGGGGTTCTATTTCCCGCAGAGTCGCTGTGGTGTTGATGTCGGGATTGAGCTGCCCGGCGACCTTGAATTCAACACCTTCGTGCAGCTCATCGGCCAGCGACGCAGGCAGGTCGATTACCGCTTCCTTGATGTCGGGGCGAGCCAGTGTGACCACTTCCTGACCAGCGCTCACCACTTGCCCGGCCTCGACTTTCCAGTCCGTCACGACTGCGGCGTGGTCGGTGCGCAGCTCACTGTAATTAAGCTGATCCTGAGCCTGGCTCATGGCCGCACGCGCTTGCTCCAGCGAGGCCCGGGTGGTGCGCAAATCCGTCTGGGCGACATCCAGTTGTGCCTGGGCACCGACGCCTCGATCAAACAATTCTTGCTGACGGCGAGCGTTGGCCTGGGTGTTGATCCATTGCGCTTCGATTCGTGCCAGATCGCCTTGGCGAGCGCGCAGGTTGTTTTGCTGATCGGTAGGATCCAGGGTCGCCAACAGTTGGCCCTTCTCAACCTCACTGCCAACGTCGACGCTGCGCTGGGCAATTCTGCCCGGCACGCGAAAGCCCAAGGTGCTTTCGTAGCGCGCCTGGATATTGCCAGCAAAGCGTCCAAGGTTTTCCACGGACTCGGGTTGAACCTCGATGAACAGTACCGGCCGTACGGGTTCCGGCGGCGGCTCGGGTTTGCTGCAGGCGCTTATCATCACACTGCCTAGCAACATCAATGACAAACGCTTCATGGCTGTACCTTCGCCGTTACTGTCGGCTGCGGTGTCTCAGCGATTTCAACCAGCATGTCCGGATGCAACAACTGGCCACCGGCAACCACCACCTGTTCACCCGCGTTCAACCCATCGCTGATCACCACGCTGCCGGTGAGATAACGCCCGACATGGACCGCATGCAAATTGGCTTTGCCTTGATCGTCGATCACCCAGACCGCGGGCTGACCCAATTGGTCACCGAGGCCTTTGGTCAATGCCGCCCATGGCAGCTGGACGCTGGCTTTGGCGGGTATGCTCAAGGCGACACTGACCACCGAGCCCAGCTCCATACCCGCGGGTAGCTGGCTAAGGGTTATTTTGACTTGTAACGTGCCCGTCTGCGCGGAGACCGCCGGGGTCACTTCGCGCACTTTGCCGGTGGCGACGATTTGGGGGTTATCGAGCAAAGTCACTTGTACCGCCTGATTGGTGGGCGGGTTGACGAACAGTGATTCGTAAACGTTGAACACGGCGTCTCGGTCGCCATCCCGTGCCAGGCCAAAAATTGGCACAGTGGCCTGTACCACTTGCCCGACCTCTGCCTGGCGCGCGGTGATAATTCCCGGCGCATCCGCCACCAATGCGGTGTACCCCAACTGCTCACGGGCGTTGGCCAGTTGCGCCTGAGCAGCCTTCAATGCGCTTTGGCTGCTTCGCAACGCCGCCTGGGCTGAATCGTATTCGCTGCGACTGGTATAGCCTTTGGGCAGGAGTTTTTCCTGGCGAACAAACGCCGCGCTGGTTTGGGTCACGCGCGCCTGTTCAGCCGCCACCGCAGCGACCGCCGAATCGACGCTGGTCTGTAGGTCCTTGGGGTCAAGCTTGGCCAGCACTTGCTTGGCCGACACCCGATCACCGACATCGACCATGCGCTGAATAATTTTGCCGCCGACGCGAAAAGACAGCTGAGTCTGCACCCGCGCCTGTACATCGCCGGTCAGCGACACGGCGGCGGCGAAGTCGGCGGTTTTCACCTGCTGCACATAAACGCGAGGGCGCTGGGGTTCTTCAGCCGGTTTGTCACCGCAACCCACCAGCAACCCGAACACCAAGCCCAGACTAACGGCAGCAAAAAATGATTGATGAACAGGCATGCAGACTCCTTTGCAAATGCCGTGGTGGATACCTGTGAGGCTCGCGCAGAAAACGCATCTAAACCCGAGGTATGCGACTGTGAGCGTAGATCAGGGTTCCTGCACTGATTAAACTCAAGGGATATTGGAATAAGTTGCTAGTCGGTCCGACCTGGCTGCAGGTCGTCTGTAGGAGCCAACTTGTTGGCGAAGCGGTAGGCCTGATATTGATATGTCATCAAGCTTCTCGCCAACAAGTTAACTATTATCAGACAACGCATAACTTATTGACCTAAAAATAATTTGTAGGTTTTGTGTTTGCTGCGCGACAGCGCGGCGTCGGAGACGTGGCGGAACCTCCTACAGATTGTCGATGTATGAGTCTTAACCCTGCCACTTACCGCCTTCAACGATGACATCTTCAGGCTTGGTGTCGTCACTCAGCTGTTTGCGCACGTATTGGTCGTACAGCTTGAGCAGGTATTTATCTTCACCCAGCTTCGCCAATTCAGTGTTGATCCAGTCACGCAGTTCGATGTTGCCCTTTTTCACCGCTGGCGCAATCGGTGCTTCACCGCCGAGTTTTTCTGGCAGAACGCGGTAACCAGGGTTTTGTTTAGACCAGCTGAACAGCACCAGATTGTCCTGAGCGTAAGCGTCGCCGCGACCTGTGGACAACGCTTGCAGCGATTCGGAGTTCTTCTCGAACTTCAACAGCTTCCAGTCCGGGTGGGTTTTGGTCAGCCAAATATCAGCCGTGGTGCCGGTGGTGACGATGGTGGTTTTACCAGCCAGGTCATCAAGTTTAACCACGGTGCTGCCTTGTGGTACCAAGGCCTGGACCGCAACCTTGAGGTTCGGGTTAGTGAACTCTACCGCTTCTTTACGCTCTGGCGTGACCGTCATGTTGGCGAGAATCAGGTCGACTTTGTCGCTTTGCAAAAAGGGGATACGGCTCGCCGGTTCAACCGCGACGAACTCGACTTTATTTTCATCGCCCAACAAGTCTTTGGCGAATTGACGGGCTATGTCGGTATCAAAACCTACGTACCGGCCTTTTTCATCGACAAAACCAAACGGTGGTTTATCGGTAAATACGCCCACGATCAATTTGTCGCGGGCCTTGATTTTGGCCAGATAGCCTGGGGCTGGCGCAGCGGCGGTACTGGCGGTTGCAGCTGGCTTGGCGGGTGCGTCATTGTTGCCGCAACCGGCCAGCAGGCCTAGGCCGAGCAGCGGAACTAACAGCAGTGATTTGGCAGATGTTAAGTGAACAGCGCTCATGACAGCTCCTTGATTTTCGATTTCTTGGGCATGGTTTCTACATAGGAGAATTTCTCCAGAAACTGCTGCGCCCGTGCGCTTTGCGGGTTCGTGAAAAATGACTCCGGGGTGTTCTGTTCGAGGATGCTTCCGGCCTCCATGAACACGACGCGGTCAGCTACCGCGCGTGCAAAGGCCATCTCGTGGGTAACGATCAGCATGGTCATACCGCCGCGCGCCAGGTCGAGGATCACTTCCAGCACTTCCTTGACCATCTCCGGATCGAGGGCAGCGGTTACCTCATCGAACAACATGACTTGGGGGTTCATACACAGCGAACGGACGATAGCGATACGCTGTTGCTGGCCGCCCGACAATTGCCGTGGAAAAGCATCGCGCTTGTCCGAAAGACCCACCCGTTCAAGCAACGCTTCGGCTTGCGCCAACGCTTCATTGCGTTTGCGCTTTTGTACTTTCAGCGGACCGAGCAAGACGTTTTCGAGGACGGTCATGTGCGGAAAAAGGTGATAGCTCTGGAACACCATGCCGACGTCTTGCCGCACTTGGCGCCAGTCGGTTTTAGGCTCCAGCAGCTCGCGTCCGTTAAAACGCAAGCTCCCGCTGTGTGCCACTTCCAGGCCATTCAGGCAGCGCAGCAAAGTGCTTTTGCCGCAACCGCTGGGACCAAGAATAACGATCACTTCTCCGCTCTCAACCGTCAGGTCGATTTCTTTCAGGACTTGCTGGCTGCCGAAAAACTTATTGAAGCCTTTGAACTCGATCAGTGCGCTCATGCTTGCGTCCAGCGTCGCTCCAGCACGCGGGAGGCGGCAGAAAGCGGGTAGCAAATGAAGAAGAAAAACAAAAACAACGCGCCGTAAATCAACACCGATTCGTAGGTGCGCTCGATAATTTGTTGTCCGACCTTGATCACGTCGACGACGCCAATCAGCACCACTAACGAGCTGGTCTTGATGATGCGGGTGTAGATGTTGATGGTCGGCGGCGTCATCCGCTTCAGCGCTTGCGGAATCAGTACATAGCCGTACAGCTGCGGGTCGGAAAGACCGATGGATAAACCCGCCTCCCGCTGCCCCCGTGGCAGAGAATGCAAGGCGCCGCGGACGACTTCACCGACTTCGGTGCTGCCCCATAACGACAACACCAACACGCCGCACCAAAAGCTCGGGATACTGAGACCGAAGAAAATCGGCAAGCCGAAGAACAACAGATACAGCCAGACCAACACTGGAATCGCTCGAAACAATTCCAGATAAACCCGCAAAATCATGTTGAGCCAATAAGCGTTCAACGTGCGCAAGACGCCATACAACACCCCGCCCACCGTGCTGATTAAAATGCTCAGCAGCGAAATGGACAGTGTTTGCGCGGCACCTTTGCCCAGTTGCGGCAACGATACCCACAGCAATTCAAGACCCGAACTGGCCATGTTGAAGCCTCCGTTCCAGGTAGCTGAGCAGCAATGACAACGGCAAGAACAACAGCACGCAAATCAGCGTCAACACGGTGAGCATTTCGTAGGTTTTGTAATACAGCGCGATGTAGCTTTTGGTGGTGTAAAGAATTTCCGGAACCGCAACTGCAGAAACCACCGTGGTCTCTTTGAGCAAAAAAATAAAATTGGCAAACAGCGCAGGCAGGCTGAGGATGCCCGCCTGGGGCAAAATCACGTAACGCAGTAATTGCCATTGCGAAAGCCCAATGGAACGCCCGGACTCCAGCTGCGCCGGGGGTACCGCATCAACGCCAGCACGCAAGACTTCGGTCAAATACGCGCCACCCAAAAAGGTCATGGTGATAATCGCGGCGCAGAATCCAGAAACTTTTATCCCCAGCGTGGGTAAAGCGAAGTAGATGAAAAACAGTTGAATCAACAACGGCGTGTTGCGCGCCAACTCGACGTACAGCGCCACCAATCGATGCAGGTACGGTGTACGAAACACCAGGATTGTGGAGTTGATCAACGCCACCAGCAGCGACGTGCAAATGGCGATCAAACCCACCTGTAACGTCACCCCGACCGCCTTCAAAAAAGACGGCAGGGTGCTGAGGATAAAGGGGTAGTCCAGGGTCATGGGACAGCCTGTTAAAGATGTATTGGCGAAGCGGGGTATCAGACGATGAAAACTCAGCTACCCGGCGTGCCATGCGCTTCTTCGAAGAAGTAGTCTTTCCAGCTGTCAGCCTTGTTCTTCAACACGCCCAGTTCCTGCAGTTTGCTGGCATAGATGTAGGTGCGCTGCGGGGTAATGGTGAAGTCGATCTCTGGATCGGAGACAATCTTTTCGACGAGGGCCAGCGGCAGTTTCGACTGTTCTACACGGATGTAGGTCTCAGCGGCGGCAGGTTTGTTGGCCTTGATGATGTGTTCGGCTTCAGCCAGCGCATCGTAAAAGGCTTTATAGGTTTTTGGGTTCTGGTCGTGGAATTTCTGAGTGGTGTAGAGCACGTTGAACGTGGCCTGTCCGCCAAGCACGTCGTAAGAACTGAGCACTTTGTGGACCTTGGGATTCTCCAGTTCCTGGTACTGAAACGGCGGGCTGGAGAAGTGTGCGTTTAGCTCGGAACCACCGGCAATCAGCGCGGCAGTTGCGTCTGGGTGCGGCAGGCTGACGGAGATATTGTCGAATTTCTTGAACTCGGCGTCGCCGAACACTTTGGCGGTTTCGATCTGCAACGTGCGTGACTGGAAGCCCACGCCCGCAGCCGGCACAGCGATGCGGTCTTTGTCAGTGAAGTCTTTCAGGGTCTTCACGTCAGGGTTATTGCTGAGCAAATAGTTGGGCATCGAACCGAGCGAGGCGATGGCCTTGACGTTCTGTTTGCCTTTGGTGCGGTCCCACACGGTGAGCATCGGCGGCACGCCAGCAGATACTACGTCGAGGGCGCCAGCGAGCAAGGCTTCGTTCATGGCGGTGGCGCCAGAAATGCTGTTCCAATCCACCGCGATGTCCAGGCCCTGTTCTTTGCCGTGTTTCTCGATCAGATGCTGATCACGCACCACGTCGAGGATCAAATAGCCGATGCCAAACTGCTGGGCAATGCTGATTTTTCCCTCAGCCTGGGCGCCGCTACCGAGCAGTGCTCCGGCCAAACCCAACGCTGCTGCGAGTGTAGTAAGCGCCGGACGCTTGAACGATGTGGCCATGAAATTCTCACCAAAAATAATGAATACGACAGGCCGGTGGTCCGGCGTTGCATATAGCTTACAGTTACCTAAACACTATAAATAAATAGGATTTTGGAATATCGATAGTCTTAAAAAGCCAGCATCAACGCTGCATGCCCCAGCGTTTAACCGTTAGCCGCTCAATGTTGTTGAACAGCAGGTTTTCCACCAGCAGGCCGATCAGGATCACCGCGATCAAGCCGGCGAACACTTTGTCTGTGTAGAGCTCGTTGCGGTTCTGGTAGATGTACCAGCCCAAGCCGCCTTTGCCGGACTGCGCGCCGAATACCAGTTCGGCGGCGATCAAGGTGCGCCAGGCGAAGGCCCAACCGATTTTCAGCCCGGACAGAATCGACGGCAGCGCAGCGGGTATCAGGATGTACCAAACGAAGCGCAAGCCCTTCAGGCCGTAGTTGCGCCCGGCCATGCGCTGGGTTTCCGAGACCCCGAGAAAGCCCGAGTAGGTGTTCAGCGCTAACGCCCATAACACCGAATGCACCAGCACGAAAATCAGACTGCCCTGACCCAGGCCGAACCACAGCAATGACAGCGGCAGGAGTGCAATCGCTGGCAAAGGATTGAACATGGCGGTGAGAGTGCTTAGAAGATCTCGCCCCAGCTGGGTCGACACTGCCAGGGTGGTCAGCGCGAACGCCAGGACGATGCCGATTACGTAGCCTTTGATCAGGACCGCCAAGGATATCCATACCTTGCTCAGCAGCTCGCCACTGGCAATGCCATCGTAAAAAGCGCTGGCGGTTTGCAATACGCTGGGCAGCAGCAGGTCATTGTTTTGGTAACGCGCGGCCAACTCCCATATCAGCGCGAGGGCCAGCAGGATCACGGTTTTACGTACCCAGCTCTGTTGCCAGATGCGTTGCGCCAACGGGATGTCACGCGCCAGGTCCTCTTGGGTAAAAGGCTCCAGCGTGACTTCGTATTCCGGTCGAATGGTCATGTGTCGAATTCTCTTGGGGTTGCTGCCCTGCTAATACCGAGGGTTGATTCAATACGCGATGCGGACATCTTTGAAACTGAGTTCGCGTTCGGCCGGCTCGGCCTCACCTTCATCGAACAGCAAGCGATGGATGCGCTGGGTAGTGCGCTGGAAATCCACCCCGCCGAGGCTGTTGAGGTCGTATTGGTGGCTGTTGATTTCAGCGCGAACCCGGCCTGGGTGCGGTGATAGCAACAGAATCCGGTTGCCCACCACCAAAGCTTCTTCGATGGAGTGAGTCACGAATAACAAGGTGAAGCGCACCTCCTCCCACAGTTCCAACAGCTCTTCCTGCATTTTGCGGCGGGTCAACGCATCGAGCGCGGCAAAGGGCTCGTCCATCAGCAGGATTTTCGGTTGCATGGCCAGCGCACGGGCAATCGCCACCCGCGCTTTCATGCCGCCGGACAAGGTGTGCGGGTAGGCGTCGGCGAAGGCACTGAGGCCCACTTTTTCAAGGTAGTAACGTGCCCGTTCTTCTGCCTCACGGCGCTTCAACGTGCGTGAAGCCAGCAAGGGGAACATGACGTTCTGGATCACCGTTTTCCAGGGTGGCAACTGGTCGAATTCCTGAAACACCACAATCCGGTCTGGACCGGGTTCTGTGACCTGCGCACCCGCCAAGCGGATCTGCCCCTCGCTGGGCTGGATAAATCCAGCCACGGCTTTAAGCAACGTCGACTTACCGCAACCCGATGGGCCGAGCAGGACGAAGCGGTCCGCCGGATCGATTTCAAAACTCACTTGATGGGTCGCCCGCACCACCCGTTCAGGGGTGCGGTATTCCAGGCTTACGCCTTGGACTTGCAACAGGGCTTCAGCGGCGGGCTGATCGACCTGCGGCACGATTGAGCTTTCGCTAGCCGTGTGGCTTTGCAAAACAGCATTCATGGAACGGCTCCTCCGATCAGAACGGCGCATCACCTTGAATGGTGGTGCGCAACAGCTTGCGGCGCAGCTCTGGCGGGCAACCAGCGGCGAGATGGATCAATGAACGGTTGTCCCAGAACACCAGGTCATGCGGCTGCCATTGGTGGCGGTAAATATGCTCAGGACGCACGCTGTGGGCGTACAGCTGATCCAACAGCTCACGGCTTTCGTCGTCCGGCAGGCCAACGATGCGCGTGGTGAAGCCTTCGCTGACGAACAGTGCTTTACGACCGGATTCCGGGTGCGTGCGCACTATCGGGTGGGTCACTTCGGCGACTTGCGCAAGCTGTTCGGCGGTCAACGTCGGACGCCAGCTAGCAGCGTTTTTGCCTTCGCTGTAGCGTGCGGTGTAGGAATGCACTGCAGAGCGGCCTTCGACTGCATCACGCAGAGCTTGCGGCAATGTATCCCAGGCCAGATGCAGATTGGCGAACAGCGTGTCGCCGCCTTCGCTGGGCAGCTCTTGCGCATGGAGCATCGAGCCGAGGCTTGGCAGTTCTTTGTACGAAAGGTCCGAATGCCAATACTTGCCCGCATCCCCCAGGCCCACCGGCTGGCCGTTCTCGACGATGTTCGAGACGATCAGGATTTCCGGATGATTGGCCAACAGAAACTGCTTGAGCACATGGATTTGCAGAACGCCAAAGCGTCGGCTGAAATCGATCTGATGCTGCGGCGTGATCTGCTGATTGCGGAAAACCACAACGTGGTAATCCAGATGCGCTTGATGCACGCGGGCGAAGTCAGTGTCATTAAGCGGCTTGGACAAATCCAGACCGATGATTTCGGCTCCGACTTTCCCTTCGAAGGGGCGAACGTCGAAGACTTGGCTGGCTACGTTTACAGCGGAAGAAGCTGGGGAGGCTACTGGCATGAGAACTCCGACTCCAAGTGACTAAGCAATTTAGAATCGGGACTTTATAGGTATAAGAAATTTAGTTTAAATACCGTTAGTGCATATGGATAGCACTGGAAACGCTAGCGGCCCCAATCCAATGGCATTTTTCACGGGATTCTTTGCCTGCTAATCCTCGATTCCTGTAGGAGCCAACTTGTTGGCGAGAGCCCTTATACGGCTTGTCTGACACATTGCCTCGCCAACAGGTTGTCTCTTACAGAGTTCCCGGCAGGCAAAAACAAAAACGCCGACGCTATGAAAGCCGTCGGCGTAAAAATCAGTGACGCTTGAATTTGTATCAGAACGCTGGCAATACCGCGCCGTCATATTTCTTGGCGATGAACGCTTTGACTTCAGGGCTGGTCAACGCTTTAGCCAATTTCTGAATGGCTGCGCTGTTCTGGTTGTCAGGGCGAGCGACAAGGAAATTCACGTAAGGCGAATCAGCGCCTTCGAGAATCAAAGCATCTTTTTTCGGGCTGAGCTTGGCTTCCAGAGCGTAGTTAGTATTGATCAAGTCCAGATCAACCTGGTCCAGAGCGCGTGGCAGCAATGCCGATTCCAGCTCGCGAAATTTCAGATGCTTAGGGTTGGAGGCAATGTCTTTCGGTGTTGACAGCGCGTTGGTTGGATCCTTCAGAGTGATCAGCCCACCCTTCTGCAACAGCAGCAGAGCACGGCCTGCGTTGCTGCCTTCGTTAGGGATAGCAACGGTGGCGCCGTCTGGCAGGTCAGCCAGGCTTTTGTATTTTTTCGAGTAGCCGCCAAAGGGTTCAACGTGAACACCAATGACGGTCACCAGGTTGGCTTTTTTACCGGTGTTGAAGCCGTCCAGGTACGGTTTGGTTTGGAAATAGTTAGCGTCCAGACGCTTTTCGAAAACCTGTACGTTTGGCTGTACGTAGTCGCTGAAGACTTTGATTTCCAGGTCCACGCCTTCTTTCGCCAGCTCAGGCTTGATCAGTTCAAGGATCTCGGCATGGGGAACCGCCGTAGCGCCGACAACCAGTTTTTCGCCGGCGTGAGCCAGGCCAATCGAAAGTGCAGCCGCCAGAGCGGTCAATAACAACGTCTTTTTCATGCAAAGTCCTTAGCAAAAATCGCGGTCATCACAGGTGACGGCGTAGAAGTAATTTGCCGCCTATCTTGCAGCTTCTGCGGATCGGCGGCGTGGAGCGGACATTACCGATATTTGTTATTCCATGACAATAATTTTTACAGCGTTAGTTATGCTTTTTAGTGCTTAAGCCGGCAATGCGCCATTATCCGGACCGATTAAAGGCGTCTAGCCCGGCGTTTGCGCGAGACGCTGGGTTAGTTGCACGACAAGTCGTTGCAATTCAGCAAGTTGCCCTGGCTCGGCGCGGCTAAGCAATTGCTCGGTCTGACGGGCTATCTGCGCGAGGGGGTCGACAACGTCAGGCAGGTTGAGGTGTTCGGGAAGAATTTCATCGCCGCTGCTTACCAGCAATGCAAAGTGAATGACATTTTCCAGCTCCCGGGTATTGCCTGGCCAGCTGTGCCGCTCAAGCACGCGCTGGGCGGCCTCGCTGATCAACGGCACCGGCAGACTTAATCGCTGGCTGTAGATGCCTAAGAAGTATTCGGCCAACGACAAAATATCCCCCACCCTTTCGCGTAGTGCAGGCAACTCCAGGCTGCCTTCGCTCAGGTAATGGAAAAGCCGTTCGTTGAATTTTCCCGCCGCCACTGCCTGCGTCAAATCAATGCTGGTGGCCGCCACCAGACGCACGTCTACCGGGCTCGGTTGCTGCGCACCAACGCGGGTCACTTCATGATTTTCCAGCGCAGCCAAGAGTTTGGTCTGAATGGGCAACGGCAAATCACCAATTTCGTCCAGGTATAAGGTGCCGCCATTGGCCGAGCCAAACCACCCGGCCCGGCTGCCAGCCAAACCGGTATGGGCGCTGGCGGTGTAACCGAACAATTCGGCATCGGCATAGGTCGGGCTGATCCCGCCGCAGTTAACCGATACAAATAGTCCAGCCCGGTCACTGGCGCGATGAATATGCCGGGCCAGCAATTCTTTGCCGCTGCCGGTCTCGCCGCGAATCAACACCGGCAAGGCCCGGGGCGCCAGGTGCTCCAGTTCCTCGCGCAGTTGGCGCGAGCGCGGGTCGACAAATACCAGCGCTTTAGCGCGAATACTGAGCGGGCTTTTTTCTGCATCGGGGAATGTCAGCAACGGCTGGCCAAAGGTTTCGTGAGGGCTCATGGCATACTCCCGCCTGAGCCCTTGCGACGGCTCAAGCGTTAAAAAATAGACAGCAGGACCAAATGGCCCGACAAGAAAGTTTGGCTCAAGCGCGGCGAAGCGTGTGCTGTTCGATGCGGCTTTGCAGACGATACAAATAGGCGAACCCTTGTTCCCAACGCTGATGTCCGGACTTCACATTGATGTGCCCGGCACCGCTCACAATCCCCACTTCTGCGCCCCAACCCAATGCCAGCTCCAGCGCGCGCTGAGTGCCCACCGCCGAATCGTTGTCCGAACTGACCACTTGCGTAGGAAACGGCAGCAAATGCGTAGGAATTGGTGCGAAGTTACGTAAGGCCGGTGGGCAATTTGGCCGCTCAACGTCAGCAGGCGCCACCAACAACGCACCCAGCACTTGGTGCAGCGATTGCCTGGGAGCCAGCTCGGCCCAATGCGCAACGGTAATACAGCCCAAGCTGTGAGCAATGAGAATCACCGGCGTGCTGTCAGCGGCAATTGCACGCTGCAATTCACCTACCCAGTCTTCACGGCGCGGCTTGAGCCAATCGGCCTGTTCCACACGTGAGCTATTGGGCAAGCTGTTCTGCCAATGCGTCTGCCAATGGTCATCTGAAGACCCTTGCCAGCCCGGCACTATCAGAAAGCGGATCGACTCGTTGCGCATGGGGTGCGTCTCCTGCACGTTTGCGTTCAGGGCAAAGTATAGGGACGTCGCATATATTCGTTAAGGAATAAGAAGCTATTTGTTAAGGTCTGAAAGGAATATATAAACTTATGGGACGTGGAAATTTAGAGTTTCAGATAAGCCGACGGGACCAAGAGCGTAGCGCCGAACTTGAGGATATTCGCGTTGCGCTGACGGAGGGTGAATCTAGCGGGGAGCCTCGCCCACTCGACACCGAGGAATTCAAGCAGGAATGTTGAACAGGCATGGCTGAGTACCGTTTTACACCTTCCGCTTACGATCTTGAAGCTATCCGGACTTATACAATGAGAACAAACAAAAAAGAGGGCCGCCCCCTGCCTAAGGGGCGACCCACAAAACTTTCAAAACAATCCTAGCCAATCTCTGTTACAGAAAAACTACTTGGCGGTTATCACTGATAATTTGGTAATCCCGGCCTTTTCAATGGAGGCCATGGCCCGCGCCACTTCGCCATAATTCACGCCATCGTCGGCTTGCAGTTGCACACGCACGTCGGGGTCTTTGGCTTTGGCGCTTTCCAGGCTGCTTTTCAGCAGATCTGGCTGGATTTCATCCTTGTTGATGAACAGCTTGCCCTTCCCGTCGATGCTCACCACAAGCGGGTCTTTCTTTTCTGCAGGCGCTACCGCTTCGGTCTTCGGCAGGTTGATGGGGATCGAGTTGGTTAGCAACGGCGCAGTGACGATGAACACCACCAGCAGGACTAACATCACGTCCACCAGCGGCGTGACGTTGATTTCGCTCAGCACCTCATCGGAATCTTGGGTAGAGAAGGCCATATCAGGACGCCTCCTTCACTTTGTTCGCAGGAACACCCGGCGACGCTTTGTTAAGCGTTGGGTGGATCAGCACGCGGAACGAACTCTTCTGCGCCAGGCTGTAGAAGTCGTGGGCGAAGTCGTCGAGGTCGGCGGCGGTCAGTTTCAGGCGACGCAGAAAGTAGTTGTAAACCAGCACTGCGGGCACCGCGACGGCGATCCCGACACCGGTTGCGACCAGTGCCGCACCGATGGGACCGGCCACGGTTTCAAGGCTTGCAGAGCCCGCTGCACTGATGCCTTTAAGGGCGGACATGATTCCCCAGACGGTGCCGAACAGACCAATGAATGGCGACGTGCTGCCGATACTCGCGAGGACTGCCAGGCCGGTTTCCAGGGAGCGGCGCTCGCGCACGATTTGCTGGCGCAGGGCGCGCTCAAGGCGGTCCTGATGATTGATGGACTGACTCAGATCAGCAGCGTGCGGCGCCTCCCCCACCTGAATCGCGGCGTAACCGGCTTGCGCGACTCGCGCTGCGGCACCGGGTTCGCTAGCGGCCAACCCAGCCGCTGCGTCCAGGCTCGATGCTGCCCAAAACTGCTTATGAAACTTTCGATCCTGGGCCTTGAGCCGGGTGAACTGTGAGCCCTTGAGCAATGCCAACCCCCACGTGGCTACGGAGAAAAGTACCAGCAGCCAGATGACCGCGTGTTCGATGGAATCAAAGGGAGATGTCAGTAAGTTCATGGCGTAGGCTCTCTTGCTTAGGCATTAAGGTCTGCTAGCGGTCGGTGATTATTTAATGTTGAAATCGATAGGGACGCTGACCCAGCCGTCTTGTGCGACATCGCCCTGCTTGGCCGGGACGAAGCTCCAACGTTTGACGGCGTCGGTTGCTGACTGGTCGAGCTGCTCATGGCCGCTGGACTTCTGAATCTGGATCTCACCTGGCTTACCACTGGCCAATACGTGAACCCGCAACAACACTGTGCCTTGCCAACCACGACGCATTGCCAGCGATGGGTATTCCGGCGCCGGGTTGTGCAGGTAACCGGCACCTGCCGATGGCGGCGTTAATGGTTTGGGCGCGGGCGGCGCTGGAGGTGCAGGCGCAGCAACCGGTTGTGCAGGCGCAGGCGGCTGTTCAACCGGTTTCGCAACGGGTTTAAGCACTGGTTTGACAATCGGTTTGGGCTTGGGCGGTTTAGGAGGGGGCGGTGGCTTGACGGCCAATTCGTCCTCTACTGGAGGCGGCGGTTCGACCACCGGCTGGGGCGTGGGCGGCGGAGGCGTTTCCACCACCGGCGGAGTCGGCGGCGAAAACTCGATGGTCATCGGCGGGACCTCCGGCGGCACAACGGGCAACGGCGCAGGCGGGTTCTGGTTGAGCCCGTAAATCACTGCGCCGTGCAGCACCAGCGCTAACACGCCCAGAAGGATCGCTTCGCGACGGCTCAAGATACCCTTGGGCGTGCTTTGCAAGCGCGACTGCCCCAACGGCACGCGAAATTCCCGGCCGAGGTCAATCAATTCGCCGCTAGGCGCTTGATGCCACAGCGCCTCTAGGGCATTGGCTGCGGTCTGGACGTTGGCCATTGATAAGCTCCTGGTAGTAAACGAATCCAGAAGAAGCGGACCTCGGCATCAAAGCACGCAATTGTCTGGATAACAGGAGATAGCAAGAGCTGTACCAACCCATAAACCGTTATGAAATGGGCCTTTCAGGCGGTCTTGGCTGCTGGAGAATCAGCGTTGAATGGACTTTTTGTTGAACCACTGTTGCTGCGCAGGCAGCTGGTTGTCCCCTTCGGGGACGCGCTGTCGCGCAGCAGATACGGTCAATGTAAGAGCGCGCTTGCCCGCGATCGGCTGCGAAGCGGTCGTAAAATCGCAAAATCAATCTTCCAGCGAATACCGAGTTCAGCATCTCGGGACCGCTTCGCGTTCCATCGCGGGCAAGCGCGCTCCTACAATTTATATTTCGTAATCCATTAAGTTATGCGTTGTTTGAGGGAATCAATCAGCGGGCCTGATACACGACACTGACCCCTTCGCTGGTGCGAACAAACCGATTCGCCCGGCTAAACGTACCGAAATCATTGAAGCGCACACCCATTTCAGCCATGACTTTGTGCGCGACCGGAGCGGTCATCTGGCGGAGGTAGAACGGTTCCTTGACTACGAAATGGTGAATGCCGTGGGTGCTACCAAAATTGAAACAGAACGCCTGCAACGGCCACATCCATTTCTGATTTAGCACTTGGCATTGCTGCATCACGTTGCCTAGCTCCACGTCGCCGTAGTAATGCATGTTGGAACTGACGAAGTGCAAGCAAAAAGTCCGCAGCACGTTGGGACCCACCAGCACTACCACCGCAATATCAATCACGTGCATCGTCGCCAGGGTGTTGGCTGACCAGTCGATGGGGGCGCCCAGGAGGCTGGCAATTCCATTGGCCCCATGGAAGCCAAGAAACACGTACCACGAACCCCAATTGAGCAACGCCAATGGCGCGTAGACTCGCAGCGTACGTTTGAGGATCGACATTTTATGTGACCACGTTTTTGCTCGCAGCATGCGGATCAGCGCCGACATCACGTTATCGCCGACCATTAACAGCCGGGCAAAACCCCAGGGCTCGCCATTGGTGATGGCGCGCTCTTCCATGTCGGTTTCGGTGCCGGAAACCTTGTGATGATTGAGGTGCAGGTGCCGCCGAATCCAGGGATTAATGGTACTGGGGCGCGCCATCCATACCAGCGCCAGCATCAGGTTGTGCGGGATACGCTGCTTGCGGAAATACATGCTGTGGATCAGGTCATGCTCCAACTCGTGTGTCAGCGAGGCGAAAAAGGCATTCAGCAGCAGGCACACCCACCAGGCCATGTACCCACCCATGTACAACGCCGCACTGGCCAGCATGCCGCCCAACGCGACGGTTAAAATACCGACGCCGATGGCGTTCTGATGCTTAAGGATCGGGTAGCGTCGACGCAGTTCGTCACCCCGTGCCATCACTGTGGCGCGAATATGGGCTGATCGCTGTTGTGCATTCAGCCTGTCGGGACTTGCAGAAGTGCCGTGCATGCTTCCATCCTCTGTTTATTGAGCTAGCGTTGATAACAAGGGGTTAACGATGGATGACACAGTGCACCCATGCGCGCGACTCCGCCTGACCGCATACGCCAACCTGTTAACCACACGCGCCAATCGCCATGACTGAACCCACCACCCTCGCCAGTTGGACACGTGCCCTGCGCAAGCAACTCGACGCCTTAGGCCTGGACAGCATCGCCTTGTGTCAAACCGCTGGACTTGATCCGCTGTTGATGGACGACCCAAATGCCCGTTATCCGGTGACCGCGACCACCCGACTGTGGCAACTGGCGGTCCAAGCCAGCGGTGACCCGGCGATCGGTTTGCGAGTGTCGCGGTTTGTAAGCCCGACCACATTTCATGCGCTGGGCTACGCCCTGGTGGCCAGCGGCACACTGCAAGAGGTGTTCGAGCGCATCGTGCGTTATCACGAGGTGGTCAGCGATGTGCTGGCGATGGACCTGCGCAAAACCCAGGAACGTTATGAGTTTCGTTTTAGTGCGGTCGAAGGCAATCCGGCGCCTGCGGCCGAGGCCATTGATGCCTTCGCCGCGATCTATGTGCGCACCTGCCGTAACCGTCTGGGCCGTGATTACGCGCCGCTGGCGGTTTATCTACAACGGCCTACGCCGGCCGATCCGCAGCCGTGGCATGACGTGTTTCGGGCGCCGATTGTGTTTTGCGCTAAAGAGAACCTGCTGGCGTTTGCTTGCAGTGACTTCGACAGTCGGCTGGAAGACGGTAACCCGGAGCTTGCCGAGCACAACGAAACGGTGCTCAAGCGCACCCTGGAACAGCTCAAACCCATGACCTGGGAACGTCGTGTACGGGCGGCGATAGAGGCGCAATTACCGGACGGCGAACCGTCCGCCGAGTACATCGCGCAAAATCTGCACCTAAGCTTGCGCAGCCTGCAGCGGCATTTGGCCGACGAGGGTTTTCGTTATGACTTACTGCTGAACCAGTGCCGACAGAATCTTGCCATCCAGCACATGCGCGACCCGAAGACCTCACTGAGCGAGATCGCTTATCTATTGGGATTCGGCGACACCAGCAGCTTCAGCCGCGCGTTTAAACGCTGGACTGGACAGACGCCAAGCCAGTTCCGGGAGAGGTTGGGCAGGTAAAACGCATATTCCGTAAAGCCTGGGAGATCGGAACCACCCAAATCCAGCGTCATGCCGGGGTTCCGGTGGGAGGTTTTAGATCATTCCCAAGCTTATCTGTGAAACCGTCGGAGTTGTTGGTTACTCGCTGAGCACCGCCAACTGATACCCCACGGCGCCCACGGTATGAATCAGCTTCGGCACATAACGCTCGTCGATTTTCGAGCGCAGGCGGTGGATGGCGATTTCAACTTTCTGGCTGTCGTTGTTGAACACTTGCGAGGCGATCAGTGACCGAGAAATGACGTCGCCCTGGCGGCTAACGAGCAATTGCAGCAATTCGAATTCTTGATCGCTTAACGAGATACGCTGTCCACCACGGCTGATGCGTTGGCGTTGCACATCGATTTCCAAATCGGCAATCGCGTAACTGTCAGCGGTGCCCGTCGGTCCGCGTCGCAATAACGTACGCACACGGACGAGTAACTCTTCGAACGTGAACGGCTTGAGCAGGTAGTCGTCTGCGCCCAATTCCAACCCGCGCAGTCGGTCTTCAATGGCATCGCGCGCCGTTAGGAACAATACCGGCGTGGTGCCCCGCTTACGGATCAGTTGCAGCAGTTGCCAGCCGTTCAGGCCCGGCAACATGACGTCGAGGATCACCAGATCATAGGTTTGCTCTTCGACAAAGTGGCGACCTG
>NZ_JAQGNX010000182.1 GCF_028293835.1 Pseudomonas sp.
TCGGTATTGTGTAATTCGCGTTGCCATAGTACTGACGCCAGACATCTTCCAGCTCAGAGCCGTACACGCTCAGCGACAGAGCGTCAGTCACCGCGTATTTGGCGCCTGCATAACTGATGCTATTGGCAGTCACGTTAGCGTAAGAAGCAAACAGGTCGTGGTCGCTGTTGGTAGTGACCGGTCCGTTGCCGCCGGTGAAATGACCCGCGTCGAGTTCAAGGCCATTGATCTCACTGCTCAGCAGGTTAAAGCCAGTACCCGTCTGCGGGAACAGCCGTGTACCGCCCGCAGCGAATACCGGTGCCGTAGGTTGTAAGTTACCGTAGAGCAGTTCAGTTTTGGAGAGCCGCACTTTCAGCGCACCACCCGCCCGGCCGTATTCATCCTCGGGTTCGCCATTGCCACGTACCGGCAAGTTACCCGTTCCCGCAGTACCTGCGCCGCCATCAAGTTTAAAGGCCCAGTTACCGAATGCCTCAATGCCAAAACCGACAGTGCCTTGCGTGAAACCAGAGCTGTAGTTAGCGAGAATGCCTTGCGCCCAATCCTTGCGGTCGTTGCCGCCGCCGTTTTTAACATCTCGATCGAAATAATAGTTTTTGAGGTGGACGTTAAGACTGCTGTCTTCAACAAATCCTTTCGCATCGGCCTGGTCGCTAACCACGGCGGCCGCTGCTAACTGGCTTACACCAAGAGAGACCGCTAGGGTCACGAGATTCCACTTAACGGACATCATTTTTATTTATCCCCTGATTCTAATATGCCATCGCCATCAAACACATGAGCAACAGGAACGCCTCCTGAGTTCAGGCGAATAAAATAACGATAGTTGAGCTTTGGCAGATGGCTAATACAAAAATAAGCCGGGGGCAAGAACCACGGTGGAATGACTGGCTATTTCAGCTCTGTTTTTTATCGTTTGAGTCTCTATATTGGGTGCCCGGATAGCTTTCCCCCGACGGTTCAAGTTTTAACATCGAAGTTCCCCGTTTTTATGTCGATTCTCTCGATAGTCATTATCGACTAACGTAATAGTTGCCCATTCATAACCGATGTTAAGGTTCGCCTCGATGACCGATCACGCCTCGACCGCTTTCTGACTCCGCATCAGAGATGCATCGATTAGGCTGCTCCACTTCATCATTCCTTTGGTTACAATTTTTTAGCCACCTCACCTTTGTGCGGTGGCTTTTTTTCGCCTGTCAAGTCAACGCCTGTTCTAGATGGACAGATAACAAAAATACTATTTTTCTAATGATCAACCGCTGCCAACAACTCGACACCATTGAATACTCCCCTCAGCTGCATCAGCCGACCACCCCTGCCTAACGGGCCGAGGTCGATCGGTGCCAGGCCCATGGAGCTGATCAACCCTTTGACTGAGTTCTTGGCGTCGACATCGTCTCCGGCGAGAAACGTTACGCGCCGGTAGCCGTCAGGTACAGCGTTAAAAAAACCCGCAATCGGCAAAGTATTGAAGGCCTTTATCACTTTCGCATCGGCGGCGAGCCGGGCGACGATCTCGCTGCCGCTGTCTTCACCCAGATCCGCAACCTTGTAGTCCGGCAAGTAATTCAGGAAGGTATTGGTGGCATCGATCAAGATGCGCCCTTGCCATTTCGGTAAGCCTGGCAACAGCTGCGCCACATTGATCCAAGGAATCGCCAGTACCACCAGGTCACATGCGGCGGCCTGGGCCAGGGTCGCCGCCTTGGCCTTAGGGCCTAGCTTGTGAATCAATGTCGTCAGGCTGGTCGGCCCTCTGCGGTTGCTGAGCAGCACATCGTTGCCAGCGCGAATAAACTCTGCCGCCAACGTCTCACCCACCGCTGCCGCACCAATAATTCCAATGTTCATAGATTTTCCTCCGCACTGTGCAAAGAACATGGGCATGGCCTGCTGGCCCAAGCGCAAAAAAAATTATAGTCGGGCTGCGCCGGGGTCGGGAAGGGACGCAGTCTCGTGCTGAGATTGTCCGAAACAGAGCGGGGACTCGACCGAAACGCCACAATAAACAATTTCGCAGGCACTGAATAAACTGACCGGCCCAGGTGTTCACTTATCGACACCACCTGTTTATTTCGCCTCGTCCTCAGGAGCAAACGCTGATGAACACCCAAAACACCGCAAAACCCGCCCGCCGCTCTTCCGCCTGGCTCGTTGCCGGTTGTCTGGCAGCCGCACTGTTGAGCACGCAGGTGCAGGCCTCAGGTGGCGGTAGCGATGAATCAGAAACCCCCAAAAAACCCAACTGCCCTAAAGGCCAGGTGTATGACACCAAAACCAAGAGCTGCGTCATGCAAACCAGCAGCCTGACACCCGACGCTGACAAAACCGATTACGCCTACCGTTTGGCCAAAGCCGGACGTTATGAGGAGGCACTGTCGCTGCTCGATACCCTGAAGGACCCAAACACCGCTAAAGCGCTGAACTACCGTGGTTACGCCACCCGCAAGCTGGGCCGTACCGACGAAGGCATTGGCTATTATTTAAAATCCGTAGCGTTGGACCCTAATTACGCGCAAGTTCGCGAGTACCTGGGCGAAGCCTACGTGATCAAGGGCCAGGTGGACCTCGCCAAAGAACAGTTGGAAACCATCAAAACGCTGTGCGGCACAACCTGCGAGGAATACCGTGACTTGGCCCACGCCATCGACCACTCCTCACGGACGTGACCGCTAGCGGGCATTTTTGGCCCGGCACAGTCAGGGCCATCGCTGCCAAGGTCATTTCGGAGGCCGTCATCGCCAGCATTATCGACAGCAGCGCCATCGACATAAGAGCCGAGCTGGGCCAGCACCTTGCGCGCTTGTGGCGTTACGGCTGGGTGCTGTCACGTCAACGGCATGTGGCTGATGACCTGGTGCAAGCGACCTGCGTCCGAGCGCTGGAGCGGGCCGCTCAATTTGCACCGGGCACGCGACTTGATCGCTGGCTGCTGACGATCATGCATTCAATCTGGCTCAACGAGGTTCGTGCCCAGCGCGTGCGTCAGGGCCAGGGATTTGTCGATGCCCAGAGCGAATTGTCGTTTGACGGTGAGCAACACGCACAGAGTCATGTGCTGGCGAGCCAGGTCATCAAGCGTGTCAATGCGTTGCCTGAGGCCATGCGCGAGGCGGTGTTCCTCGCCTATGTCGAAGGTCTTTCCTACCGAGAAGTGGCTGAAGTACTGAATATACCCATGGGGACCGTCATGAGTCGCCTCGCCACCGCTCGCTTGAAGTTGGCCGAGGCCCACTCACCCAGCGCCGCATCCAGCGCATCGACAGGAGACCGGCGATGACTGATAACAACCCATCCCGTACGCCGTCCGACGAGACGCTGGTCGCCTATATGGATGACCAACTGGACGCCGAGGAGCGAACCCGTATCGAGGCAGCGATTCAGACTGAAAATGGCGTTGCCGAGCGTTTCGATTACCTGTGCCGGAGTCAGTTGCCGTTCGAACACGCTTATGAACGGGTGCTTGCTCAAGCCCCCATGGAAAAGCTTCAGGCCATGTTAGCGGCCTTGCCGGCGCCGGGTTCTACGCCTGCGCGAACCTTGAGTCGTCGTGGTTTCCTGGCCGCAGCCGCCAGTTTTGCAGTGGCGGGCGTACTGGCGGACCGAGTATTTCTTGCGTGGCGCACGCCGACCATGCCCCATGGCTGGCGCGGGCTGGTGGCTGAGTACATGGCGCTGTACACACCACAAACACTGGATAACTTGAGCGACGACCCGGCCTCACAAAAGGCTCAACTGGCGGCCGTCAATGCGCGCCTGGGGTTAGCACTGGACACCTCTCAAGTTGCATTGCCGAGGCCTGAATTCAAGCGCGCGCAAATACTCGAATACGATGGCGTGCCCATTGCCCAGATCACTTACCTCGACCCCGAACGCGGCCCGTTAGCGCTGTGTATCACTCGCGCCAGCAGTGGCCAGACAGCGCTTGCCAGCGAAGAGCGGCTGGGCATGAACGTGGTGTTCTGGTCGGATTCAAGCCATGCGTTTATGTTGATTGGGCATAACACCCTTGATGAATTAGGCGCCATGGCGCAGTTGCTTCGAGGGCGGCTGAGTGCCTGACGCAGGGAGATGCGACATTTGCCCGCAGCAATGCCCGGTGATCATGGCTGGAATCAATCGCTCGATTCTGGTCTATTAGCGTGCATCGCTTGACGACTCCGACCTTGAACCGACCGTTTCACAAAAGGTAATCGAATGTCTGCCCAACGTCTTAAGAAAGCCTTCACGTCCCTGACCCTGCTCGTTTCTTTAGCGACCGCGCCTTCCGTGTTTGCCCATGCCCATTTGCAAAGTCAGTTACCGGCTGCCGACAGCACCGTGACGCCGCCCAACGAATTGCGCCTGAATTTCTCCGAAGGGGTCGAGGATAAATTCACCAAGGTCATTCTCACCACTGACACGGGAAAAACCGTGGCCGTTAGAAGCATCACCACGACCGCAGACGACAAAAAAGTGTTGGTTGTGATCCCTGCCGCCCCGCTTACCGCTGGACAGTACAATGTCGAATGGCACGCAGTATCGGTCGATACTCATAAAAGCGACGGTTCGTACACGTTCAAAGTAAGCCCGTGATTTTATGCAAAACGCGCTGATACTGTGCCGCTTCGTGCACTTTGCGGCGGTTCTGTTGCTGTTTGGAACCTGCCTGTTTCGCACATGGCTGTTCAGGTCGCTGCTGAGCACGCCTGACGCGGAGACCCCAGGCACTCCGGCGCTGGACACCAGGCTCTTGTGGATACTGCGTGGCCTGAATGCGTTAGCCCTGATCAGCGGCCTGTTGCTGCTCGTGCTGATTGCCGGAAGCATGGCCAACAACTGGCAGGACGGACTCGATCCATCGACCTTGACGCTGGTACTCGGCGATACCTTTTTTGGCCGGGTATGGAGCGGCCACCTGCTGTTGAACCTGCTGCTGACGATCAGTCTGGTGTTGACCCGGTATTTCTCGCCCCCACTGCGGCTGGTATTGGCAGCGCTATTCTTAGCGACGCTGGCACCCATCGGCCACGGTGCAATGTTCGACGGTTCCCTCGGCGACATGATGATGGTGAATCAACTGATTCATTTGTGCTGCGTGGGGGCGTGGCTAGGCGGCTTATTGTTGCTGTGGTTGCTACTGTCATCTGGGGCACAGGGCAACCTCAAGCCCGTGCTGCTGCGCTTCAGCGGAATTGGCTATGGACTGGTTGCAGTGATCATCGCCACTGGCCTGATCAACGTGCGGGTCATGAGCGGTGCAGTATGGCCCGAGCCTGCATTTTCCGGATTTGGTCTGATTCTGTTGATCAAGGTCGGGCTGGTGCTGTGCATGCTGCTGTTGGCGCTGTTTAATCGGTTGCAGCTCAATAGCCAAGGCAACACGCTGGGTATTTTACGGACCAGTGTTGCGATCGAGTGTCTGTTTGGCTTGGCGGCGGTGGCGGCCGTCTCGCTGCTCGGTACATTACCGCCGTTACCCAACGCCTGATTGCGCCATGCCGGATTTGAAAGCAAGTTACGGAGTGTTTGAGTGGGGCTTGCCGGATAGATTCCGCCGTTTTGCTGGAGAACACCGTGTCTGTCGCCAACCAACGCTTACTGCTCTACCGCGCAGCTGCCGATTACCTGTCGAGGATGGACGATGACTGGGCGCGGCACATCCAGGCTGTCGGCCCCTGCCGGCTGGAACCGAAGCCGGCCCGCGCGCCCTATGAGGCTCTGGTACGCGCCATCGCCTACCAACAGCTGCACGCACGGGCCGCAGACGCAATTCTTGGGCGACTAATGGCCTTGACGCCCCAGGGATCATTTCCCACTGCCGCACAGCTCCTGGGGTTTGACGTTGAGGTGTTGCGCGGGTGTGGTTTTTCCGCGAACAAAGTGGCTACGCTGCTTGGAATCGCTCAGGCCAGCCTTGACGGTGTGGTGCCTGATTACCCCGCAGCCTTGGACATGGACGATGAATCCCTGATTGAACGCCTGACCTCATTGCGCGGGGTCGGCCGTTGGACAGTGGAAATGCTGCTGATCTATACCTTGGAACGCAACGACGTACTCCCGGCTGACGACTTTGGCGTGCGCGATGGTTACCGTCGCCTCAAAGGACACGATGTGCAGCCCACCCGTAAACAAATGATTGAAATTGGCCAGGTCTGGCGTCCTTATCGCAGTGTGGCAGCCTGGTACTTATGGCGCGTGCCGGCTCGGTAATCTGCGTTATCGAATTTGACCGCAAGCCTCGGAGTTTCCAGCGATGACGTTCACGATACTCTCATCAGCATCAACGACACGATGAGTACAAGACCATGAGCACAGCCAATAGTCTGACCACCCCACCGCAACAACACACGGAAAACGATCCGCGTTGGGCGGCCGTTCTGGCGCGTGATCCGGCCGCAGACAGTCAATTCGTTTATGCAGTGAAAACCACCGGCGTTTACTGCCGAGCCAGCAGCCCTTCACGCTTGCCACGCCCGGAAAACGTCGAATTCTTCAGCGGAGCGGCCGAAGCAGAGGCTGCTGGCTATCGGCCCAGCAGACGAGCCGCGTCCGATCAGACCAGCGTCGCGGCAAAACACGCGGCGCTGGTGGCTAACTCCTGCCGACAGATCGAACAGGCAGACGCGTTGCCAAGCCTGGCCCAATTAGCGGATGAGGCCGGGTTGAGCGCCTACCATTTCCACCGCGTATTCAAATCCGTCACCGGCCTGACGCCCAATGCTTACGCTCGGGCTCACCGCGCCCGAAAAATACGAGAGCAGTTGACTCGGCCAGGCTCCATCACCGATGCGCTTTACGGCGCAGGTTTTAATTCCAATAGCCGCTTTTACGAAGTCTCGGACACGTTACTGGGTATGAAGCCCAGCAGTTATCGGGCTGGCGGATTGAACACCGATATCAATTTTGCGGTGGGTGAGTGTTCGCTGGGTTCCATTCTGGTGGCGCAAAGTAGCCGTGGCGTGTGCGCCATCCTTCTGGGCGATGACCCCAATCGGCTAGTCCAAGACTTACAAGACAAATTTGGCAACGCCAACTTGATTGGCTGTGATGCTGACTTCGAGCAATTGATCGCTAAAGTCATAGGGTTTATCGAGGCCCCGGCCATTGGCCTGGACCTGCCATTGGACCTGCGAGGCACCGCGTTTCAAGAGCGCGTATGGATGGCCTTACGAGAGATACCGCTGGGCACTACCGCCAGCTATGCCGAAATAGCGCGACGTATCGGCGCACCGACTTCGTTTCGCGCAGTTGCGCAGGCCTGCGGCGCAAACTGGCTGGCCGTCGCCATTCCCTGCCACCGAGTGGTACGCAGCGACGGGGATTTGTCAGGCTACCGATGGGGCGTAGAGCGTAAGCGTAAGCTTCTGGAGCGCGAGGCCAAACCTTGACGTAATGGACAGTAATAACTTTGCGGTTGAAACCTCAACGATTCAGAGTTCGATCCACGGACCTAAAGCATCAGGTTAAACCTGCAGTTTTCGTTTGCGGAATTCAGCGACTTTATGACGATTGCCGCACTGGGCCATGCTGCACCACCGGCGTTTGTGTGACTTGGTACGGTCGTAAAACCACAACACGCACTCGGTGTGCTCACAGGTGCGAATCAGCGAAAAATCGCCACTCACCAGCAGCGCGGCAGCCGCTTCCGCCAACGGCGCGAGAAATTGCTCGGCGGTTTGCTGTTTGCGCACCCGGTCAAGGCGCAATCCGGTTGGCGCATCCCAGACTAACTGCGGATGACTGAGCGCTTTACGCAGGTAGGCGTTCAACTCGGCGGGGTCGCCTTGGACACCTGCTTTGCGTTGTTCAAGCAATTTACGAATTATCTCTCGCAGCTCAACGCCCGACGCCATTAACGCACCCTCGGCAAATGCCGGCATCTGCGTGGCGTCAAACCAACCTGCACGCACCAGCCAACGCGCCACGTCACCGTCGTTTTGCCAGTAATCAACCACATCGCCGTCAGCCATCGCCTGGGTATTGAGCATATCCAGCACCGGATCGTCGGCCACCAGGAGCGGTTCGTTAAGTAATGTATCGGGGGAGTCAGTGGTCATGAGGATTCCTGTCCGCCATTTCGGATCTGTAGAGCCAACGTGTTGGCGAAGGTCCTTTAAACCTTATTGCAGCCTTCTGTAGCCCCTACAAAGAGTTGCGGATGACTCGGATTCGCTGTGGGAATTTATTCGCGGATGAATTCGCTCCCACAGAAAACGCATCGGTCGCACACGCAAATAGTAACCTCTATAGCAGCAATTAAACAGTTACCCACTGATGAATGGCTCAGCGATTTACATCTACCACCACGCGCCCGCGCACTTGACCGGCGATGAGTTGCGCCGATACCTCGACCACCTCACTGAGGCCAATCTCGCGGCTAATCAACGGCAGCAGCGCTACGTCAAAATCAGTCGCCAGACGATCCCAGGCTTGCACCCGATCAGCCCGAGGTCGAGTAACGCTGTCTATACCTGCCAGAGTGACGCCGCGCAGAATAAACGGCATCACCGTCGCCGGAAAGTCCATGCCTTGGGCCAGACCGCAGGCGGCTACGGTCCCTCGGTATTTGATGCCTGCGCAGACATTTGCCAGGGTGTGGCTGCCAACCGAGTCGACGGCTGCTGCCCAACGTTCCTTGGCCAATGGTCGACCGGGCTCGGACAAGGTCGCGCGATCAACGATTTCAGCGGCGCCCAGTTGGTTCAAGTAAGCGCTTTCAGCCACACGCCCCGTGGATGCAATGACCCGGTAACCGAGTTTGGCCAGAATAGCCACGGCAAAGCTGCCAACACCGCCGTTGGCACCCGTGACCAGCACGTCGCCTTTCTCTGGCGTCAGGCCGTGCTCTTCCAAAGCGATGACAGCAAGCATTGCCGTGTATCCAGCCGTGCCGATGGCCATGGCTTGGGCAGCGGTGAAGCCCTTGGGCAGCGGAATTAACCATTTACCCTCAAGTCGCGCCATTTCAGCCAGGCCGCCCCAATGCCCTTCGCCAACCCCCCAACCGTTTAGCAATACCTGATCACCGACCTTGAAGTCGGCATCAGTGCTTTCTTCGACAATTCCCGTCAGGTCTACGCCGGGAATCATCGGGAACTTGCGCACCACGGGACCTGCGCCGGTAATCGCCAGGCCGTCCTTGTAATTCAGTGTGCTGTACAACACCCGAACGGTAACGTCGCCGGGCGGCAAATGCTCTTCACTGATATCCCTCAAG
Organism: Pseudomonas sp.; assembly: GCF_028293835.1. Taxonomy (GTDB): domain Bacteria; phylum Pseudomonadota; class Gammaproteobacteria; order Pseudomonadales; family Pseudomonadaceae; genus Aquipseudomonas. The sequence goes on from NZ_JAQGNX010000182.1 coordinate 9,206, forward strand.
CCCGCCCGATAACCCGCTTCGTCTTTCTCGATCAAAATACCTTTGAACATGCCTGCCTCCGATTTAGACCGATCGTCTAGAAATAGCTCAAAGCTCATTGCGGCAAGCCACGAAGGAAACCAGCAATAAACGTATTTAATGGACTATCACTTTGTACCAGCCGGGCGCGCAGCACTGCGCCTTCCCAACCAATCCAGAAAAATGCAGCCAATTCTGCGCAATCCGCATTGACGGATAATTCCCCGGCAGACTGGGCCGCTTGTAAACACGTCGCCAGCCGCGCCTGCCAATCCAGAAAGATGCCTTCGAGTGCCCGGCGGAAGCCCTCCGGCAGCACGCTGACTTCCTGGCCCAGGTTGCCGACCATGCAACCCCGACGGTAATCGTAACGGGCCATCCCGACCTTGGCGTCTTGGGCGAATGCCGCCAAACGCTCCAGCGGCGAGAGCGATTCATCCAGCAACCAGCGGTCCAGTTTGCGCGCAAAAAAAGTCGCGTAGCTGTCCAACACCGCGCGGCCAAACGCTTCTTTGCTTTCGAAGTAATGATAGAACGAACCCTTTGGTACCCCGACCCGCTTGAGGATGCTGTCGATGCCGGTCGCCATGAATCCCTGCTCAGTCAGCAGTTGCGTCCCGCAACGGATTAACACGTCACGGGTTTCGACGTTTTCCCGATCGACCTTGGGTGGCCGACCTGGCCCACGTGGTTTTGGCATAAGAGTAGTCATGGCGTAATATTAGACCGATCGTTTTTAATGTCAACCCACCCACATCAAAGACGACGTCATCTGCAGGAGCCAACGTGTTGGCGAGGCAGTTCAGTTGGCACATCGCGTCATTGATCTTGCCAACAAGTTGGCTCCTACAGAATGAGATGGTGGGTAAATCTCACCAACAAAGTAACCTCTAAAATTGTGTTTGACAGGTTACACAATTCAGCGGAAGAATAGTGGACGTTTCTACCCCAGCCCTATTTTCAGTTACCGAGGTCCATTGCCATGTCCACCTACCCTGCGCATGCCACTACCACCGTCCGCTATCAGCATGTCGAAGCCGATGGCGTTAAGGTGTTCTATCGCGAAGCCGGCGAAGCTGATGCACCCGTTGTGTTGCTCCTGCACGGCTTCCCTACCTCGTCGCACATGTATCGCGACCTGATTCCTCATCTGGCCAAACACTACCGAGTGATTGCACCGGACTTACCGGGCTTTGGCTTCACCGAAGTGCCAGCCGGCCGGAGCTACCGCTACAGCTTCGACGACTTGGCTAAAACCGTTGAAGCTTTTGTCGACGTGCTTGGCTTGAGCCGCTACGCCTTGTATGTGTTTGACTATGGTGCACCGGTCGGCCTGCGCCTGGCCGTTGCGCATCCACAGCGGGTGACTGCGCTGATTTCTCAAAACGGTAATGCCTACCTGGAAGGTCTTGGCGATGCGTGGGAGCCCATCCGTAATTACTGGCAAACCCCGAGTTCGGCCAATCGTGAAATCATTCGCGATGCGGTACTCAATCTCGAAGGCGTGCGCTACCAATACGTGCACGGGGTCACCCATCCAGAACTGATTGCGCCTGAGTCGTACACGCTGGACGTGCTGCTGATGCAGCGGCCCGGCAACGATGAAATCCAACTGGATCTGTTTCTGGATTACGCCAACAACCTCACCCTGTACCCGGCGTTCCAGGCATTTTTCAAACAGACCCAAGTGCCTACCTTGGTGATTTGGGGTCAACATGATCCGTTCTTTATCCCGCCGGGCGCAGAGGCGTATAAACGCGACAATGCCAACGCCGTAGTGGAGATGCTCGACACCGGCCACTTTGCCCTAGAGACTCACGCTGACTACATCGCTCAGCGCATCGTCGATGTGTTGGGAGATGCCATTCGTTGAAAATGGCCAGGCCACCCTGCCCGCGTATCGGTGGCCTGGCTGTTGTCTCATCAAGGGGAACATCACCATGAAGGCATGGCCCGACAACCGCATCCTCGATCTATTCGGTATACAACTGCCCATCCTGCAAGCGCCCATGGCCGGAGCCAGTGGTTCGGCCATGGCGATTGCCGTTGCCAATGCCGGCGGACTGGCTTCACTGCCCTGTGCGGCACTGAGTCTTCAGCAAATCCGCGACGAAGTGGCCTTGATTCGTAGCCGCAGCCGCGGCCCGCTCAATCTGAATTTTTTCTGCCACCCAGCACCGGCGGCTGATCCTGGGCGTGAAGCTCGCTGGAAGGATTCACTCAAAGACTATTACACCGAGCTCGGGGCTGATTTCGATGCACCCACGCCCGTCTCGGCACGCGCGCCCTTTGACGACGCCACTTGCGCCCTGGTAGAGGCATTGAAACCTGAGGTGGTCAGCTTCCATTTCGGCCTGCCAGCGCAAGCATTGCTGGATCGGGTCAAGGCCACGGGCGCCAAAATCATTTCGTCGGCTACCACCGTTGACGAAGCGATCTGGCTGGAATTGCACGGCTGCGACGCGATTATTGCCATGGGCTACGAAGCGGGTGGCCATCGCGGCCTCTTCCTCGGCGAGGACCTGCACACTCAAGTCGGAACGTTCGCACTGGTCCCGCAAGTGGTCGATGCCGTCAGTGTTCCGGTCATAGCCGCAGGCGGCATCGGGGACGCCCGCGGTATCGTCGCCGCGTTTGCACTAGGCGCCTCGGCGGTGCAATTAGGCACTGTCTATTTGTTCTGTCCGGAAGCTAACGTCAGTGCCCCTCATCACCGGGCGCTGCGCACGGCAAAAGCCAGTGAAACGGCGCTAACCAACTTGTTCACTGGCAAGCCCGCGCGTGGGATCGTGAATCGTGTGATGCGTGAGCAAGGCCCCATCAGTGCAATCACCCCCGCTTTTCCTCTGGCGGGGGGTGCGTTGATCCCGTTACGCGCCCGATCCGAACCCCACGGCAGCGGCGACTTTCTTAATCTATGGGCCGGCCAGGCAGTAGGGTTGAAACATGAGCTGTCAGCCGAAGACCTGACTCGACAGCTGGGCGCACAAGCGCTGGAAAAATTATCCCGCCATTGAAATGCTAAAGGCCGCGATGTTCGCGGCCTTTGGTTTTCATGCTTGATCAGACATTTCTTCACGCTTGGCTTCCACCCGATGATACTCCGCTATATATTCTTCTACATAGCGCTTGGCCTGTTCGGGGCCGAACCCCAACCGCCCCTCTGAACGATGGAAAGCCTCAATGCAAACGGGTCCACTACGCACTGCCCTCACGTCCGTTGCTGTCGTCATCGCTGCGTTCAGCATGAGGGCAGCCTTCGCCGATGACGTTCAGGTCGCCGTTGCCGCCAACTTCACCGCACCGATTCAAGCAATTGCCAAAGAATTTGAAGCGGACACCGGCCATAAGCTGGTCGCTGCCTATGGCGCCACAGGCCAGTTCTACACCCAGATAAAAAATGGCGCGCCGTTCGAAGTATTCCTCGCAGCCGACGACACCACCCCGGCGAAGTTGGAAAAAGAAGGCGACACCGTTCCTGGCTCGCGTTTCACCTACGCGGTGGGCAAGTTGGCATTATGGTCGGCCAAAGAAGGCTACGTCGACGACAAAGGCGCCGTGCTCAAAGCCAACCAGTACCGCCACCTGTCCATTGCAGATCCGAAAGCAGCGCCGTATGGTCTCGCCGCTACCCAAGTGCTGGCAAAGCTCGACCTGACGGATGCGACTAAAGACAAGATCGTCACCGGCCAGAACATTACCCAAGCCTATCAGTTCGTTTCTACGGGCAACGCCGAACTGGGCTTCGTTGCCCTGTCGCAGGTCTATAAAGACGGCAAAGTCACCAGCGGTTCCGCGTGGCTTGTACCGGCCAATCTGCATGACCCTATCAAGCAAGACGCGGTCATCCTCACCAAAGGCAAGGACAGCGCTGCGGCCAGAGCATTGGTTGAGTACCTGAAAGGGCCTAGAGCCGCTGCGGTGATCAAATCCTACGGCTACGAGCTCTAAATGCCCCTGGGCGATGAAGACCTCGCGGCGATCTGGCTGACGCTGCAGTTGGCGTCGATAACCACGCTCATTCTGTTGCTGATCGGCACGCCCATCGCCTTATGGCTGGCACACACCCGCTCATGGCTCAAGGGTCCAGTGGGTGCTGTAGTGGCGCTACCATTGGTGCTGCCGCCCACCGTGATCGGTTTTTACTTGTTGTTGGCCATGGGGCCCAACGGTTTCTTTGGGCACTTCACCCAAAGCATTGGGTTGGGAACGCTGACGTTCAGTTTCCCAGGGCTGGTGATCGGTTCGGTCATTTATTCAATGCCTTTCGTTGTGCAGCCGTTGCAAAACGCCTTTTCAGCCATTGGCACCCGACCGCTGGAAGTGGCAGCGACGCTACGAGCCAACCCATGGGATACGTTTTTCAGCGTGGTGCTGCCGCTGGCCAGGCCAGGGTTTATTACCGGTGCGATTCTTGGATTTGCCCACACCGTCGGTGAGTTTGGCGTGGTGTTAATGATTGGCGGCAACATCCCCGGCAAAACTCGCGTGGTGTCGGTGCAAATCTACGACCACGTCGAATCCATGGAATACCTGCAAGCCCATTGGTTATCTGGAGCCATGCTAGTGTTTTCTTTCCTGGTGTTATTGGCGCTGTACACCAGCGGCAAAACCAAAGCGGGCTGGAGCTAAAACCATGACCTCACCGCTTACGGGCATTCAAGTGCGCGTGCACATGGCTTATGCCGACTTCACGTTAGACGTCCACCTTGCTCTACCTGGACGTGGCGTTACTGCACTGTATGGTCATTCTGGCTCAGGCAAGACCACTTGCCTACGGTGTATCGCCGGGTTGGAAAGAGCCAAAACAGGGTTCATCCAGATCAATGACGAAATCTGGCAGGACAGTAGCAACGGTATTTTTCTCGCCCCTCATAAACGTGCGCTGGGCTACGTTTTTCAAGAAGCCAGCTTGTTCCCGCATTTATCGGTGCGCGGCAATCTTGAGTTTGGGCTGCGGCGTATTGCGCACCAGCCGTGCAAAGTGGAACTCAAGCACGCGACAGAGCTGCTGGGGATCGATCACTTGCTTGATCGCCGACCCGACAAACTGTCCGGGGGCGAACGACAGCGTGTTGCCATCGCTCGCGCCTTGCTGACCCGCCCTCGCCTTCTACTGCTTGACGAACCGCTGGCAGCGTTGGACGCCAAGCGCAAAAGCGAAATCCTGCCGTACCTGGAACGCCTGCATGACGAGCTGGACATTCCGATGCTGTACGTCAGTCACTCCCAGGACGAAGTCGCGCGATTGGCTGATCACATCGTTTTGTTGAGCAAAGGTAAAGCCCTCGCCAGCGGCCCCATTGGTGAAACACTCGCTCGCCTCGACCTGCCGCTGGCCATGGGCGACGATGCTGGCGTTGTGATCGAAGGCATTGTCAGCGCCTATGACGCTGACTACCAATTGCTGACGGTACGTTTACCGGGCAGCGACATGACCGTCCGGGTGGCGCACGCGCCGATGGGCATTGGAAAAACCTTGCGCTTCAAGGTGCAGGCCAAGGACGTGAGCCTCAACCTGCAGCCTGACGGTCAAAGCAGCATCCTCAATAGCTTGCAGGTCAGCGTGACCGGCGAGGTCCCTGCCGACAATGCCGCGCACGTCCTGGTACGGCTGGACGCAGCAGGAATACCGATTCTGGCACGCGTTACCCGTTACTCCCGTGACCAGTTGCGTCTATACCCCGGCCAACAGTTATGGGCGCAAATCAAGTCGGTGGCCGTGCTGGCCTAGACGCTGAAATCTTTCGGCACGACTGCCATTTCCAGCGGTCAATGGTGATACCTGCGCCAAGGAATCCGCCATGCTCGACTCAACCGACCTCACCCAACTGCCCTCAGACTTGCACTACGTCGATGACACCCAAGTGGGGTTCAGCCGGAAAATCCTGCGCGGTAAGTTCGTCTATTTCGACACCGAGGGTCAGCGCATCCGCGACGAGGCCGAAATCAAACGAATCAATGCCCTGGTGATCCCACCGGCTTATACCGACGTATGGATCTGTGCTGACCCTAAAGGCCATCTACAGGCCACGGGACGGGACGCACGGGGCCGCAAACAATACCGCTACCACTCACGTTGGCGAGAAATCCGTGATGAGAACAAGTACTCGAGAATGATCGAGTTCGGATTGGCCTTGCCCAAAGTCCGCAAGCAACTGGACGCGCAACTGGCGGCGCCGGGCATGGGTCGCGACAAGGTCATGGCAACCGTCATTTCGCTGCTGGACGCGACCTTGATCCGCATTGGTAATAGCCAGTATGCGCGGGATAATCGCTCTTATGGCTTGACCACACTGCGTAGCAAACACGTTGAGGTCAAAGGCAGCGCAATCTTGTTCCAGTTTCGCGGCAAGAGCGGCGTCGAGCATCAGATCAGTATCAAAGACCGGCGCCTGGCACGCATCATCAAGCGCTGCATGGAGCTGCCTGGGCAGAACTTGTTTCAGTACCTCGACGATAATGGCGAGCGTCATTCGGTCAGTTCATCGGACATCAACGCTTACCTGCATAGCCTCACCGGTGCCGACTTTACCGCCAAGGACTACCGAACCTGGGCTGGCAGTGCGCTGGCGCTTACCACGTTGCGCAAGCTGCAATGGGAAACTGAAGCTGATGCCAAGAAACATATCGTCGATATGGTCAAGGAAGTTGCGCGGCAATTGGGCAACACCCCGGCTGTTTGCCGGCGTTGCTATATTCATCCTGCGGTGCTGGAAGGGTTTCTGCTGGGGGACTTGGCCAAGCTGCCGCGCGTCAGGCAACGCAAGGGATTGCGCCAGGAAGAAGTTGCACTGGCAACTTTTTTACAGGCTTTGGCGACCAAGGCCGCTGACGTGGCCAACACTACGCCTGGAACGCACGTGTAAGTCAGCGCTTACTCGCGAACTCTACCGATAACGCCGTTACGCGGGAACGAGACGTGCTGACCGTTTTGATCCAGATTGCCAGACAGTTCCTCGATCCTGAGCAACAGATGACGCACCGCATGTTTGACTTCGCTGATCACTGCATCGGGCTCGTCAGCATGTCTCAGCGGGTTATCGAGAGCGATGCTCCCACTTCGCTGGCCCGTTAGCACATACAAGACATCGGCTCCTTCGCTGGCAAGCGCGGCCAGATAATCGGCTTTTGGCACGCGCTCGCCGCTTTCATATTTACCCTGCGCGTTAGCCGCCACACCACCGAGAAACCCCGTCTCTCGTTGCGAAAAGCCCAGCCGCTTGCGCTCTTGCCTGAGTCGTGTACCCATTTCGCTCATTTCTGACTACCTGCACAGTCATGACCGTTAAATATTCTCAAAAAAAATCCACGTTTTAAATGTCCAGCTTTTCAAAAGAACGACTGTTTGTCGGATTCCCGAGCGCTGGCCCAACAATCGGCATAACCGTCATTGGTTTGATGGTTGACTAATTCGCGAAGCCTATTTCAATAAACTAACGCAACCACCGCCCTGCACTTCATTCATCGTTTGCATTGAACGTCTTCTGTTTGAAAGGTATCAATCAATGACCGTCCAACTGCGCCGCATTACCTTTGTGAGGAGTCCATCTCATGGAACGACCCATCTTATTCAGCGCGCCAATGGTCAGTGCAATTCTCAACGGCAAAAAAACGGTCACCCGCCGCATCGTAAAGTCCACTCAATCGGTTACGTCAATATCCGCGCAATACCCAACAACGACTGACTTGGGCTCAGGCGGCGCTATGACGGAGATGGAAAGCGAGTCGTCGACGGTAACTCATTCAGTGGCCGAAGACGTCTGCCCGTTCGGCCAACCGGGGGACCAACTTTGGCTGAAGGAGTCTTTTTATGCGTTCGGTCACTGGGAAGCTGAACTCAATGACAGTACCCAGCGTGATGAATGGCATTTTGTAGACCTGACGTTGAGCACCGGCCTGACCTACCAGTTCGTTGAGCCGTTGGACTACGTCAAAACGTCGCGCTCTGATCCACGCTCCGGTTGGTGGCTACGACCCAGCCTGTTTATGCCGCGTCGAGCCTCGCGGATTGATCTGGAAATCACCGCTGTGCATAAAGAGCGCCTGCGTGACATCACCGAGGAACAAGCCATAGCCGAAGGCTTTTCTCCGTTGCACGACGGCACGCACGGTTACTTTGTGAACCATATGCCGCCTCCCAACGCCGGAATGAGCGTTACCGCAGTCATTGCCTTTGCGGTTTTCTGGCAGAGCCTGCATGGCACTCAGTCATGGAGCGAAAATCCATGGGTATGGGTGATTGGCTTTCGACGCATAACATCATAACGTCGTCGGTATTATGTACACATGACTCATCTGTTTAAGGCCCGTCCATGTCCTCGCAGCTCGACACACCTGATCACCAAGCCCTGTCGGCAGTTTCAGTGAACGGTTCACCCCTGAACAGTTCTGGCTTCGTCAGGGTACGTGGTGCCCGGGAGCACAATCTGAAGGACGTGGACGTCGATATTCCACGGGATGCCTTGGTGGTATTTACCGGTGTCTCCGGGTCGGGTAAGTCATCTCTGGCGTTCTCAACGCTGTATGCCGAAGCGCAACGGCGTTATTTTGAATCCGTGGCGCCCTATGCCCGACGCTTGATCGATCAGGTAGGCGTACCGGATGTTGACTCCATCGACGGGCTGCCACCGGCTGTTGCCTTGCAACAACAACGGGGCACCCCAAGCACACGTTCATCGGTGGGCAGCGTGACCACGTTGTCGAGCCTGATCCGCATGCTTTATTCCCGCGCGGGCAGCTATCCCGCTGACCAACCCATGCTGTATGCCGAAGACTTCTCACCCAATACGCCGCAAGGGGCTTGTCCTGAATGCCATGGTCTGGGACGGGTGTATGAGGTGACCGAACAGACGATGGTGCCAGACGATACGTTGACCATTCGGCAACGGGCCGTCGCCTCATGGCCCACCGCCTGGCAGGGCCAAAACCAGCGCGACATTTTGGTCACGCTGGGTTATGACGTCGACATTCCATGGCGCGACCTGCCCAAAGAGCAGCGTGACTGGATTCTGTTCACTGAAGAAACGCCCACCGCGCCGGTGTACGCCGGGCTCACGCCGCAAGAAACCCGCCAAGCCCTGAAGCGCAAGCTCGAACCGAGTTATCAAGGAACGTTCACAGGCGCTCGGCGCTATGTGCTGCACACGTTCGCTCACTCGCAAAGCGCGCTGATGAAAAAACGTGTGGCGCGCTACATGATCGGTAACCAGTGCCCACTGTGTGCTGGCAAACGCCTTACCCGTGAGGCATTGTCAGTGACCTTCGCGGGCTATGACATTGGCGAATTGTCGCAAATGCCCTTGCTGCGCCTGGCCGAAGTCCTGCGTCCGGTGGCCGCTAATAGCTTTCCAGAAGCCCCGGACCATGAGAGCGTGCTGAGCAAGGCGCAGACCGAAGCGGCTCGCAAAAAACGCATCGCTAAAGGCGGTGCGGCACATGACGCTGCGCCTGACATCCGGCACACGCCGAACCTGTCCGTAGAAAAACGCCTGGCCGCGCAACGAATTGCCCAGGACTTGTTGGCGAGGGTCAGCACCCTGACCCACCTAGGTCTGGGCTATTTGGCCCTAGAGCGCAGCACGCCGACACTTTCATCCGGTGAACTGCAGCGGTTGCGCCTGGCAACACAACTGGGATCACAGCTGTTTGGGGTCATTTATGTGCTCGATGAACCCTCCGCGGGCTTGCACCCGGCTGACGGCGAGGCGTTATTCGAGGCCCTGCAACGGCTTAAAGCCGCCGGCAATTCACTGTTTGTGGTCGAGCACGACGTCGAGACCATGCGCCGTGCCGACTGGCTGATCGATGTCGGTCCGGCTGCTGGCGAGAATGGCGGCCGGGTGCTGTACAGCGGACCGCCCGCCGGACTGGCGCACGTTGAAGAATCGCAAACCCGCCCGCACCTGTTTGCCGCCCATGTACCCTTTAACCCAATTCGTCGCGAAGCCAAACACTGGCTTCGCCTGGAAGGTATTACCCGCAACAACTTGAACAATCTTTCGGCAGCGTTTCCTTTGGGGTGTTTTACCTCGGTGACTGGCATCTCTGGCTCGGGCAAATCAAGTCTGGTCAGCCAAGCGCTTCTTGAACTGGTGGGCGCTCACTTGGGGCGCGCCATGGCCGACGCTGAGCGGGAAGAACCCAGCCTGGAAGATGACGCCCCGCAAATCAGCGATGGCCGTGTGACCGCTGGGCTGGAGTCGATTCGGCGACTGGTCCAGGTGGACCAAAAACCCATTGGTCGCACGCCGCGCTCCAACCTGGCGACTTATACCGGGCTGTTCGACAGCGTCCGCAAACTGTACGCAGCCACCCCGGAAGCCAAGCGCAAACATTACGACGCGGGCCAGTTCTCGTTCAACGTTGCCAAGGGACGCTGCCCCACCTGCGAAGGCGAAGGCTTTGTCAGCGTGGAATTATTGTTTATGCCGAGCGTGTACGCACCCTGCCCGACCTGCCACGGCGCTCGTTACAATGAGCAAACGCTGGAAGTCACCTGGCAGGGCCTGAACATCGCCCAAGTGCTGCAACTGACCGTTGAGGACGCGGTCACGGTGTTCGCCGAACAGCCGAGCGTGCTGCGTTCCCTGACGACATTGCGTGACATAGGCCTGGGGTATTTGCGCCTGGGCCAGCCCGCAACGGAACTGTCGGGCGGCGAGGCGCAGCGGATCAAGCTGGCGACGGAGTTGCAAAGGAGTCAGCGGGGGGCCACCCTTTACGTGCTGGATGAACCTACAACCGGTTTGCACCCTTGCGATGTGGACCGCCTGCTCAAGCAACTTAATAGTCTGGTTGATGCAGGCCACACAGTAATCGTTGTAGAGCACGAAATGCGTGTCGTGGCTCAGAGCGACTGGGTGATCGATGTCGGTCCCGGCGCGGGCGACCAAGGCGGCACGCTAGTGGCCAGCGGCACACCGGAAACGGTATCCAAGGTCGAGAAAAGCCGCACAGCCCCCTTTCTGGCTAAGGTGATGTCAGGGCGATAACAAATTTAGGGCGACACGGTTAGATGATTCCCGCACTGTGTCGCCCATTCGTAACTGCAACTCGGCTTAAACTTTTATTTGGTAGTCCTATGATCCCTAACGCAGAGCTTTATAACCCTTCCACTGAATACGCCGACAAGCTAGTCACCCGCATCGGACAAACCCCCGCCTGGATTGCGAAACGCATCGGTGTCACTGATCGACGCATTCGCTATATTCTCGACGGTTCACGCACCGTAAAAGGCGTGACGACCGAGATCGAGATGACTTACCCAGAGCAATTTGCCCTTGAGTGTCTCGCTGCAGAAGCCATCGCCAAGAAGAAGCAGTCCTGACACCAGCCTGCACCCGGAGGGCCTGTTCAAGGCTTGAGGGGCCACTCGACGTCCTGATCCGACAGGTTTTTGCCGTCATCGGGATGTTTCCAGTCCTGGGGCGGTGGGTCCTCGTCGTCAGAAAAGGTATCGATATCCCGATTCGGTTTATCGGTATCCTCATCAAGCACATCAGGGCCCGGCAGCGGAATTGACTGACCCGGAGTCAGAACGCCACTTTGGGATAATCTTTCACTATTCATATGCACCTCGCTATTGAACCGAAGCCTTATCCACGGTCGGAAGCACCGCCTGCGATTCGTTCGGCTTTATCGGTTCCCCATTTCAACGCATCGCCCGGGGTCCATGCCTCGCCCTCGAGCAGTCGTGTTTCCTCAGAGATCATCTTCCCGTCAGACCCGTACACGCAAACCAGCAACGCCACTTTTCCGGGTTCCTGCTGCCGGGCTCTGATATCGATGTGGCAACCATTCTCGTAATCAGCCATGAATGTCTCTTCGCTGTTCGATGGGTTGCCCCACTCTGTAAAAATATTTCCGCGCTCAAACATAAAAACACCCCATAAATGTCGCTCAACCATTAGGTCGTCATCGGTTTGGACAGGCAATGTGCTCAAGCATTCCCTGGTCAGTCAGGGGGGGGCCACGCGAAAACTCGTTGTTGGCGAAGTCTTTTCAGGCGCTTTTGCTGCTGGGGTGAACCGAGCCAATAGCGGCAAGGTCCATTAAAGGACTCATCAACACATCGAGCGTGTGCCATGGCCCTTGAAGACATGACTATCCCGGCCGAAATCAGACGCGAGGCCGCCGATATCATTGCACGCATCGAGCACGCTACGGGAATGCTAGATGCATCGATGGTCGGTGGAGTCGCCGAAGGTTTCTTGATCGCGCTAAGGTGCGTAAATGCTATAACCGCTAAAGATATCGATCAGCTGGAAAGGGTCTTCGCTGATGCAACAGACGAAAAAATGGTATCGCTCAGAAAGAGCAATTGACGCGCCCTCGGTATTGCGCTGTGTCAGAGACAACCCAACCGACCCTCAAACAACGCATAACTCAGTGAGTTTGCGCAAAATCAAAGGGTAGGAGCGCGAAGCGGTCCCAACTGCTCAGCCCAGCTTCCATTGGAAGAACCGAGCTGCCTGATTTACGACTGCTCCGCAGCCGATCGCGGGCAAGCGCGCTCCTACGCCGGCCGTGTTTGCTACGCGACAGCGCGGCTTCGCAGACAAACCTCCTGTAGTTAACGGCTTGCCAGGCTTTTAAAGCGATGCGCCAGCGATTTTGTTCAATACCCGCGCGTTCTCTCGCCCCATAGTCGCACCTAATCTGAAGCGAATTATGGAGTTGCAATGAGTCTTTATCTGTCCATGGCCGCCTTTGCGCTGGCCGCCTCAATCAGCCCCGGCCCGGTAAATATTCTGACATTGAGCGCAGGCGCTCGATACGGGTTGCGCCCGGCCCTGCGTGTCGTCACTGGCGCTACCGTGGGCTTCACGCTGCTGCTGATACTTGTGGGCCTGGGCTTACATGAAGCGTTACTTTGGTGGCCGTATTTGACTGACGTGATCCGCTGGGCAGGTGTGGCCTTCCTCTTATATATGGCCTACCGACTGGCGCGGGATAGCGGGAGCTTGAGCACCGAAAACCCTGAACGCCAGCCCTCTTTTTTTGCCGGTGCTGCTTTACAGTGGCTCAATCCCAAGGCCTGGTTGGCGGCAGTGGCAGGCGTCGGCGCCTTCGTCAGTGGTGGGAATCAGTTACTTCCATTCGCGGCCATTTATTTCGTGATCTGCTACGGATCTATTGCCTGCTGGGCCTACGCAGGCGCTCACTTACGTGACTACTTAAGCAGTCGAAAAAGAGTTAAAACCCTCAACCGTATGTTGGCCGCCTTATTGGTAGCCAGTGCGCTGTACCTGCTATTGAGTTGAAGGCTCAGTTTGCCCGCGATAATGCCCTGGGGTCGCCGCCAGATGTTTCTTGAACGCCCTTTGTAGATGGGCCTGATCGGCAAAGCCAGCGTCAAGCGCCACCTCGGCAATAGCTTTGCCTGTCTTGAGCTGCGCCCGGGCGAACTGGATACGTCGGTTAATCAGATAGGCGTGGGGCGTCAGGCCGAAGTGCGTTTTGAACTCGCGAATAAAGTGCGAAGTGGAGAGGTCGGCGGTCTGGCTGAGTTCAGCCAGCGAGAGCGGTTCTCTGAAATTGTCTGCTATTAGCGTTTTGGCTTTGAACAGTCTTGAGGGCACGACCTTTGCTTTCTCGGTGGCGCATTTCAGGCGGTCGTCAACATAACGAAAAAATGCGTGAGCTAAACAGTCTTTGTCGTCGGGATTTAGCGCGTCGCTGATTAGCTGAACGAAGAACTGGTTAAAGCGATGGTATAAACCAATATCATGACTCATGGCTGCGGAATAAGGGCGGTATTGGGGAGGCATGTCGGCCGGTCGCTGACGCGAAGCGAGCCAACGAGCGTCGACGTAAAGCATCCGATAGGACCAGGGTTGAGCGGCAATAGGATTGCAGGCGTGCACATCGCCCGGATTCATCAACACCACTGTTCCAACACCAATGGTGGTGCTGAAATCCTTGTTCAGATAGGTGCTAGTACCGCCGGTAATGACACCAAGGGAAAAGGTTTCATGGGAATGCCTGGCGTAACAGACCTGGCGGCCATCCTCAACGACTCTGGCCTCTATAAACGGCAGTCGATCATCACGCCAAAATACTGAGAGTCGATCGGGCTCATCCATAAGACATGCACTCGCGCGTTGAAGATAAGAACCATTCACTCAGCAGCAACCACCTGATTACGTCCCAGCGCTTTGGCTCGATACAGTGCTTTATCTGCGCTGTTCATCAAATGATGCAGGTCTTTATTACCGGTCTGCGTGGAGGCGACGCCCAGACTGGCAGTTATATAGCTAACAGGCTCAGCCTTCAATCCAGCGATTGTCTGGATGAGCCGCTCAGCCACGCTGAGTGCCGCCTCGATGGAAGTGTCGGGAAGCAATACCGCAAATTCCTCGCCCCCCAGCCTGCCGCAAATACCAGCGTCAGGAAAAGACGCGCTAATGACTACGCCAACCTGACGCAGCACTTGGTCTCCCACCTGATGGCCGTACGTATCATTGATGAGTTTGAAATGATCCATATCGAGCATCAGGGCGCACAGCGGCAGACGATTGTGCTCACAGTAGCTGTGTAGCTGTTGGGCATTGTGAAAAAAAGCTCGGCGATTTTTCAAGCCGGTAAGTTCGTCAGTTTGCGCTGCATGGGTGGAAATGCTATGCGCTTGTTCCACTTCACGGGTCAAACGGAAGGCTTTTTCTAACGCATCCGAGAGATTGCGGGACGCGGTTACAACGAAGGATGCAAACACTAAAACGGCCAGTGCGATACCTACTTGCACCGCTGAACCCTGAACAAACAGCCACACCGTGCACGGCGACAACACCACACCGATGGACACTAGCGTCATGTCTCGGTAGGCCGAGTAGCAAGACACTGCACTGACCGACATTCCCACTGCGAACAACATCACTAAAACCTGCGCCAACAGGTCCTGAGGGGGCATTACCGCTAAAGCGCCCCCGCCCCAAATACTGGCGGACACTATCAAGGTGCTCCAATAGGTTCGCTCCCAGCGTTGAGCGGTACGTTCTTGCAAAGGGCTGCGAAAATAGACCACGAACATTAAGGTGCGCACCAACGATGACCCAGCCAATAACGCTATCCACGCAACGGTGATGGTGTGGTCGAAACGATCCCAGCACAGCAAGCACAACATGGCCGCAGCCAAGAAACTTCCTAAAACCGCCGACGTCGATTGCCTGAATAACTGATGTAACCGATCAGTCCGAACCTGCTCTCCTATGAGGATATCCTGGTCACGCTTACGTCCTAGGCTATCCATTTGTTCCGCCTGATCATGTCGTTCGAACAAAAGGACCATTATGGCAGCCTGCCACCCACCCGAACACCGAACTTGTTGCCTCAAGAGAATTTAACGATTCCATTACGTGAAAAATCCAAAACCGTGCCGTAAATCGTATGCCTGACGGACCGCAGTGCTGCTTTCGCGAACAGGTTCGTGCCGATAACATTGAATCCCCGACGCTACCTAAAGCCGCTCTCCGACATAACGCCAATGCCACGGTTCATAGGCGTACCCACTTGCATTTCCCATGGGGTAGGACATCACGAATCCGAATAAACCGGCGGATTTCGACAACCATTGAAATGCCGCCGTCTCTTCGAACTCTGTCTCCAGTACAGGACTATCAGGTGTGCCTACATCAACTGCGTAGCCTGTGTGATGCTCACTGAAAAACGGTGGGGCCGAAACCGTAAGTATTTGTTCAATGCAAACCCCTGCGGCCAGTTTGCGTTTTATAATTTCGCTTTGGCGCTGTACGCTCCTAAATGCCGACACGATATATAAATCAATGCCTTCTCGCCGTGCTGCCGTTTTTAACTCGCGCCATTTGTTAGCCGCAGAGGGAAATAACAGATGTTCCCGTCCATTCGGGTCACGCTCTGCCAAGTCAAGCAACGTTGCCTCGCCATATTCTTTAAGGTTGCGGGCGCTCACCCATTCCAACGGAATTCCAAGTTGCTGAAGCATAAGCAGTGCAGCGGACGAGTAAGTCAT
Source organism: Pseudomonas sp. (assembly GCF_028293835.1). Lineage (GTDB taxonomy): Bacteria > Pseudomonadota > Gammaproteobacteria > Pseudomonadales > Pseudomonadaceae > Aquipseudomonas. The sequence continues at coordinate 25,212 of NZ_JAQGNX010000182.1, forward strand.
CAGGCCTCTTAGAGAGCGAAAAACGATGTGCTGGAGCCAACGAGATTGTTGAGGCTACTGCTCAGTCGTCAAAATTACGGCCTGTAGGCGCGGGCTTTGCTCGCGATCATCTGTACAGCAGTCGTAACCCAGCGTACTCGTTTCTCAGCCATAATGGGGCGCCCCTGGTCTCGCGACTACCACAACACTTTTGTGTAGGTCAGCAGAATTCGGGTTTCATCTGCATCTCTCGCGAAAGACGACCGATAGGTCGCACTGCGCAAACGCAACGCCAGATTCTTGAACGTACCCTCCTGAATGACATAGCGCACTTCAGTATTGCGCTCCCATTCTCTGCCCTTCCCGGCTACTCCTGGCACGTTAGCCTTGTTGCCAGAAATGTAACGGCTCATGAAAGTCAGTCCTGGTATGCCCAGTCGTTCGAAATCGAAATCATATCGGGCTTGCCAAGAGCGCTCTCTGGCCTCGGCGAAGTCGCCAATTTGAGAGAAGTTGACCAGATAGGCATCACTGCCCTCAATGTAAGGAAAGGCGCTTTTCCCCGACATTTTTTGATAGCCCATGCTGATCTTATGTCCGGCAATGGCATAGCCCATCATGCCGTTGAGGGCCTGGTTACCGATTTGCCCACCTCTCGCCTGCCCTTGGTCTTCGCTAGTAAAAAAGCGCAAATCGCCGCTCAAGGCTCCAGAACCCAGTGGTTGGGTCGCGACCAGTCCCAAAAAGTGTTGGCTATAAACATTACTCAAATCAGCGTAGTGATAGCTGAACTTGAGCTGCTCTGTGAGCTGTTGGTCGACGCCGGCAAGGTTCAGATGATCGCCCGTTGCGTTGCGTGTAAAACGATTGTTCTTGTTATTCAGCGCAATGTCTTCGCTGCTCGTATCGTTACGTGCGATGACTTTTTGCAACTGACCTGCCGTCACCGCCAGTCCGGTAATTTTTTGTGAAGTGACCAGCGCACCCTGGAACGATTGCGGCAGGATCATCCCGTCGTTCGGGCGTAGTGTCGGCAACGATGGAAACAATGAGCCGACCTTCAATGCTGTTGCCGAGACCTTTACCTTTGCGGTCAACCCCAGCTTGCTGTACTCGGAATCGGCGCGACCATTGGCGCGAACCGGCAGCAGACCACTGCCGGCCCTGTCGGGACTTGAGTCCAGCCGCACTCCGGCCATGCCAGTCATGTCGAGGCCGAGCCCTACCATGCCCAGCGTGTAGCCCGACTCAAACTTCAGGATAAGGCCTTGGGCCCACTCCTCTCGCTTGGACTGCTGAGTACTCGGCCCGTCCCTGAAGTCGCGGTTGAAATACACGTTACGCGTTTCGAACGTGGCGTGAGAGTCACTTAAAAAGTCGGCGTAAGCCCAGGGACTGAAACCCGCCAGCACGATTGAGCCAGCCAGAGTCGGCAAGGCTATGTGAGCGCCGGCGAGTATTAACGAATTCATGGCAACACCTTCATCTTTATCGCGGACGAGAGTGTCCGAAGCAGAAGGCTCGGCCTTCTGCTCTCGTTCTATGGAATGGATGAGGCCAGGCTGAATGCCTGACCTCGATTCAGAATGATCGAGCGAGCAAGGCGATTATCCGTTCGCCGAACAGCGTCACCGAAACGCCCATTAGCACAACGCTCGCGCCGGCAATCTTGATTGCCGCCACGGGCCGTACTACGACGCCCAGCAAGCCGAAGTGGTCGATCGCCACGGATGACAGCAACTGCCCGGCGATGACTAGCACCAACAGGTTCGCCAGGCCGATGCGCGGAGCCAGCCAAACCGTACAGAAGATGGCCCCGGCACCGAGAACGCCGCCCACCAATCGCCAGGCCGGTTGAGCTGGAATGATGCTGAGCGATTCAGCCAGACCACCTCGCAGGAAGGCGATCACGCCCAGCACGATCATGCCGGTGAGAAAGGAGTAAAACGCAGCGGCCATAGTATTACCCGACATCGCACCTGCTAACTGACTGTTAACGGCCGCTTGGACTGCAATTGCGATACCGGCGATGAACGCCAGCGCAAAGGAAATCAGGATCATGGCCATTGCTCCTTAGTGTGAATGCAGGGGGCTAAAATCTTCGGCAAACGGATCCGCTGTATAACCCGCCGCGTCAAACAGATAGGCGCGGGACTCTTCAGCGGCGATTTCCAATTGCTGGCGGTTTACGCCCAGAACCACACCACCCTGTTTACGAATCCGACCCGCGATGATCACGGTATCGATATCGCCTCGCTCCGCAGCGTGAACGACGGTGCCGAGGGCGTTGTTGGAGGGATAGATGCTCAGGTTATCGGTGCGGATCATGACAATGTCCGCCTGCTTGCCCGGGGAGATGCTGCCGATCTTTGATTCAAGCCCGGCGCAGGCTGCGCCATCCACGGTGGCCGCTTTGAGCAGGCGGCGAGCGCTGACCAGATCAGGGGCCGATGGCCTGCCGTGAAAACGGGCGCTGTGCGCCGCTGCACGTTGCAGATAAAAAGCCACGCGCATTTCGGTGAACATGTCGCCGCTGTAGGAGCTTTCGTTATCCACGCTCAAGCCAGGGCTTATGCCGTGATCGATCGCTTTCTGCCAGGCAAACACGCCGTCTTCGAGACCGTAGTGGGCATCCGAACGTGGGCAGACGTTCACTTTTACACCTGTGTGACGCAGGATCGACCATCCGTGATCCGGCATGCAGGTGCAGTGATTGAAGATATTGTCTGGCCCCAACAGGCCTTCTTCCTGCAAGGCATCGAGTTCGGCGGCCATGCCCGCACCAAAGAATTCGGTGACGATCGTAAGCCCCAGTTCACGAGCAAAGGCCCATTGCTCCCGGTCGATTTGCGCCATCATCGCCAAGCTGACCAGCGAATCCGATTTGGTGGCATATTTGCTTTTTAGACGACGCAGGTCTGCGGGCCACTGAGCGGATTCCCACTCGCCGGACAGAGGTGCACCAGGAGCATGGATAGCGCGGATGCCGGCATCCTGAAGCGCCTCAATAGCAGCGTCAGAGTGGGCACCGCTGCGAGCGTTATGGGAGTTATCGATGATGGTGGTGATACCGGAGTTAATACAGCCGAGTGCCGTCAGCATGTTGCCGACGTACATGTCCTGTGGTCGGTAGTACTTGGCAAACGAGAAATGCGTGGCGTTACAGTAGTCTTCGAGCGTAGGAGAGTTAGGGTTGATGCGACGCAACTGCCCTTCCCAGGCGTGACGATGGGTATCCACCAGACCAGGAATGACGATCATGCCCTTGGCATCCACGACCTCGGCGCCTTCGCTGGAGAGGTCGGGGCCTACCGCAATAATTTCGGTGCCGCGAATCAGCACATCACCACTGGCAAAATTACCCAGGCTGTTATCCATGGTGACAACCATTCCACCCTTGAGCAGCAATAAACGATCTGTACCAGGCAGCGCACCGAGGGGCAAATTGATAGGATCAAACTGTGTCTGAACTGACATGACGACTCCTTGAGTTATGCGGGAAAACTGCCGATTTCGCATTGTCGGACTCAAGACGATTATTTAGAATACCGCATTAACTTCAAACGTTATGAAGGTAAACATACATAATGCGCAGCAGTACGTTCGCCAATCTCAAGGCATTCTTTGCGGTAGCCCAAGCGTGCAATTTCTCTCGGGCCGCGCAGTCCCTCGGCGTCTCTCCTTCAGCCTTGAGCCAAACGATCAAAAGCCTGGAAGAAGGGTTGGGCGTACGATTACTCAATCGCACCACGCGAAGCGTTTCAACAACCGCTGCGGGAGAGAGATTATTCGAGCGCCTGCAAGAGATTTTTGCCGATCTGGATTCTGCGCTTGAGGAACTGAACGAGTACCGCGACACGCCTTCAGGCACGCTGCGTATCAGCGCACCACAAGTCGCCATGCTTCATTTTATTCAGCCTATTCTGCCGACGTTTCAGCTCGCCTACCCGAACATCAAGCTCGAACTCACCACTGACGACAGCACCACCGACATCGTTGCCAAAGGCTTCGACGCCGCCATCAGATTGGGCGAATTCATCGAGCAAGATATGATCGCGCTCAAGCTTAGCGAGCCACTGACACAAATTGCCATAGCCTCCCCCAAGTACCTGAAACTTCGCGGTGCTCCCCAGAAACCGGTGGAACTACTGCAGCACAGCTGCGTGAACTGGAGAAGATCGGGCGAAGCGGGCCTGTATAAATGGCGTTTTCTGAATGGCGATACCCCATTCGAACTGAGCGTAAAAGGCTCTTTGGTCGTCAGTGACTGCGCGGTGGCATTGCAATCCGCTGTGGATGGTCTCGGCATCACGGTATGGATTCGCGAATGGATAAAAGCCGAACTGGACAGCGGCAAGTTGGTTCCATTGCTGGAAGAATGGTCGACCCCGTTTCCCAGCTTTTACTTGTACTACCCCAGTAGCAAGCAGATGTCGTCGGCGTTACAGGTTTTCATTGCAGCATTGCGAGCACCGCATTGATCCGATCCGCACTGCTACCGATAATTGCGGACCAGAAAACAACAAGGGCCTACCTGCGAAACCGCACGTAAGCCCTTGATTTTAAATGGTGCCCGAAGCCGGGGTCGAACCGGCACGTCCTTACGAACGAGGGATTTTAAGTCCATAAATTATCGTTCTAATACAAGTGGATACGCTTTAATTCTTGCCGCAACGGCGAACATTTACCATCTTTGCAGGCCGCACACGGCGTGATGTGAATTATTTTTGCGGCACGTTTTTTCCCGGATTTTGCTGGACCGAACCTTCGTCTGCGCGCACAGATCTTAAATCTCTCACATCGGCAAGTCTTGAACAACATACGTCAAGGACGTACACTCCTACCCATGCTTACGATTATTGAATCACCTCTCTTTACGAAGCTGTGGCCTGACTATTGGACCGAAGAAGAGCGAGGTGCATTCATGAGCTTCCTCGCTAACAATCCTGACGCTGGCGCAGTTGTGCCGGGTTCTGACGGCTGTCGTAAAGTCCGTTGGAGCATCGATGGCCGTGGCAAAAGCGGAGCTGTCAGGGTTATCTATACCGTACAGCTCGCATCTGGAGCGCTAGTCACCCTGCTGATTTACGGCAAAGGCGCTACCGAAAACATTCCAGCGCATATCCTGCGCAAAATCGCGAAGGAAATGAATCATGCCCCTGACTGAAAAAGAACTGATCGAGCGTGACGCCAAGCGCAATATTGGCGAGGAACTGTTGGCTGCTATCATCGATGTCAAGGCTGGCCGTCATGGAAAGGTCCATGCCGTAGTTGTTACCGAGGCCGCTGAAGCTCGGAGCAAAACAGGACTTTCACAACCCAGATTTGCGGAGCTGCTGGGTGTTTCTGTGCGGACGCTGCAGGAGTGGGAGCAAGGCCGTCGTTCGCCTTCCGGAGCTGCCAGGTCTTTGCTGCACATTGCCACTTTACGTCCTGATGTTTTTCGGGATGTGCTTTCGCAGTGATTTTTCCGCAGCAAGCATCAAACACGGTTTCCGCTGGGGTTTGTAAGTGTGATGCGCATTGGTTGGTATCAAAACTGGCATCGGCCAGCGCGGCCTTTCTCTGACGTTCTGCCAAACGAACACACCTTCTTTCAAATATCCAGGCTTCAGTTGTCGTCCGACCCAGCGCCATGTTGGGACATTCGCTGATTTGGACGCATCCACGGATAGGCGCCACGTTGTGCAGCACCTTTTTATCGAGCGCGACCCCACGATGCCTGCGCTGAACGATTAAACACATCAGCAGATCCACAAAACCCGGAAGTATTCCACGCCTCCGGGTACGCACGCGCGGACCAGACAGGGTCTATTACTACTACGATCCGGGAGGATCACCACGACAAGAACTACTGCTTGGCACAGAATACGGGTTGGCAATACTTGAATACGCCAAGCTGGAGAAAGACCGTGTTTCCGACGCCCTGGCATCTGTTGTACTGACCTTCGAGTTTGTAGCCGAACGGTATTTCATCGCGATCGTGCCAACAAAAGCACCCACGCCCCAGAAAGATAATAAGCGCGAGCTAAAGCAACTGCTTTTGTTCTTTAATGAGCCGCCAGCACCGCTAGAAGCCATTGAACCCCAGCATATTCGCTAATATCTATGCTACCGAGCCAAGACAGCTCCGGTGAGGGCAAACCGTGAGAAGGCCATCCTTAGTGCGATTTGGAACTACGCCAGGGAAAGTGGTTTCACTGCTTTAGCCAATCCCTGCGCTGGTGTGAAAGGCAATAAGGAAACTGGTCGTGACGTGTATATCGAGGATGACTTGCTTGCAGGCGTCTACGAGCATGCCGATCAGCCGCTCAACGACGCTCTGGATTTGTTTTATCTGACAGCTCAACGTATTTCAGACACGCTGAAAATGGACGACCGACATGTCCGCAACGATCAATTATGGATTCAGCAAGGTAAGACTGGAGCAAAGCGTCGCATCGAGATTGTAGGAAAGAAGGTGACCCCACAAAATGAGCGATTGCGGAACTTTTTTAATAATTGCGGACCAAAAACCAACAAGGGCCTACCTGCAATAACGCACGTAAGCCCTTGATTTTAAATGGTGCCCGAAGCCGGGGTCGAACCGGCACGTCCTTACGAACGAGGGCTTTTAAGTCCCTTGCGTCTACCAATTTCGCCATTC
>NZ_JAQGNX010000121.1 GCF_028293835.1 Pseudomonas sp.
GAACTTCGGCGATCATCAGTACGGCGAGAACCGCAGTTAGCAGCAGACGTTTCATGAAGTCCTTTCTTATTCCAACTGGCAATAAACAAACTGCCGCAAAATGCGGCAGATTCGCAACTCAGCGAAGCTTTACAGTCGACCCAGATCGTTAACCAGGGCGAGTAGCATCACCCCAACCACCAAGCTAATCCCGATCTGAACCCCCCAACCCTGCACCCGATCAGACAATGGACGACCCCGCGCCCACTCGACCAGATAGAACAATAGATGTCCCCCATCCAATACTGGGATGGGCAACAAATTCAGAACCCCCAGGCTTATGCTCAGATAGGCGAGGAAATTTATAAAATCACCTACCCCCGACTGGGCCGAAGCGCCCGCCACTTTAGCAATGGTTATCGGTCCGCTCAAGTTTTTTACAGATAGCTCGCCGAACAACATTTTTCTCAGCGAATCAAGGGTCAAAACACTCATCGTCCAAGTGCGCCTGGCGCCCTCGCCGATGGCGGCTAAAGGACCGTAACGGACCTCGCGCAACATCTCCGGTGGCCAATCGACACCTTTGACGCCAGCCCCTAGATAGCCGGTTGCAGCCTTGCCTTCACCCTTTGTCGCCAGGGTCAAAAGCACATCGAGCTGAGTGCCATCACGCTCGACACGTAAAGAAATTTTCGCATCGGGACGCAGACGAACCGAATCGACAACCTGCTGCCAATCGTTCAATGGTTGCCCGTCAATCGCAAGCAATCGGTCGCCCATCTTCAGACCAGCGGCTTGCGCCGGGCCTTTTGGGTCCAGCTCGGCCAATACTGGCAACAAGGCCGGACGCCATGGGCGAATACCCAGCGAGCGAATTGGATCTGGCTCAGTAGACCCCTTCAGCCACTTATCCAGCGTCAGCTGCCGGGGAGAATCGACCGTTGAGCCTTGTTCGTGAACCTGCAAGGCAATCGTGCCGCTCTCGCCCAAACGCCGCACCAACTGCAGGTTCACGGCGGCCCAGCCCGACGTCGGCTCACCATCGACGGCGACAATTTCCTGCCCAGCGCTCAACCCTGCCTTGTCAGCAAGACTGCCCGCTTCAACCGCGCCGATGACCGGGCGCACTTGTTGGCTGCCGAGCATTGCCAGAAACCAGAAAAACACAATCGCCAACAAAAAATTGGCAACCGGTCCGGCAATCACGATGGCAATACGCTGATAAACGGTTTTGCGGTTGAACGATTGGTGGACCTGGTCCGCGGGCACTTCGCCTTCACGCTCATCGAGCATTTTTACGTAGCCGCCCAAGGGAATGGCCGCGAGCACATACTCGGTGCCCTTACGGTCATGCCAGCGAAGCAGCGGCATGCCGAAACCTACTGAAAAACGTAAAACCTTGACGCCACAACGCCTGGCCACCCAAAAGTGGCCGAATTCGTGAAAGGTCACCAGCACACCCAGTGCGACCAAGGTGCCAACAATCATATAGAGCGCGCTCATCAACTTCCTCCGTGCCGGCCTGTGCCGTTGTCAGGTGCCTTTAGCGCCCGTTGCGACTGAGCCATTGCTCGGCCAACGTACGCGCTTTCAAGTCGATTTCGAATACAGCGTCCAATTCCTGGACCGCAACGACGGGTTCGAGATTTAAAACCTCATCAATGATACTCGCGATCTCTGGATAGCGGATGCGCCTGTTGAGAAATGCTGCTACCGCCACCTCATTGGCTGCGTTGAGCAGTGCGGGTGCGCTGTTACCTGCTTCAGCCGCTTGACGCGCCAAACGCAAGCAGGGGAAACGCTGTTCATCCGGCGCTTGAAAATCAAGACGGGCGATACTGAACAGATTTAGGGGCGCAACCCCTGAATCGATCCGCTGCGGCCAGGCCAACGCGTGGGCGATGGGCGTACGCATATCCGGATTACCCAGCTGCGCCAACACTGAACCGTCGACGTAATCGACCATTGAATGGATGACGCTTTGCGGATGGATAACCACTTCAACCTGACTCGGCCGTGCATCGAACAGCCAGCAGGCTTCGATCAACTCAAGGCCTTTGTTCATCATGCTGGCGGAGTCTACAGAAATCTTGCGACCCATTGACCAATTCGGATGCGCGCACGCCTGTTCGGGAGTAACCCCCATTAAATCTGCCAACGGCGTTTCGCGGAACGGGCCGCCTGAAGCGGTCAGCAGGATACGGCGCACTCCGACGGTGCCCAACCCTCGGGAGTAGTCGACGGGTAAACACTGAAAGATGGCGTTGTGCTCGCTGTCAATCGGTAACAGCACGGCGCCACTGCGATGCACGGCCTGCATGAACAAGGCACCCGACATAACAAGTGCTTCTTTATTGGCTAGCAATACCTTCTTGCCCGCCTCCACGGCGGCCAGGGTCGGACGCAGACCTGCTGCGCCGACGATAGCTGCAAGCACGGTATCTACTTGCGGGTGCGCGGCAACTTCGCATAGACCGCTCTCCCCGACCAATACTCGAGTATCGAGGCCCGCTGCGGCAAGCGCGTCCTGCAAGCCGCGGGCGACTTCCTGCTCCGGCACTACTGCGAAGCGTGGCGAATGGCGCACACACAGAGCCAGTAGCTCTTTGAGACGACTGAAGCCCGTCAGCGCAAAGACCTGATAAAGGTCGGGGTGGCGAGCGATGACGTCCAGCGTACTGAGTCCGACCGAACCGGTAGCGCCAAGGACAGTTATTTGCTGGGTTTTTTTCACATGACACCCCAGTTGGCAGCCCACAGCAGAACCGCAAACACCGGAATAGCAGCAGTGAGGCTGTCGATGCGATCCAGCACACCGCCATGGCCCGGCAGCAAGTTGCTGCTGTCTTTGATGCCGGACTGGCGCTTGAACATACTTTCAGTCAGGTCGCCTACCACAGAGATTAATACCACTAAGGCGGCAGCCAGCAAGCCGAAAAGAAACTGCGAACCCGACCAGCCGCGAAACGCGCCGACGACAGCGGTTATCACCAGGCTGGCGATCAAGCCGCCAAACATGCCTTCCCAGCTTTTCCCGGGACTGACCTTGGCCGCGAGCTTGCGCTTGCCAAAAGCCTTACCGGAAAAGTAGGCACCAATGTCAGCGCCCCACACCAATACCATTACCGACAGGATCAGCCAGTTACCCAGATCCCACTGCTTGATCAGTATCAACCCCTGCCAGGCAGGCAGCAAAATCAGAAGACCGATCACCAGTTTGCACGCAGCGCTCGACCAATGAGCACTGGTCTGCGGAAAGGTCAGTACAAGGAACGTCGCCAATATCCACCACAGCACCGCAGCCCCGAGGACCCAGGGCGCCAAATCCGGCAGCACATACATAATCAGCAATGACACAGCGATGACGGCTGCGTATGCCACACGTGCTACCTGAGCGGAAAAACCGGCCAGCCGCGCCCACTCCCAGGCACCCAGCGTCACAACGACGCCGATGAACAGCGCGAAACTCGCCCCATCGAGAAGAAAGAACCCACACAGGGCGATAGGCAGAAGGATGAGCGCAGTGATGATTCGTTGTTTCAGCATTAAGCCCGGGCTCCAGCTTCTATCTGTTCGCTCGTTTTACCGAAGCGACGTTGGCGAGAAGCAAAATCTGCCAGCGCAGTACGCATGGCATCGTGTTTGAAGTCCGGCCAAAACAGGTCGGAGAAATACAGCTCGGAATAGGCGAGCTGCCACAGCAAAAAATTACTGATGCGATGCTCGCCGCCCGTACGAATACACAAATCCGGCAACGGCAAATCGCCGGTTGCCAGGCAGGTCTGCAACAGTTCCGGGGTAATGTCCTCTGGTTGCAGATGACCTCCCTGAACTTCCCTCGCGAGGCGTTGCGCCGCCTGGGCGATATCCCACTGACCGCCATAGTTGGCAGCGATCTGCAATACAAAACGATCATTGCCAGCGGTACGTGCCTCGGCTTCGCGCATGGCAGCCTGCAACTCGGGATGGAACCGTGAACGGTCGCCGATGATTCGCAAACTGATGGAATTTTCATTCAGCCGCCGGGTTTCACGGCGCAAAGCGGTGAAGAACAGCTCCATCAGCGCCCCAACCTCTTCGGCCGGGCGCTGCCAGTTCTCACTGGAAAAAGCGAACAGAGTCAACACTTCGACCTTGGCTTCAGCGCACACTTCAATAACCGCGCGAACCGCATCCACGCCCGCTTTATGCCCGGCGATACCGGGTAACAGACGCTTCTTCGCCCAGCGATTATTACCATCCATGATAATCGCGACATGTCGCGGTACCGGTGACAGCACAGCCTGCTTGGTCTTATCCATAAAACGCACTGACCCTTTATACGGCCATCAGGTCCGCTTCTTTTTGCTTCACAGCAGTTTCGATATCCGCCACGAACTTATCGGTCAGTTTCTGGATGTCATCTGCAGCGCGACGCTCTTCGTCTTCGCTGATTTCTTTCTCTTTGATCAGATCCTTGAACTGGCTCAACGCATCGCGACGGATGTTACGCACCGCCACCCGCGCATCTTCCGCGGCATCACGCGCCTGCTTGGTGAAACCTTTGCGGGTTTCCTCCGTAAGCGCCGGCATGGAAATCAGCAGCAGCTCACCGAGGTTGGTTGGATTGAAGTTCAGACCTGAGCTTTGAATCGCTTTGTCGACAGCACCCAACATGTTGCGCTCGAAGGACACAACCTGCAGTGTCCGTGAATCTTTGACCGTCACGCTTGCGACTTGATTCAACGGTGTATCAGCGCCGTAGTACGGCACCATCACACCGTCCAGAATGCTTGGGTGAGCCTTGCCGGTGCGGATGCGAGTAAACGCTTGAGCCAGCGACTCAAGACTCTTCTGCATACGCGACTGAGCGTCTTTTTTAATTTCGTTGATCATTGTTGCCTTCCTCGATCAGGGTGCCTTCAGCGCCACCGTGCACAATATTCAGCAGGGCGCCGGGCTTGTTCATGTTAAATACGCGCAACGGCATTTTGTGGTCACGGCACAGACAAATGGCCGTCAGGTCCATCACTCCCAGTTTGCGATCCAGTACTTCATCGTAAGTCAGATGATCGAACTTCTCGGCATGCGGGTCTTTGAAAGGGTCCGCAGTGTATACGCCATCCACCTTGGTTGCCTTTAGCACTACGTCTGCGTCGATTTCGATTGCTCGCAGGCATGCTGCCGAATCAGTAGTGAAAAAAGGGTTACCGGTACCGGCGGCGAAAATCACCACGTCTTTGGCATTCAGGTGACGCATGGCTTTGCGACGATCGTAATGATCAGTCACGCCCACCATGGAAATCGCCGACATCACGATGGCTGAAATATTGGCACGTTCCAACGCATCGCGCATGGCCAAGGCATTCATCACAGTGGCCAGCATGCCCATGTGGTCGCCGGTGACCCGATCCATGCCAGCAGCACTCAGTGCAGCCCCACGGAACAGGTTACCGCCGCCAATCACCAGCCCGACCTGCACGCCAATACCGACCAGCTGGCCGACTTCAAGGGCCATGCGATCCAGGACTTTTGGGTCGATGCCGAACTCTTCCGACCCCATCAGGGCCTCGCCGCTAAGCTTGAGTAGAATGCGTTTATAGCGAGCTTGATAACCACTGCCCTGCTGAGCCATTGCGAATCTCTCCTGCGGCGTTTAAAAAAATTCTGTGCGGGGCTGTTTCAGCCTGCCCTAACTCTAGCTGACGCTGAAGCAGCGTCAGGAGGATGCAGCCTTGTAAGCCACTTCCGAAAGGAAAACAAATTCGTTTTACCTATTTGACGAAGAGGCTGCGCGCGTAAGCGGGCAGCCTCTTCGTGGCGACAGCTAAAAAACCGTCTTATTTCTTGCTTGCAGCAACCTGTGCGGCAACTTCTTCAGCGAAGTTGTCTACTGGCTTCTCGATGCCTTCGCCCACTGCAAAGCGAGTGAAGGAAACGATTTCAGCGCCGCCCTGCTTGGCCAGAGCGCCAACGGTCAGCTCAGGGTTCTTCACGAACGGCTGATTGACCAGGCTGGCTTCAGCGAGGAACTTGCTGATGCGACCGGCAACCATTTTTTCAACGATTTCAGGTGGCTTGCCTTTGATCTTGTCTTCGTTGAGGGTCATGAACACGCCTTTCTCGCGTTCAATGGCTTCAGCGGAAACTTCGGTAGGCAGCAAGAACTCAGGAGCGCTGGCAGCTACGTGCATAGCGATGTCTTTAGCCAGCTCGACGCTACCGCCTTTCAGAGCGACAACTACACCGATTTTGTTGCCGTGCAGGTACGAACCTACAACATCACCTTCAATACGCGCCAGACGGCGAATATTGACGTTCTCGCCTACTTTGCCAACCAGAACCAAACGATCAGGTTCCTGAGCAGCGATCAACGGAGCAACATCGGTCAGCTTGTCAGCGAATGCTTTTTCTACGCTGGCTGCAACGAATGCCTTGAAGTCGTCCTGCAGAGCCAGGAAGTCGGTCTGCGAGTTCACTTCAACGATAACGGCAGCTTTGCCGTCGTCCTTGATGCTGATCGAGCCTTCAGCAGCAATGTTGCCTGCTTTTTTGGCTGCCTTGATAGCGCCGGAAGCACGCATATCGTCGATGGCTTTTTCGATGTCGCCGTCAGCCTTGGTCAAGGCCTTTTTGCAATCCATCATGCCTTCGCCGGTGCGCTCGCGCAGTTCTTTAACCAACGCCGCAGTAACTTCTGCCATTTCAAATTCCTCTTGGATAGGTTTTAACCATTCCACCCGATCAAACGGGCGTTCAAATTCTTGAAAACCCTTGCTGGCTGCGGCTCATGACTACAGGCGGCGCCAACATGGTTTTCGAGGTGGCAAAAAGGGGGCTAAGCCCCCTTTTTGCGTACTGAGTAAACGCTAGGCGTCTGCTACTCAGCCTTCTACTACTGCTGCTGCTGGAGCCTCTTCGACGAATACGTCGGTGCCGCCATTAGCATTGTTACGACCACGGATCACTGCGTCAGCCATCGAACCCATGTACAACTGAATGGCGCGAATGGCGTCATCGTTACCTGGGATGATGTAGTCAACGCCTTCAGGGCTGCTGTTGGTGTCGACTACGCCGATAACCGGGATACCCAGCTTGTTGGCTTCGGTGATCGCGATACGCTCGTGATCAACGTCGATGACGAACAGTGCGTCAGGAAGACCGCCCATGTCCTTGATACCACCCAGGCTACGGTCCAGCTTTTCCAGATCGCGAGTACGCATCAGCGCCTCTTTCTTGGTCAGCTTGGTGAATGTGCCGTCTTCTGCCTGAATTTCAAGCTCGCGCAGACGCTTGATCGAGGCACGGATGGTTTTGAAGTTGGTCAGCATGCCGCCCAACCAGCGGTGATCGACGTAAGGCGAGCCGCAACGTGCAG
>NZ_JAQGNX010000002.1 GCF_028293835.1 Pseudomonas sp.
CGAAGCGTGAGCGAGAGAGGGCAATACCTGGCTGTACCGTGCGATCAAACGAGGCCTTGACCATGAACAGGTAATTATCCCCTGACTCAGGGTAAATATGGCCCGCTTCCCGCTGGATCAAATCCCCTAGAACGTCGTTCGGCACACGTGCGCACAGACAACCTATGACTTTGTTGTTGAGCCGTAGCGGTTGATAAAACATCAGCGTGACTTCGTCGTGGAAACGCGACGATGACGGACCGATCTTAAGTGTCAGTGGGTCGGAGTAGGGGCCGTGCAAAAACGGCGCCTTCAGACCTTCGGCCAACGCGAGGGGATTAAGGTCTTTGCTTTGGCAGTGCGCTGGCCACGTCGAGGCAAGCACCCGGCCGTGGATATCGACCACGAACAACTCGGACATGTCCGATGCCTGATTGAGCTTTTCGGTAAGTATCGTGCTGTCTATCTGACTGAGATCGCCCGGCAGGTTGCTGCCCAGTTCGCCTAGGTGATCCCAATATTCCTGCGCCCAGTGTTGCAGCAGTTTGACGCGGGTTTGGGCGATGGACTCAAAGGTCTGTTCAATGACCGGATACAGCGTTTTGTTTAATCGGCATGAGCGACGCATTGCCATTTTTCCGGTTTTACCAAACCAGGGGAGCCACCGCTTTTCGGCGTCGGATAATTGCATTGATTCACTGCGCAAGGTCATGCCGTGCTCCTGTTACATCGGCCTGGAAGATACCGTGCCAACGCAAGAACTACGCCAGAGTGTTACAGAAATGTTACCGAGCCCGGTTTTTGGTAGTGGGCTAACGATATTTATGACGCTTTATCAAAAGTAAATGTCGTATTTCGCCCTATTAGTGTGCGCTTTGTGTAGTAGCGAGGTCTGATAACGGGCGTTATCAATCATTTGGGCAGCTCTTGTCCCAACGCTTGAGTGGTCCCGGTCTGCGCCACTTTGCGCAAGGCCACGCTTTCCCACGTCGCGACCACCAGCAGGATACCGGTGGTTAATGAGCCCAATACCAGGGGCGAAAACACCTGGGCAAAGGCGAAGGGCGCGAGAGCGACCAATAGCAACAAACCGATCAGATGGGACAGGGGCAAGATGATGCGCTCGGCGGTGACCATCTTGAACAACGCGGTGCCGAGCAAATACAGCGTGGGGCCAGCGAGAATGGCGCAGATACCGGGAGTTGTGGTGTGATCGGGATGCGTCAGCACCAGCTCATCGGCCACCGCACTGACGATGATTCCGGCGATGATCAAAATGTGCAGATAAGTGTAAGCCATGCGCGCTTCACGGCCGGGGTCGTCGGAATGGGCGATGCGGTGGTGGGCGCGCTCGGCACCGCTGTCGAAATACACCCACCACATGGCTACGCTGCCGAGCACCGCCGCCAGAAGCGCGATGACTGTATCAAGCGCCAGGTCCAGTTGGGCAAAGGTCGCGCCAGTCACAAGTAATGACTCGCCCAGCGCAATGATTACGAATAACGCGCAGCGCTCGGCCATGTGACTGCCTTCGATGTCCCAGTCGGCCAGACTAG
Organism: Pseudomonas sp.; assembly: GCF_028293835.1. GTDB lineage: Bacteria > Pseudomonadota > Gammaproteobacteria > Pseudomonadales > Pseudomonadaceae > Aquipseudomonas. Next base: position 1,536 of record NZ_JAQGNX010000002.1, read on the forward strand.
AGCGGCCCAACCCCGGTACCCAGAAGAAAACCGCCGGTGAAACCAGTTCGATCATCAGCGCCACCGCCCAGAGTCCTTCGCGTAAACCGTCCTCAGCCAGCCCGCCACCGATCCAGAACGCCCCGGCGGATAACAGCCATACCAGGATGCGTTGGAAGTTCCGGGTCATGCTGATCTGTTCACGCCGTACTGCCCAGATCGCGAACACGGTTCGCCCCACCTGCATCGTTACGTAGGCAAAGGCGAACATCGCGCCGCGATGGGTAAAGGCATCAGGAATCGACACCGACAACAGCAAACCGGCCAGCAGCAGTGCAACCAGCGCCAGGCGCACGGGTATGCGTTCCGGGTCGAGCCAGTTGGTAATCCATGAGGTGAAAATCCATACCCACCAGACTGCCAACAACAGCATCGTCACGTGCACCGCGCCCTGGAGGGTGAGGTTGGCCAACAATGAGTGGGACAGTTGGGTCACGGCAAACACAAATACCAGATCGAAAAACAACTCGATCATGCCAACCTTGCCGCTGTCATGGCTGCCACGACTGCGTAGTAGAGAACAAGCGCTCATGGGGTGGAACCCGGCAATTGGTCAGCGAATGGTAATCAGCAGACCCGGCCCCAAGACAGTTGGTTCAGCGGTTCCAGGTCCCGGACGATCCAGCTTTGCTATGCTTCGCGCCTTATGTTGGGCGATCCGCCCTTTGGCAGTTTAAACACGCAATCCGGATTATTAATGACAGCCACACATGAACGCCGCACCCAGCCGCTGTCTCAGGCTGACTACAAGACCTTGGGCCTTGCGGCGCTCGGTGGCGCGCTGGAAATCTATGACTTCATTATCTTCGTGTTCTTTGCGCTGACCCTGAGCCAATTATTTTTCCCGCCTGAAATGCCCCAGTGGCTGCGTTTATTGCAGAGCTTCGGCATCTTCGTGACCGGCTATCTGGCACGGCCATTGGGCGGGATTTTGATGGCGCACTTCGCCGATCGGCTGGGCCGCAAACGGGTGTTCAGCCTCAGCATTCTGCTGATGGCGTTGCCGTGCCTGCTGATTGGGATAATGCCGACCTATGCCCAGATTGGCTATTGGGCGCCGCTGATCCTATTGGCGTTTCGAATCCTCCAAGGCGCAGCGGTAGGCGGTGAAGTGCCGAGCGCTTGGGTATTCGTCGCGGAACACGCGCCGCCGGGCCATCGTGGTTATGCGCTGGGCGTATTGCAAGCGGGGCTGACCTTTGGCTATCTACTGGGCGCACTGGTCGCAACCTGGCTGGCACGGGTCTACAGTCCTGGGGAAATTCTTGATTTCGCCTGGCGCATCCCCTTTCTGCTGGGTGGTGTGTTTGGTGTCGTCGGCGTGTGGTTGCGCCGTTGGCTGAGTGAAACGCCCGTGTTCATGGCGTTGCAGGCGCAACGTGACGCGCTGGGTGAATTTCCATTGCGCGCCGTATTACGCGAACATCGTCAGGCGCTATTACCTGCAGTATTGCTGACCTGCGTACTGACCTCGGCGGTGGTGGTGCTGGTGGTGATAACGCCCACGGTCATGCAGCAACGCTTTGGCATGAGCGCCAGTTATACGTTTGCCTTAAGCGCCGTAGGCATTGTCTTTCTCAACATCGGCTGCGTGCTGGCGGGTTTACTGGTCGACCGTCTGGGTGCGTGGCGCGGTGTCATCGTTTACAGCCTGTTACTGCCGTTGGGCATCGGCGTGTTATATGCCAGCCTGATTGGCGACTGGCTTGCGCCGGGACTGGCTTATGCCATCGCGGGGTTGGCCTGCGGCATCGTAGGAGTCGTGCCGTCAGTGATGGTCGGATTGTTTCCGGTTGAAATCCGTGTATCGGGTATTTCCTTCACCTACAACATTGCCTATGCGCTTTGGGCCAGTACCACGCCGTTGATGCTGATTGCGTTGATGCCTTGGAGTCCTTGGGTCTGTGTGGGTTATTGCGCGGTGATGGGCGGGGTTGGCCTGGCCACGGCGGCATTTTTTGGCTTGAAACGCGGCATGGTCGTCGACAGTGCAGTCGCCAGGTCGCCGCACTGATCAATGGGGCTTGCTCAGCGTTCGTCGGACGAGGGGGGCTAAGCTTCTGGATTTGAACGGTAGCGAGGTGCCGGCATGAAAACTGACACTTGCCTGTCAGTACACCGCCAGGTTGAGACCATCTTCCGCGAGCAATCGCGTCGAGTGTTGGCCACGCTGATTCGCCTGCTTGGCAACTTTGAGCTGGCTGAAGAGGCGCTGCAAGACGCTTTTATCGTGGCCGTTGAACAGTGGCCGCAGACCGGCGTTCCCGACCATCCCCGGGCGTGGCTGATCTCTGTCGGACGCTTCAAAGCCATCGACAGCCTGCGGCGCAGGGCGCGCTTTAATACGTCGTTAAATGAATTGGCTCTATCGTTGGAAGGGCAGATGCATGCCGACCCCGCTGATCAAGACAGCCTAGGGGACGACCGGCTGCGGTTGATTTTCATCTGTTGCCATCCCGCCTTGACCGCAGACGCCCAGGTGGCCCTGACCTTGCGCGAGGTCTGTGACCTGTCTACCGAAGAAATCGCTCGGGCATTTTTGATCACCCCGTCCACCGTGGCCCAGCGAATAGTGCGTGCCAAGAGCAAGATCCGCGACGCTCATATCCCCTACGAAGTGCCGTCTCACGCCGAATTGCCCGAACGCCTGGAGGCGGTGCTACGCGTGGTGTATCTGGTGTTCAACGAAGGCTACTTCGCCACTTCCGGTGATGAGTTGACGCGGGGCGATCTGTCCAGCGAAGCCCTGCGACTGGGACGTTTGTTGGTCGACCTGTTGCCAGAAGCTGAAGTATCAGGTTTGTTGGCGCTGATGTTATTGATCGAGTCACGACGGCCAGCAAGGCTGTCCAGCAATGGCGAGCCGGTGCTGCTCGATCAGCAGGATCGAGGCCTGTGGGACCGAGATATGATCAGCGAGGGCGAAGCGCTGGTCGAAAAGGCGCTGCGTTCAGGCCGCTTTGGCGTCTACAGCGTACAAGCCGCCATCGCCGCAGTACACGCCGAAGCCCCCACCGCCGCCGACACCGACTGGCAACAAATTGTCGGCTTATACGACGTGTTGTCCGGCCTTACGGGTTCGCCGGTGGTGGCGCTCAATCGAGCGGTGGCGGTAGCAATGCTTCAAGGACCGGACGCCGGATTGAAGTTAGTCGATGGGTTGCTGGACGCCGGGGAGCTGCAGGGTTACCACTTGGCGTGGTCAGCAAAAGCCGATCTATGCCGACGCCTGGGACGCATAGACGAAGCCCGTGTTGCTTACAGCAAAGCCATCGCGCTCTCGCAACAACGCGTAGACCGCCAGTTTCTCGAACGCTGTATGAGTGAGCTGGATGCAGGGTGAGGACAACGACAAACCTTACCCTCCCTAACGATTCCGCCCGGTCTGTCTGGGCCACCACCGGTCAGAATCCTTAATACCTCGCTTTCCGCTGTCGATCTTCCACCCCGGCAAACGACCATTCTCGTAAGCGGGCATTTGGCCCCCGCGATGGAGACCGTGATGAAGTACTTGTGCTTGATCTACAGCAACGAACAAACCCTGCACTCACACCCGGACAGCCCGCGCGATGACGAGTGTCTGGCCTATTCGCAGTCGTTGGAACAAAGCGGTCGGATGTTGGCTGCCGAGCCGTTGGAATCAGTCCAGACCGCCACCACGGTGCGCATGCGCAACGGCAAAGTGACGATCACTGACGGCCCCTTCGCTGAGACAAAGGAGCAATTGGCTGGCTTCTATCTGGTCGAGGCGCGGGACTTGAACGATGCATTGAGCATCGCGGCGAACATCCCGGCAGCACGGGTCGGCAGCGTCGAGGTGCGCCCGGTGCGTCAATTGAATCTGCAACAACAGGCGAGCTAGCGCGTTTTCGCTGAATTGATCGTCTTTCATAAACCGTGCATTTACCTTGAGAACAGGAGAATGACATGAGCGTCAAGGCAATCCCGGAAGGCTTCCATAGCCTGACCGTCTACATGGGCGTCAAAGACGCCTCCAAGGCCATCGAGTTCTATAAGCAAGCGTTTGGTGCTGTGGAAAACTTCCGCCTCAATGGCCCGGATGGCCGAGTAGGGCATGCTGAAATCCAGATCGGCGATTCGAAAGTCATGCTCTGCGATCCTTGCGATCAAGGCGGTTTTACCAGCGCTGACCCCAACGGCACGACGTCGTTTGGAATGCACCTGTATGTGCCCGACGTGGACGCGCAGTTCAAGCGTGCTATCGACGCCGGAGCGAAAGTGTCCAGAGAGGTGCAGGATCAGTTTTATGGCGACCGCACTGGCACATTACGCGATCCGTTTGGCCATCTGTGGTTCATCGCGACGCATATAGAAGACCTGACGCCCGACCAGATCGGCAAACGCGCCGAAGCGGCTTTCAAACAGACGCCATCCTGACGTCTTCGACCCCCGCACGTTGCCGCCTGGCCCAGTGTGCAACGTGCGATGGGGTTCGGCTTGATCTCGTCCAAATTGTAAGCGACCACAAAGATGCTGTTTCGTTACACGGTTAATTGTAACAACTGATTGTAATTATCATTCGCGAAGTTTATTGTGCCGCCCGTCTATACAACCACTGTCGAACCAATTTTATCTGCATTAGGCGGGGTGAAATTATGCGCCTGCAGTATTAACGTTGAGGTTTAGCTTTATGAGTCTTACAAAAATATCTGCGTTTGTTGTAGGAAGTTTCTCAGAATCAATTTGAACATATTGTCAGAGAGCGGCGCATGGGTGATGGTTGAAAAATCGGACTAAATAAAGTGATGTCATTGCCGATCAAATGAAGGACTGCAAAAAATAGCATGTAGGACTATTCCTACATGCTGGTTTTATATCGATAAGAATAAGGTTGAATTTATGCGGGTGACACGGAGGGAGCGCGATGTTTTGGCGCTTTTATTGCGCGGCAATACCAATAAGCAGATCGCTGAAGCTCTTAATATAAGCGGGTATACCGCGCGCGATCACGTTTCCTCACTGCTTAAAAAAAGCGGAGTAAAAACCCGTGCCGCGTTGATGGCGCAGTTTATGGCCAAACAGAAAGCACGCTGACTACACCCCCTACATCTGTAGGATTGTGCTGACGGTTGGTTGCTCATACTATTAATACATAACGTGTTACGTTTCGTGAAAATGCAACTCCGACGCGGTGATTGCCAGTCGTGGCTGAACTGTTCCTATGATTTCGTCTGGCACTAACGTGTCAATGGCTGTGCAGAGTAAAGTAATGAATAGTGCCGAACGCATAAGTTTATCGCCGAGGTTACTTGAGCTGAATAACGTCAGTCACAGTTATCGTCGGGGGCAGCAGATTACCCCTGTGCTCAAAACCATTAGTCTTCTCATTGAGCGAGGCCAAACGTGCGCGCTGGTAGGCGTGTCCGGCTCAGGCAAAAGTACGTTGTTAAACATGCTGGGTTTACTTGAACAGCCCACTGTGGGGCGGCTTGTATTTAACGGGCAAGACACGCAAACCGCGAGTGCTGATCAACTGGCCAATCTGCGCAACCGTGACATCGGTTTTGTCTTTCAAGCGTTCAACCTGCTGCCCCGGCTAAGCATCATCGATAACGTGGCCTTGCCGCTGAGTTATCGCGGCGTGTCCCGTCGGGAAGCCAGGGTGTCTGCGCAAGCACAACTGGCATTGGTCGGGCTTGCTGATCGAGGCAGTTGCCGACCTGCCGATCTGTCCGGAGGCCAGCGTCAGCGGGTGGCAATCGCCCGCGCATTGGTGGGGCGACCGACTCTGATACTGGCTGATGAGCCCACCGGCAACCTCGACAGCCAAACCGCCGCAGGCATCATGACGCTGTTGCTGGGGCTCAATCATGACCACGGAGTTACGTTGGTGATGGTGACCCACGATGGCCAATTGGCGAAACGCTTCGACCGGCAGATTCAGGTGATCGACGGTCGGTTGCATGAGGAGGGCGCCCATGAGCGGGTTTGGGTTTGAGGCGCTGCCTTCGCCGTCGCGGCTACACATGTTCATTGAGTCCATGGAGAGCTTGCGTGCGTTGGGCCGTCGATCCTTGCTGGCGCTGCTGGGCATTGTCGTGGGCAGCGCCTCGATCATCGCGTTGCTCAACATCGGCCGTAATGCCGCCGAAGACGCCATGCGTACATTCAAAGACATGGGCACCGACACCTTGGTGGTCAGTTTCCCGTTCTCCGTACAAAGAAAAACGCCGCTGCCTTTAACGCTGGACGTGGAGCTGATCCATCGAGATGTGCCAGGTATCGCCCATGTCGCGCCAATTTCCCAGCACTCGGTCCGGCTCAAGCGCGGCGTGGTACCGACCGACGCGAGCCTGATAGGCACCAGCACCGGGCTCGCCGCCATCATGGGTTTGCAACTGCGCGCCGGGCGTTTTATTTCAAGGTTCGATCAACACAGCACGCATGTTGTGGTCGGTGCGCGGGTTGCAGACGACCTCCAGGAAAATGGCTCGCCGTTGCGCTTGGGCGACTCGCTGCAAATCGATCACTACCTTTATCAAGTCATTGGCATCGCACGCGCCCAAGCGGCCAACCCACTGATGCCGGTCATCGCGGATGACTCGATTTTTGTCCCTCTTCAAGGCCTGCAACGCCTTCGCCCTTCAGCCGAGATCGGCAGCGTGCTGGCAAAGGTCCGCGCCGAGGCCGATCTACCCACCACTGCCGAGGCGCTAAAAGCCCTTATCAGCGGGCAGCTCGGCGGTCGTGAAGTGGAGGTGCAAATCCCGCAACAACTGCTTGAGGGGCTAAAGCGTCAGGCACAAACCTTCGCCTGGCTGCTCGCTGGGCTTGGCGGTATTTCCTTGCTGGTAGGCGGGGTGGGAGTGATGAACGTGATGCTGATGAACGTTACCGAACGACGTCGCGAGATCGGTGTGCGCATGGCATTGGGCGCACGTCCGCGTGATATCTGCACGCTGTTTTTACTCGAAGCCACCACGCTGTCTGTTGCCGGTGCGCTGCTTGGCGCGCTGTTGGGCGTCGCGGTGGCATATGTATTCACCTTGTTTTCCGGCTGGCAATTCAGCCTTGCGCTGTCCTCGTTGCCCCTGGGCATTGGCAGTTCTTTATTGATTGGTTTGTTTTTTGGGCTGTACCCCGCGATTTCGGCGTCCCGGTTATCGCCGGTCGTAGCGCTGCGGGATGAATGAATACAAAAACACAGACCCGGAAGTCTTCGTTAATAACAACTGGAGTAACCTCGTGACTGTTTACAATTTTACTGGTGATGTGATTGCTGCGGATCCGCAGCAAACTAACCCGGTCACCCTCGGTGAATCATTACCGCTCAATTGTTCGCAGCTGGCGGCACAACAGGCGCTGCTGTCGAAAAAAGAATTACTGAAGTTGCACACTGACCTTGTGGGTCCGTCGGGATTATTCGCTCGGTTTTCAATCCAAGTGGCTGAGCAGGGTCGACAAGCGCCCAGTCTGCAATTGTCGCCCGACACTGAACATGCGATGTCGTTGATGCTGACAGACCAGGCAATTGAATATGCATTGGCTCGGCATCATCGTCGGTCCTACGCCGAAAATCCTTTCGCCGGGTTCCCAAGAAGCGCGCTGTGCTGCGTCGTGTATGACGAATCACCGCGCACGAATCTCGCGGAGCGCTATGCGGCGAACGAGGAATTGCGAGCCTTGGACAGTCGCTACTTCATCAAGCTCATTGCAACCACCCACAACACGGTGGAGCGTCGTTTGGTGTTTCGTGGGTTGCTCGAACATTTCGACGCGTTAATGCCGATTGAACAAAGCATCTACCAGGACGGTTATCGGGATGTCCAACAGGCTTATCTAGAGCGCGAAGAAAAACTATATGGCGTGCTGACGTTGACCAGGCCCTTAAGCGAGCTGTTCGCTGAACACACCCCGGAAAGTTTATTGGCCAGGGTGGGAGCATGCGAACGAAAACGTACTGATGATTAAGGCGTTGGCGCAAGCGTTTCCGTTGGCGGCGCTTCTGAGTACAGACAGCGTGAACGGAGCGATCCAGGAACTCGCTTCGCAACCGAGCATGGCGTTCGTTAATGCGCTGTCCGTTTCTGCATCAACGGTAGAACTGACGCTGACGGACGCGGTGTACCTCGGGTTGCGGGATAACCGCGATATTCGCAGTGCATACCTGATGCGTATTGCCGAGAAGTTTTCCTTGCGCGTTGCGCAAAATGCCTTCTCGCCGCAGTCGAAGATCATCAGTAAACATCAGGCGAACCGTGGCAATGCTGACCGTCAGCGTGATCACAGCCTGACGCCTTCCATCTCGCTACTCAACCAATGGGGAACCCTTTCCAGCCTGTCATGGACCCAGCATATCAACCGCGCCCATCAAGGCGGGCATGGGCGAGATAACGGCGTGGTATTCGGGTTCATTCACCCTTTGCTTCGAGGGGCTGGTCGCGAGATTGTCACCGCGCCTTTGCGCTCCGCACGCCTGGATGAGGACAGCGCACGCTTGAAACTCAGGGCCAGGGTGTCGCAGACCGTTACCGAGATTATTTTGGCCTACCGCGAATTGCTCAAGGCCCAGGAACAGCAGCGTATTGCCCAGGCCGCACTGGCCCGCTATCGAGCGTTGTTGGAGGTCAACAAAGCCCTGATCACGGCCGGCCGCATGGCCGAGTTCGAAAGCGTGCAGACCGAGGCGGGGCTGGCCAGCCAAGAAATGAATGTTGTAGAAACGGCCAATCGGCTGGACCAGACCCGGCTGCGCTTGCTGCACTTGCTGGCGCTGGACCAAGGAACGCAACTCAGGGCCAGCGAAGTGCTCAAGGTCGAACGTTTCGAAATGGATCGGCAGCAGGCGTTGGGCGTGGCGTTGGCCCGACAGCCTAAGTATTTGCAGCAATTGATCGCTGGCGAACGGGCAGAGATAGCGGTGCGGCTCGCTGAGAATCAACGGTTGTGGGACGTTTCGCTGGTTGGCGGCGCAAGCCAGTCGCATAACCGTCCCGGCAGCGAACAGCAACGCTTCGGCAAACGCTGGGACAGCTACGCCGGTCTTCAACTGACCGTTCCGATTGGTGATTTAAACGCCCGGCATCGCGTGGTCCAAGCGCAGGTTTCGTCGCAAAATCTCGCCCTTGAGCAAGCCGAGGCACGGCAGACCCTTGAACAGAACGTCAACGACAGCGTGCGCGACATCAGCACCCATTGGCGTCAATACGAAATAGCCCAACGGGTTCAGCAGTTGTCGCAACGCAAACTCGACATAGAACGCGACAAGCTGCAATTGGGACGCTCCAGCAACTTTCAGGTGTTGAGCTTTGAGGACGATTTGCGGCAGGCGGAGAACGCCTCCCTTAACGCGCAGATCGAATACCTGAACGCCCTTACTCAGCTGGACGAGCGTCTAGGCATGACCTTGCAGAGCTGGGAGATCGCCCTTAATGATTAGCCGCTATCGATCTAAAAAAATGGTGGGGCTAGTCGGCGGTGTGCTGGTGAGCGCGCTGGGCTTTGTGGTCTACATCAGCGTCCAGCCAACGGCGGAAATATCCCGCCAGTGGCTGCCCATTAGCAGCGCACCTCTGGTGCAACGCCTGGGCGTGGCCGGAAGGATAGAACCGGGTTCGCTGCAAATCCTCACGGCACCGTTTGACGGCGTGGTGCAGGACAGGCCAGTGGCCGAGGGCCAGCGGGTGGAGCGCGGTCAACTCCTTATGCGAGTGGACACCGGATTGCTGCGAATCCAGTTACGAGACTCACTGGCAGAACTGCTTAAAGCCCGGCGCGCCGTGAGGGATTTGCAGGGCTGGGTTCACGGCCAGGAAATGGCCCGGGCACGGCGGGCCTTGAGCACGAGCCAATCGACGTTGGCTGACACTGAACGCAAACTCCATGAGACCAGCGTCTTGCTTGAACGCGGGATCGTGCCGCGCATGGAGGTCGATGCCCTAAAGCAGCAAGCGCAGATGCAGCGCCTGGAGCTGAAAGCTGCGCAGATTGAACTCAAGGAAGTCGGCGACAAAGCGCTGGGCGAACACCGACAGATCGCCGACATGCAACTGGCCAATGCCGAAGCCAAGTATCAGGCGCTGCTGGTACTGGAAGGGCAGCGAGATATCAACGCGCCCTTCGCTGGCGTCATCGTCCGCTTGCCCGGTAATCAAGCAGACGCAGCAGCCCGACCGGTGCAAAAAGGCGCCCGCATCAGCTCTGGTCAGCCGTTGTATGCCTTGGCGAGCCTGGAGCAACTTAACGTCGTGGCCAAAGTCGACGAAGGCGACATCAACCAACTGCGCGAAGGACAGCCAGTGGACATCACCGGCGACGGCTTCGGCGGCATTCTGCTCAATGGCAGCATCACCTCGGTCGGCTCCCAAGTGCTGCAATCCGAATTCCAGGGCAGCGGCGCTTCCTACTCACTGATCGTCACCCTTCCAACCCTGACCGTACCTCAACAACAACGCATCCGCCTGGGCATGAGTGCCCGACTGTCGATTATCACCTACCAAAACCCCGCGGCCATCGTCGTCCCGCCGGACGCAATCAACGACGACAGCGGCCAACACTTCGTCAACTACCGAACCACCCCCCACAGCCAAACACAACGGGTGAATGTCTCAACAGGTAACGCAACTTCTGAAGGCGTGGAAGTGTTTGGGTTACTACCCGGTTTTATCCTAACGGATAGTCACTATTGAGTTTAATTGCATGACGTCGATACAGTGGGAGTGGATGCAGTAGCAAGGTTGATATGATTGTTCTGTACGACACGTAAAGTAAACATATTTTGAAATCATCTGAAAGTGAGCATTTGCTATGAAGAGGCTATTGCCTGCGGTTTTGTTATGTGTATCGGTGGCTGGGGTGGCGGCTGAAAGGTCAGCATATAAGTCAATGACGCCTTACACAATTCTGTATCCGGGTGTCGTTGGGCATTCGCAGTTTATTCTTTCGTCATCCGACCTGCCAGGAAGAGGACTACTGTCGCCCCAATTACAGTCCATCAAGTGGAGAACAACAGCATTTCCCAATAGCACTGGCGAAAAAGTGGAGATCTGTTACGTGCGACCTGGCTCACGCACGCATACAGATTGTATCGACATAAGTAAAAATTCCTCAGGGACTGTTACAGAGTTCAACTCGTTCAGATTTGACGTCGGAAGCAGTGTCGTCATTCGCCATAGTGCAACGGGTGGTAAGAACAATAGCAAGCCGGCCGGGCAGGACTCCGTTATATATACCTATAGCTATTGATAAAAAGCCTCGGCCACTACAGCTGGCTGAGGCTGTTCAGGGAGAATGTACCATGCAAATTTCAGGGGCTGAGTTTATCTATGGCAAACTCGTCGAATCACCTTCTCCAGTGACGGAGCCGGACAAGCCGTTAAAGGATACGGACATTGAAAAAGCTCCATCGGTTAACCTCCACCCAACGGTCGCCTTCAGTGGAAAATCGTTACTGATGACACGAGTGTTTTTTTGTACGAAGCCTAACTACGAACCGCCGGTAATCACCGAACTTACGGACAACACTTATTCGATGTCGTGTGCGAACTTCTTGACCAAGGAGGATCGTGGATTGTTTGAAGATATGTACGAGTATGCTCAGGAGCAAGGGGCAGATCTTCGATACGTAGATGCTTTGGCGTTTTCGTTGGGCTATTACCGTCAAAGCGACAACCCGGCACATAAAATACCCCAGTCTATGGCGGGGCATCACACTCTGGAGGGCCGTAAAGTAGTTTATGCCTTTACCGAAAAGGACGCTGCGACGGCAAAACGAATTCTAAACAGCGAAGCGCTGAATACAACTCGCTTGAATGAGGGTTTTATCCGTTACACGCTGGATCAAGAGTATGGTGTGTTGGGTCATGGCGATTTCGCTTTCATGGAGAAGATGATCAATACATTTTCTGCGACAGATGATGGCGCACCCCTTGAGCGCAGATTCCACAACTTTGTGGATAACAGCAATGATTTTGTAAAGCATGTTGCGGAGGAAATAACGCTACATTCCGGAGGTAAGGATGAGCGCTCATCAGACGTACTCCTATCTGCTAAAAGTACGTTAACAGACGACGCTCGATCAGTTACTCCTGACACGTTAACGGTCCTCCTTCGCCGGGTTATCTTAAGTGCCATAAATCCAAATGGCATAAATGGTTTGCGTACCTTGGCGGATGTTATTGCGAGGCGAAACCGATGATGTTTTCTGCAACTGCAGAGAAAAAACTGTACTAACTATGCCGTCGTAACATGCCAAGAAGGATCTAACATGAGAATCACCGGCACCAATCCTTTTCCAGTAAATTCTACTCCCTATAGAAAGCTACCAACTGCTACTTCACCGGTTGAGTCAGTCTCTGCCAAGACACCAAAGCAAGCGGTTGTCATCAGCGGCGAAGCGTTAATGAAACAGCGACTGTTTCCTGGCTCGGATCCAAACACGAAGCTGCTAACGCCAGTCAAAGGTGCCAGTTCGCAACCTGTCGCGAGTTTTTTGACTCCCAGCGATAAGAGTTTATTGGCCCAGATGTACACATTTACCCAAGATCAAGGCGCCGATTTGCGTTATGCCGATGCCTTGGGCCTTCAGCTTGCCGACTACCGTGAAAGCGGACACGTGATCAAAAAAGAAAATCCAGGCCCATCGCTTGACAGCAATGGGCGAAAAATCTCGTACAGCTTTACGACCAAAGATGCAGCAATCGCCAAGCGCGTTTTATCCGGCGAGGCAATAAAAACAACCCAGTTGGATCAAGGGTTCATACGTTTCAAAATGGATAAAAAATACGGTGCGACTAACCATTCTGATTTTGAATTCATGGAAAAAATAGTTAATAAGTTCTCGGCTAAAGGTGGCGCGACGTCATTGGGATCGACGTTTTCCACCTATGCCGACAAGGACAAAAACTACATTCGGCATGCGTCTAAGGAGCGCTATGAAATTACGGCAAAGGGGGCCGAGCTTGTTGGCAAGGGATCAAAGAAAGGGAAAGGGAAAAGCGGAACAGCCCTGGATCCGAAATCAGCAACGCCCGCGACTCTAAAAGACATCCTTCGCCAGATCATCTTCCGGGCCATGGGTTCTGGCGGCAGAAACAGCCTGCCCAGCCTTGCCGATTACCTCATGCGAAATCGGCAATAGAGTGGATAGAAGTCTTCCGCTCGATCGCAGCCTTCGGCAGCTCCTGCCGCTTCTGTGTTTGCTTCGTGACAGCGTGCGTCGCTTTAACCAAGGCTGGATTTACTCAAGCGGGATGTGACTGCAACCATCATCAACGCCAGCACAGCGATAGCGGTTGCGACGTAGCCGATGGTGCCCAGCCCCCAGTGTTCGATGGTGAAACCGCCAACGATTGAGCCAACGCCAATCCCGGCGTTGGCGGCGGAGACGTTCAGGGTGCCGGCCAGTGCTTGGGCGTTGGGTGCGGCTTTCATGACGCGGATCTGGCAAATGGGGAACAGCGCCGTGTGGGCGATGCCCCACACTAGCAACACCACGCCAAGTAAGGGTAACGAGCCGGCTGCCGGAACGGTCGCGCTCATGCCCAAGCCCAGCATGAGTGCAAACACCAGGGTCGAGCCCAATGGACTGCGGTCAACGAAACGTCCGCCCAGCCAATTGCCGATCAAACCGACTGCACCGAAGCCCATCAACCACCAGCCGACTTGCGCTGACGAGACGCCCGCGATGCGTTCCAAGGTGTCGGCCAAGTAGGTGTAGGCGGTAAACATTGCGCTGAATAACAGGATCGACAGCAGCAGATGAGCGATAAAGGTAGGGTCGGCCAGAATCCTGGCCTGCTCCGCCAGTCGCACTTTCTGCGTCGCAGCGGTTTTCGGCATGTAGGCCCACAACAAGACGGCCATCAGCAGCGACATCACCGCCAAGCCCCAGAACGCGCCGCGCCAACCGACTGCTTCGGAAAACAGCGTGCCCAGTGGAATGCCAAACAACATGGCGGCAGAGATGCCCAGATAGATGCGTGATACGGCGCGCCCGGCGTGTTCCGGGCCGGCCAACATACCTGCGGTTTCACTGGCCGTGCCCCAAAACACCGGGAGCGCCAGGGCTGGGATAAACCGCGCCAAGGCGAGCACCCAAATGTTGCTGGACAGCGCGGCCAGCCCATTGGACGCGGCGAAGATCAGCAAAATGATAATGAACACACGCTTGCGGTCCAGGTGCGACAGCATCGCCGTCAATGGCGGCCCGCAGAGCATGACGGTGAAGGCGAACAGTGTGACCAGCAGCCCGGCGCTGGAGATGGAAATCTGCAGGTCGCGGGCCATGGACGGCAGCAGGCCGATGATCAGAAACTCGGTTGTGACGATGACGAACCCGGCCAGCGCAAGAATCAGGATAGCCAAGCCACTGCCTGTTCGGGCGCTGCTCAAGGCCGCAGGGGAGACGGTCGAATCTAAAGAAGACATGCCACATACTCAGCTTGGAAAGTGTCAACAGCCTATTAGAGAATCAGATTCTTATCGCTGGCCATTTTTCCGTACACTGCGGAATCCTATTCATCAATTGGCTGACATGTCATGTCCACCACCGAGCGCCTGAAAGGCATCGCCATGTTCGTCGCCGTCGCCAATGCCGGCAGCTTCACCGCAGCCGCGGAACGCTTGAACTTGAGCAGCTCGGCGGTGAGCAAAGGCATCGCCCGGCTAGAAGGTCGTCTCGGCGCGCGTTTGTTCGAACGCACGACCCGTAGTCTGGCGCTGACAGAGTCCGGGACGGCGTATTACAACGTCTGCACCCGGGTCATCGATGACCTGGAGGAAGCCGAAACAGCGTTGGCGGCGCAACGTGCGGAGCCTTCTGGGACGCTGCGTATCGATTTACCGGCGTCCTACGGGCGCCTGCATGTACTGCCGCAAATTTTAGCCTTCGTCGAACACCACCCGAAGCTGAGGGCGCATATCTCTTTTACTGACCGCTTTGTCGACCTGCTGGAGGAAGGCATCGACCTGACCGTTCGGATCGGCAGCGTGGACGTTTGGCCTGCATCGCTGAATCATCGCTGCCTTGGCACCGAGCGCGTGATCCGCTGTGCCTCGCCGGCTTACCTTGCGCAACGAGGCAGCCCTCAGAGCATTGAAGACCTGGCCGCCCATGCGTGTGTCCTGTATGGCAAAGCGGATGGCAGCATCAGCCCATGGTTTTTTGCCGACGGCGTCGGCAAGACCCAAGCGAGGCAGATTTCTGGCCGAATCGTTGTAGGAAATGCTGAGGCGTTGGTCTCGGCAGTGATGGCGGGCAGCGGCATTGCACAATTCGCTACGTGGCTTATCAAGGAGCAATTGCACAACGGTGAGTTGGTAGAGGTGCTGCCTGAGCTGGCCACCGAAGGGTTGACGCTGTACCTGGCGTGGCCGCGTAGCCGCGAAACGTTACCCAAAGTACAGGGATTGGTGGCGCTGCTGTCGACAGTATTGACCGTTAGTTAACGGTTCCTACAATTCTTTATTCAGCGGACTAGCGAATGATGGCTTATTGACATATTTGCTGGGTTTCATATCATTGACGTTGTTGTTTTCACCTGTCCAGTTTCCCACTTATTAAAACCGCACGGAGCGTCGTCTCGTTCATACAAGGCGGGGATAATTGTTCATCTAAAAGTTTTCCCTGACTGAGGCAATTGCCCCGTGGCACTTAATCTACGCAGTAAAGTCATTCTTCTGGCGATCATCCCCAGCCTGCTGCTGGCTGCTGTGATCAGTTGCATCACCTATGTGGTGTTGCAAAGGTTAGCGTCCGAAGAGATCGAGCAGACGCGTACGCTGCTGACCGAGGAACGCAAGGTGTCGCTCAAGCATTATCTGGAGATCGCCCAGGCGGCGATTCAACCGATATATGACGCGTCTCAACCCGGCGACCTTGAAGCGCGGGACAAGGCAGTAAAGATTCTTAAAACCTTGATTTACGACAAGCAGAGTTACTTCTACGGTTATAACTCGGCCAGTATCCGCGTGTTTTGGGCGGACAAAGACCTGGATATCGGCAAAAGCTTTCTCGACGCCCGGGACGCCAACGGCGTTTATGTTATTCGTGGGTTAGTCGAAGCGGGCAAGTCCGGCGCCCACTACTTCCGCTATGACTGGACGACCCCAGGCAGCGACAAGCCAGTGCCTAAGCTGGGGTACACGGTATTTCTGGATAAATGGGACCTGGTGTTCGGCACCCAGGTGAACCTCGATGACATCGCGATTCAGGTGCAGGCGATTGCCAGCGAACGCAGTGCGCGCCTCGGTTCATACACTGGATTTATTCTCGCCATCGCTGCGGTCTTGTTGCTGTTAGTCGCGGTGGCCGCTGTATTGCTGGGTAACAGCATCGTTAAACCGGTGCTCGCTATCAAAAAGAATCTGGACGATATTGCCGCCGGTGACGGTGACCTGACGCGTCGTCTGCCGGTGACCAGCGGCGATGAGCTGGGCGCGCTGGCGAACTCGTTCAACTTTTTCGTGGAAAAGATTCACGGCTTGGTCAGGCAGATTGCAGAAATGACCGGTCAGCTGACGTCATTGGTCGGCGACATGTCGTCCCAGGCACAACGGTCCGAACACGCCATGGGTCAGCAGCGACAAGAGACTGATCAGGTCGCCACAGCCATTCATGAAATGTCTGCGGCCGCTCAACAGGTGGCGATTAGCGCACAAGGGGCGTCGCAGGCCGCAAGAAAAACCAGCGATGTCGGTGCAGAAGCGAAAAACGTCGTGACTAAAAGCATTGAAAGTATCCACACCCTAATCGTTGATATTGGCCAAAGCAGTTCATCGCTGGATAACCTGCGTAACGACGTGCAGTCGATCGCCAGCGTGGTGGATGTGATTCGCTCGATCGCCGAACAGACCAATTTGCTGGCGCTAAACGCCGCCATTGAAGCTGCACGAGCGGGAGACGCTGGCCGTGGCTTCGCGGTTGTCGCTGACGAGGTACGTGCATTGGCCAGTCGCACGCAAAAAAGCACCCAGGAAATCAATGAAATGATCGGCTTGCTGCAAAAGGGCACGCTGGACGCGGTAGTTGCCATGGGCCGCTCCAGCGAAACGGGCAAAACCACTGGCGAGCTGGCCAACCGCGCAGGCCTATCGCTGGACGCCATTGGCACGTTGATCGAGACCATCAATGACATGAACGCGCAAATCGCCAGCGCATCAGAAGAGCAGACGGCGGTTGCCGAAGAGGTCAGCCGCAGTATGACCCAAATCGCCCAGGCGGCAGACGTCGTGGCGGACGATGCACAAAGCGGCGCGCAAACCTCAAGAAGCCTCACCGAACTGGGTAACCGTCTGGGTGGTCTGGTTCGTCAATTCAGGATTTGATGTTGCAGGGAGGGCGCGCCGGTAGCAACATCGGCCCCCTCAATCATTTCCAAAGGACCGCAGCATGCGCAAAGCGTTGTTTCGCTCAGCCAGTACGTCTCTGAAGCAAGCTTTTCTGGTCCTTTGCAGCCTCTCGCCACTGGCTGTTCATGCGGGCGAACCCCCCCAACTTTATACCGGCACCCTGGGCAAAATGCCTATCGTGCTGGAGTTGAACCTGGATGATTCCATGGAGGTCAGCGGGCGGTACTTTTATGAAAAGTACCACGCTGATCTGGCGCTTAGCGGCACACAGAAAGGCAAAGATCTGATACTCACGGAAGGCATGGACGACGACAGCGGCAAAAACTTGCCTGAAATAACCCTGCATCAAACCGCTCAGGCTGGCTGGCAAGGTGACTGGAAAGGGCCGGACGGGCAAACCCAGAAGATTGAGCTGACCGAGAAGCAGGTGCCACCTCCGACAGAAACTGCCGAACCAGGGTGGCAGGCTATCTACAGCAAATCCCCTTACGATTATTTGCGACTGCACTTTCTGCCGCTCCAGGCAGGCAGGGTACAGACATTCATGGGCTACACGCTGCAATGGTGGACCGAGCCGGAGTCCAAGCTCTCGCTGTTCGAAATCACTGCTGGCTACCCCCCGGAGCAAGGCGCGCGAATCAACCAGCAACTTCGCGCTCGGCTGTGGGATGAGGTGGTCAGCTATCACGCCTGCTTGCTCCAGGGCAGCCGTTTTGGCGCAGAGTTTCAGCAAACTATCACCCCGGAATTACTCTCGCCGGCCATCGTCAGCGTCAGCATTTTCACCCGCTATGATTGCGGCGGCGCGCACCCCGACTTCGGCGATACGCCGCTCAACCTCGACGCCAGCACCGGCAAACCGCTGTCCCTGGAAGATGTGCTGTGGGTGGGCGAGGGCAAGGCGTTCCACTACGAGGACCACGAAAGCAGCGATGATCAAGACCCGGCATCGGTCGGTTTTGACACCTTCTCCGAGTACCGCAGCACACAATTTGCGCCTTGGCTGGTGAGCCAACTGCAAAAATTTGCGCCTGACGGCATGAAAGAACCGACCGCTGAAGACGAAGAGACCTGCGACTTCAATGATCCGGAAATCTGGGATTTCCCCGCCTGGTACTTCAAACCCACTGGTCTTTACTTCGGCCCCTCATTTGCTCGAGTCATGCGCGCCTGCGAGAGCCCCGACTGGTCCGTGCTGCCCTACAGCGCAATAGCCCAGCACCCAGGCGCCGTGGCAGTGGAACTGCCGAAGTGAACGGGTAAACAAACAGGATCTTCAGTTGGCTCTTATCAAACAACGCATAACTGATTGACCTAAAGACAATCTGTAGGCGCTGCCGAAGGCTGCGATTCGACCGGGAACCGGTCGCCCGCGACCCCGGCCTTGCTCAGCCTTCGGCAGCTCCCGGAGGTTGTGTGTTTGCTGCGCGACAGCGCGGCGTCAGAGACGTGGCGGAACCTCCTACAGGCCTTCGGTCGTATGCCGCAACACTTTGAATAAGTCTTCTTCCTCAAATCCCCGCTTAAACACAGCTAAAACTCCGTAGTGAGTTGCCTACTTATTCCTCAGACAAATCCCACAATTTAAGAGGGCTTTGCCCGGCTCCGCTTTCGTTGGTTCGCTGAGAGAATTGCCGCCCCGGATTTGCAGTCCTGATTTTTTGCGTAGCGAAGCAGCTCAAACAGCGACCTTCGTACGGACAGTGATCAACAACAAGGAACGTAGCATGGCACTCACTTTGGCCAAGAACCAATCCATCTCCCTTGAAAAAACCGCAGGAAGCGACCTCAAGAACATCACCCTCGGGCTCGGTTGGGATCCCGCTAAACCCAGCGGTTTCTTTTCAAAAATATTGAGTGGAGGCAGCCAGGACATCGACCTGGACGCTTCGTGTATCGTGCTCGACGCCGACAAAAAACCTGTAGATCTGGTGTGGTTCCGTGCTCTTCAATCCACCAACGGAGCCATTAAACACTCGGGCGACAACCGTACCGGTGAAGGTGATGGCGATGACGAATCCATCACCGTAGACCTGCGAAAGCTGCCCCCTTTGGTGAATTACCTGGTGTTCACCGTGAATGCCTTCACGGGGCAGAATTTCGAAAAGATCGAAAACGCCACCTGCCGCATTCTGGATTCAGCAAGCGGTAAAGAATTGGCGCGCTTCAACCTTTCCGAGAAAGGCAAGCACACCGGCATCGTGATGGCGTATTTGAGCCGATCCGATTCAGGGTGGAATTTCACCACCCTTGGTGAAGCCACCAACGGCCGCACTGCAGATGACCTGGTCGCGCTGGCTATCCAGGCGCTGCGCACATGATCAGCCTCGTTCCAGGCGCCAACGCATCGGTGGAGACAGCACAGGTCACCGTGACGGTCAGCTATATACCGTTGCATGGCGGGAACATTGATATTTCAGCGTTCGTCCTCGCCAATAACGGCAAGGTCCGTGGCGATCAAGACATGTGTTTTTTCGGCCAGAAGCAGGTGTGCGGCGGGGCGGTTAAGATTGACGCTGCATCGGGTTGCACCACATTCACCTTGGACTTGAGCCGTCTGGAAGCAACCGTCGACAAGCTCGCCCTGACCGCCACGGTCCATGAAAACACAGCCAGCTTCAACAGCGTCTCGCATTTGTCGTTAGTGATAAGTAACGGCGTTGAAGCCGTGATTCCCACAACAGGGATGGCGGAAAATGCACTGATTCTGGGTGAGTTCTATCGTCGACAAGGTGCCTGGAAATTCCGCTGCGTAGCGCAAGGTTTCTCTGGCGGGCTTGAGCCACTGGCCAAACACTTCGGGGTTAATGTCGCGGCGCCTGCGGCTGATGCGGCATCTACGCAAGTGCCCGTTCCGCCAGCACCTCCAGCGCAATCAACGGTAAGCCTCAGCAAAATCACCCTGGACAAAACCCGCTCGACCATCAGCCTTGAAAAGACAAGTGCGGGTTTCGGCGAGATCAAGGTCAACCTCAATTGGAACAAGGCCGGCACAGGTAAACGGGGATTCTTCGGGTCGATGAAAAACGACGCGATTGATCTCGATGTCGGCTGTCTGTACGAACTCCAGACCGGCCAGAAAGGCGCCGTCCAGGCGCTGGGCAATGCCTTCGGCAGTCTTCAGGGTGAACCGTTTATTCAATTGATGGGCGATGACCGCAGCGGCTCGGTGAGCGACGGCGAATGGCTGCACATCAACGGAAAGCAGTGGCATCTGGTGAAACGCATTCTGGTCTTCGCGTTCATCTACGACGGCGCTCCCAATTGGAAGGAAACCGATGGCGTTGTCACGATTCACGTTCCGGGCCAACCCTCCATTGAAGTGAGGCTGAACGAGGAGGGCGGTCGCTATGGCATGTGTGCGATTGCCCTGCTTGAAAATGACAACG
Source organism: Pseudomonas sp. (assembly GCF_028293835.1). GTDB lineage: Bacteria > Pseudomonadota > Gammaproteobacteria > Pseudomonadales > Pseudomonadaceae > Aquipseudomonas. The sequence goes on from NZ_JAQGNX010000002.1 coordinate 22,274, forward strand.
GCGCCGTGAAGGTCATTCACAGGGTCGATTTTCACAAAGGCCATTC
>NZ_JAQGNX010000007.1 GCF_028293835.1 Pseudomonas sp.
TGGGCGCTTCGCTGGAAGTAGAAGCAGGCCAAATCGTTCAGGGTTATCGCAACACCTTTACCGCCATCCCCGAAGCCGTTCAGTTTCGCCCTGCACGACGCCATCTCAAACCGCCGATCCACAGCACCCAAACCGCCAAGGTCACCGGGCCGCAAGGCGAAGAAATCCACTGCGATAAGTTTGGCCGAGTGAAGGTCAAGTTTCACTGGGACCGCCGAGATCTGGAAGACGAAACTACCAGTTGCTGGGTACGGGTGGCGTCCAGCTGGGCGGGCGCTAACTACGGTGCCTTAACTTTGCCCCGGGTGGGCATGGAAGTATTGGTCTCGTACCTGGAAGGCGATCCGGATAAGCCCATTGTCATGGGGTGTTTGCCCAACAGTCTAAATCCTGTTCCTTACGAACTGCCGGCGAACAAGACCAAAAGCGTATTTCGTAGCCGTAGTTCAAAGGCGAGCCAAGGCTTTAACGAAGTCTCTTTTGAAGATCGCAATGGCGCCGAGTTGGTCTACCTGCGTGCCCAGCGTGACATGGAGCAGTTGGTACAGAACGACAGTCGTCTTGAAGTGCGTGGTGAACGAAAAGAGACCATCAAGGGTAATAGCATCGCTGTTTTACAGGGTGAAAAAAGCTGCAGCGTTTCTGGTGATCGGAAAGTGCACGTGTCGGCGGGCGACCACCTGCAAGTCGCAGGTTCCAGTCATACCCGTGTTACCCAAGGCATGCATGTAGAGGCCGGGCAAGAAGTACACCTGATGGCAGGCGTCAATCTGGTCATCAATGCCGGTGTCACGCTGACGTTGAAAGCCGGCGGTCAGCATCTGTTGATTAGCCCGGCGGGGATTTTCTGTAGCGTGCCGATTGTGCTGGGGGGCGCGCCATTGCCGAGAATGCCTGCTGCACCACTGGCGCCGACGGGTGTGGATGGGCTGGCAGTTGGGACGCTTTCCCCGGTTGTTCAGCCTGATCCGGTTGTTCAGCAGAGGCTATTAAGTGACGACGCCATCGTTGCACTTTGCCAAAAACCTGAAGGCGGTACGCCCATGGACTGCCCGTTAAAGGTTTGCCCATGCCGCTCAGCAATGGATCCAGGAGCACGCTCATGACTACCTGGATGCTGCTGGAATACAGCGACGATCTGTTGGTGAAGCTTTTTAGCCACATTGATCTTCCCGACTTTGTACGGCTATTTGACTTGACTGAGCTGGCAACCTACTCCGCATTCAGCCCATTGCTGGTGAAGGATGACGCCGACGGCAAGCTCTCACGCTTGATGCGTCAGGCACCTGCTGACTGGCCTGGATTGATGATTGATAGCGAGCATACGAGCCATGCGTTGCTCAATCATCTGCGCCACATCCTCATCGTGCGCCTCAACCAGAACGTTAAAGGCATGCTGCGCTATTGGAATCCCGATATCGCCAGACACTTTTTTCCAGCCTGCACCGAGGCAAACCTCATCGACTGGCTGGGCCCTGTCAGCCGCTTGCAATGGCACTCCACTAGCACTCCTGAGCGGCAAATCCTGGACAACCCATGCGCGAGCACTTGGCTCGAAGCCGCTACGTCGTTGTTGGCACTCAGTGCCGAACAGCAGCAATCCATCAATCTAAAAATCCAATCCCCTGCATCAAGCGGACAGGAGTCCTGACATGACGCTACCCGAATTGAGTGCAGTGCCGTGCTGCGAAATCAACAAGCTGATTGTGCAGGTCACCGGCAACACCCATCCAGACACCCAGCGGCTGGCGTTTTATGAACATGACAGCTTGAAACGACTGGATGACCTGACCGCAAACGACCGCCCTGAGACGCTAAAAAGTAATTTCTTCGTAGCCAGCACGCTCCATGTGTGGCGCTGGTCCGACACCTTCAAGCATCGCCTTTGGATAGAAATCGCCAGCGTAGAAGGTCCACCAATCCGCGTGCCGCTTCCTGAGGTGTCGATCACGACTCGGGAGTTTGACTGCCAGTGGAATCAGATCGTCCCTGCCGTACCCTTCGTCGCGCTGCCCGGTGTTAATAACAGCCACGACAAAGGCACTCCAGTGATGTGCCGCACGGGCTATATCTATGTATTCCTCGACGGTCAGGTATGGCGGGAATTGGAAGTGCGTGTCGAGGGTGAGCGAACGACTTACCACGACGTCGACTTCAACCAATACCGAATGGGCAACGTGATCGAGCCGAGGCTACGCCTGGCGACCGGACAAGCATTGCAAGACATCTGGCTGCCTTCGAATTGGAACAACAAGCAAATATCGCCGCAGCTGTGTTTTAGCGAAGTGCAACTCACTGCTCCGCGCCTGCGTCGGCTGGAACAGGATTCGGCGTTGCGTACACAACGCTGTCAGAGCCCAGATCTGCGCAGTTCGCGGGACAAGTTTAAAAAGCTTTTCCGCGAAAAGACCGACGGCACAACGATGGTGCAGGCATTTAGCGAAGTCGATACTGCAACGCCAGACAACCAATCAGCCATTACCGCAGCGCTACGTTTTAGCCGAACACTTGACCGGCATGCGTTCCCCATCAGTCTCGTCGCACCGCAAAAAGCACGCCAGCCGGGTTATGAATGGCTGCTGGACCAGCCGGCGCGATTTATCTGCGACCTCAGCGGGCAGTTTCCCGTCACCGCTTTGAGCCAAGCGCACAAGCATGTGATCCGTTGCGAAAAAGGCGAAGTCGCCTATCAACCTGCCAACGTAGAAACCGGAGCCTGGGCTTATTGGCAAAATCAACTATGCAGCCCGGAAAGCCAGAAGGCCGACGAGTTCTGGCAGGCACAACCGGCAGCGTCCGACGTGCTGCTCGGCGTACGGAAGCGTGAGCTACATGGCGTATTGCTTCACGACTCCCATTATCGGCTGCGCCACTTGCAGACGCGAATTTACGACCAACAGCAGTTGCTGGGGCTATGTGCGGCCCGTGCTACCCATCACGCCCATCACGCCAGCGCCTTGCTGGTGCAACAGCTGATTGTGCCCAGTACCATCGGCGGTCAGAAAAACCCTCTGCATAAAAGCCTCAAAAAACTTGAGCAGCAAGGCAGGCTCGATCTCAACCGCTTTACTGCCAGCGGCGAGCGTACACAACTCTGGCGCACACTGAGCACCAGTCAACTGCTACTAAGCACCGAATTACAGCAACCGGTGACTGAGCAGACCTTCGCTGATCATTTGAGCCTCGACGGTTTCGACTACGTCGGTGCGATGCATTTTGTAAGTCGATTATTCGTCAGCCTTGCCACCACTCCCGCACAAATGGACCCACTCGCGGTGACTGGCGAAGTCTCTGATGCGCTCACCGGCGAAACCGCGCAAAGCCCCAAGGTCAGTGCCGGGCAAAAGCTAATCGACCAGATCGCCAATGATGAAAGCCATGCACTGCATCGAATGCTGTGGCCACCACTTGAATCCCAGGATTTGGAAGCACCTTACGTTCAGCCGACTGTCAGGGAAATCAACGACGGTAATGGGCTGTTTCGACCCAATGAACTGCTGATTGCCATCAGTTGCGACACGGTGGACCCCACGCAGCTCAATACCCTAGACGCCCATTTACTCGCCGGGCTGGTTGAAAATGGCGACTTCAACAATACCCTAACGGGTACGTTTAAAGCGGTAGCGGCGGCGCTGGGAAATTTCTTCGAGAACTTGCAAGGCTCCGTTGAAGTGGCAGAACGAGCGGTACAAGCAGCACGGAATATTCAGGTAACGATTAAAACCCCCGCTCCAGCAATGAACCTGAAACAGCAAAAGCTAGCCATGGCGCAACTGCGCAGTCTATTGCCGGGTGGCTTTGGCGCGGCACAACGCATGACGTATCAAGAGGCCAGAAACAAGAATCTCTATATCTTTGGTTTGAGCGACCTGCCGGAATTACCGCCGCGCCTGCGCAGGTCTGGCCGCGATTATCGATATGCCTCAGGGCATTCGATGCTGGAACCCCAAAACCTGCGCAGCGGGGGCGATCTACACCCGCATACCATCGTGATTGCTATGCCCCGTGAGCATCGAATTGCACAGTTGATTAGTGCGGTGAACCAGAGGGTTAATACGGCTTGGCAGCAAAACATGGCCGAGGAGGAAAAGGTCAGGGGAAGTGCTATTCAAGATGCGGTTAACAATCGTACTGCGTTAAAGAGCGAGTGGATGTACAAGGCGCTGAACTCCACACCGTTTGCGGCGATGGTGGGGATGTTGGAGATGTGGAATTTGAGGAATGAGTTGTATTCATTTCAGCAATCTAATCGGGAGAAAGGATCTTACAGAGCAGCTGCAGGGGTAATTGGGGCGGGTGCTGATTTGATAATAGCGATAGAGGCCCTAACCATCAAAATAGCTGGCAGCCAGCCAATTTTTGCCGCAGCCCGCAAAACATTATTCGTCATTCCTGAAGCGTTTAGCACTCTAGTGCTGGGAGCAAAGCTAGCCAAACGTCTTGTCGATAATATAACCGCCAGTCTACTCGGTAGAGTTGCAGCAGGGTCAATCTTCCTCGGCCTCAACCTGTATGACGCTTGGCACTCCTATCAATGGGGCGACGATGCAATGTGGGGCCATGTGCTAATGGCCGCTGGTGGCTTGACCAGCGTCGCCAGCACGATGATGGTCGGCGGGGCCACACTCTTAGGCTTGGGCCCATTGGGCTGGATTAGTCTGATATTGATCAGCATCGGCCTGGGCTTGGTTTACTGGCTAAGCTCTAATCCCATCGAAGACTGGTTGAGCGCAGGCCCCTTCGGCCCGAACAATGCCCGGGCGCCCCATCTGCAAGCACCGGAGCAAGCGTTTTACTACCTGATCGGCCTGATTGCCGACATTCGTATCACCGTTGAACGCAACCCGGAGTACAGCTTCCCGGCCTACAGCGAACACTATAATCCGATACCCAAGCGTGTGCGTGAAGCGGATACGCGCATCCGAATCGAGAGCAACTTGCCCGGCCTGCTGACCGGCCTAGGCGACCTCAGCACCAAAGCATCGTGTGCGCTGAAGATGGTTCGCCGGTACCATGACAATTTAAATGGGCAGACTAACGAGGAAACCAGGCTATACCCCGAAACAGAACTCAATGCTTACCGGCGAAAAAACAATGGATTGGAAATTTTCATTGCGACGCCGTGGGAGAGGTACGTTGAAACAACCCGCTCTAACGACGAAGTGGCGGTTCACGCTGTATGGCAAGTCCGTGCTCAACTGACGTTGAATGATGGCACCTCATCCTGGGTATTTCCCGCTCCAAAGCCTAAAGACCCAACTCCGTTCAGTACGGCCCACGCCACACCCGACTTCAAGGAAGTGGATCAACTGTTCTGGGCGGATGAAACTACCCATAAAGCGCGGGGCGATAAATGAATTCGTTCAACTCGCCTTACTACGCTACGACTGCGTACCGAGCAGATTGCATCCCCAAGCAACAACCATCGACCGAGCAGTCTAGGATAAAGCGCCTTGCCAAAACTCGGTTGCCATGGGGGACGGCGCAGGACGTCGCGCCTGATGACTTTCTGCTTCGGCGTAAACCCAGTAGTTTGCGATTTCAACAGGACATGATCACAGAGCGGGAAGAAAAGCAAAGGCTAGGCACCTATATTGCCGCCCCATATGAGCACGTAGATTTTCATGACAGACATGATCATGAGCGTTTCAGATTTTCTTTGTGGTCAAAACGGTCGCAATTTTGGATTTATTTACATCTTTTCGGAAAGTGGGGATTCATTATCGCAGTACCCGTTTATCTATTGACCATTCTCGCGGGCGCTACCAAATCGAGGCAACCTTATTTAGAGGCGTTACTTTCTTTATTCGAATCCTCAGCCCATGCACTTCTACTGCCGCAACTTGTCTGCTGGGCACTCGCCGCGCTAGTAATACGCTACCTGCCCCACCTATGGGTCAAACCCTCCCGAGGCCCAATCTGGGAGATCAACCGACGCACCGGCCTGGTAACGCTCTTCGATTACGACAACAACGGCGAATACAAAAAGAACGGCACTATCGGCGAACTCACCGCGCCGTTTTACGAATTCGATGCCTACATTTCTACGACACCAGATCGCCAAGGCCTGCCGCTGAACGTGTTGTATATCGCCCATCGCTACCGCGACGTCGTCATCAGCTTCCGGTCATTGTTAGCACCTGGCGAAGGGCAGTTATGCTGCGCGCTATGGGACTTCATCCAAAACTACATGGACACCAGCCGCCCGCTGCCAGACTTGCCGCGCTAC
>NZ_JAQGNX010000011.1 GCF_028293835.1 Pseudomonas sp.
CATCGGTATATTTATCGGCGTGCTGCTGTTGGCCGCGCTGGCCGTTGCACGACGCCTGGCCAAGCTGCAACCCTTGGCGGTGAATGCATAGGTTTGGTCACAACTGGAACGCTGGCGGATAAACCGAGCCGAGGTACACTCGCGCATCCGCCAGACTTGGTAAAGGAAACCAGCCATGCGTCTCGACCACCTCCACCTGCAGAATTTCCGTTGCTACGAAGATGCTCATTTTGACTTCCAGCCGGGGTTTAACCTTGTTGTGGGGGTTAATGGGAGTGGGAAGACGTCGTTGCTGCAGGGAATCGTATCGAGCATTGCGCCTTACTTCACGGTGGTAGGCGGTTTCTCAAACTTCGTTATGCAGACGGAAGATCAAGTGCGCTTTGTCGTCGATCAATATGAAGGGCGCATCAGGTTTGAGCGTCGCTATCCAGTCAAGCTAGAAGGCAAGGGTGAGCTTTTCAATTCAGCAGATTGGCTAGTGATCAAAGAAAGAAGAGATCAGCAATCGTCCACCATTGGCCCTACCTATAACGCCGTTATAGCGACAATGACTAAACTCGATTCAGGAACTGAAATTGAGCTGCCCATGCTCGCTTTTTATCAAGCGAGTCGTCGCTGGATGACCTCCGGATTATCTGCTGAATTAGCTGTAACGCAAAGAGTCTCCAGGCTGGATGGGTATGCCAATTGGTCGGATGCCGCATTGAACCTGAAGGATTTTGAAAGTTGGTTTATCGGAAAAACTCTCGAACGCTTAGAAGCCATCGGCAACAGCAAATCAGCTGTGGACAACTTCGACGATGAGCTAGCCTGGGCTAATAGCGCGATTCGACGAGCACTGCCTGAGTCAATGGGTGTCAGATACGACCTAAAGCTTCGAAGCCTGATGGTTGATTTAAGCGCGGAAAAATCCCTGCCTTTCAGCGATCTCAGCGACGGTCAACGCGGTATGGTCGCGTTGATCGCCGATATCGCCCGCCGCATGTGCATCCTCAACCCTCATATAGGACGTGACGTGCTCGCCAATACATCCGGCGTTGTCATCATCGATGAGTTGGACATCCATCTGCATCCGGCTTGGCAACGCACTATCGTCTCAGCCCTGAAAAACGCGTTCCCAAAAGTGCAGTTCATTGCTGCCAGCCACTCGCCGCAAATTATCGGCAGCTTAAAACCAGAAGAGGTCATCATTCTGAATAATAGTGAAGGCTCTCATCCAAGAATAACCTACGGCCTGGACTCCAGTAGTGTCTTGGAGGAGGTAATGGGTGTGGCCCAACGCGAACCGGAAATTGAACGGTTGTTAAGCGAAATGTTTTCTGCGCTCGAAGACAACGACCTCAAGCAGGCCAAACTATTACTGAAAAACCTTAAAAAGATGGCCCCGGACTTGCCTGAGTTTGCGGGCGCCGAAGCCTTGATTAAGCGCAAGGAGCTAATCGGCCGATGAAGCAGTTGATCAAAGGAACTGAGCCTGCGTCGTTTAGCCAATGGAAGAACGAAGCAAACGTAGAATGGACACCGACCTACACGACATTGCAAAATCCGTTAAAGAAAGAGCTGCACGATAGCTTGTTAACCGAGCAAAATTTTTCGTGCTGCTATTGCGGCAGAGAAGTTGGGCTGACCGACAGCCACATTGAGCACTTTCGACCGCAATCACTGTACGTACCGCTGGCGTTGGACTATCAAAACCTCCACGCATCGTGCATTCGCGCAACCACGCCGGATACCCCCTTGCATTGCGGCCACCTCAAAGACAATTGGTTCGACGAAGTGTTTTACATTTCACCCATGGAAGACGGCTGTGAGCTGCGCTTTCGCTACTTGATTTCCGGGGAAATCCAGGCATCGGAACGCGGAGACCTAGCAGCGTCGAAAATGATTGATGTGCTGGCACTGGATATCGCCTACCTGAACAACCGCCGCGAACAGGCTATTCGAGGGGTTTTCGATAACAATTTCCTAAGCGAAGCCAGCGACGAGGATCTGGGAAAAATCATCGCTGGGCTGCGCGCTACTGGAAACGAAAACAAGCCCGCTTTCAGCCACGTCATTGCTCGCTACGCAGAACAGTTGCTAGCATCTTAGACAGCAGGACCGGTCCTCTGGAGCCAACAAGTTGGCTCCTCCCCTCACACGTTACTGGTGATACTGCGCCGACATTTCGTGCACGGCTTCCATGAACGCACCTGCGTGGGCCGGGTCTACTTCCGGAGTAATGCCGTGGCCGAGGTTGAACACGTGGCCGGTGCCGTGGCCGTAGCTGGCGAGGATGCGTGACACTTCGCTGCGGATGGCCGCCGGGTTTGCGTAAAGCACGGTTGGGTCCATGTTGCCTTGCAGGGCGACTTTATTGCCGACCCGTTGGCGGGCTTCGCCGATGTCGCAAGTCCAGTCCAGGCCCAGCGCGTCCGCCCCCGCGTCAGCGATGCTTTCGAGCCATAAACCGCCACCCTTGGTGAACAGGATGACGGGCACTTTGCGCCCATCGTGTTCACGAATCAGGCCGTTGACGATTTTGCGCATGTAGGCCAGAGAAAACTCTTGATAGGCCGCTGCGGACAGGCTGCCGCCCCAACTGTCGAAGATCTGCACCGCTTGCGCGCCCGCGAGAATCTGGCCATTGAGGTACGAGGTCACCGACTGCGCCAATTTATCCAGCAACAGGTGCATGGCTTGTGGATTGTCGTAAAGCATGGCCTTGGACTTGCGGAAGTCTTTCGACGAACCGCCTTCGACCATGTAAGTCGCCAATGTCCATGGGCTGCCGGAGAAGCCGATCAAAGGCACGCGGCCATTGAGTTCGCGACGGATGGTGCTGACCGCGTCCATGACGTAGCCCAGGTCTTTTTGCGGGTCCGGAATAGGCAGCGCTTCGATATCAGCCAGGGTGCTGACGGTTTTCTTGAAACGGGGACCTTCGCCGGTCTCGAAGTACAGACCAAGGCCCATGGCATCCGGAATCGTCAGGATGTCGGAGAACAGGATGGCCGCGTCCAGTTGCGGGAAGCGATCCAACGGTTGCAGCGTGACTTCGCAAGCGAACTCCGGGTTCATGCACAAGCTCATGAAATCGCCGGCCCTGGCGCGGCTGGCGCGGTATTCCGGCAAGTAACGACCGGCTTGACGCATCATCCACACCGGGGTGACGTCGACGGGCTGCTTGAGCAGGGCGCGAAGGAAACGGTCGTTCTTCAAGGCAGTCATGTCGGCATCCGGTCAAAAAGTGGGGCATTTTCTCAGAGCCGGACGAAAAAGGCACGGCCGAAGCCGTGCCTTTTATCGACGGGGTCGATTAGCCCTTGTGAGGATTTATGATGTCTAAAGGTCTCACTGCATTCTCGACGAGAATACCGGTATCCGGGTCATAGAACGGAAGCATTCGCAAGCGCCACTTGCCTCTTCCGCCACTTGAGCTTCCAAGATGAGGAAGGTCAATGGTGTAGCCTCCCTCTGAAGGGTGCAAACGGCCCTTGCGCCGGTCTGTGTAAAGCGCCACAGCCTTTTCGACCTGCGCCCTGACATTATCATGAGGAAAACTATCTTCAGCGTCTGTAAACCCCGTGGACTCAAAAAACCCTTCCATATCTATCCTCTTCCCAGGGGCGGCCGGCGGGGTATTTACCGTTTTCGTTGGTCCCGATGTAGGGTTGGCATTAGCGGCCTTGGCCGCTTTAGCCGCTTTTTTGGCGCCCTTGCCCGGGCCGCCGCCAAGCAACCCGACAGGGTCATAGTTCCATTGACCCTGCCCATCGATCCGAATCGGCATTTGATAAAGTGCGTCTGGCCGTCGCGGATCGATTGCCCGCCATGTACCGTTTGGAGCGTCGTAGCGGACAGGAAACGTCTTGTCTCCGCTTTTGGCAAAGAACGCCGAGAAGCCGTTAACCTGCGGCTTTTCATACACGCCGCTGTAGACGCCGTCGGTACGCATCGTCAATCCTTCTGGCGTCGTTTCCAGCGCTGTTGCTGGTCGCAAGCCTCCAGAGGACGGCAGTTTGGCCTTGGGCTTTTCTCCCCCCGGTAAACCGTCAGTCAGGAGTAATGCTGCTTGTACAAAATGCACAGCAGCGGTGGTATCTCCTTCTCCCGCTGCCCGGACACCTTGCGAGACAGCAAACATACTGCGGGCTGCGGCGATAGGCAGCCGCACCTTAAAGGGCGCGAACTCAACCGCTAAATTGGCCAGCGCGCTAACGGTGTTCCAAGCGGTTTGCCCGTTGGCCTCGGCGGTGCTAGTAGTCAAATCATCTACTTCGCTTATGACCCGCTGAACTTCAGCTTCGTAACTTGCGAAGTAAAAGTTATCGGAGGCTAGCGGATGGGCTTCAATTTTCAGGTAGCTCTGATGTCGACCGTTGTTCAATTCATCATGCAGGATAGAGCGCAGATCAACGGGCAACCGGCTTTTCAGATAGCCGCTTAAGACAGGGTCGTAAAATAGCTGACTCCGCATTTCAGCCTCGCTAGCATATTCGCGGAAGCACACGCTGTCCGGGGCCGAAGGGGTGTAGACCACGACACTTGGCACACTTTTACTGGCTTCAGGCGCAATCATTAGCAGCCCCCGCAAGGTTACGCCATTGAGTTGAGCCAATGGGTTACCGGTGATGAAATCCAGGGGATCATGTGAAGACGTGTCTCTTAATCTGAGTGTCTGCACCCGAATGCGATGGCCTTCGACCATAGCCGTGGCGCCACTATCAAGCGCTTGGTTCAGAACGGCCTGCACCCATTTATAGCTTCGGTTGGCCCGTTCAGGCGGCAAACCACCATCGTTGGTTAAATCTCCAGCCATCTTGGCTTCAATTACATCCAGACGCATTTGCGCGTCCATTACCTGCGTATATTTATCGCGGTTCCACTGCCCCAAAGACGACGCCAACAAACGCTTTTTCAGAAATGCTGTGTAGCTTTCACCCACATTCAGCTCGCGGACCAGGCCATGCACATAGAGGGGGCTTAACGCCATGACCGGACGATCATCCTTATCTAGAAATTTGGCCGTCAGCACAAAATCCAGGTCAAAGGCACTCAAATTATTAGACAGAGCTCGGTAAGGCTGCGGCGTGTGGAGATTATTTCTAGCCCCCCGCCAGTCAGCGGCGGTACCGCGCCACCAGGATACAGCCCCACGGCACCTCCCTGAGTCGGGACAAACCTGGTCGTAGTAGTCACGACAATTATTGCATCCGGATCCAGCCGCAAGCCAAGATCGAAATCGAGCCTGTTCCTCAACAGGTTCCTCGCATAGGCCCGCAACTGGCCAGGATTGAGGTATTGATTGATAGTGAGAAGAGCTGGCGCCTGCGCCTCTATCAACGCTTGGCGATAGGTCAGCAACGCAGTGCTCCAAACGAGCTTGTCGGCAACAGAGGCGTCTTTCAGCCATGCGGGTAACAGACTGGGGTTTATTTGAAGAGGGGTTTGTGGCGAGAACCAGCCGCCGTTGGCAGTCGCGGCGACATTGCCAAGCCTCAAGCGAAAGCCACCGACGTCATGGTCGGATAGCATTCCCAATTTAATATACTCAGCTGGTTGCAGTACCGAAGCAATTGCGCGATAGAAGCTATCGGTGCCGATATTGAAATTGCTGACCTCATCATCCTTGAAGTTCTTGACTGCGTAATTACCTTCGCCCTTATGCAGCAATAGGATGGAACCCGTTGAAAACTGAGGATCGACGATGTATTGACCCTTGTCGTCAACCTCGGAAATAAATAATTCGAGGCCCAGAACATCTCTCAAAATACGTCGGCCAAAATGTCTGGTCAGTTCATCAGTGTCAGGGTTGTAGGTTCTTGTATGGAAAACGCCATCGAGCCCCCGGTCCATTTGCCATTCGTCTATGTACCGGTTCAAGGCATTCAGGAACGGTTCCGGGAATATGTCTTTTTCCAGCAAATCACGCGCTTGCACCTCGGACAGGGGAAATCGCTCCAGCAGCACAGCAAGACGCTCAGCGGGTACTTCAGGGTTAAGCGCCCGCAAAATGTTTAATACAGGCGAATACTCCGTAGTGTGACGTTTCCAAAGCGGTAAAAAGCGGTTGCGTACGCTGAAGCCTGATTCAGATTTCATCAGATCGTCGTCAGCCAACAACGCCTCGAATACTTTTGCCCGCTCGGACCGGAGTAATTCCACCAGTTGCTCGCGTAGCGTCACGATGCGTCCGGCAGTGGTGGAGCTTCCAGGAAAATCGCCGCCAAGACCTAACCCGGAACCTGGAGGAAGCTGGTCAAAGATAACCTTGAACAGTGTTTCTTCGTTATCAGCTTCGGAAGTAACATATTCGCCATAGCGATCTTCCACCACTGACACACTACTGAGGATAATGCGTGGGTCATTGCCCTTTAGATAAGTCGCGAGTTCATCGCCGTTCTCATCAACTATTTTAAGTTGCAAGTTGGCAGGCCATTCGGATAACTGAGGCAGTAGCGAAAAAACCATTGCTTCACTGTCCTGGGGGAAAAATCCCTTTTCAGTGAACTTTTCGAGAAACGCGTCGATGGTTCGATCGGTTTGTTCTCGAGCGCGCTGTTCGCGTGCCGACACTGAACTGGGCATAAACCCGCTGGGCTTATCGGAAGGGTCGGTAGTGTTTTCGGAGAGTTCGGCTCGAAGAGTTGTAGCGGTCGGTACTGTCATGTTTGCATCCTTGCAAATGACGTGGGAAACAGGAAGACGATACGTGCGATAGCCCTCCGCGTGTTAAAGGGCACCCTAGCACAGTGTTAAAACAGGACGAGCCGTCGGAAACATCAGGATAAACACATCCGCTATAAGCGCGAATTTACTCGGGAAGCGGCGGCGCGGTTTGTCTGAAAAACCGCATTTTCCCTTCCCGAATAAATTCGGCCCTACAGAAAAACAGGAATTGCTCCCGTCTTTTTAAACGCCCAAGTAATCCAGAATCCCTTCAGCCGCATTACGGCCTTCGAAAATAGCCGTTACGACCAAGTCAGAACCGCGAACCATGTCGCCACCGGCGAAGATTTTCGGGTGGCTGGTCTGGTGCTTGAACTGGGCCTGCTCCGGGGCGATGACGCGGCCCTGGCTGTCGGTCTGGATGCTGAACTCTTCGAACCACAGCGCCGGGCTTGGACGGAAACCAAAGGCGATCACCACAGCGTCTGCCGGGATAATCTCTTCAGAACCCGGAATCGGCTCAGGGCTGCGTCGGCCGCGGGCGTCGGGCTCGCCCAGACGCGTCTCGACAACTTTCACGCCTTCGACTTTGTCTTCGCCAACGATAGCGATCGGCTGTCGGTTGTAGAGGAACCGTACGCCTTCTTCCTTGGCATTCTTCACTTCTTTGCGCGAGCCAGGCATATTCGCTTCGTCACGACGATACGCACAGGTCACCGACTTAGCGCCTTGGCGAATCGCGGTACGGTTGCAGTCCATCGCAGTGTCACCACCGCCCAGCACTACAATCTTTTTGCCTTTCATGTCGACGAAGTCTTCCGGCAACTTTTCGAAGCCCAGGTTGCGGTTGACGTTGGCGATGAGGTAGTCGAGCGCATCGTGCACCCCCGGCAGGTCTTCGCCGGCAAAACCGCCCTTCATGTACGTATATGTACCCATGCCCATGAACACGGCATCGTATTCTTCAAGCAGGTGTTCCATGGTGATGTCTTTACCGATTTCGGTATTGAGGCGGAACTCGATTCCCATGCCGGTGAAAACTTCCCGGCGATTGCTCAGCACGCTTTTTTCCAGCTTGAACTCAGGAATACCGAAGGTCAGCAGGCCACCGATTTCCGGGTTCTTGTCGAATACCACCGGGGTCACGCCGCCGCGCACCAGCACGTCAGCACAGCCTAGGCCCGCAGGCCCCGCGCCGATGATCGCAACACGTTTGCCGGTCGGTTTGACCTTGGACATGTCCGGACGCCAGCCCATGGCAAAGGCGGTGTCAGTGATGTATTTCTCGACCGAACCAATGGTCACTGCGCCAAAACCGTCGTTAAGGGTGCAAGCGCCCTCACACAGACGGTCCTGAGGACACACACGGCCGCAGACTTCCGGCAAGGTATTGGTTTGGTGTGACAGCTCGGCAGCAGCCAAAATGTTGCCTTCCGCAACCAGCTTTAGCCAGTTGGGAATAAAGTTGTGCACCGGGCACTTCCACTCGCAGTACGGGTTACCGCAGCCCAAACAGCGGTGAGCCTGATCGGCCGACTGCTGGGGCTTGAACGGTTCATAAATCTCGACGAACTCTTTCTTGCGCTGACGCAAGAGCTTCTTCTTCGGATCTTTGCGCCCAACCTCGATGAACTGGAAGTCATTACTTAGACGGTCAGCCATTACTAAAAAACTCCTGACTGCAGCTTCAAGCGCCAAGCTTCAAGCTGCAAGAAAATCATTATGCCAACACCGCGCGCTGCCTCTAGCTTGAAGCTTGCCGCTTGAAGCTTGTGGCTGTTCTATTGTGGGTTGGCACGCGTGCTTGAGAGCAGAGACTTCAAGCTCGCTGCTTTTGGCTTGACCAACCAAAAACGACGCAAATAGTCATCGAGGTTTTCCGAGAGATTACGGCCCCACTCGCTGTTGGTTTCTTCGACGTATTCGGCCAAAACGCGCTGTAAGTGGCTGCGATTGGCTTCCATCGATTCGCCGCTGATGCGCTGGATTTCCACTAACTCGTGGTTAACCTTGTCAACGAAGGTGTTGTCCTGGTCCAGCACGTAGGCGAAACCACCGGTCATGCCGGAACCGAAGTTGTTGCCGGTTTTGCCCAACACGCAGATGAAACCGCCCGTCATGTATTCGCAGCAGTGATCACCGGTGCCTTCCACAATCGCGTGGGCGCCAGAGTTACGTACGCCGAAACGCTCGCCTGCAGTGCCCGCAGCAAACAGCTTGCCACCGGTTGCGCCGTACAAACAGGTGTTGCCGATGATGGCGCTGTCCTGAGTCTTGAACACGCTGCCCACTGGCGGAACGATGACCAGCTTGCCGCCCGCCATGCCTTTGCCGACGTAATCGTTGGCGTCGCCTTCGAGGTACATGTTCAAGCCGCCAACGTTCCACACGCCGAAGCTCTGCCCGGCCGTGCCTTTGAAGCGGAACGTGATCGGTGCCTTGGTCATGCCGTGGTTGCCATGCAGCCGGGCCACTTCGCCGGAAATCCGCGCGCCGATGGAGCGGTCGCAGTTGCAGATGTCCATGGCGAATTCAGCGCCGCTGAGTTCGACAATGGCTGGCTTGGCTAATTCGACCATTTTCTCGGCAAGCAAACCTTTGTCAAATGGCGGGTTGCGGTCCACGGTGCAGAACTGCGCTTTGTCGGCAGGAATATGATCGCTGCCCAACAAGGGCGTCAGGTCCAACTGCTGCTGCTTGGCGGTTTCACCCGGCAGGATTTCCAGCAGATCAGTACGACCGATCAATTCTTCGAGACTGCGCACGCCTAACTTGGCCAGCCACTCACGGGTCTCTTCGGCGACGAAGGTGAAGAAGTTGATCACCATGTCGACGGTGCCGATGTAGTGATTCTTGCGCAGCGTCTCGTTTTGCGTCGCGACACCGGTGGCGCAGTTGTTCAGGTGGCAAATACGCAGGTATTTGCAGCCCAGAGCGATCATTGGCGCGGTGCCGAAGCCGAAGCTTTCGGCGCCGAGTATCGCGGCCTTGATCACGTCCAGACCGGTTTTCAAACCACCATCGGTCTGCACCCGAACCTTGCCGCGCAAGTCGTTGCCGCGCAGGGTTTGGTGGGTTTCGGCCAAACCGAGTTCCCACGGAGCGCCCGCGTATTTGATCGAGGTCAGCGGCGATGCACCGGTGCCGCCGTCGTAGCCGGATATGGTTATCAAGTCGGCATAGGCTTTGGCCACACCGGCTGCAATGGTGCCGACGCCCGCTTCCGCCACCAACTTGACCGACACCAGCGCTGCCGGGTTGACTTGTTTCAAGTCAAAAATCAGCTGCGACAAGTCTTCGATGGAGTAGATGTCGTGGTGCGGTGGCGGCGAAATCAGGGTTACACCGGGCACCGCATAACGCAGTTTGGCGATCAACCCGTTGACCTTGCCACCGGGCAACTGTCCCCCTTCGCCGGGCTTGGCGCCTTGGGCGACCTTGATCTGCATGACCTCGGCGTTGACCAAATACTCAGCGGTCACGCCGAAACGACCGGTGGCGACTTGCTTGATCTTCGAGCTTCTAATCGTGCCGTAACGCGCGGGGTCTTCACCGCCTTCGCCGGAGTTCGAACGCGCGCCAAGGCGGTTCATGGCTTCGGCCAGGGCTTCGTGGGCTTCAGGCGACAAGGCGCCAAGGGAAATCCCGGCCGAGTCGAAACGCTTGAGGATTTTCTCCAGCGGTTCGATTTCTTCCATTGCCAACGGCTGGTCAAGGGTTTTGACCTTGAACATGTCGCGAATCATCGACACCGGACGGGTGTCTACCAGCGTGGTGTATTCCTTGAATTTGCTGTAGTCGCCTTGTTGCACAGCGGCTTGCAGGGTAGTGACCACTTCCGGGTTGTAGGCGTGGTATTCACCGCCGTGCACAAACTTGAGCAGGCCGCCTTGCTGGATCGACTTGCGCGGGCTCCAGGCTTCGACGGCCAGCAGCTTCTGCTCGGCTTCAAGGTCACTGAAGCGCGCACCTTTGATCCGGCTTGGCACACCACGGAAGCTTTGGTTGACGATTTCGTCAGACAGGCCAATCGCTTCGAACAACTGCGCGCCGCGATAAGACGCAACCGTGGAGATGCCCATCTTCGACAGGATCTTCAGCAGGCCTTTGGAGATGCCTTTGCGGTAGTACTTGAACGCTTCGTCGAGGTCCGCCAACACTTCGCCGGTACGGATCAGGTCGGCCAGCACTTCGTACGCGAGGAACGGGTAAATCGCCGACGCACCGAAACCGATCAATACCGCAAAGTGATGCGGATCTCGGGCAGTGGCGGTTTCGACCAAAATGTTGCTGTCGCAACGCAGGCCTTTTTCAGTGAGACGGTGGTGTACCGCGCCAACCGCCAACGAGGCGTGGGCGGGCAGTTTGCCGGGGGCAATGTGACGATCGCTCAATACCAACTGAGTCTTGCCGGAACGCACCGCTTCTTCAGCCTGGTCAGCGATGTTCAGGACCGCCGCTTCCAGCCCGATGCTTTCGTCATAGTTGAGGTCGATGAAGTGACGCTCAAATCCAGGACGCTCAAGGGTCATCAACGCACGCCACTTCGCCGGGGAAATAACCGGCGAACTGAGGATCACCCGTGACGCATGCTCAGGGGATTCCTGGAAGATGTTGCGCTCGGCACCGAGGCAGATCTCCAGCGACATGACGATGGCTTCGCGCAATGGGTCGATCGGCGGGTTAGTCACCTGCGCGAACTGCTGACGGAAATAGTCGTAAGGCGAGCGCACACGCTGGGACAACACCGCCATTGGCGTGTCATCACCCATGGAGCCTACTGCTTCCTGGCCTTGCTCAGCCAACGGACGCAGCACTTGGTCACGCTCTTCGAACGTGACCTGGAACATCTTCATGTATTGCTTGAGCTGATCGGCGTCATAGCTGGATTCACCCTGATCGTCATCGATCAGGTTCGCCTGAATGCGCAGGGCGTTCTTGCGCAGCCATTGCTTGTACGGATGACGCGACTTCAAGCGGTTGTCGATGGAGTCGGTATCAAGAATCTGACCGGTCTCGGTATCGACGGCAAAAATCTGCCCAGGACCGACGCGGCCCTTGGCGATCACGTCTTCAGGCTTGTAGTTCCACACGCCGATTTCCGACGCCAGGGTGATATAACCGTTGGTGGTGGTGACCCAGCGCGCCGGACGCAGACCGTTACGGTCGAGCAGGCACACCGCGTGGCGGCCATCGGTCATGACCACGCCCGCAGGGCCGTCCCACGGTTCCATGTGCATGGAATTGTATTCATAGAACGCACGCAGCTCGGCGTCCATGGTGTCAGCGTTCTGCCATGCAGGCGGAATCAGCATGCGCACGCCACGGAACAGGTCGATACCGCCCGTCACCATCAGCTCAAGCATGTTGTCCATGCTCGACGAGTCGGAACCTACGCTGTTAACCAGCGGGCCGAGCTCTTCCAGATCCGGGATCAGTTCGTTGGCGAACTTGGTGCGACGAGCCTGAGCCCAGTTGCGGTTGCCGGTAATGGTGTTGATTTCGCCGTTGTGGGCGAGAAAGCGGAACGGCTGCGCCAACGGCCATTTCGGCAGGGTGTTGGTCGAGAAGCGCTGGTGGAACACGCAGATCGCTGTTTGCAGGCGCTCGTCGCGAAGGTCCGGGAAGAAGGCCGTCAAATCGGCCGGCATCATCAGGCCTTTATAGATGATGGTCTTGTGAGAAAAGCTGCACACGTAGTGGTCACTGTCAGCGGCG
Organism: Pseudomonas sp.; assembly: GCF_028293835.1. GTDB lineage: Bacteria > Pseudomonadota > Gammaproteobacteria > Pseudomonadales > Pseudomonadaceae > Aquipseudomonas. The sequence goes on from NZ_JAQGNX010000011.1 coordinate 12,373, forward strand.
TTCGCCACGGAAGAGCGACGACGGGAGCTGAACAACTTGATCGCGAAGGCTTGATCGCTCAGGCCTTCGCCGCCGATATAGACCTGTTCGATTTGCGGCAGGCGCTCCAGGGCCAGACGGCCGAGTACGCTGGTGTCGATGGGCACTTTGCGCCAGCCGATCAATTGCAAACCGGCGGCCAGAATCTCGCGGTTCATGTTTTCCCGCGCGGCGTCTGCTTTAGCGGTGTCCTGATTAAGGAACACCATGCCGACTGCGTATTGCTTAGGCAACTCAACGCCGAAGTGTTGCTGGGCCATGGCGCGCAGAAACACATCAGGTTTTTGAATCAGCAGACCACAGCCGTCGCCGGTCTTGCCGTCGGCATTGATCCCACCGCGGTGGGTCATGCAGGTCAGGGCTTCGATAGCCGTCTGCAACAGGTTATGACTTGCCTCGCCCTGCATATGGGCGATCAGGCCAAAACCACAGTTATCCTTGAATTCATCTGGATGGTACAGACCTGCTTTCATAGACACTTTCTCACCAGGCTGCCTCTTTTCGGGGCAAATTTCTTTTCAATTCAGCCATTTACCAACCGCGCCGAACGTTCGCCAGCTTTGCGGGGGCAAAAGGGAGGTCATTGTACACACCGACACAAACCGTCACAAACTTGGCGACGAACAGTCGCAAATCTATGTCGCATTAATGAAAGGTTTAAAGCCAGATGTTGTGCTAGTCAAAGTCTTTTTTGGAAATTTGACTGAACCGCCCTGAAACACTGCCTACGTCTGTAACGCAGACACTACAAGGCGCGCTGCATTAAAGCAGCACGCACGAGCGATATTCCGGGATTGCTGTATGGGCGGCCCGCATTTTTTAAGGCGGACCACCTATTCTCAGCGACTTGCGGCCAGTTCCTGTTGGATGCTGGCGACAGTACGAGGCCAAGGTTTACCAGCCTGAACCTTGGCTGGCAATACCTTGATTGCTGCGGTGGCAGCGGCGTGATTGGAAAAACTGCCGTAGGTCACGACATACAAGGGTTTGCCTTGCAGGGTTTTCTTGAAATAACGGTACTCGCCGCCTTGCTCGCGCACGAATGTCTGGGCGGTGGTTTCGGAACTGGTGCCGAGAATTTGCACGACATAGTTACCTGGAGCCTGAGCCGAGTACCAGCTACCACCCGCGGCAGGCTTGGCCGCAGCGGCCACCGGCTTCTCTGCCACTTTAGGGGCTGGCTTGGCGCTAGCCACTTGAACAGGCGCTGGAGCGGGCTTGGCCGCCGGTGTTGGCTTGGCCGCAGCAACCGGTGCGGCACGTGTCGGCGCAGGCGCTACGGTGGGTGTCGGGCCGGCAGGAACGCCAACCGGAGGCGCAGTGGTGGTGACGGTAGGCGGCTGAAGATTGCCTGCCGGGCCGCCCTCGTCGCCATCACTGTCCCCTGCAGCTTCCGCCAGCGGACCGCGCATCACTGGCTGCCCCTTACCCAGCGGTAACGGCATCGGTTGCGAATTGCCTGCGAATTCAATCGCAGGGCCAGCTCCATTGTTCGACTGCTGAGCGGCAGGCTGTCCCTGGCCCAGCGGCAATTGCGCCTGCGCATTGGCAGGTGGTGCGGCCGGTGCGGTGCCAGTGTTATTAGCGTTGTGGCCCGGAATCAGCCATGCGGCCAATATTCCGACTACGACAACTGCACCTAAAGCCAGTACATGTTTCTTTGGCATCTTGAACCCCATACTTGGACGCTTGACCGCAGTGCGACTAGCGATCATGGCTTCGATCATTGCATCGCGGGCGACTTGGTTGATCGCGCCCGGCCAGCCATTGGAATGTTCGTGAATATCAGCAATCTGATCAGCCGTGAACAATTCGATGCCTTGACCGGCACCGTCCAGACGCTGAGCCAGGTACTCACGCGTTTCTTCTTCGGTGTAAGGTTGCAACTCGATGACGTGGAAACGTTCTTCCTCGGCGCTGAGCTGATCCAGCTTGTCGATCAATGACGACTCGCCAAACAGAAAGACATGCGGACGCCCTTCCGGGGTGCCCGCCGCCAAACCAAGCAAGGCTTCGAGTGCGGATTCGCCAAGTTGTTCGGCATCATCGACCAATAAATAGACTTCTTGTCCGGTCAGCGCCAGTTGCACAACCTGGGAAAGGATCGCGCGCATCTCTGGCTGGGCCACGTTGAGCGCCTGGGCAACCTGACGCAAAACTCCCGCAGCGTCAGTGGCGCCGCGCGCCGAGACCACGACGCTTTGCACAGATTGCTTGTTGGTGCTGGCAACCAATGCCTGGCGCAGCAAGGTCTTGCCGCTGCCTTGCGGGCCAGTCACGACCAACAGCAATTCACTGTAACGGGCCAAATGGTGAAGCTGCCCAAGCACGGGTTTACGTTGTGCCGGGAAAAATTTGAAGCCAGGTACCCGCGTCGCAAAGGGATCATGACTCAACTGGAAATGGCCGAGAAAGGCCTCGTCGGCATGCAAACTAGTCATGGATTTCTCATTAACCTCTAAGCTGATCCACGAGAGCGCGGTAATCCGCTCTCAGCGTGGCCTGTAATACTTCTTTTGGATAATCGGCAGTGACGACGGCTTCGCCAATGCGCCGCAGCAGGACCAGACGCAACTGTCCGTCGACCACTTTTTTGTCGATTGCCATGTGCTCGAGGAAGTCTTCCTCTGTCATGTTCTCGGGCGGTACGACCGGCAGTCCGGCCCGTTGGAACAGGCGAATCCCCCGATCACGTTCCTGCTGGGTAATCCAGCCCAGGCGTGACGACATTTCTAACGCCATTACCGTGCCGGCCGCAACAGCCTCTCCATGCAGCCAAACGCCATAACCCATGTGGGTTTCGATGGCGTGGCCAAAGGTGTGTCCCAGGTTAAGTGTCGCGCGGATGCCGCCCGTCTCACGCTCGTCCACACCGACGACCGCGGCTTTCGCCGAGCAAGAACGCTCGATAGCGACCGTCAGCGCGGCTTGATCAAGCGCGCGCAACTGGTCGACGTTTTCCTCGATCCAGGTCAGAAACGATTCATCGCAAATCAGGCCGTATTTGATGACTTCAGCCAAACCCGCCGACAGCTCTCGCTCCGGCAAGGTATTGAGGGTCGTGGTGTCGATCAGCACGACATTGGGCTGATAAAACGCGCCCACCATATTCTTGCCCAGAGGATGGTTGATGCCGGTTTTACCACCCACCGAGGAGTCGACCTGGGACAACAAGGTGGTTGGAATCTGAATAAAGTCCACGCCTCGCTGGTAGCAGGCCGCCGCAAAACCGGCCATGTCGCCGATCACGCCGCCGCCCAAGGCAATCACAGTGGTGCGCCGGTCATGCCGAGCGGTCAGCAATGCGTCGAAGATGGTTTGCAGGGTTTCCCAATTTTTGAAGGCCTCACCGTCAGGCAGCACCACCGGCAACACGTTGTAGTTGCTTAACGTGCGGGTCAGTCGCTCAAGGTAAAGGGGCGCAACGGTCGCATTGGAGACAATCGCCACTTGCCGTCCGGCAATGTGCGGCGCCAGCAGCTCAGGCCGATCCAGCAAGCCTTCGCCAATGTGGATCGGGTAGCTTCGTTCGCCCAGCTCGACCGTAAGTGTCTGCATGTGTCCCCACGCTGATAAAGAGTACGCCTGCCGCGCGCCCTTGATTCTAGTTCTGAGTCATGGCCGCTATAGAAATCATGGCTTTACGCCACGTCGCGACAATTTCAATGTGATTAAGAATAGCGCATTTCGGTCCGCGCTTTAACGGGGAGCGAGCTCGGCCAGTCTCGCCAGAATGTGCAACACCACCAATCTAGGCGGTCGCTCATCGGTTTCCACCACCAGATCGGCGATTTCCCGATAGAACGGATCACGGATTTCCAGCAGTTCGCGTAATACGCGTGCCGGATCGGCGGTTCGCAACAAGGGGCGGTTGCGGTCACGGGCTGTGCGGCCGACTTGCTGCTCAACCGAGGCATGCAAATACACCACACGCCCGCCAGCACGCAACGCCTGACGGTTTTCGCTGCGCATTACCGCGCCACCGCCAGTCGCCAGGACAATACCGTCAGCCGCGCACAGCTCAGCAATCATTTGCTGCTCGCGGTCACGGAATCCGGGCTCGCCTTCTTTATCGAATATCCACGGAATGTTGGCGCCGGAGCGCAGTTCAATTTCCTTGTCGGAATCCTTGAACGGCAAGCGCAACTCTTTGGCCAGCAAGCGACCGATGGTGCTTTTGCCAGCGCCCATCGGTCCTACAAGTATTAAATTTTGCACAGAATCAACGACTCACAGCAATCGCCTGGTTGTTCATGATACGCGGGGTGAGAAACACCAGTAACTCGGATTTAGCCTCCGAAACCACGTCGCGCCGGAAAAGTCGGCCAACATACGGCACATCACCCAAAAATGGCACCTTTTCAACGGTTTTACTTTGCGTATTAGAGAATACGCCACCGATGACGATGGTTTCACCATCCGCTACCAACACCTTGGCATTCACTTCGTTTTTCTTGATAGGCGGTACGCCGAGTACGGTATTGACGTAGTCCGGCTCATCCTTGGTCACCTTGACCTCCATGATGATCCGGTTGTCTGGCGTAATCTGCGGTGTCACTTCTAGGGACAGCGCCGCCTCTTTAAAGGACACCGATGTTGCACCGCTGGAGCTGGCTTCCTGGTACGGGACTTCAGTACCTTTGAGGATCTTTGCCGTTTCCTTGTCGGACGTAACGACCTTCGGCTGAGAAACCACTTCGCCGTTACCGGTTTTTTCCATGGCGCTGAGCTGAAGGTCGAGCAATATATTGTCGGTCAGGAAGGAAATACCGATGCCTGAGGTCGCATTCGCAGCGCCCAAATCAACATAAGGGGAGTTGAGGTTCGGGGCGGTTCCGGTTGGCGTGGTCACCACACCGGTACCGCCCGCGGTCCATTTACTGTTGCCGTTCGCATTGGTTGAGCCGCCCCACTGCACGCCGAGCGCCTTGTCGTAACCGACGTTGGCCTCAACGATGCGCGCTTCGATCATCACCTGACGCACCGGGATATCCAGTTGCGAGACGATCCGGCGCAACTCATCGAGTCGGTCCTGGGTCTGGTAGGCAATGATGTTGTTGGTCCGCTCATCAACGGTGATCGAACCACGCTCTTCGGTTTTAGCTTCGGCACTGGTTACCGACTGAAACAGCTTGGCGATGTCGGCGGCCTTGGCGTAGTTCACTTGCAGCAATTCGCGACGCAGCGGGGCCAGTTCGGCAATCTGCTTCATCGACTCCAGTTCCTGCCGTTCACGTGCGGCGATTTCGTCTGCCGGTGCGACCAGCAATACGTTACCAATCTTGCGTTTATCCAGGCCTTTGGTTTTCAGCACCAGGTCTAGCGCCTGGTCCCAGGGCACGTTCTGCAGCCGCAGGGTAATGCCGCCTTGCACTGTGTCACTGGCGACCAGGTTGAGGTTGGTGAAATCGGCGATCAATTGCAGGACCGAGCGCACGTCGATGTCCTGAAAGTTCAGCGAAAGTTTCTCCCCGGTGTAGACCAGTTTGTCGAGATTGCGGCGCTCGACGTCATCGCTGGTCAACGGGCGCACGCTGATGGTCAGCTTGTTATCTGTCTGGTAGGCCGAGTAATCGAACGCCCCGGACGGCTCAATGTTGATACTGGCTTTGTCACCCGACGCACTGGCTGTAACGAATTGCACCGGTGTTGCGAAATCCTTCACATCCAGCCGAACACGCAAGGGATCCGGCAGTTGGGTCTTGGCGAAATCCACACGAATTTTGCCGCCCTGCTCCTGGATATCCGGTGCGATCCCCGGATCCGTCAGTTCGATCACGACGTTGCCTTCGCCCAGCTCGCCGCGCTGGAAATCAATATTCTTGATCGCCTTGCCAATGGCTGCATACGACTTGGCCGGAGCAGCCGTTGGCACCGACACACGGGCAGCCCCCTTGGCGGTGTTTGGCGGGACGCTTGGTTGGGAGCGCTGAGCCGTCGCAGCCCCCTGACCGATCACCACGAACAGGTTGTTGCCTTCGACCCGCGAGCTGTAGGGCGCAAGTGTCGTCATATTGATGATGACCCGCGTACGGTCTTTGGCTTCGACCACCACCACGCTGCGCGTATTGCCGACGCCCAGCTCACGGGTTTTGGTCGCCAACTGGCTGGTCACCCCCGGCAAATCCAGGGCGATCCGCGCTGGCTGCTCGGTGGTATAGCCGTGCGGTACAGGGATCGGGCCATCGAAGGTCAGCTTCAACTCCACACGGTCTCCCGGTAATGCCGCGCTATCCAACGTTTTCAAGTTGGCGGCTTCGAGCATCGGGGACATCATCGCTACGCAAAGCGAAACGCCGATAACCGAGAAAATCCTGTTCATGATCAAATTCCGCTGTGCTGACCCGAGGGTGTTGTACATGCTTGGCTCCACCCTTTTATGATTTCTCTTTGAGGGAAATAATGCGCGGCCGCTCGAGCCATGCACCCTCTCCATCAGGAACTATTTCAACGACATCGACTTGCGATTCACTGATTGCAACGATGCGCCCCTCATTGCGGCCCAAGTAATCACCCACCTTCATGCGATACACACCACCCGCGCCGCGCATCAGGGCAAAGGTTCCCGACGGGTTGGCCATGGTCCCGACCATCTGGAATTGTTCGATGTTGAAGCCTTCAAGAAATTGCTTGATCCGGGTTTCATCCGGCTTGACCTGCTTCGAACCTTTCTGGCGCTTGGTCAGATCAACTTTGATCGGCGGTTGAAACGGGCTGCGCAACGTCGACGCGCTGTACGCGAATGCTTCGTAAGGGCGGAATTTGGGCAATGCCTCAATCACACCGGTAGGGCGTGAGCGCACCTCATCCATGTACGCTTTCAGATCACTGAATTGAGTGTCGTTGTCACACCCGGCCAGGCTGATCAAGGCCACGCTGATGCACAGCAGTCTGGCGGCCCTCATTTTTGCAGCCCTTTGTCGTTGTAGCGGTAAGTCTTGGCCAGAATGCTCATGCGCAATTTCTGCGTGCCGCCAGGCTCGACCGGCTTGATCTGGAAGTCATGCAACGTGACGATGCGCGGCAGGCTGGCAACACCACTGGCGAACGTCGCGAGGTCGTGATACGCCCCCACTACGGTGATCTGGATCGGCAGCTCAATGTAAAACTGCTGGGTCACCTCAGGCAGCAACTTGATTTCTTCGAACTCCAGACCGCTGCCCAACCCCGTGCGCGTAATGTCTTCAAGCAGACCCGGGACTTCGGTATCACTCGGCAATTGGCGCAACAGTGCACCGAAGGAATTCTCCATCTCCCTCATTTGCACTTTGTAGGCGTTCAGGTTTGCCGCTTGATAAGCCTTGGTCGCGAATTGTTCTTTCAGCGTGACCTCGGCCGCCCGCGACAGGTCGAGCTGGTCTTGCAGGTCTTTCAGATAAAAGTTGTAACCCAGCGCCAGCACAATAATCAGAACCAACGCTCCTGCGATGGTTTTGATCGCTGCGGGCCATGAGCCCAGGTTGTTTAAGTCCAGATCGCTAATGTCGATCTTGCGCAGGCCATCCAGCCATTCTTTAGGATTCATGGCTTGGCCCTCTCAACCTGGGGCTGCGTCTGGCGCACCGTCAGCTGGAAAACGTTTGCCTGGTCCAAGCCACCTGCGGTAGTCGCCTTGACCTCGGTCAAGCTAGGCCCTTCGAGCCAGTCGGAGGCTTCCAGGTTACGCATCAAGTCTGAAACACGGTTGTTTGACTCTGCGGCGCCGACAATACTAATGAGCTTGTTGGTCATTTTTACTTCAGTGAAATAAACACCGTCGGGCAGGGTTCGCGCCAATTGATCGAAAATCCGACCGATGATAGGACGGTTGCCTTGCAAGTCCTGGATGATTTTCATGCGCTCCAGCAGTTGCTTGCGTCGCGCTTTGAGCTCGCTGATTTCTTTGATTCGCGCATCGAGCTGGGTAATTTCGGTCTGCACATAGGCGTTGCGCGCCGTTTGGTGCTCAATGGATTTGCTGATGTACTGATCACCCAGGAAAACCACACCGACGGCAACCACCAATACGCCGACCAGGGCCGTCAGAAAGCGCTTCTTTCGCTCCTCCCGGAGTTGCTCGCGCCACGGTAATAAGTTGATCCGCGCCATTAGTCGAAACTCCTCAGCGCAAGACCACAGGCAATCATCAAGGCCGGTGCGTCACTGGCCAGTGCGCCTGCGTTGACTTTGCTGCTCAGCGCCATGTCGGCGAACGGATTGGCCACCAGCGTGGGGGTGCCGATACGTTGCTGGATCAAATGATCCAGCCCGGCAATTGACGCGGTACCGCCCGCCAGCATGATGTAGTCGACGCTGTTGTACTGACCGGCGGCGAAAAAGAACTGCAGGGATCGTGATACCTGCTGCACCACGGCGTCCTTGAACGGCTGCAACACTTCCGTCACGTAGTCGTCCGGCAATCCGCCCTGCTTCTTCGCCAGACCAGCCTCTTCCATCACCAGGCCGTAGCGTCTTTGAATTTCTTCGGTCAGTTGACGCCCGCCAAACAACTGCTCACGGGTATAGATGATCCGGCCGCTATGCAAAACACTCAGGGTGGTCATGGTGGCGCCAATATCAACCACCGCCACCGTCAGCTGCTGGTGGTCGTGACCCAGTTGTGCGGTGAGCAGACCGAAAGAACGTTCCAGCGCGTACGCTTCGACATCCACCACTTTCGCCGTAAGGCCGGCGAGCGCCAAGGCAGCTTCGCGAACTTCGACGTTTTCTTTGCGGCAGGCAGCAAGCAGCACTTCGACGCGCTCTGGGTTGCGCGCCGAATAGCCCTGCACTTCAAAGTCGATGGCGACTTCTTCAAGCGGATAGGGAATGTATTGATCAGCTTCGATCTTCAGCTGGTTTTCCATGTCATCGTCTGACAGGCCAGCATCCATCTCGATGGTTTTGGTGATGACCGCGGAACCGGCCACCGCAACCGCCACATTTTTGACATTAGTCTTGGCCTTGATCAGCAGTCGCGACAACGCCTGACCAACCCCTTCGAGCTCGGCAATGTTCTTTTCTACTACAGCATTGGCGGGAAGCGGTTCGACCGCGTACGACTCAACTTTGTAGCGGGTGCCGGAGCGACTCAGTTCAAGGAGTTTTACCGAGGTGGAGCTAATATCGATCCCTAGAAGGGTATTGGCCTTCTTACTGAAGAGTTCGAACACAAACCGATTCCCTATGAGTTTCCGCCACTTACGGATTGTTTAGCGTCCAGCGCCTTTGTCACTTGCTCGAACAGTAGCGCAAATAACGCTCGGACACGAAAAATGCTTATAATGCCCAGCGTTTTTTTCGTAAAGCCAAGCTTCAAGGCATGTCTATTTTTTGATGCTTTCGCTTAACCCATTCTTTTATCTGGAAATCCAAAAGCCTTGATACGCCTGCTGAAGTTTTTCTGGTGGTCATTCGTCGCGGTATTTTGCGGGCTTGTGCTCGTTCTGAGCGGCGCCTACCTCTATCTGACCCCTGGCCTGCCATCCGTCGACGCGCTGCGGAGCATTCAGCTACAGATCCCGCTACGGGTCTATAGCAGTGATGGCAAATTGATCGCTGAATTTGGTGAAATGCGTCGATCACCGATCCGCTTTGCCGATATCCCGCCCAATTTCATCAACGCCTTGCTGTCAGCAGAAGATGACAACTTTGCCAATCACTACGGCGTAGACCCCAGCAGCCTTATGCGCGCAGCTTCGCAATTGGTAAAAAGCGGCCACATTCAATCCGGTGGCAGCACCATCACGATGCAAGTGGCGAAAAACTTCTTTTTGACGAGTGAACGAAGTTTTTCACGCAAAACCAATGAAATCCTCTTGGCCTTGCAAATTGAGCGCCAACTGACCAAGGACGAAATTCTTGAGCTGTACGTCAACAAAATTTATTTAGGCAACCGCGCGTACGGCATCGAGGCGGCGTCGCAAGTGTATTACGGCAAATCAATTCGTGATGCGAGCATTGCGCAGATGGCGATGATCGCCGGGCTGCCCAAAGCACCGTCGCGCTTCAACCCGCTGGCCAACCCAGTGCGCGCCAAAGAGCGCCGCGACTGGATTCTCGGGCGCATGTTCAAGCTGGGCAAAATCGACCAGAACGCCTACCAGACAGCCTTGGCTGAACCCATCAACGCCAGTTATCACGTGCCTATTCCAGAGGTGAACGCCCCGTATATCGCTGAGATGGCCCGCGCCGAGATGGTCGGTCGTTATGGCAGCGAAGCCTATACAGAGGGTTTCCGGGTCACCACCACCGTGCCCAGCAACTTGCAGGAAGACGCCAACACTGCCGTTCAGGAAGGCTTGATCGCTTACGACCAGCGACACGGTTACCGTGGCCCGGAAACACGTCTGGCGGGCAAGACCAGGGAAGCCTGGGCCCAAGAGTTGCTCAAACAGCGTCCGATCAGCGGTCTGGAGCCTGCCATCGTCACCCAGGTGGATAAAACCGGCCTGCACGTCCTGACCCACAATGGCGAAAAAGAAGAAATCGTCGGGTGGGACACCATGAAGTGGGCTCGGCCATACCTGAACACCAACAGCTTGGGCAAAGTTCCAGCTCAGCCGTCCGAGGTCGCTCAGGTTGGTGATCTGATTCGAGTGCAGCGTCAATCCAATGACTCATTAAAATTCAGCCAAGTCCCGCAGGCGCAAAGTGCCCTGGTATCCCTTGATCCGCAGAACGGCGCGATTCGCGCACTGGTGGGTGGTTTCGCCTTCGAGCAAAGTAATTACAACCGCGCATTGCAGGCCAAGCGCCAGCCGGGCTCTAGCTTCAAGCCGTTTATCTACAGCGCTGCACTGGACAATGGCTTTACCGCTTCCAGCCTGGTCAACGACGCACCGATCGTGTTCGTAGACGAATACCTGGACAAGATTTGGCGTCCGAAGAACGACACCAACACTTTCCTGGGTCCAATCCGCCTGCGCGAGGCGCTGTATAAATCACGCAACCTGGTGTCGATCCGCGTGCTGCAAAGCTTGGGTGTCGAGAATGCGATCAATTACATCACGCGCTTCGGCTTCAACAAGCAAGACTTGCCGCGCAACTTGTCGCTAGCGTTGGGTACTGCGACGCTGACGCCCATGGAAATCGCCACAGGCTGGAGCACCTTCGCCAACGGCGGTTATAAAGTCGCACCGTATTTGATCCAGCGCATCGAAAACCGTGATGGCGGGACGCTATTCACTGCCAATCCACCAAGCGTACCGGCCAACCCGATCAACGACGTCAAAGTGGTGGAGAACACTGCCGCGTTCGCCGTCAACGACAGCCCAAGCGTTGCGCCTGCACCCGCAGTTGGGTCGACACCGGCGCCAGCAGACCCTCAAGCGCCAGCCGTTGCTGAACGCATTGTCGACGGCCGCACTACTTACATCCTCAACAGCATGCTGCAGGACGTGATCAAGAAAGGCACCGGCCGCCGCGCCCTGTCGATGAATCGCCCAGACATTGCGGGCAAGACCGGGACCACTAACGATTCCAAGGATGCCTGGTTCACGGGCTACAACGCCGATTACATCACCACGGTCTGGACCGGTTTCGACCAGCCAGAGAGCCTGGGTCGCCAAGAGTTTGGCGGGACGGTAGCGCTGCCGATCTGGATGGATTACATGAGTGCGGCGTTAAAAGACAAACCGCCCCATGTCCAGGCAGAACCTGAAGGCATTCTTAGCTTGCGGGTCGACCCGATCAGCGGTCGAGCAGCTACACCAGGAACGCCTAACGCGTACTTCGAGCTGTTCAAAAGCGAAGACACGCCCCCTAGCGTGAACGAAATCGGCGGCAGCGGCACAAGCCCAAACAGCCCGTTACCGGCAGATGAGTCAGCGCCAATCGATTTGTTCTAGCGCTCCTATAGACTGGTATGAATTCGCGGCTAAAAAAAAACCCTACATCGCTGTAGGGTTTTTTTGTGTTTCGTCATCAGGTCTTAGCCGTTGAAAACGTCATCGACACTGTTCAGCGGGTAGTGCTTTGGATACGGTAGTGTGGCGACACCGGTCTCGATGGCGGCTTTGGCCACGGCATCGGAAATCACGCCCAGCAGACGAGCATCCATTGGTTTCGGGATGATGTACTCACGACCGAATTCCAGTTTGATGCCACCGTATGCATCGCAGACTTCTTGAGGAACCGGCAGCTTGGCCAGATCGCGCAAAGCATTGGCGGCGGCAATCTTCATTTCTTCGTTGATGCGCTTGGCGCGAACGTCCAGTGCACCGCGGAAGATGAACGGGAAGCCCAGTACGTTGTTCACCTGGTTCGGGTAGTCCGAACGGCCAGTGGCCATGATCACGTCACTGCGAGTGGCATGAGCCAACTCGGGAGCAATTTCCGGATCAGGGTTGGAGCAGGCGAAAACAATCGGATTTGCGGCCATCAGCTTCAGGTTGTCAGCACTCAACAGATTCGGACCCGACAGGCCGACGAACACGTCAGCGCCATGCAGGGCGTCAGTCAGTGTGCGTTTGTCGGTAGCATGAGCGAAGGCAGCCTTGTACTGGTTCAGGTCAGTACGACCGGAGTGAACCACGCCAGTACGGTCAACCATAAATACGTTTTCGATTTTTGCGCCCATGCTCACCAGCAACTTCATGCAGGAGATGGCAGCGGCACCGGCGCCCAGGCAAACGATTTTCGCGCTTTCCAGGGTTTTACCGACGATTTCCAGTGCGTTGATCATACCGGCTGCGGTCACGATAGCCGTGCCGTGCTGGTCATCATGGAACACCGGAATATCGCACTGTTCGATCAGCGCTTTTTCGATCTCGAAGCATTCAGGCGCCTTGATATCTTCAAGGTTGATACCACCGAACGTAATGGAAATACGCTTAACGGTATCAATGAATGCCTGGGGGCTTTCGGCATCGACTTCGATGTCAAAAACGTCAATGCCTGCGAAGCGCTTGAACAGCACACCTTTGCCTTCCATCACTGGCTTGGAAGCCAATGGGCCAAGGTCACCGAGTCCCAGGATGGCGGTGCCGTTGGAAATAACTGCTACTAGATTTCCTTTCCCGGTGTACTTGTAGGCAAGTTCAGGATCACGGGCGATTTCGCGCACCGGCTCGGCGACACCCGGGCTGTAGGCCAGGGCTAAATCACGAGCCGTTGCGGTAGGTTTAGTGAGCTCGACGCTTAATTTTCCTGGACGAGGAAAGGCGTGGTATTCGAGAGCGGCAGTTTTCAGATCTGACATGTGGGCATTCCGCTTTTTTTTCTGTTGAACAGACGGATTGCCGAGGATACGCAAGAAGGAAAGGCCTCACAAGACTGGCCAGTCACTCGTGTCAAGCCCCGACGCCTACGACTTTACGCTTAGAGCCACGGAACACAAGGGTTTGAGTGTTCACAATCCAATAGTAAAACTGTCTACAATTTTTTATCGTTCCGGAAGATTGATCATGGCGGGATGCGTAATTGGCAACATCCAGCGTGCCTGGCCAGACGCCAGACCTCCACGACGGGAACGGTCGATCACCCAGCCGCGCGCCTCGAGGGTCTTTCCCTTGAGACGCAACAGCTGCGCAACGTCAAATTGGCTCATCAGCGCGGGGGCAATACGCAACACCAGCGAACCCTGCAGCTCGATCCATAGACCGCCGCCGTTGCGCTGCACGTCGCTGACCTGCCCGGAAATCAGCACGAATCCACTGCGCTGGATCTGTCCCGCCAGCAACACCGGGGAAACACGCCAAAGCCCCAGCCCGGCCTGGCGGGCACCACGCTCGGCGGCCTGTTGGCATTGAACCAGAGCAACGTTGGGCGCTACGACCACTTGATAGGCGAGCCCCTCGGCCAGCAGTCGGGCTTCGAGGTTTTCACCCTGCCGACCAAATATATTGGCCAAGGTGCGGCCGTAATGGTCTTTGGGTTCTTGGCCTACCTGCACGCTGACCTGGCCGTCATTCGCCTCGATCAGCGCCTGCAAACGACGCCGGGCAGCTTCGGCGAAGGGTTCTGCCGAGCGACCTTTCTTACCGGTTTCAGGCGCATTCAGACCAATCATTCGCACACTTCGCCCGTCGCTCAAGCGCACGGTGTCGCCATCAACCACACGTTCTACGGCAAACACCGGCAGCGGGCCTGGCGCCGTGCACAGCGCATAGGCCGTCGGCAGCCAAATCGTGGACATAAAAAAAGCGCCCGCGAGGGACGCTTTTTTAAGCAGCCTGGAGAAGCCCAAAGGACCTCCCAGATCTACCACATTACTCAGCAGCAGTTTCTTCTGCAGCAGGAGCTTTGGTAGCGCCGAATGCACCGAAACGCGACTTGAACTTGTCGACGCGGCCGCCGATATCAAGAGTCTTCTGCTTGCCGGTGTAGAATGGGTGGCACTCGTTGCACACGTCAAGGCTCATTGGCTTGGCGAGGTTGGAACGAGTGTGGATCACATTGCCGCAGCTGCAAGTCGCGACAATGGCTTCGTATACTGGATGGATATCAGCTTTCATGGGTATTTCCTCGGCTAGCGTGCCGCCACTCAACATGATTGTTGAATACCGCACGTAATTAGGCTGCGGATACTACCAGACAAATCCTAATACGCAAGCGGACGTTAAAACCGGTCGTCTGCTAAGATCGCCGCTTCGTCATAGTCCGTTACAGAGAACCCTCCGCGTGCCCGACGCCATTTTGCGCCTCGCCCTGCCCTCGCCGCTCAGACGTTTATTCGACTATCGCGCTCCCGCTGGAGTACTGCGCAGCGCGCTACAGCCCGGCATGCGGGTCAGGGTGCCGTTCGGTCGCCGGGAAATGATCGGCATCTTGATCGAGGTGGTTGACCACAGCGAGGTGCCCGCCGAGAAGCTAAAACCCGCTGTCGCTATCCTGGACAACGAAGCGCCGCTGCCGCCGTCGTTGTTCAAGCTGTGCCTGTGGACCGCGCAGTATTATCAGCACAGCCTTGGCGACACCTTGAGCTGGGCATTGCCGGTACTGTTGCGTCAGGGCGAACCGGCCGAGTCTCGCCAGGAACGCTTCTGGCAGGCGGCGCCCGGCGCCAGTCTCGATGACCCGCGTATCGCCCGAGCGCCCAGGCAACGTGAAGCTTTAACCACCTTGGCGCAGCACCCACACGGGGTTGCACATCAACTGCTGAGCAAATTGATGCTCAACCGCGAAAGCCTCAATTTGTTACTGGCCAAAGAGATGGTGCAGGTGGAAGTGCGGCGCCATGCGCCCACCGAGCGCCACGAACGTTGGCTGGCGCAACCAGAGTTGCCGCTGAACCCGGAACAGCGAGCCGCGTATGAAGCCATTCGTGCGGGTTTCGACAGTTTTCACGGGTTTCTGCTGGCGGGCGTTACCGGCAGCGGCAAGACCGAAGTCTATCTACAGCTGATCCGCGAAACCCTGGAAGCCGGCAAGCAGGCATTGGTGCTGATTCCCGAGATCAACCTCGGCCCGCAAACCCTGGCGCGCTTCGAACAACGCTTCAACGCGCGCATTGCGCTGGTGCATTCTGCTGTCAGTGATCGCGACCGCCTCGACGCCTGGCTCGCTGCGCGGGATGGCGAGGCCGACATCATTATCGGAACTCGATCCGCACTGTTCACGCCGATGAAGAATCCCGGGCTGATTATCATCGACGAAGAACACGACGGTTCATATAAACAGCAGGAGGGCCTGCGCTACCACGCACGGGATCTGGCGCTGGTCCGAGCGCGGCAGGAAAACATTCCGATTGTGCTGGGCTCAGCCACGCCATCCCTGGAAAGCCTGCACAACGCCTACACCGGTCGCTACGGCTTATTAAGGCTGAATCAGCGAGCGGGCGGCGCCCAGCAACCGAAATTCCTGCGTTTGGACGTGAAAAGTCGTCCGCTGGACAGCGGAATTTCCGGGCCGATGCAGCAAGCTATCGGTCAGACGTTGGCGGCGGGGCAGCAAGTATTAGTGTTCCTCAACCGCCGTGGGTTTGCGCCAACGCTGCTGTGTCACGACTGCGGCTGGCTGTCAGAATGCCCGCGCTGCGATGCTCGAATGACCGTGCACCAGCGTTCCGGCGAACTGCGCTGCCACCATTGCGGCCACGTCGAGCGCACGCCGCGACGCTGCCCGTCGTGCAGCAAAGTTGATTTGCGTCCGGTGGGCGCAGGTACTGAGCGCGCGGAGGAACGCCTGGGCATTCTGTTTCCTGACTTCCCCGTGCTGCGGGTCGATCGTGACAGCACCTCACGCAAAGATGCCATGAACCAGTTGTTCGCCACCATCCAACGCGGGCAGCCGTGCATTTTGGTAGGCACGCAAATGCTCGCCAAAGGGCATCACTTTCCGCGGGTAACGCTGGTGTCGATTCTGGACGCTGACGGCGGGCTGTTTTCCGGTGATTTCCGCGCCAGCGAGCGCATGGCGCAGTTAATCGTCCAGGTGGCCGGGCGAGCCGGGCGTGCGGAAGAACCTGGAAGAGTGATCATCCAGACGCATCTGGCTGATCACCCGCTGCTGATTCAACTCACCGAGCAAGGCTATTTTGCGTTCGCCGAACAGGCATTGAGTGAACGCCGCGCCGCTGGCCTGCCACCGTTTTCGCATTTGGCATTGTTAAGGGCAGAAGCCCACAAACCAGGACAGGCCGAAGGTTTTCTGGACATTGCGTGCACTGAAGCCGAACGCTTGCTGACTGAAATGAACCTGGGCGGCATCGAGCTACTGGGCCCGGTTCCTGCCCCGATGGAACGCCGCGCCGGACGCTACCGCGCACAACTTTTGCTGCAAGCCAGCGCCCGCGCGCCGCTGCATCGACTGCTCAGCGCATGGTTACTGGCGCTTGAACAAATGCCCAGTGGCCGACAAGTGCGCTGGTCGCTGGACGTGGATCCGGTGGATCTGTATTGAGATCGATCACTTTAACTTGCCCCCCTGTAGGAGCTGCCGAAGGCTGCGATTGGCTGCGCAGTAGCCATAAATAGACGGCATTGAAGTCCCTTAAGCCCTTATCGCAGCCTTCGGCAGCTCCTACAAGGAATGCGCCAAAGGTAACCGCATGTCCATCGTGGTTGGCAAGCTCGCCATCGCAACGGATAATGCCCTCTTTTTTCACCAGCGCATTCGAGCGCCGCCGCGCTTGCGGTCGGAAGAGAGCCCCATGAAAGACACCATTCGCCAGTTGATCCAACAAGCCCTGACCCAACTCGTCAACGAAGGCGTGCTGCCTGAAGGGCTGACCCCGGCGATTCAGGTGGAAAACGTTCGGGATAAAACCCACGGTGACTTCGCCAGCAATATCGCGATGATGCTGGCCAAACCCGCTGGCATGAAGCCTCGTGACCTGGCGGAAAAACTGGTCGCAGCGCTGCCTGCCGATCCGCAGGTCAGCAAAGTCGACATCGCAGGTCCGGGCTTTCTCAACTTCTTTCAAAACACGCAGGCGCTGGCTGCCCGCCTCGACATCGCACTGGCCGATCCGCAGCTGTCAGTGCGCAAAGTCGGCGCCGCTCAACGGGTAGTCGTCGATTTATCGGCGCCGAACCTGGCCAAAGAAATGCACGTTGGCCATTTGCGCTCGACGATCATCGGCGACGGCGTGGCCAATGTGCTGGAATTCCTTGGCGACACCGTGATTCGCCAGAACCACGTGGGCGACTGGGGCACGCAGTTCGGCATGTTGCTGGCCTATCTGCAGGAAAAACCTGCGGCCAGCGACGAACTGTCTGACCTGGAAAACTTTTACCGCGCCGCAAAACAACGCTTCGACGAATCTGAAGAGTTCGCCGAGCGCGCCCGTGGTCTGGTGGTCAAGTTACAAGCAGGTGATCCTGATTGCCTGGCGTTGTGGGCACACTTCAAGGACATCTCCTTGCTGCACTGCCAACAGACCTACGAACGTCTCAACGTCAAACTGACGCCTGGGGATGTCATGGGCGAAAGCGCCTACAACGACGATTTGCCAAACGTCATCAGCGACCTTAAGACAGCGGGTCTGCTGGTTGAAAGCAACGGCGCGCAGTGCGTGTTCCTTGAAGAATTCAAAACCGCCGAAGGTACGCCGCTGCCGGTCATCGTGCAGAAAAACGGCGGTGGTTACCTGTATGCCACCACTGACCTGGCGGCCATCCGTTACCGCAGCAACGTGCTGAAAGCAGACCGCGCCCTGTATTTCGTCGACCAGCGCCAGGCGCTGCACTTTCAACAAGTGTTCGAAGTCGCACGCCGTGCCGGTTTCGTGACCAACGGCATGCAGATGGAACACATGGGCTTCGGCACCATGAACGGCGCCGATGGCCGCCCGTTCAAAACCCGCGACGGTGGCGTCGTGAAGCTGGTCGACCTGCTCGATGAGGCCGAAGACCGCGCTTACACATTGGTCAAGGAAAAGAACCCGGAAATCGCCGAAGACGAATTGCGCAGCATCGCCAAGGCAATCGGTATCAGCGCGGTGAAGTATGCCGACCTGTCCAAACACCGCACCAGCGACTACAGCTTCAACTTCGACCAGATGCTCAGCTTTGAAGGCAACACCGCGCCCTATTTGCTATATGCCTACACCCGCGTGGCGGGTGTTTTCCGCAAGCTGGGCAAACCGTTCGACGCGACCCAGGGTCAGATCGTCCTTGAAGCGCCGCAAGAGCAAGAGTTGGCAGCACGCCTGGCACAGTTCGGTGAAACCCTGAATAACGTCGCGGAGAAAGGCACGCCTCATGTACTGTGCGCGTACATCTACGACCTGGCGGGGCTGTTCTCCAGCTTCTACGAGAACTGCCCGATTCTGGGCGCCGAGAACCCGCAACAACAGCAAAGCCGTCTGCGCCTCGCCGCGCTGACTGGCCGCACCCTCAAGCAAGGCCTGGAACTCTTGGGTCTGGATACTCTGGAGCGCATGTAAGTTGGCTGTTAAGAAAAAACCTGCTCCCAAGCGCGGTGCCAGCCGTTATCAGGCACCGGCAAAGAAGCCGATTCCGGGATGGTTGTGGCTGGTGATTGGCCTTTCGGTTGGCGCTTTCGTGGTTCTGCTGATGAAGATTGGGCCTGGTGGCGCTGACGTCAAGCGCGTCAAGGAAGAGACCAAAGCTGCAAAAATCGCCGAAGCCAACAAGGCGCCCCCAAGCCCCCAAGCGCCGGCAAAACCAAAATACGATTTCTATACCTTGTTGCCTGAGTCGGAAGTCATCGTGCCCAACGAAGCGGTGCCGGAGAAAACCCCACCGATTGTTGCGCCAATCGTGGCACCGGTCACGCCGGAACAGGCGGCGAAAATTGATACCGCTCGTGCTCAGGCGGCATTGAGCGGTGTAACCCCGCCTCCGGCGCCACCGGTGGTAAAACCGGGACCCGCTGCGGTGACCAGGTTCTTCTTGCAGGCCGGTTCGTTCCGCAAAGAAACCGACGCCGATAAAGTTCGCGCCCAGATCATTTTGCTGGGCCAAGCCGTGCAGGTCGAGTCCGGCACGGTGAAGGATGAAACCTGGTTCCGCGTACTGGTCGGCCCGTTCAGCAATCGCGAACAACTGACCATTGCCCAGAAACAATTGGCTGGCAGCGGCTTTAGCAATTTGTTGTTACAACAGCGCCAGGGTAAATAAATCACCGTTTGACACATCTGTAGGAGCCAACATGTTGGCGAGGCTAACCACTGACACACCGCGTCAGACCTCTCGCCAACAAGTTGGCTCTACAGGCTAGAGGCCTGATGCGGTGTGCCGGGTATGCAGCCTCGCCAACAAGTTGGCTCCTACAGCGGATCGTGATCCGCCTGCGGAAGCGGTCACCATTCATCCCCCACGGTTGAAATGCCCATCCCCACCCCCATATGAGTTTCCACTAGGGCATTTTCGCCCCGCTGCGTGGAGACTCTCCTTTGACCACCATCGTTTCAGTGCGCCGTAACGGCAAAGTCGTCATGGCCGGCGACGGCCAGGTTTCCCTCGGCAATACCGTCATGAAAGGCAACGCGAAAAAAGTGCGCCGCCTGTATCACGGCCAAGTGATTGCCGGTTTTGCGGGTGCCACCGCCGACGCCTTTACTCTTTTCGAACGTTTCGAAGGCCAACTCGAGAAACATCAGGGCCATCTGGTTCGCGCCGCCGTTGAGCTGGCGAAAGAATGGCGCACCGATCGTTCACTTAGCCGCCTTGAAGCCATGCTTGCGGTGGCCAACAAAGACGCCTCGCTGATCATCACTGGTAACGGTGACGTTGTTGAGCCCGAAGATGGGCTGATTGCCATGGGTTCTGGCGGCGCTTTCGCGCAAGCCGCCGCCCGCGCCCTGCTGATGAAGACCGAATTGTCCGCACGCGAGATTGCCGAAACCGCATTGGGCATTGCTGCAGACATCTGCGTATTCACCAACCACAACATCACCATTGAGGAGCAGGACCTCGCCGACTAAACCGTTTCCCTGGCCGCTTTTGTGCGCGGCGTGAACGCTTTTTTCAGCTAGAGGACCGCCACTATCATGTCTATGACTCCCCGCGAAATCGTCCACGAACTCAATCGCCATATCATTGGTCAAGACGATGCCAAGCGCGCCGTCGCTATCGCCTTGCGCAATCGCTGGCGTCGTATGCAGCTGCCCGAAGAGCTGCGTGTTGAAGTGACACCGAAAAACATTCTGATGATCGGCCCGACCGGTGTCGGCAAAACCGAGATCGCCCGTCGTTTGGCGAAGCTGGCCAACGCGCCGTTCATCAAGGTCGAAGCGACCAAGTTCACCGAAGTGGGTTACGTCGGCCGTGACGTCGAGTCGATCATTCGTGACCTGGCCGATGCTGCGATCAAGCTCCTGCGTGAGCAGGAAATGGCCAAGGTTCAGCACCGTGCCGAAGACGCTGCCGAAGACCGCATTCTCGACGCGTTGTTGCCGCCTGCACGTGTGGGCTTCAACGAAGATGCCGCCCCGGCCTCCGACTCCAACACTCGCCAGCTGTTTCGCAAACGCCTGCGCGAAGGTCAGTTGGATGACAAGGAGATTGACATCGAAGTCTCCGAATCCATCGGCGTCGACATCTCCGCGCCGCCTGGCATGGAAGAGATGACCAACCAGTTGCAAAGCCTGTTTGCCAACATGGGCAAGGGCAAAAAGAAAAGCCGCAAGCTCAAGGTTAAAGACGCGCTGAAACTGGTGCGCGATGAAGAGGCTGGCCGTCTGGTCAACGAAGAAGAGCTCAAGGCCAAGGCGCTGGAAGCCGTTGAACAGCACGGCATCGTGTTCATCGATGAGATCGACAAAGTTGCCAAGCGCGGTAATACCGGCGGCGTCGATGTGTCCCGTGAGGGTGTGCAACGTGACCTGCTGCCGTTGATTGAAGGCTGCACCGTCAACACCAAGCTGGGCATGGTCAAGACCGATCACATCCTGTTCATCGCGTCAGGTGCGTTCCACTTGAGCAAGCCGAGCGATCTGGTGCCGGAGTTGCAAGGTCGCTTGCCAATCCGCGTGGAACTCAAAGCCCTGACGCCGCAAGACTTCGAACGCATCCTCAGCGAACCGCACGCGTCATTGACCGAGCAGTACCGCGAGCTGCTGAAGACCGAAGGCCTGAACATCGAGTTCTTGCCGGACGGCATCAAGCGCATCGCCGAGATCGCGTGGCAGGTCAACGAGAAAACCGAGAACATCGGTGCCCGCCGTTTGCACACCTTGCTTGAGCGGCTACTTGAAGAGGTGTCTTTCAGCGCCGGGGACCTGGCCTTGGCCCAAGGCACAGAGACCATTCGCATCGACGCCGAGTACGTCAACAGCCACTTGGGCGAACTGGCCAAAGACGAAGACCTATCGAGGTATATTTTGTAAGTCAGCCACAAGCGGCAAGCTACAAGCGGCAAGCTGGATTGCGATCCTCTTGTAGCTTGCGGCTTGCGGCTTGCAGCTTTAAGCTGCCGTTATGCCCAAACTCCCTACTGCTATCAATCTGCACAAAGCCTCGAAAACCTTGACGCTGAAATACGCGCCCGATGAGGAGTACCACTTGCCCGCCGAGTTTTTGCGGGTGCACTCACCCTCGGCTGAGGTACAGGGGCATGGTCATCCGATTCTGCAATTTGGCAAGCTGGGTGTCGGCCTGAGCAAAGTCGAACCGGCCGGGCAGTACGCACTAAAATTGACCTTCGACGACGGCCATGACAGCGGACTGTTCACTTGGGAATATCTGTACCAACTGGCGCAACGCCAAGAGCAGCTGTGGGACGATTATCTTGCAGAATTAAAAGTGGCTGGCAAAACCCGCGACCCCTCCGAGCAAATCATTAAGCTGATGCTCTAGCTCAACCTTTTGCTCTTTTAGGGCGACCATTCTAATTCTGTTTGTTCCAATGCTCCCCGCACAGGCCAACGAATGGCCTGCTTGCGATTTTGTGAAATCTCGGGTAACCAATGATTCTGGCAAGCTCCCTGCATTTAATTTACGCAGAACCAGATCGTGCACATACGTAACGAATGAAGTCCCGCTGCCGCGTTTCGTTCTCGGCTTTTTCGTTCATGTGCAGGCCAACTGGAATACTTGTTTAGCCATCATCGATCACCCGAGCAGCAGTATTGGGATGTACCTGTGTAAGTGCTTTCGCAGGGAGGCTCAGTACTCGTCTCAGGACAATGGAGCGTCATAGATGAGTAGCAATAATAACGATGACCTGCAGCGGCAAGCGTCTGAAAGCACATTGAATCTGAACCCCGTCGTGGGGCTGCGACGTAAAGATTTACTGAACACCGCACGCATGGTTCTAAGGCAAGCCCTCAGACAGCCGATCCTTAGCGTCAAGCACGTCGCTCATTTTGGTGTTGAACTGAAGAATGTTTTGCTCGGCAAATCCAGCCTGGCACCTGCCAGCGACGACCGTCGTTTCGCCGACCCTGCGTGGAGTCAAAACCCCCTTTATCGTCGTTACCTGCAAACCTATCTGGCGTGGCGCAAAGAGCTGCATGACTGGATCGGCGACAGCAATTTATCGCCGCAGGACATCAGCCGTGGTCATTTCGTGATCAATCTCATGACTGAAGCCATGTCACCGACCAACACCGCCGCTAACCCGGCCGCGGTCAAACGCTTCTTCGAAACGGGCGGCAAAAGTGTGCTCGACGGCCTGTCACATCTGGCCAAGGACCTGGTGCACAACGGCGGCATGCCGAGCCAGGTCAACATGGACGCGTTTGAGGTCGGCAAGAGCCTGGGCACTACCGAAGGGTCGGTGATTTTTCGCAACGATGTACTCGAGTTGATCCAGTACAAGCCTACGACAGAGCAGGTACTTGAACGGCCATTGCTGGTGGTGCCGCCGCAGATCAACAAATTTTACGTTTTCGACCTGAGCCCGGAAAAAAGCCTGGCGCGTTTCTGCCTGCGCGGCGGTGTGCAGACCTTCATCGTCAGTTGGCGGAACCCAACCAAAGCTCAACGCGAATGGGGCCTGTCGACCTACATTGATGCGCTCAAGGAGGCCGTGGACGTGGTCATCGCCGTCACCGGCAGCAAAGAGATCAACATGCTGGGCGCCTGCTCGGGCGGCATTACCTGTACCGCACTGCTGGGGCACTACGCTGCGCTGGGTGAGCAGAAAGTTCACGCGCTGACCCTATTGGTCAGCGTACTCGACACCACGCTAGACAACGAAGTAGCGTTGTTCGTCGACGAAAAAACCCTGGAGTCGGCCAAGCGTCATTCGTATCAGGCGGGCGTATTGGAGGGCCGCGACCTGGCGAAGATTTTCGCCTGGATGCGCCCCAACGATTTGATCTGGAACTATTGGGTCAACAACTACCTGTTGGGCAACGAGCCACCGGTGTTCGATATCCTGTTCTGGAATAACGACACCACGCGCCTCCCCGCCGCTTTTCACGGCGACCTGATCGAAATGTTCAAGACCAATCCATTGATTCGTCCGAACGCCCTGGAGGTCAGCGGCACGTCCATCGACCTCAGACAGATCACCAGCGACGTGTTTTGTCTCGCCGGCACCAACGACCACATCACACCTTGGGGCTCATGCTACAAATCGGCACGCCTGTTCGGTGGCAAAACAGAATTCGTCCTGTCCAGCAGCGGACACATCCAAAGCATTTTGAATCCGCCGGGCAACCCCAAATCGCGCTATATGACCAACCCGGAACTTCCGGTTGACGCCAAAGAATGGCAAGACAACGGCACCAAGCACACCGACTCCTGGTGGCTGCACTGGCAGGCATGGCTGTCCGTTCGCTCCGGCAAGCTGAAAAAAGCGCCCACCACTCTTGGCAATAAAACGTTCACAGCCGGCGAAGCAGCGCCGGGCACGTACGTACACGAACGCTAGACAATAACAATACGAGGCGGGCTTAGCCTGCCTCCAACGCGCGATCACGTGACGAGTAAACGAGGTTTGACCTCGATCCGATCTGGCAAAGCAAAGGACGGCTTTATCAGTGGTTTAACCCATAGGGCTTCGCGCATGCCGCAACCGTTTATTTTCCGTACCGTCGATTTGGATGGCCATACCATCCGCACGGCCGTCCGCCCAGGCAAGAAACACATGACGCCTTTGCTGATTTTCAACGGCATCGGCGCCAACCTGGAGTTGGTGTTTCCGTTCATCGACGCACTGGACCCCGACCTCGAAGTGATCGCGTTCGACGTGCCTGGTGTCGGTGGTTCTTCTACACCGAGTCGGCCCTTTCGCTTTCCAGGGCTGGCCAAGCTGACGGCACGCATGCTCGATTACCTGGACTACGGCCAGGTCAATGTCATCGGCGTTTCATGGGGCGGCGCATTGGCCCAGCAGTTCGCGTACGACTACCCGGAACGCTGCAAAAAACTGGTATTGGCCGCGACTGCCGCAGGGGTGGTAATGGTGCCGGGGAAACCGCGCGTGCTGTGGTTGATGGCAAGCCCACGGCGTTACATCCAGCCGTCACATGTTATTCGAATCGCCCCGGAAATTTATGGCGGCGCGTTCCGACGTAATCCCAGATTGGCGGCCAGCCATGCAGCCAAGGTGCGCTCGTCCGGAAAACTGGGCTACTACTGGCAGCTGTTCGCCGGCATGGGTTGGACCAGCATACATTGGCTGCACAAAATTCATCAGCCTACTCTGGTGTTGGCGGGCGACGACGATCCGCTGATTCCGCTGGTAAATATGCGCCTGCTGGCTTGGCGGATACCCAATGCCCAGCTACACATAATCGACGACGGTCATTTATTTCTGATCACCCGCGCCGAAGCGGTGGCACCGATCATCATGAAGTTTCTTGAAGAAGAACGACAGCGCGCGGTCATGCATCCGCAGCCTGCACCACTGGCGCGGTAACCGACTCGGCCTTGCGCGCAACTGCCATTGAGTAAGCAGTACAGGAGAAATCGTTTCATCGACTGCGCCCGAGCCGGAGTGCTCAACGGCGCAGAATCGCAATCCAGCCTGCTGGTGCAGTACCGTTTGCCCGTCGGTATTTTCCCCTGTTCAGCGGCTGCTTTGCGTCTGTTTGTGTTGATGGTCTGACGACGGAGTGTTGCCCCGATGCGAAATAAACCCACCACGAGCGCAGTGCCGACCTCGGCTAACTTCATCAACGTGCAAAGCGCTATCACCGGCTTGCAAGGCAAGGATCTTTTCTCCACCTTGCGCAGCGTGGCCACTCAGAGCTTGCGCCATCCTATTCACAGTGCTCGTCATGTGCTGGCGTTGGGCGGCCAACTTGGCCGTGTGTTATTGGGTGAGACCCCTTACACACCTAACCCGCGTGACGCTCGCTTCGCCGACCCAACGTGGCAGCTGAACCCATTCTATCGGCGCAGTTTGCAGGCGTATCTGACCTGGCAGCATCAGGCCAAAAGCTGGATCGACGACAGCAGCCTGTCCGGGGACGATCGGGCCCGCGCGCACTTTATTTTCTCACTGCTCAATGATGCGTTCGCACCCTCCAACACCCTGCTCAACCCACTGGCGATCAAAGAGCTGTTTAACACCGGTGGCAGCAGTGTGCTGAAAGGCGTCAGCCACCTGTTCGACGACTTGTTGCACAATAATGGCCTGCCTAGCCAGATCACTAAGGATGCATTCGAAGTTGGCGGAACAGTCGCGACCACCCCCGGTTCCGTAGTGTTTCGCAATGAACTGCTGGAGGTGATGCAATACAATTCCATGAGCGAAAAGCAGTACGCCAAACCGTTGCTGATCGTCCCGCCACAAATCAACAAGTACTACATTTTCGACCTCAGCCCAGCGAACAGCTTCGTTCAGTTCGCCCTGAAGAATGGCCTGCAGGTGTTCATGATCAGTTGGCGCAACCCGGACGTCCGTCACCGCGAATGGGGCTTATCCACCTACGTCGAGGCCCTGGAAGAAGCAGTGAATGTGGTCCGCGCCATCACCGCCAGCCGGGAGGTGAATTTGGTCGGCGCCTGCGCAGGCGGCCTGACCATGGCGGCGCTGCAAGGGCATTTACAGGCCAAGCGACAATTGCGCCGAATCTCCAGCGCCACGTATCTGGTGAGTCTGATGGACAGCCAGATCGAGAGCCCAGCCACGCTGTTTATCGACGAACAAACCCTGGAAGCGGCCAAGCGGCGATCGTATCAACAAGGCGTTCTGGATGGCCGCGACATGGCAAAAATCTTCGCCTGGATGCGTCCCAACGATTTGATTTGGAGTTACTGGGTCAATAATTACTTGCTGGGTAAATCACCGCCAGCGTTTGACATCCTTTATTGGAACAACGACAGCACGCGCCTGCCCGCAGCCTTGCATGGCGACCTGCTGGACTTCTTCAAACATAACCCGCTCAGCCGCGCCGGAGGCCTGGAAGTGTGTGGCACGCCCATCGACCTGCAGAAGGTCACGGTGGACAGCTTCAATGTGGCCGGCATTAATGACCACATCACGCCCTGGGACGCAGTTTATCGTTCGACGCTGCTATTGGGCGGCGACCGGCGCTTCATTCTGTCCAACAGTGGCCATGTGCAGAGCATTCTCAACCCGCCGGGCAATCCTAAATCCAACTTTATTGACAACCCCAAACTCAGCAGCGACCCACGCGCCTGGTTTTATGACGGCAAAACCGTCGAAGGCAGTTGGTGGCCACATTGGTTGGAATGGATTCAACAACGCTCCGGTGAGCAACGGGAAACCCTGTTAACGCTGGGCAATCAGAACTACCCGCCCATGGAAGCGGCGCCCGGGACTTATGTACGCGTGCGCTAGAACGGACTCGAACTGTAGGAGCTGCCGAAGGCTGCGATAAGGTCGGCACAACCTTCGGCGGCATCCGGAAATCGACCGGTTCCCGTTCGAATCGCAGCCTTCGGCAGCTCCTACACGTTATCTATTTCATTTCAAAAATATTTTAAACAAGAAGACCGGATGAAAACCCGCGACCGTATCCTCGACTGTGCGTTGCACCTGTTTAACCAACAGGGCGAACCTAACGTCTCGACCTTGGGAATTGCCAACGAAATGGGTATCAGCCCCGGCAACCTCTACTATCACTTTCACGGCAAAGAACCGTTAGTGCTGGGCCTGTTCGAGCGCTTCCAAAGCGAGCTTTCCCCGCTCCTCGACCCACCGGCCAACGCGAAACTGGCACCAGAAGATTACTGGCTATTCCTGCACCTGATCGTCGAGCACCTGTCGCACTACCGCTTCCTTTTTCAGGACCTGTCCAACCTCGCCGGCCGCCTGCCAAAACTCGCCCGGGGTATTCGCACGTTGCTCAACTCACTAAAGCGCACCCTGGCGTCACTGCTCGCCCAACTCAAAACCCAAGGGCAAATGGTTAGCGATACTCAAGCGTTAGGGCAACTGTTGGAACAGATCAGCATGACGCTCTTGTTCTCGCTGGATTACCAACGGATTTTGGGCAAAGAAGGACAAGTGCGGGTGGTGGTGTATCAAATCATGATGCTGGTGGCGCCACATTTGATTGTTGGGTCGAGGGAAGCGGTGGAAGATGCGGCGAAGCGGTATCTGGAACGGTAGCCGACCAACCAGTGGGGCCACGAGACTGCAGCACCGAATTCATTCGGGAAAGCCCAACCGGTCTGCCTGAAACACAGCGCCAAGTTCTTCCCGTACACGTTCGGTCCCACCGGATCTTTGGTGTGTATTTCCGATCCTGGGCAATCAGTGCTCAGTAAAAAGCCCGACCTCACGGCCGGGCTTGGGCAGTCCGTAAAAAATCAGGACTGGCTGGCTGGCGTCGACTCGGAGGTCGTTGCTGGCGCAGGGGTTGCTGCCGGAGCCGATGTTTGGCTTGGGGCTGCAGTTGCAGCGGCTGGCTTGGGTGCTGCCGCTTTTGGTGTCGCTGGTTTTTTGGCCGCTGCGGGCTTGGCTGCTGCCTTGGGCGCCGCTGCTTTTACAGCAGGCTTGGCCGCCGGTTTCGCGGCTGCTTTGGCTGCCGCCGGTTTAGCCGCTGCAGGTTTAGCTGCTGGCTTGGCCGCTGCGGTTTTTGCCGGCGCTTTCGTCGCGGCTTTTACGACTGGCTTGGCCGCTGCCTTGGCCAATGGTTTTGCTGCCGTTTTAGGCGCAGGTTTGGACGCCAGCGCTTTGGACGCAGGTGCCACCGCCGCACCGGTCAGTTTTTCAATCTGCTTGGTCAGTAAATCGACCTTGCTGTGCAGCGCTTTGACTTCATTACGGCTGGGTACACCAAGGCGTGAAATGGCGCTGTTCAGGCGCTTGTCGAAGGCGCCTTCAAGTTCGCTCCACTTACCCAGCGCAAGGTCTTTGACATCGCCTACACGGGATTTCGCCGTTTGAGCGGTTGCCTTGGCAGCGTCCACTTGTTTGTCGACACCCTGCTTGGTTTGCTTTTCAGCCTTCTCGCCGTCCTTAACTAACGTTTCGAAAAGCTTACTTCCGTCATTGCTGATCTTCGAGTAAGCGCCTAAACCAGCCAGCCAGATTTGACGAGAGTACTTTTCAACTTCGCCCATCCAGGAACTGCCTTCTTTTTCGATTTTCTTTTTGCCAGCCATCCCGCTCTCCTTATTGTTTACGCGCGACACGTTCAAGCAATGCCGTCAGCCCATCGAGCTTAGCAGACAGTGTCTCAACATCATGTTTAGACGCAATTCCAAAGCGATTCAAGGCGCTTGACACGCGGCGGTCGAAAGCACTCTCGACTTTTTCGAATTGCAGTTCGAGTCTGCCTTTAATGCTTTTGACTTCGGTTTTGACGTCATCGATCTCGCTGTTGATTTCGCTATTGGCAGCTTCGATTTTTTTACCGATAACTTTTTTGCCTTCGCGCTCGGCAACTTCCCCGGTCTTGATCAGCTCTTTGACGTATTCCGCGCCTTCGGAACCGGCCTTGGCGTAGGCACCCAGGCCAGCCAGCCAAATCTTGCGGGCATACAGTTTGACTTCGGAAAGGGTGGTCACTTGCTCGGCTTCAACTTTCTTTTTCAGGCTTACTCTGGCCATGGTGCACCTCACGCTCAAAGGTTGGAGGAACTGCCCAAGCTGTTTATGGGCATGGGCCAAAGTAATCAGAAAAATTAGAATGCTCACCCTAGGTTGCCTAAGACAAAGGGATTTTTATGTAGGAATCAGCCCTCAGTCACAGCAACGCTTTATCCAGCGCCTTTTCGATTTCACTTTTGATTGTGCCGCTGAAGGCGGACATCAAGAAGCCCACCTCAACTTCAACTTTGATCAGCTCATCGAACACACTCACCGTGCCGCTGACGCCGGAGCCAGCCAGTTTGACGGTGTCGCCGGTCCAGTTGGGCTCAAGCGAATATTTCTCGGCCAGCTTCTGCACCAACGTTTCTGCTTTTTGTTTTGCTGCTTCACGACCCAGGTCGTGGGCACGCTCAACGCTTATCCGGGCCATCGTAGGGCTCCTCTATCCGTAGGTTCTGCCGGCACCCCATCCACATCCCATGCGTCAATCGGTCCCGGCGCGTCACTATACTTACATTAAGCCTTGCCAAGACAAAGCCAGCCACCGGGATTAGAATGTCCGGCATTCTCTTCCGGTGACAGCGACATGAATGATCAGCGCAAAGGCAGCGATGCCGAACCCACCACTCACTTCGGCTTTAAAAACGTGCCGGAAAGCCAAAAAGCCGAGAAGGTTGCTGAGGTTTTCCACTCGGTCGCCGCCAAGTACGACTTGATGAACGACCTGCTGTCCGGTGGCATGCACCGTTTATGGAAGCGCTTCGCTATCGAGTTATCGGGCGTACGCACCGGCAACCGAGTGCTGGACATCGCTGGCGGCACCGGCGATCTGACGAAAAAATTCTCGCACTTGGTCGGCCCGACCGGCGAAGTGGTGCTGGCCGACATTAACGCTTCAATGCTCAAGGTCGGTCGTGACCGTCTGTTGGACCTGGGCGTGGCGGGCAATGTCAAGTTCGTTCAGGCCGACGCGGAAAAGCTGCCGTTTCCCGACAATCATTTTGACTGCGTGACCATTGCCTTCGGCTTGCGCAACGTGACCCATAAAGAAGATGCGCTGAAGTCGATGCTGCGCGTGCTCAAGCCAGGTGGCCGCTTGCTGGTTCTGGAGTTCTCCAAACCGACCAATAAGCTGATGTCCAAGGCCTATGACGCTTATTCGTTCGCCTTCATGCCGTTGATGGGCAAATTGATCACCAACGACTCGGAAAGCTACCGTTACCTGGCGGAGTCGATCCGCATGCACCCGAATCAGGAAACCCTGAAATCGATGATGGTAGAGGCCGGCTTCGACCGCGTCACTTATCACAACATGACCGCCGGCATTGTGGCCCTGCATCGCGGTATCAAACCCTGATGTTGTTCAGCGGCTTGCTCGCCAGCGTCGAGCACGGCATCAACCGTGTGCTGCGCATGGACAGCACCGCGTTGCCACGTCTGGAGCGCCTGGCGGGCAAGGTGATTGCTGTCGATTGCCGTAACCCGGCGCTGCAACTGTTCATTTTGCCCAGCAACGAAGGCTTGCTGCTGGCCGCGCAATGGGAAGCCGATGCCGATTGCACCTTGCGTGCCCCAGCGTCGAGCCTGCTGCGCCTGGCATTGAGCCAAGACAAAACTGCCTTACTGCATGGCCCCGACGTCGAAATGGAAGGCGACAGCGCCGTACTGCTGGAACTGGTCGGCGTGCTGCAAGACCTTGAGCTGGACTGGGAGTACGAACTCTCGCGCTGGCTCGGCCCTATCGCCAGCCCATTCCTCAGCGGTCATTTGCGCAATAGCGCGCGCTGGACCAGCGACGGCGTAGCCAACCTGACGCGCAATCTTGCTGACTACCTCAGCGAAGAGTCGCGCACATTAGTCGGTCAGCGCGAAGCTGATGCACGCTTTGCTGAAATTGATCAAACCAAGCAAGACCTTGAACGTCTCGAGGCGCGTTTCGAGCGCCTTGCCCTCTTCCTCAAACCCAGCGATAACGCATGAAGCTGCTTGCCGTCCGCCGTTTGTTTCGCATCCAACGCGTGGTCATCCGCTACCGTCTCGATGACTTGCTGTTTGCCCTGCCGCTGCCTTGGTGGATGCTCGCCTTGCGCTACGTCATGCCGTGGCGTTGGTTCCCGCGCAGAACCCTGGACCTGAGTCGAGGCGCTCGCCTGCGTTTGGCATTGCAGGACCTTGGGCCGATTTTCATCAAATTCGGTCAGTTGCTGTCGACCCGTCGCGATCTGTTGCCAGAAGACATCGCTGACGAATTAATGCGCTTGCAGGACCGTGTGCCGCCGTTCGATTCGCAACAGGCCATCGACCTCATCGAGCAACAACTCGGCGCGAAAATCAGTGCAGTGTTCAGCCGCTTCGATGTCGCGCCGCTGGCCTCGGCCTCGGTAGCACAAGTCCACGCCGCACAACTAAAGACCGGCGAAGAAGTGGTGGTCAAGGTTGTACGCCCAGGCCTTAAACCGATCATCGGTCAGGATCTGGCATGGCTGTTCATTCTGGCGCGCATCGCTGAACGTCTGTCGGCTGACGCGCGCTTGCTGCACCCGGTGGACGTGGTCAGCGATTACGAAAAAACCATCTACGACGAACTCGACTTATTGCGTGAGGCAGCCAATTCGAGCCAGTTGAAACGTAACTTCGAAGGTTCACCGCTGCTCTACGTGCCACAAGTCTATTGGGACTGGTGCCGCCCGAAAGTGCTGGTGATGGAGCGTATCTACGGCATCCAGGTCACCGATCTGGCGACCTTGGCCGATCAGCGCACCGACATGAAAATGCTGGCCGAACGCGGGGTAGAGATCTTCTTCACCCAAGTATTCCGCGATAGCTTCTTCCATGCCGACATGCACCCCGGCAATATTTTTGTCAGCACCGTCAATCCGTGGAGCCCACAGTACATTGCCATCGACTGCGGTATCGTCGGCAGCCTGACCCCGGAAGATCAGGACTACCTGGCGCGCAACCTGTTCGCCTTCTTCAAGCGCGACTACCGGCGCGTGGCGCAATTGCACATCGATTCTGGCTGGGTGCCAGCGGAAACCAAACTCAACGAATTCGAAGCGGCGATCCGTACCGTGTGCGAACCGATTTTCGAGAAGCCGCTCAAGGATATTTCCTTTGGCCAGGTGCTGATGCGCCTGTTCCAGACGGCGCGTCGTTTCAACATGGAAGTCCAGCCGCAGTTAGTGCTGCTACAGAAAACCTTGCTCAACATCGAAGGCCTGGGCCGTCAGCTGTACCCGGACCTGGATTTGTGGAGCACCGCCCAGCCGTTTCTGGAGCGCTGGATGCGTGAGCGGGTCAGCCCGAAGACCCTGCTGCATAACCTGCAATCCCAAGTCGAGCAGATCCCGCACCTGGCGGGCATGACCCGTGACCTGCTGGAACGCATGTCTCAGCCCCATGCCTATGATCCGCCCGCACCGTGGCGTGAGCGGCAGGTACGCGGCGGCGACGGCTGGGCATTGCGGCTGATTGGTGCGGCGTTGCTGGCAGGCGGCGCAGTGATGGCATCGACCCTGGCAGGCGGCGGCACGGCATTAATCGCTCTCGCAGCATGGCCGGCGTGGATCATGCTAGCGGCCGGGTTGTATCTGGTCGTGCGCCGATAGCCCGCAACTGGCACACTACTTAACCCGCCTGGCCAGAAGCCAGGCTGCCGGAGTCGATATGAAAGACTGGCTAGACGAGATCAAGTGGGACAGCGACGGCCTTGTGCCGGCAATCGCCCAAGACTTTAAAACCGGCCGCGTGCTGATGATGGCCTGGATGAACCGTGAAGCCCTGAGCCTGACCACCGCTGAGAACCGAGCCATTTACTGGTCGCGTTCCCGTGGCAAACTCTGGCGTAAAGGTGAAGAATCAGGGCATGTACAGAAACTTCACGAACTGCGCCTGGACTGCGACGCTGACGTGATTATCTTAATGATTGAGCAGGTCGGTGGAATTGCGTGTCACACGGGTCGGGAAAGCTGTTTTTATCGGGTCTATGACGATGCTGGCTGGAAGGTCGTCGACCCGGTACTGAAAGACCCGCACGCGATCTATCAGGCAGGACATACACATGACTGACACCCTGGCCCGCCTGGCCGAAGTGCTTGAATCGCGCAAAGGCGCCGCTGCCGACAGCTCGTATGTCGCCAGCCTGTATCACAAGGGTTTGAACAAGATTCTGGAAAAGGTCGGTGAAGAATCGGTCGAAACCATCATTGCCGCCAAAGACGCCGCGGTGAGCGGGGACTGCAGCGACGTCATCTACGAGACCGCAGACTTGTGGTTTCACAGCATGGTGATGCTGGCTGCGTTGGGTCAGCACCCGCAGGCTGTGCTGGATGAACTGGATCGCCGTTTTGGATTATCCGGGCACGTGGAAAAAGCCGCGCGCCCAGTCGAATAAACAAGCACCACTAGAAAGAGGAACGTGTCATGGGCATTTTTGACTGGAAACACTGGATCATCATTTTGATCGTTGTCGTGCTGGTATTCGGCACCAAGAAACTCAAAGGTCTTGGCGCGGATGTGGGCGAAACGATCAAGGGCTTTCGCAAAGCCATGAATGACGAAGAAAAACCGGCCGAACCACAGCCGCCCGTGCAACCGACGCAACCTATGCAGCCTCCGCAAGCAGCGCCGCAGGCCTCTACGTTACATGAGCCGCACACCATCGACGTGCAAGCGCACAAAGTCGAAGAGCCCCTCCGTAAAGACTAGGTCGTGTTAAATGTTTGGTATCAGCTTCTCTGAACTGCTGCTGGTTGGTCTCGTTGCCCTGTTGGTTCTTGGGCCTGAGCGCCTGCCCGGCGCAGCACGTACCGCCGGCCTGTGGGTTGGGCGGCTGAAACGCAGCTTCAATGCGATCAAACAGGAAGTTGAACGCGAGATAGGTGCTGACGAAATTCGTCGGCAATTGCATAACGAGCACATTCTGTCGCTGGAAGAAGAGGCGAAAAAGATCTTCGCGCCGCAACAACCGCAGCAGCCAGCAACCGAACCGGTCGCCACCGTGCATCCGGCCGTCGAAAGCCACAGTATTGCCCCGCCGACCACCTCTGTGGCCGACGCACCATTGACCGCTGCGCCACTGGCTACGCCTGAAGCAACCACGACCGTCCCGGTTGATGACGTTCCCGCGCCGACGGCGACTGAAGCTGTTCCGCCAGCCCACGTGAGCCCGGTGCCAATCGCACCTTCCGCCAACGATTCAACTTTGCCACCGCGAGCCCCATGAGCGCAGACATCCCGGAAAACGATCAGCAGATGCCGCTGATCTCGCACCTTACTGAATTGCGCACGCGCCTGTTGCGTTGCGTCCTGGCGATTTTCTTGATCTTCGCCGGGTTGTTTACATTCACCCAGAAGATCTACACCTTGGTATCCGCGCCCCTGCGGGTATATTTGCCCGAAGGCGCGACAATGATCGCCACCGACGTGGCATCGCCGTTCCTGACCCCCTTCAAGCTGACCATGATGTGCTCGCTGTTCCTGGCGATGCCGGTGGTCTTGCATCAGATCTGGGGGTTCATTGCGCCGGGCCTGTATAAGCATGAAAAACGCGTCGCGGTGCCCTTGTTGGTGTCGAGCATCATCCTGTTTTACTCAGGCATGGCGTTTGCCTACTTCCTGGTGTTCCCGCTGATTTTCCACTTCTTCGCCAGCGTGACACCGGAAGGTGTGTCGATGATGACCGACATCGCCAGTTATCTGGACTTTGTCATGACGCTGTTCCTGGCGTTTGGCGTCGCCTTCGAGATCCCGGTGGCCGTGGTATTGCTGGTGTGGATCGGCATCGTCGACGTCAAATACTTGAAGAAGATGCGCCCATACGTGGTTATTGGCTGCTTCGTGGTCGGCATGATCCTGACCCCGCCGGACATCTTCTCCCAGACGCTGCTCGCGGTGCCCATGTGGCTACTGTTCGAAATCGGCGTGTTGTGCAGCGGCTTGATCGTCAAGCGTGGCGATCACCCGGACGATCAGCCCGACGAAGACAAACACGACCAGCCGCCAGCGACCCCACTGTGAACCTGCTGCTGCTCGAAGACGCCGACTTCATTTCGGCCGATCGGGTGGTCTTGGGCGACCGCCGTCTCACGCACATGCAAGAGGTGCATCGGGCAGTGGTAGGTGACACGTTGCGTGTAGGGCGAATCGGCGGGCAGTTGGGCTCAGCCGAGCTGCTACGGCTGGAGAATCACGAAGCGGAACTGCGGGTCAGCCTTGACCGCGCCCCGCCGGCCAAACTGCCTTTGACCCTGTTGCTGGCCCTGCCCCGTCCAAAAATGCTGCGTAGAGTGTTTCAGACTATTGCAACCATGGGCGTACCCCGGGTCATTTTGCTCAACAGCTATCGGGTTGAAAAAAGCTTTTGGCAGACACCGTTTCTTGAGCCCGAAGCCATTCGCGAACAACTGATCCTTGGATTGGAACAGGCACGCGACAGCATTCTTCCTGAGATCATTATCGAAAAACGCTTCAAGCCTTTCGTCGAAGACCGTTTGCCGCAGTTAGTCCAAGGCACGCTGGGCCTGGTGGGGCACCCCGGCGAGTACCCGGCTTGCCCACGGGGCATCACTGAGCCAGTGACCCTGGCCATCGGTCCCGAAGGCGGCTGGATTCCCTACGAAGTCGACTTGCTCAACAAAGCAGGGTTGCAGCCAGTGCAACTAGGCGAACGTATTTTACGCGTTGAAACTGCTGTAACTGCACTGCTTGCCCGCCTGTTTTAAACCAGTTTCCCGTCGATAATTGCCACTTCAGTTCCTGCCCCGCCCGCCGATAGACAAACACTTCTATAACAACTGAACACCAAGGAGCTGTCATGTACCGCTGGTTAGTACGAAACCTGGGCAACGTTAGCGTTCGCCTGAAACTGGCTATCGGCTTCGGCACGGTGTTGTTGTTAACAGTATTGATCACCCTCACCGGCTGGTTCGGTGTGTCATCGCTGATTGATCGAGGCGAAAAGCTAGCGTTGATTACCCGGCTGACTAATTTGACCACAGACCTGCGTATCGCCCGAATGCACTACGAGACGCAGTTCGATGCCGAATCGGCGAAGGAAGTGACCGACGCACTCAATGCAGTCGAGCAAAGTATTGCTCGCTCGCGCGCCCTGCTGGCGCTCTCCAGTGACCAGAAGACCCTTGACCTGCAGGCAACAGCGAACGGCGCCTATCGGCGTGCCTTCAGCGAAATGACCAGCGCTACCCAGGCCCGCGAAGCGGCCAGCGCAAACCTTGAGGTTACCGCCGACCTCGCGCTGAAAAACGTTGCAGCCATTGAACAATCGTTGCTTCAGGGTGACAACATCCTTGCGTTCAATGACGCGGTCTACCTGAGCACCTTAATCCAACAGGCGCGTTTGCACGTTAAAAGTTACACCTACAGCGGCAAGCCGGAGTTTGATCGCAGCGCCACAGCGGCAATCGACGAAGCCATGGGCGGTCTTAACGGCCTGGCGGGCTCAATTCCGGCGCAGTACCTGGGCAAGCTTAAAGATGCCAGCGATGCGCTCAAGTCTTATCGGGGAGCGGTTGGTCAATACCGCGACGCGCAGGGGCTGAGTACGCATGCGGCGGAAAAAATGGCCGCCGAGGGGGAAAACCTGCAGGAAATGAGCACGCAACTGACCGCCTCACAGAATACCTTGCGCGACGCCGACAGCGCCAAGGCACGGTCCATGCTCAGCCTGGCGACCGGGCTAGCGTTGCTGTTCGGGGTGATCGCGGCCTGGACTATCACTCGCCAAATCGTTGTACCGCTGTTGCTGACCCTCAAGGTCGTAGAGCGCGTCGCTTCGGGTGATTTGAGCCAGGATTTGTACGTGGAACGACGTGACGAGCTGGGCCAGTTGCAGGGCGCCATTCAGCGAATGACCGTGGGCTTGCGCAGCTTGATCGGCGGCATCAGCGAGGGTGTGAACAAGATAGCCAACGCGGCCGAACAATTGTCGGCGGTGACTGAGCAAACCAATGCCGGCGTCAGTAGCCAGCGGATTGAAACCGATCAAGTGGCCACCGCCATGCACGAAATG
Source organism: Pseudomonas sp. (assembly GCF_028293835.1). GTDB lineage: Bacteria > Pseudomonadota > Gammaproteobacteria > Pseudomonadales > Pseudomonadaceae > Aquipseudomonas. Next base: position 49,730 of record NZ_JAQGNX010000011.1, read on the forward strand.
ACCGCCACGGTTCAGGAAGTGGCGCGCAATGCCGAAGAAGCCTCTGAGGCAGCGGTTGCTGCCGACCAACAGGCGCGCGAAGGCGACCGAGTGGTCAATGAAGCCATCGCTCAGATCGAACTGTTAGCCCGGGAAGTGGAAAACTCCACCGAAGCGATGAGTGACCTCAAGCGTGAAAGTGACAAGATCGGCAGCGTGCTGGACGTCATCAAATCCGTCGCCCAGCAGACCAACCTTTTAGCACTTAACGCCGCCATCGAAGCGGCGCGTGCAGGCGAAGCGGGCCGGGGTTTTGCGGTAGTCGCCGACGAGGTACGCAGCCTCGCCCAGCGCACGCAAAAGTCCACTGAGGAAATCGAAGAACTGGTCGTCGGTCTGCAAAACGGCACCCGGCAAGTGGCAACGATCATGGATAACAGCCGTACGCTGACCACCAGCAGTGTCGAGTTGACACGTCGTGCTGGCAGCTCGCTGGAAAACATCACCCGCACGGTCTCGGCGATTCAGTCGATGAATCAACAAATCGCAGCCGCCGCTGAACAACAAAGCTCAACCACGGAGGAGATAAATCGCAGCGTGTTGAACGTGCGCGACGTGTCCGAACAAACCGCCACCGCCAGCAAGGCAACCGCCGCGTCCAGCGTCGAACTCGCGCGTTTGGGTACCCATCTGCAATCCTTGGTCGGTCAGTTTAAGGTCTAGAGCCTGCCAGAGCCCCCAGTAAACGCTGGGGCTCTGCCCTGCCAGCTAAATTATCAGACTTTTCCTACGACCGATTCAGGTCCCGAGTTTACCGCTCCTGCCGATGCGCTGATCAAGTCAAAACGTCGTTTTGCCTTCGTCTTGCCGCCATCACAGGAGAACACTCATGTTTCGATCCTTATCCAAGATTTTGGACAACACACGCGTCAAAGTTAAACTTGCGCTGGGCTTCGGCCTGGTATTGCTGCTGACGTTGGTGATTACACTGACCGGCTGGCATGGCCTCGGCACCATGGTCGAACGCTCAGAATCGCTGTCCGCAATCGGCCAGTTGACCACCGCGACCAAAGACCTGCGCATCGAAAGAATCCTCTTTCGCAGCGAAAACACGCCCGAGTCCGCTGCTGCCGTGGTCAAGCGTCTGAACGAACTGGAGGCGCAACTCGCCGCTCTGCGCAAAACCACCGACGACGCGGACAGCCTTAAGTTATTGTCCGACCAGAGCGACCACGTGCGCCGGTTTGAAACCACCTTTGAACAGCTCGGCCAGACGTTGAAGGAGCGCGAAAGCACCCGTGATGAACTGGAGAACAAATCCGAGCAGGCCATGAAAACCGTGGCGCAGGTGGAAACCGAGGTATTGAAGGCGGTCAGTCAGGAGCAGGACAGCGCTGATCGTTTGGATGAATTCACTAACATTTCGCAACTGCGCCAGCAGATTCAGGTGGCCCGTTATCAGGTGCAGGCCTATACCTTCAACGGTCAAGATCGCTATGAGCAGGCGGCGATCACGGCCATCGACGAAGCGATCAAGGAAGTCAGCCAGATTGCCGAGGATCAAGCCGATACCAGTGTCGGTGGGCTGCAAATGGCTAGCCAGACGCTCCAGGATTACCGCCTTCGGCTGAGCCAGTTCAAAGATACACAGGTCAAGACCGAAGCCGAACAGGAAGCGATGGAAGCACTTGGAGATAAATTGCTCGCCTCGAGCAGCGAGCTGAGCGACCGCCAAATGAGCCTGCGCGACGTTCAAGCCGCTAGAGCGCGCACTACATTGGTGAGCATCGCCAGCCTGGCATTGGTTCTAGGATTAATGGCCGCCTGGCTGATCACCCAACAAGTCATCATGCCCCTGCAACAAACGTTGGCGGCGGCACGGCGCATCGCCCAAGGCAACTTGAGCGAAGACCTTAAGGTTGAGCGCAGCGATGAGATGGGCCAGTTGCAAGCCAGCATGCAGCAGATGACCTTGAGTTTACGCGATCTGATCGGCGGGATAGGCGAGAGCGTGACGCAGATAGCCAGCGCGGCTGAACAGCTGTCGGCGGTCACCGAGCAGACCAGTGTCGGGGTTAACAGCCAGAAAGATGAAACCGATCAGGTGGCGACGGCCATGAATCAGATGACCGCCACGGTGATGGAAGTCGCGCGCAACGCTGAAGAGGCTTCGGACGCGGCCACCCAGGCGGACCAGCAGGCGCGCGAGGGCGATAAGGTGGTGTCGCAAGCCATTGCGCAGATTGAGCTGTTGGCCGCCGAGGTCGGCAATTCAACACAGGCCATGACCCAGCTCACCGCCGAAAGCGACAAAATCGGTAGCGTGCTTGACGTGATCAAGTCGGTGTCGCAACAAACCAATCTGTTGGCGCTGAACGCGGCCATTGAAGCGGCTCGGGCAGGAGAGGCCGGACGCGGTTTCGCGGTGGTGGCTGACGAGGTACGCAGCCTGGCACAACGTACCCAGCAATCCACCGAGGAGATTGAAGAGCTGATCGCGGCATTGCAGAACGGCACTCAGCAAGTCGCGGCCTCACTGGATAATAGCCGGGCCCTGACCAATAACGGCGTCGAATTGAGTCGCCGCGCCGGTAGCGCGCTGGAGCACATCACCCGTACGGTGTCGACGATCCAAAGCATGAACCAACAGATCGCCACCGCTGGAGAGCAGCAAACGGCGGTGGCTGAAGAAATCACCCGCAGCGTCATGAGCGTACGCGACATCTGCGAACAAACCGCTGCGGCCAGCGAAGAGACCGCAGCCTCAAGCGTTGAGCTGGCAAGAATGGGTATTCATTTGCAGGGGTTGTTGGGCAGGTTTCAGGTGTAACTGACGTAACCAATCACCTGTAGGAGCCGTTAACAAAAAACGCCGTTGAGGATGACCCCAACGGCGTTTCTCATGTTACCCAGCGAGCGCTATCAGGCGTTAACCAGTTGAGACTCGATGGCGTGAGTAACCGGCTGCAAAGGCAACAACGGCGCGTGGGGGTCGGCGGCGATTGACTCGCGCCAGGCCGACAGCCATTGCGCATGACCTTCGCTCCAGACTTGCTCGTGCAGACGCGCCAGCGCAACCGGGTCGCTCAAAAGCATGAGACGTTCCTGGTTACTCAGCGCGCCAGGACCGGCTTTCATTGCCTGACGAACACGATCAATCCGCAGCCACTCAACCGGTTCCGACTGCAAATGCCGTGAGGTGGCCAATGCACACGCCAACGCATTTTGCTGAGGGTCGACCACCGCCCGGATGAACCCCTCTTTCAGCGCATGCCAACGGTTTTCATGGGTGTATTTATCAGTCGCGATCAGCTCTTGCGGCGGCGCGTATTCCTCAGGGATAAGGAACAGCTTCTCGTCCCGGGCCTTGAGGCCAAGTGTTACGCGGCTGGAAATCACCGAGACCGGAATCGACAGCATCAACGAACCAACGATAGGCGCCAACCACCAAAGAAAGCTTGGGTTGAGCGAGGCAACCAACAACGCCCAGCAGGCGCCCAACAAGGTTTGTGGACCGTGGCGTTTGGTCGCTTCGAGCCATGACGTCGAGCCGTCATCGCGTTGCGGCGAGTCCCACGTCGCAGCCCAGCCCAGAAAAGCAGCCAGTACGAAACGGGTGTGGAACAACATCCGCACCGGCGCCAGCAGCACCGAGAAGAACATCTCCATGAGCATCGACAGGGTCACTTTAATGCGACCACCGAAACCCACCGAGCCCTTGGCCCAGATCAAAATAATGCTCAGCAGTTTAGGCAAGAACAGCAACACGATGGTGGTCGAAAACAGCGCGACCGCCTTGTCCGGATGCCATTGCGGCCACAGCGGATACAATTGCCGGGGCTCCATGAAGTACTGCGGTTCCATGAGCGTATTGACCGCCAGTAGCGCAGTGGATAGCACCAGGAAGAAGAACCACAGTGGCGCCGACAAGTACGACATCACGCCGGTCAAAAACACCGCTCGGTGTACGGGGTGCATGCCCTTGACCAGGAACAGGCGGAAGTTCATCAGGTTGCCATGGCACCAGCGACGGTCACGTTTGAGCTCATCCAGCAAGTTAGGCGGCAATTCTTCATAGCTGCCTGGCAAATCGTAAGCAATCCACACGCCCCAACCGGCACGGCGCATCAGCGCGGCTTCGACGAAGTCGTGAGACAGAATTGCACCCGCGAAAGCACCTTTACCGGGCAACGGCGCCAAGGCGCAATGCTCAATAAACGGCTTCATGCGGATGATCGCGTTGTGGCCCCAATAGTGGGATTCGCCCAACTGCCAGAAGTGCAGACCGGCGGTAAACAACGGACCGTACACCCGCGTGGCGAATTGCTGCATGCGTGCATACAGCGTGTCCATGCCCGACGCCCGTGGCGCGGTCTGGATGATACCGGCGTCTGGTGTGGCTTCCATCAAGCGCACCAGACTGGTCAGGCATTCACCGCTCATGACACTGTCGGCATCCAGCACCACCATGTAACGGTATTCACCGCCCCAGCGACGGCAGAAGTCATCGAGGTTGCCGCTTTTGCGTTTAACCCGACGGCGACGGCGACGATAGAATATCCTGCCGAAGCCGTTGGCCTCGCGACATACGTCAAGCCAGGCCTGCTGCTCGGCGACCGCGATGTCTGTGTCGTTGGTGTCGCTGAGGACGAAGAAGTCGAAGCGATCCAGATCACCGGTCGCCGCGATTGACTCGAACGTGGCGCGCAAACCGGCGAACACACGGGGGACGTCTTCGTTGCAAATCGGCATCACCAGCGCAGTCCGGGCGCCTTTTTCAATCGGCTCGTCGCCAGCGCTGGCACCGGAAATACGGTATTTGTCGTGCCCGGTGAGCAACTCCAGAAAACCCATCAGGGCTGTCCAGAAACCAGCCGAGACCCAACAAAACAATATCCCGAACAGCAACAGGATGCTGGTTTGCAGGGCGTAAGGCAGCACTTGCAATGCAGTCTGCATCAGCGACTGGCGCGCGATTTCCTCCCACGACACGAACGACCAGCCCTGGTACGGCATGATCCCTTTCATGTAAAAACTGGCGACGATGGTTTGACCGATCATCAACACCAGCAAAATGTAGCGGCGCAACGAACCGACAAAACGCCAGCGTGCTGAAGGCAACTCGCGCTTGGGTGGTTCGGGAGTGTTGGTACGACCGGTCATCCGCCGCCAGGCACGCACCAGGATGTTGGTGCGCCACGGCTCAGGAACAACCTTGGTCCGACGTATCGGTGGCGTTGCCTTGAGGCAAACCCGACCGCTGGCGTCGAGAACCAGCATTTCTGCTTCTTCCAGCTCGTCAGCGGTGGTCAATGTCAGACGGCGGCCAACGGACGCTTGAGCGGCATTGGTCGCGTCTGCGACAGGCTGCGCGGATAACCGCTCGTGCAGCTCGGCGAAAGTTGAACAGTTGGCAAGTTCTGCCCGCTGCTCATCGCTCATCGGTAAATGTGCCAGGTACTCGTTCAGAGACACTGGCACGGTCTGGGAATTACTCATCGGCGGGCAACTGGTAGCTCCAGGTCTCGGTCAGGATTTGGATATTCTTGGCCGGTTCCGGATTAGTTGGGGCAGCTTCGGTTGCAGGCTGCGGGGTTTCTTTGCCATCTTTATCTTTCGCGGCATCAGCCTTGGCTACGTCGGTTTTTGCAGCATCTGCTTTCGCGTCGGCTGGTTTGGCCGCGTCAGCTGGTTTGGCAGCGTCAGCCTTGGCAACATCGGCTTTCTCGTCTTTCGGCGCGGTTACAGGCGCTGGCTTGATGTCGGCCTTCTTCTGGGCGGTCTTGTCGGCCTTGGCGGCAACGATAGCAATTGCAGCAGGCTCTTTACCCGGCTCGGCAGGCACTTCTCGCAGCAAGTAAGCCTTCATGTCCACCGACTTGTTGGTGTCTTTTGCCTTGACACGCAAGGTCAAGCGCCAGCCTTTGGTCACTGGGTTATAGCGTAGATTATTTTCCACCAGGTCGGTGTTGTCGTCCGTGGTCACCTGGCTCCGAATAGCAGGGTCTTCGCCTAACTTGGCCAATACAGGGCCTTCGAAATCGATCAGATACGCAACGCTGCCGTCAGGCTGACGAACCAGGTTCGATTGCTTGACGTCGCCTGTGGAGCGCAGGGTTTGTTTAACCCAACCCAGGTCTGGCGAATGGATCGACTTCTCGTCCATGGTCCAGTGAATGCGGTAGTTGAACTCCATCGGTTGGCCTGGCTCAGCAACCACGGCTGGCCGCCAGAACGCGACGATGTTGTCATTGGTTTCGTCCGCGGTCGGGATTTCAGTCAGATCGACGGTGCCTTTGCCCCAATCGCCTTTTGGCTCGATCCAGGCACTTGGGCGCTTGTCATAGCGATCATCGAGGTCTTCGTAGTGGCTGAAGTTACGGCCACGTTGCAGCAGACCGAAGCCACGAGGGTTTTCCACCGAGAAGTTACTTACGGCAAGGTGTTTCGGGTTGTTCAGAGGGCGCCAGATCCACTCACCGTTGGCTGCCTGGATCGACAGACCGCTGGAGTCATGCAACTCGCGACGGTAGTTGAGCACCTTGGACGGCTGGTTGGCGCCGAACAGGAACATGCTGGTCAGAGGAGCAACGCCCAGTTTGCCGACCTTGTCACGCAGGTACATACGCGATTTGACGTCGACCAAGGTGTTGGTGCCAGGGCGAAGAGTCAACTGGTACGCACCCGTGGCGCGTGGCGAGTCCAGCAACGCGTAGATCACTATATGGTTGTCATCCGGGTTTGGACGCTCGATCCAGAACTCAGTGAAACGCGGGAATTCTTCGCCCGACGGCATCGCAGTGTCGATAGCCATACCGCGTGCAGACAAACCGTAAACCTGATCCTTGCCGATCACGCGGAAGTAACTCGCGCCCAGCATGGTCATGATTTCGTCGTTTTTGTCGTCTTTGTTAATCGGGTACAACACACGGAAGCCAGCATAACCGAGGTTTTGCGTAGCTTTCGGGTCAAATTTCACATCACCGAAATCAAAGTGACTGGGGTCGTATTTGATTTCCTGGACATCGTTAGCGGTGACTTCGTTGATTTTCACCGGCGTATCGAAGTGCATGCCCTGGTGGTAGAAGGACAATTTGAATGGTGTCTTCTCTCCCGCCCAGATGCCCTTGTCTTCAATGAAACGAATTTTCTGATAATCGGCGAACTTCATGTCGCGGAATTCGTTGGGCAGATTGCTTTTTGGGGCCTCGAATTTTTGTCCGGCAAGGTCTTTAGCCTTGGCCGCGACGTCGTCAAGATCGAACGCCCACAGCGAGCTGGATCCAAACAGGCAGATCAGTGCCGAACCGGCCAGCAGTGCACTGCGCAACCGTTTAACAGGTGTCATTGGAGCAATACAGGGACTAACAATCACGAGCAACCCTCGCCGAAAAACAGATCAAAAAACCAACAGCCTGCTATCACATGGCGAATTGGCGAGCATTGTTCCGACTCCGAAAGGGTGTAGTAATTCCCTAAACGGCGACGGAGTAACCTCTGGCTATATCATTGGGTCAACGAAAGTTGATCCCCGTAGCGCGCGATTATCTAGTAGGCCGCGTTACAACGCATCATGTCCGATGAACTATTTTTTGCTTTTATGCCTAATAAATCCGGGCACCCCATGGCAAACGGCCGTTTAGCTCTCAAGTAAAAGTGTCACTGGGCCATCATTGACTAGATGCACTTGCATATCCGCACCAAACTGGCCCGTCTCGACCGGACGGTGCATGCCTTTTGCCTTCGCTAATAGATAGCTGAACAGTTCAGCGCCCAACGCAGGTGGCGCTGCCCTGGAGAAGCTCGGACGCAGACCACTTTTGGTGTCGGCGGCCAACGTAAACTGCGACACCAGGAGCAACCCTCCACCCACGTCGATCAACGACAGGTTCATCTTGCCTTCGGCGTCGCTGAACACTCGATAGTTCAGCAACTTGTGCAACAGCTTGTCGGCACTGGCCGGTGTGTCTTGAGGCTCGACAGCCACTAACACCAGCAATCCCTGATTGATGGCACCCACTGTTTCGCCCGCGACTTCAACCCGGGCACTGCTCACGCGCTGCAAAAGACCTTTCATCGACGACCGTTATGCCTCTTCCGGAGGCAAATCGAGCAAGCGACGGCCAATCTGGTTCGCTGCACGGACCAGTGCGTCAGTGATGCACGGTTCAGACGCCGAGTGCCCGGCATCACGAATGACCTGCAACTCGCTATTCGGCCAGGCTTGATGCAATTCCCAGGCATTATCCAGCGGACAAATCACGTCGTAACGACCGTGCACGATGATACCCGGCAGGTGGGCAATTTTCGGCATGTCCCGAATCAGCTGATTTTCTTCAAGAAATGCATTGTTGGTGAAGTAATGGCATTCGATACGCGCGATCGACAGCGCGCGCTGCGGCTCGGAGAACCGGTCTACCACCGCTGGATTGGGCCGCATCGTTGCACAACGTCCTTCCCACGTTGACCAGGCTTTGGCCGCATGCATCTGCGCGATCTGGTCGGGGCCGGTCAAGCGCTTGTGGAAAGCACTCAGCAAATCGCCACGCTCATCCTGCGGAATCGGCGCCAGGTAATCCTGCCAATAATCCGGAAACAGACGGCTCGCGCCTTTCTGATAGAACCATTCGATGTCCTGCGGGCGGGCTAAAAATATGCCGCGCAGAATCAATGCATGAACTCGCTCTGGGTGGGTTTGCGCGTACGCCAGTGCCAGGGTCGAGCCCCATGAGCCGCCGAACAGCACCCATTTTTCAATACCCAAGTGCTTGCGGATGCGCTCAAGGTCTTCCACCAGATGCCAAGTGGTATTGTTGTCGAGGTTGGCGTGGGGGGTCGAACGGCCGCAGCCGCGCTGATCAAACGTGATGATGCGGTACATGTTCGGATCAAAATACCGGCGGCTCTGTGCATCGCAACCAGCCCCCGGCCCCCCGTGAATAAACACTACCGGCAGACCTTCAGGTGTGCCACTTTCATCGACGTACAACACATGAGGCTTTTCCACAGCCAGATCGTGCCGGGCGTAGGGTTTGATCTGCGGGTACAAAGTCTGCATAGGTGCTCCAAAGGGGCTTTTATTCATTCTGGCGTTTGGCATCATAAACCCGAATCACGGATTGATCATGCCCTTAGCGAGATAGGGGCTTCTCGGGTGGAAGGTCAGGTGGAACGATCAATGCAAGCATTTAGCCAATTGTAATTACTCGCGAACCAGACAGCCTTACCTCTGTCGAAACGACTAGAGTAAAACATCCCCACTCCTGATTCGTCTGCTCGTTAGAGGTCGTATTGATGTCAGAGGAACCGCTTGTTCGTGACACCGAGGTGGTAGCTTTTCGCGCCGCTGTACTCGAAAAGCTCACTTATGCGGTGGGCAAGGATCCTGATCATGCGTTTGAGCATGACTGGTTCGAAGCCGTCGCCCTGGCCGCCCGCGACCACATGGTCGAACACTGGATGGACCATACGCGGCAGATCTACCGCAAAGGTCAGAAACGCGTCTACTACCTCTCTCTGGAATTTTTGATCGGTCGCCTGCTTTACGACAGCCTGAGCAACCTGGGGTTGCTGGAAATCGCCCGGGAGGCAATTGCCGAACTGGGCGTGGACCTGGAACGCATTCGTTTGCTGGAACCCGACGCCGCACTGGGTAATGGCGGTCTCGGTCGCTTGGCCGCGTGCTTCATGGAAAGCATGTCGACCCTCGGCGTTGCCGCCCACGGTTACGGGATTCGCTATGAACACGGGCTGTTCCGCCAGGCCATCGTCGACGGCTGGCAGCAGGAACAAACCGAAAACTGGCTGGACTTCGGCAACCCTTGGGAGTTTGAGCGCGCCGAGGTGATCTACCCCATCGGTTTTAGCGGCAGTGTTGAAACCCTGGTCAATGAAGCCGGCGAGCAGCGACAAGTCTGGCGACCTGCGGAAACCGTGCGGGCGGTTGCGTATGACACGCCCGTCGTCGGCTGGCGTGGTTCGAGCGTGAACACCCTGCGCCTTTGGCGAGCGCGAGCGGTAGAAGACTTGCACCTGGAACGCTTTAACGCCGGCGACCACTTCGGTGCCGTGGCAGAAGTCGTCCGTGCAGAAAGTATTTCCCGCGTGCTTTATCCCAACGACAGCACCGAAGCCGGCCAGGAATTGCGCCTGCGCCAAGAGTATTTCTTTGTCTCGGCCTCGCTGCAGGATTTACTGCGACGTCACCTGAACATGCATGAAACGCTGTACAGCCTGGCCGACCATGCAGCAATCCAGATGAATGACACCCACCCTTCGATTGCCGTGGCGGAGCTGATGCGTCTGCTGATCGACACCCACGGTATTGCGTGGGATGCCGCGTGGAAAATAACCGTCAACACCCTGGCCTACACCAACCACACCTTGCTCCCCGAGGCGCTGGAAACCTGGTCGGTCGGTTTGATGGAACGGATGCTGCCGCGGCACATGCAGATCATTTACCTGATCAACGCATTGCACATTGATCAACTGCGTGAGAAAGGCATTCATGACTTCGACGTGCTGCGCGCGGTGTCGTTGATCGAGGAAGACAACGGCCGCCGGGTTCGCATGGGTAACCTGGCGTTCCTTGGCTCGCACAGCGTCAACGGCGTGTCGGCCTTGCACACTCAACTGATGCGCAAGACCGTGTTCGCTGAGCTGCATAAGCTGTATCCCGACCGGATCAACAACAAAACCAACGGCATTACATTCCGCCGCTGGCTGCATCAGGCCAACCCGACGCTGACCGGCATGCTGGTGGACGCGTTGGGGGCTGACGTCCTCGATAATGCTGAAACGCGCTTGATCGAACTTGAACCGTTTGCGGAGAAAGCTTCGTTTCGCAAACAGTTCATGGAGCAGCGCCTGAAGAGCAAAAAGGCGTTGGCAAATATTATTCACGAGCGTTTGGGGATCGTGGTCAAACCGGAGGCGATGTTCGACGTTCAGGTCAAACGTATCCACGAGTACAAACGGCAGTTGCTGAACCTGTTTCACACCGTCGCGCTGTATCAAGCGATGCGGGCTGAGCCGGAAACCGACTGGGTGCCAAGGGTCAAGATTTTCTCGGGTAAGGCGGCGGCGAGCTATCACACGGCCAAGCTGATCATCAAACTGACCAACGACATTTCCCGTACGGTTAACAACGACCCTACGTTGCGCGGCATGCTGAAAGTCGTGTTTATGCCCAACTACAACGTCAGTCTGGCGGAAAGCATTATTCCCGCAGCCGATTTGTCGGAACAGATTTCAACGGCGGGCCTGGAGGCTTCGGGCACCAGCAATATGAAGTTCGGGCTCAACGGAGCGCTGACCATCGGCACGCTGGACGGTGCCAACGTGGAAATGAGTGAGCAGGTCGGCGTTGAACACATGTTCATTTTTGGCCTGACCTCGCAGCAAGTGGAAGCCCGCAAACGCATCGGCGACTACAGCGCAGCTGGGGATGTAGCCGCGTCGCCACGGCTCAACGACGTGTTGCAGGCGATCCGCGGCGGGGTGTTCTCGCCGGATGATCCGAACCGCTATGCAGGTTTGATCGACCAACTGATCGCCTATGACCGTTTCTTGGTGTGCGCCGACTTTGAGTCGTACTGGCAGGCCCAGGCCAAGGTTGAAGCCATGTGGCATGACCCGAAAAGTTGGTGGCGCTCAGCGGTGCTGAACACCGCACGCATGGGCTGGTTCTCGTCGGACCGAACCATCCGCGAGTATTCCAACGACATCTGGAAGGCACTGGAGGAGTGATGTTCAAAGCCATCCCGCTGTAGGGGTCCAACTTGTTGGCGAGGCGATTGATCTGGCACACTGCCTCAGGCCTCTCGCCAACAAATTGGCTCCTACAGGTTTCAAGGCTGCTTCAAGGAATGACTGCGCGTGAAATGGATTCTATTACTGGCCGGGCTGGTGCTGGGCTTGGTGTTCGACGAGTCTTTACTCGGCGCCATTATCGGTGCGCTGGCCGGTTTCGCCTTGGGGCTGGCCCTTCGTGTCGGCCAACTCAATCGCCGCTTGGACAGCACACAGCAGTCGCTTGAAGTCATTCAACAACGGTTAGCCTCGCTGGAATCTGCACCCAGCATTCCCGAACCCGCACCGTCCCCTGCAGGAGCGCCTCCCGATCTCACCTGGGATTTGCCCGTCAACGATGAATGGGTCAAGCCCGCCGTCGCCGCTCCGCAGATTTCCGCAGCGACACCTCACGCCCCGAACCTGATCGAACGTGCTGTAGCCGCTGCCCACCAATGGCTAGTCGGCGGCAATACCGTGTTGCGAGTCGGCGTGGTGCTGCTGTTTCTCGGCCTTGCCTTTCTATTGCGCTACGCCACGGAAGGCGTGGTTATCTCACTGGAAGTCCGCTACGCCGGAGTGGCTGCCGCCGCACTGGCGCTTCTCGCGTTGGGCTGGTGGTTGCGAACACGTAACGCCAATTACGCGCTCATCCTGCAGGGCACCGGTGTCGGTGTGTTGTACCTGACGATCTTCGCCGGCATGCGCTTACACACGCTGATCGACCCCAGTGTCGCGTTCGGCCTGCTGGTGGCGATTACGCTGTTCTCCGGCATTTTAGCGGTCACCCAAAACGCGCTAGGACTGGCAGCGGCCGCTGCGCTCGGCGGTTTCGCAGCGCCCCTGCTGACTTCCACCGGCGCCGGCAGTCACGTCACGTTGTTCAGTTATTTCGCCCTGCTCAACGCCGGCATCTTCGCAACCGCCTGGTTCAAGGCCTGGCGTTTGCTGAACCTGATCGGTTTTGTCGGCACCTTCGGCATCGGTTTCGCTTGGGGACTGCGCGCCTATACACCGGAGCTATTCTGGAGCACCGAGCCGTTTCTGATTCTGTTTTTCCTGATGTACCTGGCCATCGGCTTGTTGTTCGCCCGCCGCAAACTCCACGAACTCAGCACCACACCCGACGATGATAGCCGCGAGGCCATGTTGCGCTGGTCAGCGCATCAGGGCGATTACGTTGATGGCAGCATTTTATTTGGCCCGCCCATTGTTGGCTTCGGCCTGCAATTCGCATTGGTCGGACACCTGCAGTTCGGCGCAGCCTACAGCGCACTGGCACTCGGCTTCCTTTATATGGGGCTGGCAAAACTCTTGGCTGGACGCGCCCCAGGTCGCGCCTTGTTACTGGTCGAAACCTGCCTGGCCTTGGGCCTGGTCTTCGGTTCATTGACGATCCCGCTGGGGTTAGACGCACGCTGGACATCCGCCGCCTGGGCCGTGGAAGGCGCAGCGGTGTTTTGGCTAGGTTTACGTCAGCAACGAACCTTGGCGCGCGTTTTCGGGCTGTTGCTGCAGCTCGGTGCGGGAGTGGCGCTGTTTGGCATCTGGCAGGACGTTTATGGGTGGAAAGCCTACATCGGCCTGGCGCTTGATGATTTCTGGACCCCGTTTATCGTCGCGCTGGCAGCGATGATCAGCGCATGGCTACAACAGCGGTTGATGCCCCTCGACACCGTGAACAGCCGACGACTTGGCACAGCCCTACTGGCGTGGGCTGCAACGTGGTGGGCCGTGGCCTTGGTGAGGGGCGTACAGCGTTTTGCCGCCATCGAGATGCAGACTCATTGGTTACTGCTGCTGGTGGCACTCAGTGTTTCGATCTGGACCCTCGTGGCGTTGCGCCTGCGCTGGTCGGGACTGGCGGTCCTGTGCACGTTGCTCATGCCCGCTGGCAGCGTGCTGTTATTGGTGTCTTTGAACGCAAATTTTCACCCGTTCGCCCATTGGGGTTGGCTGGCATGGGCCGCCGTAGTGGCCGCGCACTTAGTGTCGCTGCGACGCCTCGCCGACCTACTACCGCATTGGGCCAACAGCGCAGCACATGTCATCGGCTGTTGGCTAATCGTCAGCGTATTGGCCCTGGAACTGCGCTTCGGTTTGATGCAGTTGTCTGAGCATTACAATGCTTGGCGCTGGCTGGGCTGGGCATTGCTGCCGAGTGCTTATCTAGTGTTGATGGCTGCGCCGCGCCGCTTGCCTTGGCCTATCGGGACTTACCCGAGGGAGTATCGAGTGTTGGCCGCAGCCCCCTTGGCGGCGTTGATGCTGATGTGGTTCTGGCTGGCGAATATATTCAGCGATGGGGCCGCCGACCCACTGCCCTATCTGCCGCTGATCAATCCCCTGGAGTTGGGCCTGTTGTTCGCACTGGCCGGCGTGTTTGTGTGGATGCGCAGCCAATTGAGTCAGCTGGGCGCCACGTCTGCCGTTGCTCAACGCAGCGCACAGCTGGTAGCGGGTATTGGTGTGTTTGCACTGCTCACTGCAATGGTCATGCGCACCGCGCATCATTGGAGCGGCGTGCCGTATGAGCTGAACGATTTGCTGGCTTCTATGCGGGTTCAGGCCGGATTGTCTATCGTCTGGACGCTCATGGCCTTGGCATTGATGGTCGGTGGTCACGTTCACGGACGACGGGAAATATGGATCGCCGGTGCTGCGCTGATCGCAGTGGTGGTCGCCAAACTGTTTTTTGTCGAGCTCAGCGACCGTGGCGGATTGGAGCGCATTATTTCGTTCATCGGAGTGGGCGTGCTGTTGCTGATAGTGGGCTACTTTTCACCGTTACCGCCTAAACCTGTCCAGGCACCGGTGTCGTGACCTAGAGCGCTCCACGGCTGACGGCCCTGAGCCTGTTACGAACAGCACTTGAAAAATCGTAACGAGGTGCATCTGCTGGAAGTCGTTTAACAGCTACTCTCAACCGGTACGTGAACTCTATTAGTCAGATCCCGGTCTGACAGCAGTATTACCTGCCCACTCGCGTTAAACTGCCCGGGCTTTTTATCCCCCACCTACGGAGCTCTCCATGTCCCGCGTTACCCTGAGTCGTTATTTGATTGAGCAGACCCGCAGCAACAACACTCCTGCCGATCTGCGCTTCCTTATCGAAGTGGTGGCACGCGCCTGCAAGGAAATCAGCCATGCCGTCTCCAAAGGCGCATTGGGTGGGGTGCTCGGCAGCATGGGCACTGAAAACGTACAGGGCGAAGTGCAGAAAAAGCTCGACGTGATCTCTAACGAAATCCTGCTCGAAGCCAATGAATGGGGCGGTCACCTGGCCGGCATGGCCTCCGAAGAAATGGACAATGCCTACCAGATTCCGGGCAAATACCCGAAAGGCGCGTACCTGCTGGTATTCGACCCACTGGACGGTTCGTCAAACATCGATATTAACGCCCCGGTCGGTACTATTTTCTCGGTGCTGCGCTGCCCGAACGAATACTTGAGCCAGAACGAAGCCTTGAACGAGAAGGCCTTTCTGCAGCCAGGCACCGAGCAGGTAGCCGCCGGTTATGCCCTTTACGGCCCGCAGACCATGCTAGTGCTGACCCTTGGGGACGGCGTCAAAGGCTTCACCCTGGACCGCGAGATGGGTAGTTTCGTACTGACCCACGAAGACATCAAAATCCCGGAATCCACCCAGGAATTCGCGATCAACATGTCAAACCAGCGTCATTGGGAGGCTCCGGTACAACGCTACGTCGACGAGTTACTGGCCGGTGAAGACGGCCCGCTGAAGAAAAACTACAACATGCGCTGGGTCGCCGCGATGGTTGGCGACGTACACCGCATTCTGACCCGTGGCGGTCTATTCATGTACCCCCGCGACAGCCGCGAGCCATCCAAGCCCGGAAAACTGCGCCTGATGTACGAAGCCAACCCAATGTCGTTCCTGGTTGAACAAGCGGGCGGCATGTCCACCAACGGCCACCAGCGCATCCTCGACATCCAGCCAGAAGGCCTGCACCAGCGAGTTGCGGTGTTCCTGGGTTCCAAAGAAGAAGTGGAACGCGCCACGTCTTACCACAAGGCGTAATAATTGGCCGCGCCCTGGCAGCCGTTGCTGGAATGGTGGTTCGGTTTAGCCGGATCGCCATTTGGTGTTGGGGCGGCAGCCGACGGCCGAGTAGGCTTTGTACCTGCAGGAACATAGTCCAGGTTCTGATCTGCTAACTACCCACCAGGCACATGGACACCTTGACCCTCTTCGATGGCAGCGGTACATGACCAATTCCCTGGTCGTCAATCTTTCGTGACTCTTCTGCTCCATCAAGGCTGGCGATGTATTTTCGGCCGGTCATCCGTTCTGCCGTTTCGCTATCGGTTGCGCGGAACATCAGCACAAGCGGCTTTGGCTGCGGTGGGGGGTTCTCTACTGCTGCCATCACTCTCCGGTGCCGAGCTTCCCCTTCAAAATGCTTCCAGTCAAAGTAGCGCGCTTCCGGTTTGATCAGCGACCACTCGCCGCGCTCGATCTCTTGCCAGACGAAATGATCGAGATTGATCATCAACTCCCGCCGCAACTCGGCCAGCCCTTCAATTCGCTGGTACCTGGCTGAAGCTCGTTTAATCAGCACTATTGCTTCAGCGGGAGGGTAAACATATTTATCCTCCCCTATTTTGAGTTTGCGACGATGTATCAACCTCATGCATATGATCCATCGTGCCAGTAGTCGGAGCCCGTCGTTCCGCTGACTTCATGAGTTGTGAAATTGGTGCGATAGGCAAAAGTAACAGCTTCCAATTGGGTGACATGAGCGAATGCGGGGTCCCGCCAATGCGGCATTGTCAGGCTAATATGGGTAATGACGGCGTCCTTAAACTCCATGGTGTAAAAGTGCTCTTGAAAGCCATTGGGTGATATTCGGTACCAGTCCAGCTTACAAGGCTAAGTGTTTCACCCGTGCGCCACGCTTCGAATATCAACGGTGTCGCCTTATCAAACGCCTTGGTGATCGTTACGGGTCCATGCACGCGACCACTGGATTGCGCACCCTCAGGCCGATAAAAATGTTGCTGAAAGGACTCCACCAGAATTTGATCTTCTCGACCAAGTTGGTAGTTATTACCAATTGATTCTAATGTCGAGCAGCCTTCGGTAATTAATTTTTGTTTCTCGCCGACGAGGGTTAAATAGGGTGGCATTGGCATGGTCGTACTCCTTGGCTTGTGCAGTGGTTGTTTAAACGGAATTATTTTTTGGTAAAGCTCGTGCAAAGCAAATATGGCTCATAGCGCCAGAACCATAGTAAGCCCTACGACGCCAGTCACGGGTATGGTGTCCAGGGTTTGCCTACGCTCAGAATAATTTTATAGCGCTCTTCTTCGGGGTGTTTGCGGTCCTTAAAGCGATCCATTTCTAATGTCGCCTGATACTTATCGCCGGCATACCAATATGTTGTCCCACCTTTATTTACATCGCGTAATTGAGCGCGCCATTGCGGTGTATCAGCGAAGGAAAGGAATGTTTTTTGTTTTTTATTGATCCACCCGGCCCGACGCCATTGTTCTTGTAAATCTAGAACTACCGCCAGGGCGTCATTGAGTAGCAAAGGCTCAATATGCGGAGAAATACGAACGTCCCCAAGGATGTTGTCCTTGAATCCCATGGTGAAGCGACTACCAACTGGGGTGACAAACCCATATTGCGGATCGATGAACCGTAATCGCGCGTTGGACTCTGCCTCGCCCCACCATGTCCCCCCGCCTGAGTAAAGTGGATTGAAACGGGCTGACGAATGTTTCCGCATGTCTTGGTAAGTTCCACCAATCTCAACTACGATCTCGCGCTCGTAGCACGACCGTAAGGCGAATGTAGCCCATAGAGCCAGAATGATGATTAAGGCCCAGCGACGCCAACTCATGGGTAAGGTGTCCACGGTTTGCCTACACTCAGAATAATTTTATAGCGCTCTTCTTCGGGGTGTTTGCGGTCCTTAACCCGCCCCATTGTTAACGTGGCCTGATACTTGTCGCCGGCATACCAATAAATTTGCGCGCCTTTGTCGCGCAATTGAGCACGCCATTGCGGTGTATCGGCAAAGGATGGGTTGCTTTGCTGCTTTTTATTGACCCACCCGCCCCGACGCCATTGTTCTTGTAAATCCAGAACAACCTTCAGGGCGTCATCGAGTAGCAAAGGCTCAATATGCGGAGAAATACGAACGTCCCCAATGATGTTGTCCTTGAATCCCATGGTGAAGCGAGTGCCAATTGGGGTGACAAACCCATGTTGCGGATCGATGAACCGTAACCGTGCGCTGGACTCTGCCTCGCCCCACCATGTTCCCCCACCCGAATAAAGCGGATTGAAACGGGCCGACGAATGTTTTCGCATGTCTTGGTAAGTTCCACCAATCTCCACGACGATCTCGCGCTCGTAGCACGACCGTAAGGCGAATGCTGCCCATAGCGCCAGAATGATAATTAAGGCCCAGCGACGCCAACTCATGGGTAAGGTGTCCAAGGTTTGCCTACACTCAGGATGATTTTATAGCGCTCTTCTTCGGGCCGTTTATGATCCTTAAAGCGATCCATTTCTAACGTGGCTTGATACTTATCACCGGCATACCAAAAAGTTTGTCCGCCCTTGTTCACGTCGCGTAATTGAGCCCGCCATTGCGGTGTATCAGCGAAGGAAGGGAATGGTTTTTGTTTTTTATTGATCCACCCGCCCTGACGCCATTGTTCTTGTAAATCCAGAACTACCGTAAGGGCGTCATCCAGTAGCAAAAGCTCGGTATGCGGATACATAGTTGTATGGGTGATAATGTTGTCGTCGAATGAAACCGCGAGAAAGCTGGCCAACGGTGTCGTGAATCCGTATTGAGGGTCAATCAATCGTAATTGCGCGTTGGACTTGGCGACTCCATACCAAGTATGACCCCGTATGAGTGGACTAAACCGAGCTGACGAGTGCGTTCGCATATCTTCATAGGTTCCACCTATCTCCACTGCGATCTCCAGCTCGTACCAAGCTTGCAAGACAATTGCGATGTATAACATCAGAAGTGCCAGGCAGAGCCAGTATCGCCGCTTCAACGGACACCCGCCCCTTCGGCAACTGCCTTGATTGACTGTTCCAGCGAGGGACGATTTGCGTCACCCAGCATCACATCGAAACGTTCTGCAGCGCGCAGCACGAAAGCCATGCGCTGTTTGAAATTCGACAAGTCCGCGATGGGATTGCCACTAAAGCTGATAGTGCGTCCGTCCTCGACTGGCTGACATTGACTCGCCAGGGTTAACTCAATCGCTTGGGCCACACCCGAAGGGAAGCCAGTCACAAAGGACACATGGTTGCCGCGCAGCAGCAGTTGAAGCTGTTGATCTTCGTAGATGGTCGGCTGCAGGATATTTCGTTGCTCATGTTCCGCCAGTTTCCTCACGCTCTCGGCAATATCCCCCCGTTCTATCGCCTCGAAGGCCTGCAAGATTTCTTCATGGTTAAGACCAAACTCGAGCGTCGCCTTGCCCACAGGCCACAACACCGGAAATTTCGGATAACCATAAATACCCGCGCGTTTTTCCAGACAGGTCTTTAGCTCTTCAATCCCACGCTTTTTGTAAAACGCGTGCAGCGGAAAGATATCCAGAAACAACGTGGTATTACCTAGCGCCATCATTTCGTAGACGTGCTTGAACTGTTGTTGCATCAAGGATAATGGTTCCGCTCCCAAACCAAGACTGCTTAACGGAACGGGGTTGTGGTTGCGGCCGGTTTGATATTCCTCCAGTGCCTGCCGATCCATATGTTTGGGGATATATGCCCCCAGAAAACCGGGATTCGATTCCGAGTTGGAGTCGAGTAAGCGCTGCCTGGCGTCGCGTTCCGCCTGAATAACCTCGTTGGTATTCGCTGCATGCAACAACCGCAACCCACTTGCTTGGAGGCAAACGCTGCAAGCCCGGCCCACTGGAAACGATTGTCGTGCAGCCACAGTCGGCCGTAGGCGGCGTTGATGGCGCGGTTGCGTTCGATGGGGTCGGCGATCAGCACGCCACCGGGGGCGACGATTTCTTCGGCTTCGCGCTGGAAAACCCGCCAGATTCCCGAGCAGGTCAAAAACGGCACATCGACAACGTCCTGCATGACCCCGTACAACTCGATCCGGCGCGTCTCGCACTCTTCGATCGGTTTTGTGTTGTGGTTCAACAACTGCGTGTCGCATTTGTGGTCTTTGAAACACCGGGTCATGGCGCTGGCTCCTGACAGGAATTTCGCCACACTACCAGCCGAAAGCCGTCAAAAAACGCGGCAAAAAAAATCAAGAAACGTCCTACTAACTAAGCGTAAAAGCCCTTCAAACGCATCAGAAAAAGCCCACACCCCCCCCGGAATCACCGAGACTGTCCTGTCATTGCCATGACTTCATGCAGTCAATCCCGCACCTCTATAAAAACCGGTAACCGTTTGAAATAACTAATAATTTATTAAGTTATTTTAACAAGATGACAGTTATCTGTAGGAGCTGCCGATCAATGCTCGGTCTTGTCCAATTCCGAAAACGCATCGAGAATTTTCTGGTATTGCCCTCGCTCAATTGCAAAATTACCCAAGGCTAAGACAAAAGCTATTTTGGCTTTATTGCAGCCTTGTCAATTATCGCTATTTCGCCCACGGAACCACTTTCCCTATTTCTCTTCTAACCTTGTGCTGTCTGCCGGCGTGTTTGCGCCGTGGCGACGCCCCTTAAATTATTGGAGCTTTTTCATGTCTTTGCGCACCGTCGCGTTGTTGTCGTTTTGTGTGTTGTTGGCCGCTTGCAGCAAGGTCACACAGGAAAATTATTCGAAGCTGTCGGCGGGGATGGATAAGGTGCAAGTCGAGAACCTATTGGGCAGCCCGACCGAATGCTCGGGCGCGCTGGGGATGTCGAGCTGCACCTGGGGCGATAAGGCCAGCTTTATCAGCGTTCAATACGGTGGCGACAAGGTCCTGTTGTATTCGGGCCAAGGCTTGAAATAAGACCTTAGGGGAGAACGTTATGCGTTTATGGATTGGGTTGTTGGCAGGTCTATTTTTGGCAGGCTGCGCAAGTTCTTCCAGAGACCTGGTCGAGCCGAAAACGGTCGATCATGTGGACCTTAAACGCTACCAAGGCACGTGGTATGAGTTGGCTCGGCTGCCGATGTTCTTTCAACGTAATTGCGCTCAGTCAGAGGCGCATTACACACTCAAAGACGACGGCAATATTGGCGTGACCAATCGTTGCCGCACCCTGGACGGTAAATGGGAAGAGGCAACTGGCACAGCATCGCCACAAGTGCCGGGCAAAACCGACAAGTTGTGGGTGGTGTTTGATAACTGGTTTTCCCGAATATTTCCGGGCCTGGCCAAGGGCGCCTATTGGGTGCTGTATGTTGACGACGGGTACAAAACCGCGCTGGTTGGTAATCCGGATCGTAAATACCTGTGGATATTATCGCGGACGCCGAAAGTGTCTGACGCGACGAAAGAGGAATTGTTGTCCAGAGCCAGGCAGCAGGGCTATGACACGACCAAGCTGATTTGGCGGGCTGATGATTCGATGATCATCAAGCCGGATCGATTGTAGTCTTCGCAGTTCAAACCCCTGTAGGAGCCAACTTGTTGGCGAAGCGCTCTACCTGATGCGGATGTACCGCATCAAGTCTTTCGCCAACAAGTTGGCTCCTACAGCGGGGTTAGTTACCGGGGATTAAGTTATTTATCAACCCAACAATTCCCGCAACACTTGGGCAAACGCGCGGCTGCTGTCTTCCTCGCCCGCATGCCGCCCTTCGCGAATCACCCAACAACCGTTGACCATGACGTCGCGAATCTGCCGGTCACTGCCTGCAAACAACCACCGGTTTAGAATTCCGTCGCCGCTGGCCGTCGACAAATAGGGGTCATTGCCATCCAGCACCAACCAATCCGCACGCAGTCCAACTTGCAGCGAACCAATGGCCTGGCCCATGGCCTGGGCGCCGCCGCTGAGCGCGGCATCGAACAAGGTCCGGCCTACCATCGGTTGATCACTGCGGTACAAGCGGTTGCGCCGCTGGTCACGCAAACGCTGACCATATTCCAGCCAGCGCAATTCCTCGACCACGCTCAAAGACACGTGGCTGTCTGAACCAATCCCCCAGCGTCCACCTTGCGCGATGTAATCCACTGCCGGAAAGATCCCATCCCCCAGGTTTGCTTCGGTGGTCAGGCACAACCCAGCAATCGCGGCGCTGTCAGCCATCAAGGCCACTTCGTCTGAATTGACATGGGTGGCGTGAACCAGACACCAGCGTTGATCGACCGGGGCGTTCTCGTACAACCATTGCACGGGGCGTTGGCCACTCCAGCTCAAGCAGTCGTCCACCTCTTTTTGTTGCTCGGCGATGTGAATGTGCACTGGGCATTGCGTGTCGCTGGCCGCCAGTACGTCACTGATTTGCTGCGGCGTTACCGCCCGTAAAGAGTGAAAACACAGGCCCAGCGACTGGGCAGGCTGCTGGGCCAGGATTGGCCGCAGGCGTGCTTGCAGGTCAAGGTAACTGTCAGTGCTGTGGATAAATCGGCGCTGGCCTTCGTTTGGCGCCTGGCCGCCAAAACCCGAATGGCTGTACAACACTGGCAACAACGTCAAACCAATACCTGCCGAAGTTGCCGCCTGGCTGATGTGCAGGGCCAGTTCTGCAGGGTTCGCGTACGGCTTGCCGGTAGTGTCTTGGTGTACGTAATGAAATTCGGCGACCGAGGTGAAACCGCCCTTAAGCATCTCGATGTACAGTTGCCGGGCGATAACCCCAAGCTGCTCCGGCCTGATCTGGCCGACCAACCGGTACATCAAGTCGCGCCACGTCCAGAAGCTGTCGTTGGGGTTGCCCGCGACCTCGGCCAGACCGGCCATTGCACGCTGGAACGCGTGAGAATGCAGGTTCGGCATGCCGGGCACCAGCGGCCCCTTGATGAGTTCCGCGCCGAGGGCATCGGCATCGGCTTGAATGCTGGTCAGCATGCCGTCGGCATTGACCTCCAGACGAACATTGTTGGCCCAACCAGTGGGCAATAATGCGCGCTCGGCAAAGAAGGCGGACATGGATCAGCACCCCATCGTATTAATTTGTATATACATATACAGACGTTTGCCTGCTCGGTAAACTGCGGCAAGCTTGTCGTCGGTCGGGTTAATGGTTAGTTTGAGCGCATCTGCGCCTTCGACCCATTCTCGAATCATCACCCATCGAACAAGGATTTAACTGTGCCGACTCCGCCTGCCATCTCGCCGCTGGCTGCCCAGATGGGCGACAGTCCGGCGCCTTTATACGCGCGCGTAAAGCAAATGATCGCCCAGCAGATCCAGAACGGCACGTGGCCGCCGCATCATCGTGTGCCGTCGGAAAGCGAACTGGTCAGCCAGCTTGGATTTAGCCGCATGACCATCAACCGAGCCCTGCGTGAGCTGACCGCCGAAGGCCTGTTGGTGCGCATGCAAGGCGTCGGTACCTTTGTCGCCGAGCCGAAAAGCCAGTCAGCGCTGTTCGAAGTGCATAACATCGCCGACGAAATCGCCTCCCGCGGTCACGTGCATACCTGCAAAGTCATCATCCTCAACGAAGAAGCCGCAGGCTCCGAGCGGGCGCTGGCGTTGGACATGCGTGAAGGCCAGCGGGTTTTCCATTCGCTGATCGTGCATTTCGAAAATGACATTCCGGTGCAAATCGAGGACCGCTTCGTCAATGCCCTGGTGGCGCCGCAATACCTGATGCAGGACTTCACCAAACAAACGCCCTACGCTTATCTTTCACAAGTCGCACCGCTAACCGAGGGTGAGCACGTGGTCGAAGCGATTCTGGCTGAAGAATTGGAGTGCGAACTGCTGCAAATCGAACGCGGTGAGCCCTGCCTGTTGATCCGTCGCCGCACCTGGTCGGGTCGTCAGCCGGTGACCGCCGCTCGCCTTATTCACCCAGGCTCCCGCCATCGGCTGGAAGGACGTTTCAGCAAATGAGTCAACTGACTGTTTTACGCGCCGCTGATTACCCACGCATGCCGTGGAAAAATGGCGGCGGCAGCACCGAAGAAATCACCCGTGACGCTGGCACCGGTCTGGATGGTTTTGGCTGGCGCCTGTCGATTGCTGACATCGCTGAATCGGGCGGGTTCTCTACTTTCGCCGGTTATCAGCGCGTCATTACCGTACTCCAGGGCGACGGCATGATCTTGCAGGTGGATGACAAGACCACGCGACCATTGCAGCCGCTTGATCCGTTCGCCTTTAGTGGCGACAGCCAAGTCAGCTGCACCTTGCTTGGCGGCGAGATTCGGGACTTTAACCTGATCTATGCACCCCACCGTTACAATGCTCGCTTGCAATGGGTTGACGGCCAACAGCGCTTTTTCAGCTCGGCTGGCACGGTGCTGGTCTTCAGCGTGATCGAAGGGTTGAGCGTCACCACAGGCACCTCCTCCCACGGTTTGGGCAAACATGATTGCCTGCAACTGGACGGCAATCCTGGGTTGCTGGAACTGTCAGTCAGCGGGACTTGCTGCGTCATTGAGCTGACTGCGATTTGATATACCTTCACGCCCCCCTGCAGGAGGCAACTTGTTGGCGAAGGGCCGGTAAACCCAACACACCGCCTCGCCAACAAGTTGGCTCCTACAGTTCAGTGATTCCCACCCGGATTGAACAAGACACCGATGGCCACCCAGGACAACCCACCACTGAGCCCTGCCCCGCTGGACCGCATCGACGAAGCGATTCTCGATGTGCTGCGCCATGACGGCCGTATTACTTACGAAAAGCTTTCGACACTGGTTCACCTGACACCCAGGCCTTGCCTTGAGCGCGTGCGCAAACTCGAACGACGCGGTGTGATTCGCGGCTACGGCGCGCTTATTGACCTCAAAGTGATATCGCCGGGCCTGTCACTGCTGGTCATGGTCGCCCTTTCCAACCAAAGCGGCCGAGCGGCACAAAAAGCCTTCGAAGCCTGCATCAAAGCCTGCCCCCAGGTATTCGGCTGCCAACTCATCAGCGGCACCTTCGACTACAGCCTGCGCATGCGCTGCCGCGACATGGAACACTACCGCGTGCTCAGCGAAACCTGGCTGAACAACAGCGAACTGCACATCGACAAGCTGGTGGCGCACCCGGAATTGGCCGATGTGAAAAGTGGGGTCGGGTTTTAGAATTGGTATAGGCAGCCTTTACTTAAATGCGCTTTCGGGCGCACCAACCCCTCGCACATTGTTACCGAACGCCCCAGCACGGCGCAAAACAGCGCATCGGTAGGCGCGTCGAGCCGTGCACAGGGACACCGCTCATCTCTTTTAAACCCTCTAGAACCCTTCTATTCCGGGCTCTTCGCCGCATTCAACAACTTTCTTGTAGACCTGCAAATGAAGTTGGTCTTACGATTGCATATGCTTGTATGTACAAGTAAAGATGTGTGCGTATGGCCACCACGGTAACCACCCCGTTCGCTCATGCATCCGAACGATGAATTTACTGGTTTAACCCGTTTCGTCTGTTTCGAAGAAATCGACACAGACCGGCTTACCCATTTTGCTGAGGAGTTTTTTTGTGACTGACAATAACCACTGGACCCCGGAAACCTGGACTCGCCATCGTGACGTTGAAGTCCGTGCTGCACGTGGGAACAAGCTGACCGCCAAGAGCTGGATGACCGAAGCGCCGCTGCGGATGTTGATGAACAACCTCGACCCCGAAGTCGCCGAAAACCCGAAAGAGCTCGTGGTTTACGGTGGGATTGGCCGCGCAGCGCGTAACTGGGAATGTTACGACAAGATCGTGGAAAGCCTGACCAACCTGAACGATGACGAAACCCTGCTGGTGCAGTCCGGCAAGCCAGTCGGCGTGTTCAAGACTCACAGCAACGCGCCACGGGTGCTGATCGCCAACTCGAATCTGGTGCCACATTGGGCCAGCTGGGAACATTTCAACGAGCTGGATGCCAAGGGCCTGGCCATGTATGGTCAGATGACTGCCGGCAGCTGGATCTACATCGGTAGCCAGGGCATCGTTCAAGGCACTTACGAAACCTTCGTCGAAGCCGGTCGCCAACACTACAACGGCAGCCTGAAAGGCAAATGGGTACTGACTGCCGGCCTGGGTGGCATGGGTGGCGCACAGCCCCTGGCCGCTGGCATGGCCGGTGCGTCTTCGCTGAACATCGAATGCCAACAGAGCCGCATCGATTTCCGCCTCAAAACCCGTTATGTCGACGAACAAGCGGTGGATCTCGACGACGCGCTGGCGCGTCTGGCCAAATACACCGCTGAAGGCAAAGCGATTTCCATCGCGCTGTGTGGCAACGCTGCTGAAATCCTGCCGGAAATGGTTCGTCGCGGCGTGCGCCCGGACATGGTCACCGACCAGACCAGCGCCCACGATCCACTCAATGGTTACCTGCCAGCTGGCTGGACTTGGGAAGAGTACCGCGCGCGTTCAGTGACTGAGCCTGCGAACGTGGTCAAGGCCGCCAAGCAATCGATGGCGGTTCACGTCCAGGCGATGCTGGACTTCCAGAAAGCCGGCGTGCCGACCTTCGACTACGGCAACAACATCCGTCAGATGGCCAAAGAAGAAGGCGTGGCGAACGCGTTCGACTTCCCAGGCTTCGTACCGGCTTACATCCGTCCGTTGTTCTGCCGTGGCGTAGGACCTTTCCGCTGGGCCGCGCTGTCTGGCGATCCGCAGGACATCTACAAAACTGACGCTAAGGTCAAAGAACTGATTCCTGACGACGCCCATCTGCACAACTGGCTGGACATGGCCCGCGAGCGTATTGCGTTCCAAGGCCTGCCAGCCCGTATTTGCTGGGTTGGCCTGGGCCAGCGCGCCAAGCTGGGTCTGGCGTTTAATGAAATGGTGCGCAGCGGTGAGTTGTCGGCACCGGTGGTGATCGGTCGTGACCACCTGGATTCCGGTTCAGTGGCCAGCCCGAACCGCGAAACCGAGTCCATGCAAGACGGTTCCGATGCGGTGTCTGACTGGCCATTACTGAATGCGCTGCTCAACACCGCCAGCGGCGCAACCTGGGTGTCCTTACACCATGGCGGCGGCGTCGGCATGGGTTTCTCGCAGCACTCGGGCATGGTGATCGTCTGTGACGGTACGGATGAAGCGGCCGAGCGTATCGCTCGCGTACTGCACAACGACCCGGCGACTGGCGTTATGCGCCATGCCGATGCGGGTTATCAGATCGCCATCGATTGCGCCAATGAGCAGGGTTTGAACCTGCCGATGCTTAATCGCTGAGAGATATTGCTGTACCTGTAGGAGCCAACTTGTTGGCGAGGCGGTTGACGGTGACCACCACGTCGAATGTCTCGCCAACAAGTTAATTCCTACAGGGTCTCCCGAAATTCCTTCCGCATTCCCCCATAGAGGTGGTCGCATGGCTGTTCCAGATGATCGCGTTGCAAACCAATCCCTGATCGAAAGGCGTTCGATCGATTACATCCCGGACGGGGAAAGACACGGTCGTCTGTTCAGTCAGTTCACCTTGTGGCTCGGCGCCAACCTGCAAATCACGGCCATCGTCACCGGGGCGTTGGCCGTGGTGTTGGGCGGTGATGTGTTTTGGTCACTGGTCGGCTTATTGATCGGCCAATTGCTGGGCGGCGGCGTGATGGCGCTGCATGCCGCGCAAGGTCCCAAGCTGGGCCTGCCGCAGATGATCTCCAGCCGTGTGCAATTTGGCGTATACGGCGCCGTGATCCCGCTGGTCCTGGTGTGCCTGATGTACATCGGCTTTTCCGCCAGCGGTTCGGTGCTTGCCGGGCAAGCGGTGGCGCAGCTGATTCATGTACCCGACTGGCAAGGCATCCTGATTTTCGCCGCGCTGATCGTGGTCGCAACGATTTTTGGCTACCGGGTGATTCACGTGATTGGCCGGGTGGCGAGTGTGATCGGCATCGTCGCGTTTGTTTACCTGTTTGGCGCTTTGCTCGCGGGCAATGACATCGGCGCGCTGTTGGGCAACAAGCATTTCTCACTGGCCAGTTTCCTGTTGGCGATTTCACTGTCAGCGTCCTGGCAGATCGCATTCGGCCCTTACGTGGCCGACTATTCGCGTTATTTACCGCGCAGTACTTCGGCGGTAAAAACATTCTGGGCAGTGGGTTTGGGTTCGGTAATTGGCGCACAAGCGTCGATGGTGTTCGGCGTGTTTGCTGCGGCGCTCGCCGGCAAAACCTTCGCCCACCACGAAGTCTCCTTCATCGTCAGCCTCGGCGGCACCGGCGTGGTAGCGGCTTTGCTGTACTTCAGCGTGGCGTTTGGCAAGGTCACCATCACCACCCTCAACGCCTACGGCAGCTTCATGTCGATTGCGACCATCGTCAGTGGCTTTCGCGGTAACCGGCACATCTCCAGCGGCCTGCGCCTGACCTACATCTTCGGCATGGTCAGCATTGCAACGCTGCTCGCATTGCTCGGCAAAGACTCGTTCCTCAAGGATTTCTCGGCATTCATCCTGTTCCTGCTGGCGTTCTTCACGCCATGGAGTGCGATCAATCTGGTGGACTTCTATTGCGTTACCAAAGAACGTTACGACATCCCGGCGCTGTCCGACCCCGATGGCCGTTACGGTCGCTGGAACTGGATTGGCATCGGTGTCTACGTGTTCGGTGTATTGATCCAAATGCCGTTCATTTCCACGCAGTTCTACACCGGCCCGCTGGTGTTGCCCCTGGGTGATACCGACATTTCCTGGATCATCGGCCTGATCGTACCCGCCGTCGTTTATTACCTGATTGCAAAGAAATGGCACGGCGCAATTCCGGATCGGCTGGTTTTACCGGAGGAAAGCGGCAGCACCCAAATCCCCGAAACGGCTTCACGGGCACAGCCAGCAATGAACTGACGGGCATAGAATGCACTCGTTAATGGGAGCGACAGTGACCGCCGAAGCGATTCGGCGGGCTGAAACGGCAGGCGTGTTCATGGGTTCGTTAAAGACGAATCAATTCTGGACGACCAAACTAAGCCGCGAATCGCCTACGCTGATCGGCCTGACCGCCGCTTCGCTACTCCTACTTGATCGAGAGCCTTCTATGTTCCCTGAAAGCTTCACTTTCTCTATCGCCGACTGGGTCAACCGATGGGTCGACACGCTGGTGACGAATTATGGCGACGTGTTTCGTCAGATCTCGGACACCTTATTGTGGGCCATCGTCAATCTGGAAGCCCTGCTGCGCCTGGCGCCCTGGTGGCTGATGTTGGCGATTGTCGGCGCTATCGCATGGCACGCAACGCGCAAACTAATCACGACAGTCGTGATTGTGGGCTTGCTGTTCCTGGTAGGTGCCGTAGGCCTATGGGACAAGTTGATGCAAACCCTCGCCCTGATGCTGGTGGCGACAATTATTTCGGTAGCCATCGCCATTCCGCTGGGTATCCTTTCGGCCCGCAGTAACCGCCTGCGCTCGATGTTAATGCCATTGCTGGACATCATGCAGACCATGCCCAGCTTCGTGTACCTGATTCCAGTGCTGATGCTGTTCGGTCTGGGCAAGGTCCCGGCGATTTTCGCCACGGTGATTTACGCCGCGCCGCCGCTGATCCGTCTGACTGATCTGGGCATTCGTCAGGTGGACGGCGAGGTGATGGAAGCAATCAATGCGTTTGGTGCCAATCGCTGGCAACAATTGTTCGGCGTACAGTTACCACTGGCGCTGCCGAGCATCATGGCCGGGATCAACCAGACCACAATGATGGCCCTGTCCATGGTGGTGATCGCCTCGATGATTGGGGCACGGGGGCTGGGTGAAGACGTCCTGGTGGGAATTCAGACCCTCAACGTCGGCAAAGGACTGGAAGCCGGTCTGGCCATCGTGATTCTGGCGGTGGTGATCGACCGCATCACCCAGGCCTATGGGCGGCCGAGGCATGAGGCAAACACATGAGCGAAGCGATAAGCAAAATCGTCCTCAACAACGTGTTTAAAATTTTCGGCGATCGTTCGGCGGACGCCCTGCGGATGATTGAAGAACAGAAGACCAAGGATCAGGTGCTGGCGGAAACCGGTTGCGTGGTGGGGGTCAACAATTTATCGCTGTCCATCGACAGCGGCGAAATCTTCGTGATCATGGGCTTGTCCGGCTCGGGTAAATCAACCCTGGTCCGCCATATCAACCGCCTGATCGACCCCACCAGCGGGCAGATTCTGGTAGACGGTGAAGACATTCTCAGTTTCGATATGGAAGCCTTGCGCCAATTCCGCCGACACAAAATCAGCATGGTATTTCAGAGCTTCGGCCTGCTGCCACACAAGACCGTGCTGGACAACGTGGCCTACGGCCTGAAAGTTCGCGGCGAATCCAAGGAGTTTTGCGTCGAGCGCGCCATGCATTGGATCGGCGCTGTGGACCTCAAAGGCTACGAACAGAAATACCCGCATCAGCTGTCCGGTGGCATGCGCCAGCGCGTCGGCCTGGCCCGCGCGCTAGCCGCCGACACCGACATTATTTTGATGGACGAAGCGTTCAGCGCCCTTGATCCATTGATCCGCGCCGAGATGCAAGAACAGTTGCTGGCGCTGCAAGCCAGCCTGCATAAAACCATCGTATTCATCACCCATGATCTCGACGAAGCCGTGCGCATCGGCAACCGCATTGCCATCCTCAAGGACGGCCAATTGATCCAGGTGGGTACGCCCAGAGAAATTCTATATTCCCCCGCCGACGAATACGTAAACCGCTTCGTCCAACGGCGGGTCGCCACCCTTTAATGGAGCAATGACGTGACTGACCTGAACCTGATTCCCGGCCAACTGACGTTGGCGCAACTGCGGGAGATTTATCATCACCCGGTCACCCTTCGCCTGCACGAAAGCGCCTCGCAACAGATCGAGAACAGCGTGGCCTGCGTCGAGCAAATCCTTGCTGAAGACCGCACCGCCTACGGTATTAACACCGGTTTCGGGCTGCTGGCCTCGACACGTATCGCCAGCGAAGACCTGGAAAACCTACAGCGTTCGCTGGTGTTGTCCCACGCCGCCGGGATCGGTCAGCCCATCAGCGACGAACTGGTGCGGTTGGTCATGGTGCTCAAGGTCAACAGCCTCAGCCGTGGTTTTTCTGGCATTCGCCGCCAGGTCATCGATGCCTTGATCGCGCTGATCAACGCCGAGGTTTATCCCCACATTCCGCTCAAGGGTTCGGTGGGTGCATCCGGCGACCTCGCGCCATTGGCCCATATGTCGCTGGTACTGCTGGGTGAAGGCAAAGCCCGCTATAAGGGCGAATGGCTGGAAGCGACTGACGCTCTGGCCGTCGCGGGTCTGACACCGCTGACGCTGGCGGCAAAAGAAGGCCTGGCGCTGCTGAACGGTACTCAGGTGTCTACCGCGTTCGCGCTGCGCGGCCTGTTTGAAGGTGAGGATTTATTCGCGGCGGCCATGGCTTGTGGCGCCTTGACCGTAGAAGCGGTGTTGGGTTCGCGTGCACCATTCGACGCCCGAATTCATGCCGCCCGCGGCCAACGCGGCCAGATCGACGCCGCTGCCTGCTACCGCGACCTGCTGGGCGACAGCAGTGCGATTTCCGACTCGCACCGCGATTGCGACAAGGTTCAAGACCCGTACTCCCTGCGTTGCCAGCCGCAAGTCATGGGCGCGTGCCTGACCCAATTGCGTCAGGCCGCTGAAGTGCTGGGCATCGAAGCCAACGCCGTGTCGGACAACCCACTAGTGTTTGCCGCTGAAGGCGAAGTGATCTCGGGCGGTAACTTCCACGCCGAACCGGTGGCGATGGCTGCGGATAACCTGGCCCTGGCTTTCGCGGAAATCGGTGCCCTCAGCGAGCGCCGTATTTCGTTGATGATGGACAAACACATGTCGCAACTGCCGCCGTTCCTGGTGGCTAATGGCGGAGTCAACTCCGGCTTCATGATCGCCCAAGTGACCGCCGCCGCCTTGGCCAGCGAAAACAAAGCGTTGGCACATCCGCACAGCGTCGACAGCATTCCGACCTCGGCCAACCAGGAAGACCATGTGTCAATGGCGCCTGCTGCGGGCAAACGTTTGTGGGAAATGGCTGAAAACGTGCGTGGCATTCTCGCAGTGGAATGGCTGGCGGCTTGCCAGGGCCTGGACTTCCGCGAAGGCCTGAAAAGCTCTCCGAAGCTTGAGCAAGCGCGCACCGCCCTGCGCAGCAAAGTACCGTTCTACGATAAAGACCGTTTCTTCGCGCCGGACATCGAAGCGGCCATGCAGTTGTTGGCGTCCAATTGCTTGAACACGTTGGTGCCGGCGAAACTATTACCTAGCCTGTAAAACAACCTATTGGCGCTGGCGACCGGTCGCCGCACCAACCCCTGTAGGAGCCACCGTGTTGGCGAGGCGTTTTTTCCGGGCATACCCGCCGAACCTCTCGCCAACGTTGGCGCCTACAGGAGAAATTATTCTCCTTGGAGACCGTAGATGAAAACGCTCTGGAAGCACTGCCACGTTGCCAGCATGGCGGGCGGCGGTTACTCGATTATTGAGGACGCCGCGATTGTGACGTCGGGCGAGCTGATCGAATGGATCGGGCCACAGGCCGATGCGCCGACTGAAGACTTCGCCGCCGTCGTCGATCTGGACGGCGCCTGGGTGACTCCCGGCTTGATCGACTGCCACACGCACACCGTGTTTGGTGGCAATCGCAGCGGCGAATTCGAGCAACGCTTGAAAGGCGTTAGCTATGCGCAAATCGCAGCGGCAGGTGGCGGCATCGCCAGCACCGTACGCGCCACCCGTGCCGCCAGCGAAGATGAACTCTTCGCCAGCGCCGAACAACGCCTCAAACGCTTGCTGCAAGACGGCGTCACCACCGTCGAAATCAAATCCGGCTACGGCCTGGACTTGGAAAATGAACGCAAAATTCTGCGGGTCATTCGGCGTCTGGGCACGCTCATGCCCGCCACGGTTCGAAGTACTTGCCTGGCCGCCCACGCGTTGCCCCCGGAATATAAAGACCGCTCCGACGACTACATTCACCATGTCTGCAGCGAGATGCTCCCGGCGTTGGCAGCGGAAGGCTTGGTGGATGCGGTGGACGCGTTCTGTGAATACCTGGCCTTTTCACCGGCACAGGTCGAACAAGTCTTTATCTGTGCCGGCCAATTGGGTTTGCCGGTGAAGTTGCACGCCGAGCAGTTGTCATCGCTGGCAGGGTCGAGTTTGGCGGCGCGTTATCAAGCGTTGTCGGCTGACCATCTAGAGTTCATGACCGAGGCCGACGCCATGGCCATGGGCGCCGCCGGCACCGTTGCTGTATTGCTGCCGGGCGCGTATTACTTTCTGCGGGAAACCCAGTTGCCGCCGATGGATGCCCTGCGCAAGCATGGGGTGGATATCGCCATCGCCACCGACTTGAACCCCGGCACCTCGCCCGCGCTGTCCCTGCGTTTGATGCTGAACATGGCCTGCACGTTGTTTCGCATGACCCCGGAAGAAGCCTTGGCCGGCGTGACCATTAACGCGGCCAAAGCCTTGGGATTGGGCGACACCCATGGTTCGCTGGAAGTTGGCAAATTCGCCGATTTCGTGGCCTGGAAGATCGAACGGCCAGCGGATCTTGCGTACTGGCTGGGCGGCGATCTGGATAAACGGATCGTGCGCCATGGGATTGAGTCGGTCTGACTCGATCCCTTGTAGGAGCGCGCTTGCCCGCGATCGGCTGCGAAGCAGTCGTAAATCGGCAAATTCGGTTCTACCCGTTAGAACTTTTTTTCGGCATCTGGGACCGCTTCGCGCTCCATCGCGGGCAAGCGCGCTCCTACATGAATTCGATTGCAAACGTTTTAGACTGGAGGCATTTGTGGATAAGGTTCTGAATTTCAAACGCGGCCGGGTGCCTTTGCTGATCAGCATGCCCCATGGCGGATTGCAGCTGACCCCAGCCGTCAAAGCGGGCCTGGTAGACGCTGCGCAGAGTTTGCCGGACACCGACTGGCACATCCCGACACTGTACGACTTCGCTGAAGAACTGGGCGCCAGCACCTTGGCCGCCGAGTATTCGCGCTTCGTCATCGATCTCAATCGGCCATCGGACGACAAGCCGCTGTACGTTGGCGCTACCACAGGGCTGTACCCGGCTATCCTTTTCGACGGCGAGCCGTTATTCCGGGAAGGCCAAGTACCCAGCGCCGAAGAACGCGCTACGTATCTGGAACAGGTCTGGACGCCGTACCACCACACCTTGCAGCAAGAGTTGGCGCGGCTACGTGACGAGTTTGGCTATGCGCTGTTGTTCGATGCGCACTCGATTCGTGGTTCGATTCCACATTTGTTCGAAGGCCGCTTGCCAGACTTCAACCTCGGCACCTTCAATGGTTTGAGCTGCGACACCGAACTCGCCACGCTGTTGGAAGCCACCTGCGCCGCCGCCAGCGATTACACCCATGTACTCAACGGACGTTTTAAAGGCGGCCACATCACCCGCCATTACGGCGACCCGGCCAACAACATCCACGCCGTGCAACTGGAGCTGGCGCAGAGCACGTACATGGAAGAATACGAGCCGTTCAATTACCGCCCAGACTTGGCTGAGCCGACGCGACAGGTTCTGAAACAACTGCTGCAAGGAATGGTTGATTGGGGGCAGAAGCGCTATCCAAAGTAGACACCGGATCTCGGTAAAATTACCTCAATCTGTAGGAACTGACTTATTGGCGATATCAATCGCGCTGCGGTGTTTCAGACAGACCGCGCCGTCTGCCCTATCGCCAACAAGTTGCCTACAGAGGCAGGAGCGATCCTGGGTCCATTCACTTCCTGAGCAATCGCAACCCGTTAAACACCACCAACAAACTCACGCCCATGTCGGCAAATACGGCCATCCACATGGTCGCCATGCCGGCAAAAGTGATTGCCAGGAACACCGTTTTAGTCACCAACGCCAAGGCAATGTTCTGCTTGAGAATCGCCGAGGTCTGACGCGACAGACGGATAAATGCCGGTATTTTACGCAAATCGTCGTCCATCAACGCGACGTCAGCGGTTTCAATCGCGGTATCCGTACCGGCTGCGGCCATGGCAAAGCCAATCTCGGCGCGAGCCAGTGCCGGTGCGTCGTTGATGCCATCGCCCACCATGCCGACCCGATGGCCTTGCGCATAAAGCCGCTCAATTGCCTGAAACTTGTCAGCTGGGAGCAAATTGCCCTGGGCCTGATCAATCCCCACTTTCGCAGCAATCGCCTTGGCGGTGTGCGGGTTGTCACCGGTCAACATCACGGTTTTGATGCCCAGCTCATGCAGTTGGCGGATCGCCTCGCGGCTGGTGTCCTTGACCGTATCGGCAACTGCAAACAGCACGAGCGGACCAGACGGGTCACACAACAGCACCACGGTTTTGCCTTGGCTTTCCAACGCGTCGAGCTTCTCTTCCAGAGCGCGTGAACACAGCCCTAACTCTTCCACCAGGCGGTGGTTGCCCAGGTGATACATCCGACCAGCGACCTCGCCTCGCACGCCGCGTCCGCCCAAGGCCTCGAAAGCCTGCACGTCTTGCAAAACCACGCCTTGCTCAACGGCAGCCTTGGCGATGGCCTGCGATACTGGGTGGTCAGAGCGACTGGCCAAACTGGCGGCGATGGCTACAGCGGTATCCGTCGCCAGCAGGTCAAGCAGCATAAAATCGGTCTGCACCGGTTTGCCGTGGGTGATAGTCCCGGTTTTATCCAGCGCCAGGTAATCAAGCCGGTGCCCACTTTCGAGATACACGCCGCCCTTGATCAAAATACCTTTGCGGGCGGCAGCTGCCAGCCCGCTGACAATGGTCACCGGGGTGGAAATCACCAGCGCGCAAGGGCAGGCAACCACCAGCAACACCAAGGCGCGATAGATCCAGTCAAACCAGAGCGCGCCCATAAACAGCGGCGCAATCACCGCCACGGCCAAGGCCAGAACAAACACCGCTGGCGTATAGACCTTGGCAAAGCTGTCGACGAACCGTTGTGTCGGCGCCCTCGCACCTTGCGCGGCTTCCACCGCATGGATGATGCGTGCCAGGGTCGAATTATTCGCCGCAGCGGTGACTGTGTACTCCAGCGATCCCGATTGATTGAGGGTGCCGGCGAAGACTTTGTCACCGACGGTCTTCTCAACAGGCAGGCTCTCTCCGGTTATCGGCGCTTGATCGATGGTCGAGTTGCCGGACAAGACTTCGCCGTCCAGGCCAATGCGCTCGCCTGGCCTGATCCGCACCCGGGCGCCCAGCTCGATGTGTTCCACATCTTGCTCAGCCCAGGTGCCGTCAGCCAGCAACACGGTGGCGGTTTCCGGGGTCATTTGCATCAGCCCGCCGATGGCATTGCGCGCTCGGTCCAAAGATTTGGCTTCGATCAGTTCTGCCACGGTAAACAGGAACGTCACCATGGCCGCTTCTGGCCACTGTCCAATCAACAGCGCCCCGGTTACCGCAATGCTCATCAATGCATTGATGTTCAGGTTCAAATTTTTCAGGGCGATCCAGCCCTTTTTGTAAGTGCCCAAGCCGCCGCTCAGAATGGCGATCAATGCCACCAGTGCAACGACCCATGTCGGCGCCCATCCGGCGAAATGAATCACTTCCGAAGCCAAAGCCGCGACACCTGACACTGCCAGCGGCCACCAGGACTTTTTCACCGGAGCCGGCGTAGCCACTTCGTTATCGGCGCCCTTCTCCACCGGCTCGGCGTGCATGCCCAATGATTTGATCGCTGAAATGATCGGTTCGGTGGACGGCAGGTCGTGGGTTACGGCCAGCATCCGATTAATCAGATTGAATTCCAATTGCTGCACACCCGCGAGCTTGCCCAGTTTGTTCTGGATCAGCGTTTGCTCGGTGGGGCAATCCATCTGCTCAATACGAAAACTGCTCAAGCGCCCGCCAGCGAGTGGCGCGGTGCCGATTTTGACGATGGCCGGTGCGCTGGCCGCTGAACAGCAAGCGTGCCCATGGTCATGACCGTGATCTTTTTTGACGACCTGCAGCTTGGCATGGCTGTGTTCGGGGGAATTCATAAACGATGTCCTTGATGAAGCGTATTGCCAAGTGAACACCCTGTAGCGACTATAGGGTCAAGCATTCAGAACGAGATTAGTCCCATGAAAATTGGCGAGCTGGCAAAACTGACCGATTGCCAAGTGGAAACCATCCGCTATTACGAACGCGAGACCCTGCTGCCACCGCCTGCGCGCAGTGAAGGTAACTATCGGCTGTACACCCAGGCGCACGTGGAGCGGCTGACGTTTATTCGTAATTGCCGCAGCCTGGACATGACCCTTGAGGAAATTCGCAGCCTGCTTAACCTGCGCGACAGCCCGCAAGACCAGTGCGAGAGCGTCAATGCACTGATCGACGAACACATCCACCACGTCAACGCCCGAGTCGCCAGCCTGCAGCTTTTGCAGGCACAGCTAATGGAACTGCGCCAAAGCTGCACCGATGGCACGCTGAAACACTGCGGAATTTTGCAACAGTTGGAAGTGAGCGGCGGGGTTGTTGCGATGGAGAGCGAGCATTCCCATGTGGGCAGAAGTCATGGGCATTGATGGCGAGTTGTCGGGGGCACGCCGGGCTTTCAATGGGAGCGAATTCATTCGGGAATGCCACGCCTCGGTATGCCTGACAGACCCGCGTCGTCTAATTCCTGAATGAATTCCGTCCCACACGGGGCATTCGCCAACAAGTTGGCTCCTGCAGATGGGTGATGGGTTTCAAACCGCCATCGGCGCGGTCATGGCTGGGTGGTGTTCATAGCCTTCCAGGGTGAAATCCGACGGTTCGATCAGTTCCAGCCATTCCGGTTGATACACGCCGGTCTGCGCAAAAGCGGGCACGCGCTCGGAGATGACCAACTGCGGCGCCGGGAATGGCTCGCGCTTGAGCTGTTCGTTGAGCATGTCCAAATGGTTTTCGTAGACGTGGGCATCGCCAATGAAATACGTGAACCAGCGCGGCGTATAGCCGGTCAGGCGACCGATCAGCGACAGCAAGGCCGCGCCTTCGGTGAGGTTGAACGGCGTTCCCAGACCCAAATCATTGGAGCGGATATACAACGTCAGAGAAATCTCACGGGTTTCCTGATTCGGGTGAAACTGATACAGCAAATGACACGGCGGCAAGGCCATTTCATCCAGCTGCGCGCAGTTCCAGCCGTGGAATAAAATCCGTCGGCTGCCCGGATCCTTCATGATGGTGTCGACGCACTGATGAATCTGGTCGATGGCCTTGTACAGCACCACGTACGCCTGACCGTTTTCCTCAGCCTGAGCAATCTGCTGATACCCCTGGCTGATTGCCAGTTCGATAGCCCGCACATTCCCCGTGTCGATGCGTTTGTAAGCAGGCCACTTGCGCCATTGCACGCCGTAGATTTCGCCCAGATCGTCGTCACCCTTGCGGAACGGGTTGTCCAGCCATTGGGCGTTTTCGTTGGCGTTCTGGTCCCAGACTTTACAGCCCAGCTCACGAAACTCCGCCGCGTTGCTCACGCCGCGCAGAAAGCCAACCATTTCGCCAATGGCCGACTTGAACGCCATGCGCCGCGTTGTGATTGCCGGAAAACCTTCTTTCAGGTCATAGCGCAACATGGCACCGGGGAAACTGATGGTTTTGACCCCGGTACGGTTGGCTTGCAGCGTCCCGTTTTTGATCACGTGGGCGACTAGATCGAGATATTGCTTCATACATTACCTGCATCGATGAGCGCGCCGGGCCGAAACACCCGGCGTTTCAGTGTTAAACCGCTGCGCTTTTGACAGTGGATGCGCGGTGATACGCCAACCAGATCAGCACCAGACCGCCAATGATCATTGGCAGGCTCAGGAGTTGACCCATGGTGACCCAGCCCCACGCCAGATAGCCTAACTGCGCATCCGGCACCCGGACGAATTCGACGATAAATCGGAAGATCCCGTAAAACAACGCGAACATCCCTGAAACAGCCATGGTCGGACGGGGTTTGCTCGAGAACAACCAGAGGATGACGAACAACGCGACGCC
>NZ_JAQGNX010000014.1 GCF_028293835.1 Pseudomonas sp.
ATAGCGCCGTTGAGCTTCTTTATAACTCAACTCGCCTTTTTCAACCTGATCAACAACCGCCAATTTAAAAGCGAGCGTGTAATCGCGCTGACTGCGCCTTTTCCCTGAATCCATTACGTCCTCCTGAAGATAGGTCAGAAGGTGTAAACCTTATTCAGGACGGGACACCACCCACAAAAAAGCCCGCAGCGATGCGGGCTTTTTGTTGGGTGTAGGGATAAGAAGCTCGCCAACAAGTTCACTCCTACAGCCGGGCTTTACCTTAAACCTTACGCCGGCTTTCGTGCATACGTGACAGTTGGCGTTCGAGCATTGATGGATACGGCTCCATCAAGCGCTCGACGCAGCACGCGCCTTCCGGGCTGGCGATGGGGCGGATGCGGGCGCGTTGGCGGATCAGCGGGTCGTCGTTGATCTTGCGCTCTACCAACAGCAGATTACGGCTGTGTTGCGACAAGGCCAGTGCGCTTTGTGCCGTTTCGGTCAGCAGCAAGTCGATCTGGCTGAGGCCAGATAGCCCGCTGCCCAGCGTCAGGCCCAATTGCAATTGCAGGGTAATGCCGCTGTCAGCGACTTCTATCTGCAATGCATGACTCAGGGCCCGCAGCAGTTCGCCGCAACAGATGGCATTGGTCAGGTAGTCGTCACCACTGTCCTGGCTGTTAAACAGCATCAATGTACTGCCGTCATTCAGTGTGTGCAGCTCACTTTGGTAAAGCGAGGCCGCCTGATCAATACAGTCGCGGTAGCGTTGCAGCAAATCAGTCAGGCGGGCACGGGGCAAACGACGCAATTGATCCTGAGCACCGAGTTGCACCGCCAGGACTGCGCTGTGCTGTGGAACCGACACGGCCGGTGCTTTCATTATGGGGATGGGCCGGATAATCGGCGCGGGTGTCGAGTGGTCGCGCAGATCAGCGAACGGGTCGTCCTCATCCTCTTCATCTTCTTCAGCGACAACCCGTCGTTGTGCCGTGATCTGTGGGCGAGGTTTCGGCGCTTCGTCAAAGTCGTTGTCGTGCAGGTCATCGCCAGCGAACATCGGCTCAGTGTCGTCGTCCGTTTCCGAATACAGATCGTCACTTTCGTCTTCATGGTGTTCGGGTTCAGGTATCTGCGCAGGCTCTGGTGGCTCAGGCGCAAATGATGCGTGCAGTTGGCGAGCAAGGTCGCCAATTTCATCCTGACGCTCGGTGGCTGGCGTATGTTCGTCGATATCTCGTAGCCACACGCGCAATTGCAGCAGCGGCGTTGAAATATAACGACCCAGACGTAAGCTCAACGCCAGCGACAACGCCAGCAGAATCCCACCGAGAATGGCCATGCTTTGTAAGCTGATGGTCATCGGTTGCTGAAATTGAGTCATGTCCAGGCTGATGCGCAAGTGCCCAGCCATCACATCCTGGAAGGTGATCTTGATCTCATACAAGCCTTCAGCCTCGCCCAACAAGCCGTTTTTCGGGCGTTGCCCGGCTTCGGCGAGTATCCGGTTGTCCACGCTGTAGATGGCGGCATGAGCCACCAGCGGATTCTTGACCAGATTGCCCAGCAGCACGTTCAGGCTAAGGATGTCGTTGGACACCAGTAGCTCAGTGGCGGACGTGGCTGTTTGCGTCGTCAGGGCCTGGCCCAGGGCGTCCGCCTGTTCGTGCATGGCCTGTTTGAACTGCAAGCCCATGACACCGGCGTAAATCAACAGCGCCACGGCGACGAGGATTACGTTATGGCTGGCGATACGCAAAGCAAGCGGCACACGGCGGTGGCGCAATGCCCGAAAGATCAGCAGGAAGAAGTTATCGGTTTTAACTGGCGTGGGCCGGTTCACTGAGCACGGCTCTTTTGGTGAAGTTGCCGCGCAGTATAACGACCGACCCATGTGCGGCAAAGCGCTCGCTGTGCCCGATGGTCACTGAAAATGGTTAGAATGCGGTTTTTTTCCACTGCGGGGGTGCGCCTTGCACGAAATCGTCCTGATAAACATCACCGGTGAAGACCGTCCTGGTCTCACCGCTGCCATCACTGGGGTACTCGCCCAGGGCGGCGTGAACATTCTTGATATTGGTCAGGCGGTGATTCACGACACCTTGTCTTTTGGCATCCTGGTTGAGATCCCAGGGACCGAGCAAGGTTCGTCGGTGCTCAAAGATATTTTATTTACAGCCTATAAGCTCGACCAGCAGGTGCGCTTCACGCCGGTGTCCGAACAGGATTATCAGCAATGGGTCGAGGGCCAAGGTAAAGCGCGGCACATCGTGACGCTATTGACACGCAAGGTCACGGCCGAGCAACTGCAGCGCGTCAGTTCCATCACGGCCAAGTACGGCCTGAATATCGATCAGATTGATCGTCTGTCAGGGCGTATGCCCCTGGACACGCCAGCTGATAAAGGCAAAGGCTGCATCGAGTTCTCGGTGCGCGGCGAACCGGCCGATCCCAAAGCGATGCAGGCTGAATTTCTCAGCGTGGCGCAAGAACTCAACGTCGATATCGCCTTCCAGCAGGACTCGTTGTTCCGGCGTAATCGGCGTCTGGCGGTATTTGATATGGACTCGACGCTGATCGAGGCCGAGGTCATCGACGAGTTGGCCAAGGCGGCGGGTATCGGTGAGTTGGTCTCGGAAATCACCGAGCGCGCCATGCGCGGGGAATTGGATTTTCGTGCCAGCTTCAAAGAGCGTCTGGCGTTGCTCAAAGGCCTGGACGTCAGCGTGCTGGACGAAATCGGCGCCTCGTTGCGCCTGACCGAAGGCGCAGAAACGTTGTTCGCGGAGCTCAAGCGTCTGGGCTACAAAACGGCAATCCTGTCGGGTGGCTTCACCTATTTCGCCAAGCAACTGCAAGCCAGGCTAGGCATCGACTATGTCTTCGCCAATGAATTGGAAGTCGTTGATGGAAAGGTCACTGGCGTTGCCATCGAGCCCATCGTCGATGCTCAGCGCAAGGCTGATTTACTGCGTGAATTGGCGCATAAAGAAGGTCTGAGCCTGGAGCAGACGATTGCCGTCGGCGATGGTGCCAACGACCTGCCGATGCTGGCAATTGCGGGCCTCGGGGTCGCATTCAGGGCTAAGCCGCTGGTAAAGCAATCGGCCAAACAGGCGATCTCGACGCTGGGGCTGGACGGCATCCTTTATCTGCTCGGCTTCCGCGACCGGGATGGGCGAAGCTGATAGGGGCGGCTGGACCTGTAGAAGACCACCTGTTGGCGATGCGTTGTACCTGATACACCGCGACCGGCCTCTCGCCAACACGTTGGCTCTTATCAAACAACGCATAACTTATTGACTTGAAAATAATCTGTAGGAGCTGCGCGACAGCGAGGCGTCTGGCCTACAACAACGTCCACAACGAATCGAATTCTTCTTCGTGTCCGGTCCCTGTGGGTTCCGGTTTGCGCGGGGCTTCGATGGTTTTATATTCAAACTGATTGAAGCTGCCGGTGCCAGCGCGGCGCTTGCCCAGGTCGGCGCGGTGTTCTTCGCCGCTGTTGTTGATCAGCACGTTCTGCCCTTCCTGGAACGGCAAGCGTGGCGCCAACAATGTCGCAGGTTGGTCGATAGAGCGCACTTCCGGCAATAACAACGCACGCAAGTAGGGACTGGCCGGGTCGGTGTTACGGGTCAATTGCAAGCCGCAGGGCTGGGCAAAAGGGGCGACCAACTCAATGCCCATTTGCGTGCCGCCGCTGCGTACCTGGCGAATCCAGCGCACTACCGCGATGCTCCAGCCTTGGCCGTTACCGTCTTGAATGCCGACCATTTCCCCGGCCTGCAATTGACTGGGCACCTCTTTTGGCCACGCCAGGCAATAACCGCCAGGGCTGTGATTGATGACGTTCAGTGCATAGATGGGAAATGTCTGTTGCGTGTTCGTCGCCGACTCGCCGCCGTCCACTTCAACGTGCTCGTACTGAATCTCTTCGTAGGAATGAGCTGCGGAGTTAGGGGAATTGTCGAACGCTATAGTCCAGGCTTCGCTCGCAGGGCTGTTCGAAAATTGAGCGCTGAATTGCGCGGCTTTGCTGACTGCAGGCAATTTAAGCAATTCACTGAACGACTTTTGACCGCCCAGATAATAGTGCAGGGCGCTCATGCCGATGCACAGCGTCAGGTGGCCTTGACCCACCGTGCGCTGAAAGGTGCGCTCCGAAACATCACCCCAGGCGGCTGCCAGGTGTTGCAACAAGTCCAGCGTGAAACCGTGGGGCACCAACAGCGGTGATTTGGCCCGTTTTTCTACGGGCAAATCCAGATAGTCCTTGATGGCGGCTGCCAGCGGCAGTGGGTTGATGCCCAGCAGGCTTGGTAATTGATCATCTAAATACAACGATTTATAGCGCGGCGGTGCATCAACCGATTGAGCGACAGCAAATAAGCTTGTGGCTTCGGCGGGTGATTGCAGTTTGACCAGGGCGCTCCACGGCTCAAGCACTTCGGCCAACCGACCAATATTCAGCTGGCGCATTTGATTGCAACGCGAACAACCCAGCAACACCGCCACCACGTAGGTCTGTTCGACGCTCAGGGTGCGGGTGTGGTTGGCGAGGCTGTCAGGTACGGCAATGTTGTGCAATTGATGCTGGCGGGCAATAAGGTAAATCTGATGCAGCTCTAGCCACGAGCCTTCTGGCACCGGGCAATACAGCTGGCTCGCACGGATAAGCGGACCATTGAGGCAATGCAATGCACGTTGTAAGGCGGTGGTCAGCAGTGTGGTGCGATCTTTGGTAAAGCGTGGGGCAATACGAATAATGATTTGCTTGTAGCCCACGGCCAAATGACTCTGTAGCGCCTGGCACAGGTTGGCCACTTTGCGCGGACGCTCATCGAGCACGATGGCTTGACTTAGAAAATGCCGCTCAAGGTTTTTGCAGACGTAATACACCTCGGTGCGCAGCAGTTCGAGCATCTGCAGGCGATTTTCACTGGGCGTCAGGAGTTGATTCAGCTCTCCGAGCGCCTTGTAAAGCAGTCGGGCAGTTTCGCCGAGGTTGGCTTTGGGCAATACGGAAATCCAGCGTTTCAGGTCGCGCGGCGTAGCTTCGCAGAACGACAGGCTCGACTGCGTAGGCGTGGGGACGCGCAACAACAGATGGAGGCTTGAATTACTCATGTGCCCGAAAAACTCCAATCTTGCAATGGCTCGACTTCAAACAAAGCCAGGTCCTGGCGCCGACTCTAGCAGCAACAGCTTGCGCTTACAGCCTTCTATAATCGAATCCCACGATGGCTGACGCTGGTAGCCGTCAGCTTATCGAGGGCGGTGCTGCCGTAGGGTGTGACTTGACGTCACACCCTTGCTGCCTGGCCTAGGGCCTGGCCCATCTGTACAGGACCGAGTGCTCCCAGCTGTTCTGTCCACTTCACCTGGTTCGGCCCAAACAAAACGATTGCGGTTGACCCCAGTTTGAAGCGTCCAAGCTCAGCGCCTTTTTCCAGATAGATAGGCGCGCGCGCCGCTTCGTCGTAACGCACGGTTTTCAGCTCGCGTTTGGGTGGCGTTACCAAGCCTGCCCATACCGTTTCGATTGAAGCAACGATCATGGCGCCGACCAATACCACCGCCATCGGGCCGCAATCGGTGTCGAACACGCAGACAACGCGTTCGTTGCGAGCAAACAGCTCAGG
This sequence comes from Pseudomonas sp., assembly GCF_028293835.1. Lineage (GTDB taxonomy): Bacteria > Pseudomonadota > Gammaproteobacteria > Pseudomonadales > Pseudomonadaceae > Aquipseudomonas. The sequence goes on from NZ_JAQGNX010000014.1 coordinate 5,628, forward strand.
GACATTTTCGGCCGTTGTCTGGTTGACCGAGAAGATTCGTCCAGGCACATAGACCATTTCACGCAGTGTGCCAGCCAGCGGCATGTGTACCCGGTGATAGTCCTTTGGTGACAGGTAAACCGTTGCAAAGTCGCCGCCCATGAAGGGTGCAGACAGGTTCGCATCGCCGCCGAGCAATTCGAGCACGCTAAAGCTGTGACCCTTGGCCTGAAAAATTCGCCCGTGGTCAATCGGGCCCAGCTGGCTAATGGCGCCGTCGGCAGGGCTGAGGATCGCCCCTGGTGTCAGGTCCAGTGGCCGCGCACCGGGTTTCAGCGCGCGAGTGAAGAAATCATTGAAATGGTTGTAAGCAGTCAAATCTTCAACCAGCGCTTGTGACATGTCGACTTGATAACGTCGAGCGAACCAGGCGGTGAAAGCATTCTTGAACCAGCGCACCCGGCATTCTGCGATACAGCCCGCCAGGCGAGACAGCAAGTGGTGCGGCAACAAGTATTGGCTGAAAATAAACAAACGCTGTTTCATCAAGTTTCCTAACGTGTTCTAGATAGATAGCCACACTGGGTAGCGTGTCTTATTTTTCCACCGGCGTATCGGGGTGATTGCCCCATTCGCCCCACGAGCCGGCGTAACCTTTTACCCGTGGATAACCCAGCGATTTAGCCACCAGATAGGTGAAGCCTGAGCGGTGGTGGGTCTGGCAGTGGGTGATAACTTCTTTGTCCGGGGTGATACCCAGTTGTTCAAGTATCTGCGGCATGTCCTTGCGAATACGCAAGTTGCGCGTCGGGTCCATACCGGCAGTCCATTCAAAGTTCACGGCGCCCGGGACATGACCTGCTTTAGCTGCGAGCACTTTTTCGCCGGAATATTCCGTAGGCCCACGTGCATCCCAAATTGCCAGGTCGTCGGCGCCTAGGCGACTCTGCAAATATTCGCGGGTTGCCGTAGGTTCGCTGTGCAACGTTAACGGCACCGGGCCGCCGACATTTGCCGGTGCGACAGTGGACAAGGGTAGCTCTTCACTGCGCCAAGCGAGCAAACCGCCATCAAGGTAGTGATACCGGGAATGACCGATCACGTCCAGCAACCAGATGAAGCGCCCGGCCCAGCCGCCGCCTTCGTCGTCATAGACCACGTAGACCGCGTTCGGGTTATGCCCAAGTTCACCGAACAGCACTTCCAGTTGAGCCTGGGTGGGCAGCAAACCTGGCGCTGGCGCCTGGCCTGACTGGGTGCGTTTCGGGTCAACAAAACGCGCGCCTGGAATATGCCCGGCGCCGTAACTTGCGCTGCTGGTGAGGTCGACGATGATCAATTGCGGCGCTTCAAGACGCGCCAGCAGGTCGGCGGGCTCGATCACCAGCGGCAAGCTAGAGAATTCAGACATGTGAGGTCTCCAGAAAAAAAGAGGCGAATTGTACCAGTCAGACGTTGCGGTTGCTAAAGCTGCCGAGTGCGCGTTCGATGCACTGCGCCGTTTTACCGAACGCCTGCACGCTGATCTCTGAGAACGGCCCGCCGCCCTGATCTGCGAACACCAGCATCACGACGCGATCGTTGCTGCTAAGCGAGCGCAATAGCAAATGCTCGCCCGTGAACAGGGCTTTCAACTGACCGGGCAACAACGCCGAAAACTGCGCGGTGTTGGCGGGTGTCAAACGCAGTTGGGTTGGCTGCGCAAGCAATCGCTGCAATACGGTGCTGCCGGCAATGTTCAGGGTCAGGTTGGCCGCTTCTTTATCCAGTCCGGCAATTTGATGCACGCGCAGGATCGTCATGTTGCGGTCGGTCATCAACAGCATAACGCGCTGCATACCGCATGCCACCAAAGCGTCCCGGGCAAACGTCGTCAGATGCATGGCGTTGTTGAAGCGACTTGGCTCGATCAGTAACTCTGCACAGTACTTGCGCCATGCGGTCAGCGCTTCAGCAGACGGAGGCGAGGCGGGCAGCAGGCCGCGATGAATTCGTCGGGTATTCCGCGGCCAGATAAGTGCTTCGGCCGGGTGCCAAACACCAGGCGCCCAGTGGTTGCGAGCGCTCTGCGCTGCGTGTTGATGGATGTGCTGTTGTAACTCGGCCAGTGGAGTTTGCAAGTACAGGCTAGTCAGCAATTGCCAGCGTTGACTGTGCGAGCTGTCCCAGGCTTGTTGTGCCGACAGCGCGATACCGTTGGCCAGCAGGATGGTCATGGCGGGCTGATTAAACCAGCGGCGCAACGACGGCTCTGCATCGAGCATCTGCCGTTGATGCAATGGATGCAGATGGTCGCGAGCGATGCGTAACACTTTGACCAGCAGCCGACGCTCATCGATCAGCGAATGGTAACCCTGGGTGACCCACATCGGCAGGCGCCAGAGTTCGGCCAATGCCAAACATAGCTTAAGCAGGCTGACGCCGAATAACTCCTGCTCGACCGCCTGCGCTGACTCGCCCTTATGGATGACCCGCAGTTCCCAGCTTTCAAGCAGCTTGGGGTACGCGATCGCCATCGGCCACAGCGGCGACAAGAACAGCAAGCTGCCCCAATGGATGTCTTGCCACAGTCGTGCCAGTCTGCTGGAGAACAATCCGTTGGCCTGCTGGGTTGCATGTTGGCTGATCATTTGCAACTGACGCAGCGTCGTCGGAATTTCATCCCATTCCAAGGCCGGCAGCCGTTGCAGTAATTCTTCGGTGCGCTTGAGGCCCAAGCGATTAATCGCGACCTCCAGGCTTTCAGCAGGCTCAGTCACGCCGTTGCTGTGATGGTTCGCTTCACGCAAGACGCACAGTACCAGTGCAGGGCTTTCCTGCATCAGTTCGGCGATGTCGCGCAATGAACGACGACTATCGCCCAACGCATCCAATACGCGGTCATGGCTGGCGACGGGCACGGGCAGGCGAATGCCGTCCAGCCGTTTAAGCCAGGCATCAAGGGTGCGCGGGGCAGTTAGCGGTGCTGACGATTCTTGTGACATGCAGGTAGCCTGTACGACAAATTATTAGGGCAATTTGCGGGTGTCAGTTTCACGGCGGCGCAGCGTCAAACGCCCGGCTCTACGGGCCGAACTGGCTTTTCGCCTTAACTGACTATAGTCTGGCGCACTTATGCCGATAAGTAGAGGAAGAGTTTCAACAACTTCCGCACATGACCCCGAAACCGACTCAGTAAGAACTCTCTCTATATGGCTAAAATTATCGGCATCATTGTCGTTTTCGCGAGCGTTCTCGGCGGATACGTCATGTCACACGGAAAAATTGCAGCGCTGATCCAGCCTTTTGAGGTCTTGATCATCGGCGGAGCGGCCTTTGGTGCGTTCCTTCAAGCCAACCCAGGGTATATGACCCTGCATGTGATCAAAAAGTCGCTGAAGATGTTCGGTTCGCGCTTCAGCCATACTTTTTATCTGGAAATTCTTGGCCTGGTCTATGAGATTCTCAACAAAAGCCGCCGTGAAGGCATGATGGCGATTGAAGGGGATATCGAAGACGCGTCGGCCAGCCCGATTTTTGCCAAGTACCCTGCTGTGCTCAAAGACGACCGTATGACAGCCTACATCTGCGATTACTTGCGGATCATGTCGTCAGGCAACATGGCGCCCCATGAGCTTGAAGGCTTGTTCGACATGGAACTGCAAAGCATGAAGGAGGAGTTGGAGCATCCTTCACATGCGGTAACCGGCATCGCCGACGCCATGCCCGGCTTTGGTATCGTCGCTGCGGTACTCGGTATCGTTGTGACCATGGCTTCGCTGAGTGATGGCGACCAAGCGTCCATCGGCTTGCACGTAGGTGCAGCGCTGGTCGGTACGTTCTTCGGTATTCTGGCTGCTTACGGTTTCTTTGGTCCGCTGGCGACATCCCTGGCCCATGACGCCAAGGAAGAGCTCAACGTGTTCGAGTCCATCAAGGCTTCCTTGGTGGCGTCGGCTTCCGGCATGCCGCCTTCGTTGGCAGTGGAATTCGGTCGCAAGGTCTTGTATCCCAAGCACCGCCCTAGCTTCAGCGAGCTTGAACAAGCCGTTCGCGGGCGCTGAGTCATGGAAAATAATCAGCCGATAATCGTCAAGCGCGTCAAGCGCTACGCCGCCGGGCATCACGGTGGCGCCTGGAAAATTGCCTTCGCTGACTTTGCGACAGCGATGATGGCGTTCTTTCTAGTGCTATGGCTAATGTCGTCTGCAACGCCACAGCAGAAAATCCAGATTGCCGGTTACTTCAAGGACCCCATCGGGTTCACCGAAAGTGGCACGCCCTACGTTATCGATTTGGGTGGTTCGCCAGCGCTGGCCCCTGATAAAACCTTGAACCCCGAGGTCAAGTCCGAGCCGCAGCCAGACAAGATCAAGATCGAAAGCGAGCAGGCCGAAACCCTGGCGGAGCAGGTCGAGCAAGAGCGTCTGGACATGCTGTTGCAAGAGTTGAAAACCAAGGTCGAAGAAAACCCGCAGCTGCAAAAATTCAAAGACCAGATCCAGCTCGATATCATTCAAGACGGGTTGCGTATCCAAATCATGGATGCTGAAAACCGGCCCATGTTCGACATTGGTAGCGCCCGCTTGAAGCCGTATTTCGAAGATATCCTGCTGGCCATGGCAGATACCATCAAGTCGGTGCCCAACAAGGTCAGCATCAGCGGCCATACCGATGCCACGCCTTATGCCAGTACGGGTGAGTTTGGCAACTGGGAGTTGTCGGCAAACCGGGCCAATGCCGCACGCAGAGCGCTGGTTGCGGGTGGTTACCCTGAGCTGCAAGTGGCCAGGGTGGTGGGATACGCCTCGTCCTCTTTATATGACAAGGAGCATCCACAAAGCCCAGTCAACCGCCGTATCGACATCGTCGTGCTGACCAAAAAAGCGCAGCAGCGCATCGAGGGTACGATGTCTCCGGCGCCCGGCAATACAGCGCCTGCAGACCCTACGTCAGGGCCACCGCCAGGGCCACCGCCAGGGCCTGACGCTGCGCCGGGCGTACCTGGCGCATCAAATGCGCCAGTCGATCCGAAAGCTCCGGTACAAGCCCATGAGCTTCGGCAAAAATTGAATATTTTTGAAGACGGCACGCTGAAGCTGGACGAGACCAAGGAGTAGTTTGTGGCGGTGCTCTCTGTAGGAGCCAATTGTTGGCGAGACACACCTTACGGTATGTCTGTCTGGCCTACAGAGGGGTGGCTTTCGTTTAATCAGTAACTGGTTTCCGGCAAGCTGGCGATGATCGAGCGGTAGCTGTTCATCCGTTGCTGCTGTACGCGGCCTTCTTCAAGGGCTTTAAGCAGCGCGCAGCCGGGTTCGCGGTCATGTTTGCAATCGCGGAACCTGCAGGTGCCAATCAAGTTATTGAATTCGATGAAACCGGCTTCCACATCCGCACGGCTGACGTGGCCAAGACCGAACTCGCGAATACCCGGGGAATCGACCAGATCGCCACCGCCAGGAAAGTGGAACAGGCGAGCGGTGGTCGTGGTGTGGGTGCCTTGGCCGGACTGTTCCGACAGCGGACCTACGCGCGCTTCGACTTCTGGCAGCAAGCTGTTCACCAGCGATGACTTACCGACGCCAGACTGACCCACAAACACACTGATACGCCCGTCCAGCTGAGTTTGCAGCTGTTGCATGCCGTCGCCATGGTGTGCAGACACTTCCAGCAACGGATAACCCAACTGCCGATACACAGCCAGTAACGCATTCAGCGCAGGGGCGTTTTGATCGTCAATCAGGTCGGCCTTGTTCAGCAGCAACAAAGGCCGAATGCCCGCGTGCTCCGCCGCCACCAGATAACGGTCGATCAGGTTGGCGTGGGGTTCAGGCAGTGGTGCAAAAACGATCACGATCATGTCGACGTTGGCCGCCACGGGCTTCAATTGGCCGCGGCTGTCTGGGCGGCAAAGCTCAGTGGTACGTGGCAATTGTGCAACGATGACACCGATTCCCTGATTGCCGGCACGCCAGACAACCCGATCACCGGTAACCAATGCGGGGAGGTTGGCGCGCAAGTGGCAACGGAACACCTGACCGGATTCTTCGCCTTCCTGTGCTTCGACTTCGACCTGTACGCCGAAGTGCGCGATCACCAGCCCTGTTTGCTCGGGGCCGAGGTCGCCGCCCTCAAGGGTTTCAAGGGTTGCCGATTCACGTTTGGCAGCACGCGCAGCGCGCTCGCCCTGAATCTTTTCGATGCGCCAGTTTTGGCGACGGTTGAGTTGGCGTTTGGCCATGGGTGTTCCGATTTGATAAAGCAGCTGATTAGGTAAACGCGAAGGAGTCTAGCACGCTCGGCTAGGCTAAACTGCGCGCCTAAGTTGAGGAGCGCTGACATGCAGAACAAGCAAAATCTGATTTGGATAGACCTGGAAATGACCGGTCTTGACCCCGACACCGACGTCATTATTGAAATGGCGACCATCATTACCGATAGCGAACTGAACACGTTGGCGGAAGGTCCGGTGATTGCTGTGCATCAAAGCGATGAAACATTGGCCGCCATGGACGAGTGGAATACCCGTCAGCACGGCGGTTCTGGCCTGGTTCAACGGGTCCGTGACAGCCGCATCAGCGCTGGCGAAGCCGAAGCGCAAACCCTGGCGTTCATTCAGCAATGGGTGCCAGAGCGTAGCTCGCCGATCTGCGGCAACAGCATCTGCCAGGATCGTCGCTTCCTGTACCGTCACATGCCGCTGCTGGAAAATTATTTCCACTATCGCAACCTTGATGTCTCCACCCTTAAAGAGCTGGCTGCACGTTGGGCGCCGACATTAAAGTACGCAAAAGGCGGCACCCACCTGGCGCTGGACGATATCCGCGAGTCCATCGGCGAACTGCGCTATTACCGTGAACACTTTATTAAGGTGTAATCGGCATTCATACCGGAACGATGCACGCGGCCTGTACAGGCCAAATTTCGGTCCTGCAGGGGCAGCTTAAAATTGACTGTTTAGACTGCGCGCCTTAATCGCAGGGATGCCGCCATGTTGCTGATGCTTTATTTAGTCGCGATTACTGCCGAGGCTATGACCGGCGCCTTATCTGCGGGACGGCGCGGCATGGACTGGTTTGGCGTGGTGCTGATTGCCTGCGTCACGGCGTTGGGTGGCGGTTCCGTTCGCGACGTACTGCTGGGTAATTACCCGCTGACTTGGGTCAAACACCCGGAATACCTGATTCTTACCAGCGTTGCGGCCTTGGTGACGATCTTTATCGCACCGTTGATGCGTCATCTGCGCTCATTGTTCCTGGTGCTCGATGCTTTGGGTCTGGTCGCATTTACTCTGATCGGCTGCACCACCGCCCTGGAAACCGGCAACGGCTTGATGGTGGCCTCGGTCTGCGGGGTCATCACGGGGGTATTTGGCGGGATTCTGCGGGACATCTTCTGTAACGACATCCCCTTGGTATTCCGGCGCGAACTGTATGCCAGTGTTTCCTTTGCCGCGGCGTGGTGCTTTTTACTCTGTCATTACATGGGACTGCCCAGCGAACAAGCGATTCTGATCACCCTGTCGGGCGGTTTGCTGTTCAGGCTACTGGCGATCCGGTTCTGCTGGGAAATGCCCAAGTTCGTTTATCGCGACATGCCGGAATAACGGATGCCATCCCTCAATTTGTAGGAGCCAACTTGTTGGCGAGACGGCCTGGAATGTGTCAGACGCATTGTCTCGCCAACAAGTTGGCTCATACAGAGGGTCGAATATCACCGCCCATGCTGCCGCAACGCCCATTCGACGTGTTCTTTGACCAACTCCGAGGGGTATCCGCGCCTTGCTTCCAGGGCTTCCAGCACCGGAATGGTCGACGGCGCGTTACCCAGTCCGACCGCCAAGTTGCGCAACCAGCGTTCATACCCTGCGCGGCGTAAGGGCGAACCTTCGGTATTGCTCAGGAACGTGTCTTCATCCCATAAAAACAACTCAGCGAGCCCGGCATTGTCGAGGTTGTGCCGTGGCTGAAAATCCCCTTGGCCGGTGGGGCGGGCGAAGCGGTTCCACGGGCAGACGATCTGACAGTCATCGCAACCAAACACGCGGTTACCAATCATTGGACGCAGTTCTTCAGGAATCGCTGTTTTAAGCTCGATGGTCAGGTAGGAAATACACCGTCGGGCGTCCAGTTGGTAAGGGCCGACAAAGGCTGCCGTTGGGCAAATGTCCATGCACGCCGTGCACGTTCCACAATGTTCACTGGCGTGGGGCGGATCTACCGGCAACGCCAGATCGACGAACAATTCACTGAGGAAGAAGTAGCTCCCGGCTTTGCGGTTAAGCACCAGCGTATTTTTACCAATCCAGCCCAACCCGGCTTTTTCCGCAATGGCTTTCTCAAGAACCGGTGCGCTGTCGACGAACGCCCTATAACCAAACGGGCCGATGACTTGCTGGATGCGCTCAGCCAATTGCTGAACGCGCTTGCGAATCAGCTTGTGGTAATCGCGGCCCAATGCGTACCGCGAGACGTAGGCCTTTTCCGAATCGGCCAAACGCTGAACCATTTCGGTGTCGCCTGGCAGATAATCCATGCGCAGCGACACCACGCGCAACGTACCGGGCACTAACTCCTCCGGGTGCGAACGTTTGCTGCCGTGGGCTGCCATATAGTCCATCGCACCGTGATACCCGGCATCCAGCCAGCGCTGTAAATGCTGCTCATGTTCGCCCAAATCCAGGTCAGTAATCCCGACTTGTTGGAAGCCCAGCTCGCGACCCCAGTCCTTGATCGATTGGGCGAGGGCGGCCAGGTCGGCAGTAATTGGCTGATCGGCAGTAATAACGGGCATGCGAAGAGAGAAACCGGGGCTGAGGTGCGTATAATTCTGCCAGACATCGGAGCCCGATAACGCATGCAACTCACTAAACAGCAATTACCCGACGCACTGTACAACGCTGCACAGGTGCGCGACCTCGATGCCCGGCTAATTGCCGCGGGCACGACGGGCCTGGAATTGATGCGGCGGGCCGCCAATGCCACATGGCGCGCGCTGCGCCTGCGCTGGCCCGATGCCCATGAATTAACGGTAATGGCCGGTCACGGCAACAACGCCGGTGACGGTTATTTAGTGGCTGCGCTGGCCAAGCGTGCAGGGTGGAAAGTGCAGGTGCTTGCGGTGGTTGATCCGTCGCGATTGTCCGGTGACGCTGCCCACGCCCATGCTGACGCCGTGAGCGAAGGCGTCGGTATCCACCGCTGGTCCGCAGATCAGGCATTGAGCGGCATCGTCCTGGACGCATTGCTCGGCACTGGCCTGAGCGGCGACGTGCGTGAGCCTTACCTTGGCGCGATCAACGCTATTAATGCCAGCGGCCTGCCCGTGGTGGCGGTGGATATTCCGTCCGGTTTGTCCGCAGACACCGGCGCCACACTGGGTGTCGTGGTGCAGGCCCAGCTTACCGTGACCTTTATCGGTCTGAAGCTGGGCTTGCTGACCGGCGATGCCGCAGATGCGGTGGGCGCGCTGGTGTTCGATGACCTGCAAGCAGACCCGGCCATTGTCGAGCAAATCCCGGTCAGCGCTCGGCGACTGGATGGATTCAACGCGCCACGCCTGGCGCCTCGTCCCGCGACCGCCAACAAGGGCATGTTTGGTCGAGTGCTGCTTATTGGCGGTGATCACGGCTTTGGCGGAGCCATTCTGTTGTCGTCCGAATGTGCATTGCGCAGTGGCGCAGGCATGGTGACCCTGGCGACTCGCCAAGAACATGTACCTGCTGCCCTGAGCCGGCTACCGGAAGTGATGTGTGCAGGCATCGACTCTTCCAATCAGCTGGGTGCGCTGATTGAGCCTTCGGCGGTGTTGGTAGTCGGGCCGGGTCTTGGGCAGAAGGCCTGGGGCCGAGCATTGTTATCGGCGGCCGCCAATGCGCCGCGCCCTCAAGTATGGGATGCCGACGCCTTGAATCAATTGTCCCAGGGTTGGGTGACGTTGCCGCCAGATAGCGTGATCACCCCACATCCCGGCGAAGCAGCGCGTTTGCTGGGCATCAGCACCAAGGAAGTCCAGGCAGATCGGCCGGCCGCAGCGCACGCACTGGCGCAAAAATATAAAACGGTCGTGGTGCTCAAAGGTTCGGGCAGTTTGATCGCTGATGTTGATGGGCGCCTGGCCTTGTGTGATCACGGTCACCCTGCCATGGCCACCGCTGGTTTAGGCGATGTATTAGCGGGTGTGATCGGCGCATTGATGGCGCAGAAGCTGCCTGCTTTCGAAGCCGCGTGCCTGGCGGTCTGGTTGCATGCCCGCGCGGGTGAACATGCAGGCACAAAGGGCCGGGGCATGGCCGCCACCGATTTGATTCCAGCCATTCGTCAGTTATTGGAGGAGCATTCACCGTGTCTGAACTAACGCTGCATATGGCCAATGAAGACGCCATGATGAGCTTCGGTTCGCGTATTGCACAGGTCACAGCCGGACTGGGGGTGATCTTTCTGGAGGGGGATCTGGGCGCGGGCAAGACCACCCTGTCACGCGGCATTATTCGGGGCTTCGGTCACGTGGGAGCGGTAAAAAGCCCGACGTTCACCTTGGTCGAACCTTACGAGATCGGTAAGATTCGCGCCTATCACTTTGATCTGTATAGGCTGGTTGATCCCGAAGAGCTAGAGTACATGGGATTCCGGGATTATTTCGATGGCGGGGCGCTTTGCCTGATCGAATGGCCCCAAAAAGGTGCAGGTTTTTTGCCAAAGCCCGACCTGACCATTACCATTGGGCCGCATGCAGAGGGTCGAGCGCTGACTTTGCAGTCAGAAAGCTCCCGTGGTGATACCTGGTGTGCCGTTTTGGCTTTGGAATTTCAATAAATGATGGGGTTAGGTATGCGCATGCGCGCGCTGGTTACTGTTGTAGGTCTGCTGCTGACGGCACTGGCTGTCGATGCTTTAGCGGCCTCTCAGGTGCGAAGTGTTCGCCTCTGGCGTGCGCCGGATAATACGCGACTGGTTTTCGATCTTTCGGGCCCTGTACAGCACAGCGTGTTTACCCTTACATCGCCGGATCGTTTGGTCATCGACATCAATGGCGCAACCATGGCCGCTCCGCTGAAATTGTCGACGGCCAATACGCCCATCACCAGCATGCGCTCGGCACAACGCACACCCACTGACCTGCGCGTGGTCATCGACCTGAAAAAAGCGGTGACGCCTAAAAGCTTCATGCTGGCGCCGAACCAGCAGTACGGTAATCGACTGGTTGTCGATTTGTTTGATGACGCCGCTGACGCCAACCCAAGCCCAACTATTCCGGACACTGCAGCCAACACCGCCCCTGCTGTACCGGTCAGTCCGGCCAAGCCCGAAATCAAACTGACGCCCGTGCCCAATGGCAAGCGCGACATCGTGATTGCCATCGACGCCGGTCATGGCGGCGAAGATCCAGGCGCAGGCGGCGCACGCGGTCAGAAAGAGAAAGACATCGTGCTGTCCATCGCCAAGGAATTACAGCGTCAAATCAACGCGGAAAAAGGCTACCGTGCCGAACTGACCCGTACCGGCGACTACTTCATTCCGCTGCGTAAGCGCACCGAGATTGCCCGCAAGAAAGGCGCTGACCTGTTCGTTTCTATCCACGCCGACGCCGCGCCTTCTTCCGCCGCCTTTGGTGCTTCGGTATTCGCCTTGTCTGAGCGCGGTGCCACGTCGGAGACTGCGCGTTGGTTGGCGGACAGTGAAAACCGCTCTGACTTGATCGGCGGTGCCGGCGCAGTCAGTCTCGACGATAAGGACAAGATGTTGGCCGGGGTGCTGTTGGACTTGTCCATGACCGCTTCGCTGTCTTCCAGTCTCAACGTCGGGCAGAAAGTACTGAGCAACATTGGCCACGTTACATCGCTGCATAAGTCGCGGGTGGAACAGGCGGGGTTCATGGTGCTCAAATCGCCGGATATCCCGTCGATTCTGGTGGAAACCGGCTTTATCTCTAACGCCGCTGAAGCCGCGAAGCTCACAGGTGCGCCGCATCAACAGGCATTGGCTCGCTCGATCAGTGCTGGCGTGAAGCAGTTCTTCCAGCAAAACCCGCCCCAAGGCACCTACATAGCCTGGCTGCGCGACAACGGCAAAATTGTCCAGGGGCCGCGTGATCACACGGTCCAGTCGGGTGAAACCCTGGCAATGATCGCGGTGCGTTATCAGGTAACTGTCGGCAGTCTGCGCAACGCTAACGACCTCAAATCCGATGAGTTGCTGATTGGTCAGCGCTTGAACATCCCGAACACTGCGTTGGTTGCTCAGCCATGACGCAATTGTTAGTCAGTGGTAGCGCTCGGATCGAACTGCTCAGTCCGCGGTTGGCCAACCAGATTGCGGCTGGCGAAGTCGTCGAGCGTCCGGCATCGGTGATCAAGGAATTGCTGGAAAACAGCCTCGACTCCGGCGCCAGGCGTATCGACATTGATGTCGAGCAGGCGGGCATCAAGTTGCTGCGAGTGCGCGATGACGGCGGCGGAATTTCCTCCGACGACTTGCCGTTGGCGTTGGCGCGCCACGCCACCAGCAAGATTCGTGAGTTGGAAGACCTGGAACGGGTCATGAGCCTTGGATTTCGCGGCGAGGCGCTGGCGTCCATCAGTTCCGTGGCGCGCTTGACCCTGACTTCGCGTACCAAAGACGCCGATCAAGCGTGGCAAGTTGAAACCGAAGGCCGGGACATGGCCTCCCGGGTGCAGCCCGCAGCGCACCCGGTAGGGACTTCAGTGGAAGTCCGCGACCTGTTCTTCAATACTCCCGCGCGCCGCAAGTTTCTCAAAGCGGAAAAAACCGAATTCGATCATCTGCAAGAGGTGATCAAACGCATGGCGTTGGCGCGTTTCGACGTTGCCTTTCACCTGCGGCACAACGGCAAAACCATTCTCAGCCTCCACGAAGCGAACGACGACAATGCGCGTGCCCGGCGGGTAGCGGCGATTTGTGGACCGGGCTTTCTGGAACAAGCGCTGCCCATAGAGGTTGAACGCAATGGCCTGCATTTATGGGGCTGGGTCGGATTGCCGACGTTCTCGCGCAGTCAGGCAGACCTGCAGTACTTCTACGTCAACGGCCGTGCCGTGCGCGACAAACTGGTGGCGCACGCGGTCCGCCAGGCGTACCGCGACGTGTTGTTCAACGGCCGTCACCCGACATTTGTACTGTTTTTCGAGGTGGACCCTGCCGTCGTAGACGTTAACGTGCACCCGACCAAGCACGAAGTGCGCTTCCGTGACGGCCGCATGGTTCACGATTTCCTGTACGGCACCTTGCACCGCGCCCTTGGCGATGTGCGGCCCGAAGATCACCTGAATGGCGCGGCGCCGGTGACAGCAATCGTGCGTCCTACTGGCCCGGACGCGGGGGAATTTGGCCCTCAGGGCGAAATGCGCCTGGCGAACAATCTGCTGGAACAACCCCAGGCTGAACCGTACGCAAGGCCTGCCGGCACTGGCTCGGGGGCGGGTTATCAATATCAGTATTCGCCGCCTCGTGCGGGGGCTGTATTGCCCGCCGCCGAAGCGCAAAACGCTTATCGTGAATTTTTTGCGCCGCTGCCGGGCGCGGGTGCGGGCTCGGCGCCATTGCCGGACTCGCAAGACGATATTCCGCCGCTGGGTTACGCCTTGGCGCAGCTCAAGGGCATTTATATCCTCGCTGAAAACGCCCACGGCCTGGTGCTGGTGGACATGCACGCGGCCCACGAGCGAATCATGTACGAGCGCTTGAAGATCGCTATGGCCAGCGAAGGGCTGAGCGGACAGCCGTTGCTGGTCCCAGAGTCCATCGCCGTGAGCCAGCGGGAGGCTGACTGCGCCGAAGAGCACATGGACTGGTTCCAGCGTCTGGGCTTCGAGTTGCAGCGATTAGGGCCGGAAACCCTGGCGATTCGGCAGATTCCCGCGCTGCTCAAACAGGCCGAAGCCAATCGGCTGGTGCATGACGTGTTGGCCGATCTGATGGAGTACGGCACCAGTGACCGTATTCAGGCGCACCTCAATGAATTACTCGGCACCATGGCCTGCCACGGCGCGGTGCGTGCGAATCGGCGTCTGGCCTTGCCGGAAATGAACGGTTTGCTGCGGGATATGGAAAACACTGAGCGCAGCGGCCAGTGCAACCACGGTCGTCCCACCTGGACCCAGATGGGTCTGGATGATCTGGACAAACTTTTCCTGCGCGGTCGCTGATGGACACTCTGCCTCCGGCCATCTTCCTCATGGGGCCTACCGCTGCGGGCAAGACCGACCTGGCCATGGAATTGACCAAAGCGCTGCCGTGCGAACTGATCAGCGTTGACTCGGCGCTGGTGTATCGCGGCATGGACATCGGTACAGCCAAGCCCTCCAAAGAGCAGTTGGCGGAGTTTCCGCACCGGTTGATCGATATTCTCGATCCCGCGCAAAGCTATTCCGCCGCTGCTTTTCGCAGCGATGCACTGGCGGCCATGGCCGAAATCACCTCGCGGGGCAAAATTCCGCTGCTGGTGGGCGGCACCATGTTGTATTTCAAGGCGTTGCAGGACGGTTTGGCGGACATGCCGCCAGCGGATGCAACTGTTCGCGCACACCTGGAGGCCGAAGCCGCAGCCCTCGGCTGGCAAGACCTGCACGATCAATTGGCAGAAATTGATCCGGTTTCAGCGGCGCGGATTCATCCTAATGATCCCCAGCGGCTGATTCGAGCCCTTGAAGTTTATCGAGTGAGCGGTTTAAGCATGACCGCACACCGAGAGCAACAAACTGCTCAAAGTACTGAAGCAGCCGCCTCGGGCCGTCCTCAATTGCCCTATACTGTCGCCAAGTTGGCCATTGCTCCGCTGGATCGCCACTTGCTGCATGATCGAATTGCGCAACGATTTGTACAAATGTTGGAACAGTGGTT
>NZ_JAQGNX010000025.1 GCF_028293835.1 Pseudomonas sp.
CATGTATTGCCCACTCAGGGTTACATCAGCCACGCCGTCTTTGTTGAGGTCGCCTTCGATGGTGATATTTTTGGCAATAAGCAGTTCGGTGTTCAAGTTGACCGTCATGCTGCCGTTGAACGTAACAATGTCACCGTTCTGTGCCAATAAAATCTCAGCACGCAAAGAGCTAGTGCCAGAATCGAGGTTATTGGTCGCCGTCCATGTCGCCAAGCCCCATTGGTAATCGGCCATGGACTTCGCAGATAACACGTTGACGCTTTCGATGGTGCCGGTGGCAATTTCCAGTGTCCAGTCGCCGCCCACGCCCGTACGGTTGCTTGAAGCGGCGATATCACGCCCGGTCAACTGCGCCAGAGAATCTACAAACGCCAGCCCTTGCGCACCTCCGGCGGTGTAACAGGCATAAATCGAGATATCGCCGCCGGTGTTCATGTCTTTGCCGATTTCGGCCAAAACGGTGCTGCGCGAAGCGACGTTGTCAGACGACAAAAAGGTATCGCCCAACCACAGGTTGCCCGAGTTGCCGTGGGCGACAATTTCCACCGAACTCACGCCGTGGTGCTGGTCCAGGTAGTCGGCGATTTGTTGCAGGCCGTCTTTAGTCCCGTCGAGCTTGACCACTTGGGTGCCTGCCGCCACGCCTTGCAGCAGCGAGTCAGAATCTTTAACCCTGGAGTCGACAAACACCACGGTTTGCCCCGGAACAGCCGGTGCTACCGGAGTTGGAGTCGGCGTCGCGGCGACATCAGCAGGATGGCTGTCGTTAGTGGCTGCATGATCGGTCGCCGCCACCGGCTTGGCAGCGTCAGCCGTAACATGCGCGGTGTCTGCTACGGTGGCCGCAACCGCACCGTCGAATAACATTCGCGGTTCGAGGGAGATAATCAGTGGTGCAGGCAGGGCTTTCGCACGCGAAGCTACCTGCCCGGCATTGGACGACTTGGTTTTGTTCCACCACATGATGCTCACCTGCGCTCGAAACCCAGACTTCAGACAAATACCGCTATCAGTTGATAGCGGCTTCGATTCTTGCTTTCAGTTTTTTCTTTTAATTTTTTATTCGAATGACGTTGGCGGCACTTGACCGACCATCATTCCAGAATGAAAGCTCTGCGTACTTCTCGAAAATATCCGGCGGCAGGATCGTTCGCCGTGGTGTCAGTTCAACCTTGCGTTTAACTTTATGAAGCCCAGAGACGCCGAGGGCTTGGTCAAACTCCGGCGCGTCATAAGCGAGGTTGTCGAAGTCATGTTCGAACCACGGCTCGCCGATGAAATCGTAAACCAGGCGCATTACCCGATCTGGTGCCTGGCTAAGTAAATCGTAGTCGACAATCAGCAAAGAGTCGGCTTGTTCGCCGTAATACGCCTCCTTAAGTGCCGACCAGGCATAACCCACCAAACGGTTACGCTGGGCCAATGTTTCAACCCGACTCTCAACGGTATTGCGCTCGTTGGCGTCAGAAAATAACTTAGTGTTCTCAAATGGATTAGCGCGGTATAACCGCTCGATGCTGTCCATGACCCAGGCAACGTTACGCACACAGGCGATAACTTTGGCGTGCGGGAACAGTTCATTAATCGCTGGCAGGCGCGCGCACCATTGGCGATTAGTGTCGAAGATAACGGGCGTATCAGCTTTATCGCCGTAATAAGAGTCGAATAACCCGCGCAGCAGTCGCCGGCGCATGTTGGTGTCAATCACTGAACCGAATTCGCTGCCCGCGCTGCACTGGTCAAGCACGCTTGAAAACAATGAGCCGAGCGGACTGCTCATGCCCGCATGAAACCTGGGATTTTGCAAAAGAATCGCCGACAGCAGGGTTGATCCTGATCGCGGCAAGCCGGAAATGAAATGAAATTTTGGCAATCCTTTAACCCCTGGCTTTTTATCCTTGAAAACCGTCCCGGTGCAGTGCGAAGACTAAAGTATCTTCATGGCACCGCCTAGTAGTATTTTGAAAATCCAGACACTTGGCTTAGGATCTCCAAGCCAGTAAATACAAGGGCCGTGGCAGTTTTCTGGCCAAGGAAAATACCGTTAGTAGTTGACCTCAATAACAACATGAAAGGATGAGGATTTATGGAAGTATTTCTCGGTACCGTTCAAAGTTTTGCGTTCCCTTTCGCTCCCAGCGGATGGTCGTTGTGTAATGGGCAGATATTAAATCTTCAACAGTACAACGCATTATATGCATTGTTAGGTGTGACGTACGGCGGCAATGGCAGCCAAACCTTTGGTCTTCCGAACCTGCAAGGCAGAACGCTGATCGGCCAAGGAAACGGTACTAATCTGACGCCACGGCCCATTGGTACTTTTAACGGCAGCGAAACGGTAAACATTACCTTGGCAAACTTGCCAGCCCATAACCACGCCGTTGACAGTTCTGGCTTGCAAGTTTCTACCACCGTTAAATTGGCCTCGGTACCCACAGCTTCACTGACGGTACCTAGCGCGACCAATGGCTTTATTGGCGCATCCGGTAACGGCCCAGGCGCCGCCAGTATTTTCTCCACCGACCAAGGCGCGAACCCGATAACGTTGCAAGGCGTCAGCAACGCCGTGAGCGGTAGCATTACCACCGCCCAAACCGGCGGCGGAACGCCCGCAGCTTCGATGAATCCGTTTCTGGCTATTAACTTCAGCATTGCGCTAAGCGGCTTATTCCCATCGCGTGACTGACCAATACCGGGAGGGCCATCGGCCCTCCCGGTGTCTCTTTACGATTTCTATCCGGAGCAATGTCGTGCTGCAACGTATCCAACAAGAACACTTCCAGTCTTTGCTCGGCAAGGTGATTGCGCTGTTACTACCCGACGGCAGCCAATTGCCCATCGTGATTGAGTCCGTTCCGTTGCGCCCTAAAAGCCAATTGCCCGGCAACGAACGCATGCCGTTTGGCGTCGCGCTGCACACCCTGGAACCCACACTGTTCGTTGATGGACTGTGCGCCATCGAGTTGCCTGATCTGGGTCGCGTAGAAGACATTTTTGTCTCCCGCGAACCCGCCATGGGCCGTGATGACACCCTCGGCTATTTCAACATCGTGTTCAACTGAGCCTGCCCCGGATACCACACCAACCGAGCGGCGGCAGGATTGGTTTCTTCGATTTGAAAGCCCAGTGCGAGGTAGTGGCGCAATGCATGGGGATTGTTGGCCCAGACCACCGTCGCTACCGGGCAGCGAATCTGTTCAGCGGCTTGTTGAACCCCTTGCAGGACGGTTCGACCGAAACCACGACCACGTGCCGCGACGATGAACGCCAGGTACACCACGCGAATCTCGTTATGTCCGAAGTCAGTGATCAATGCGCCGATAGGCGTGTCGAGCTTCTCGATCACATAGTGCATGGCGTCGGGATAAGCGTCACCGGCACCTTGTTGTTGCACCTGGAATTGCTGCGCGACGACGCTTTCGATCAATTCGTCATCGCCGTCGATTAATTGCAGGTCAGCACGAGCGGACCGATAAAGCGCTTCCAGAAACGGGCTGTCGCCGGGGCGAGAGGGTCGTACCGTCAAGCCGCCGGCCAGCGCAGAGTTGTTGTTAAGCATGAACGTCCTTTATCGGTTGTTATCGACGACTAAAACCCGCTTTCCCGCACGCCTAACGCTGCCAGCCGACGCCAGGCATTGCCCAGTATCGACTCACTTTTCCCCTGCAAAACCACCAGGCCGCGCAAAGGCTGGGTAGGTGTCGATAACGTTTCCAGGACTTTTAGCCGGGCGCCGTATTGCGCCTGGACTGGCTCAGCCCGATGAGCCTCATCGCGGCGTACGGCAATCGGCCCATGGTGATCCGAGGCCAAGGCTTCAAGGTCGAGATAACTCACTCCGTTCGCATCTACTTCCAGCAACTGCACGGGAACAGCTGCGCGCATGGGATCGTCGGCAATAAAACGCCCTTCTGCCCCCGGTGCTACACGCCACAAGCCTTCTTCGGCCAAGTAGCCACGTAAACGAACGCCATCCTCGACGACACGCGCCAGCGGGTCTTTGCTTGAGACCCAACGGCCAACGCTTAGCTCGGGCAATACGTCACGGACCTCCCCCGCCTGCGGTGCGCGCATGAACAGGCGTTCGCGCTGGGCAGCCAAGCCGCGATACTCCGCCACGGATTCGGCCAGGCGCTGCTGAAGAATGCCGGCGTCGGCAGCGGTTTCGCTGCGTCCGGCCTGGCGGCGCAGCTGCAGCTGAAGGATCTCGATTTCGCGACGCACGATAACCTGGCGTGAATCAAGGTCGGGGGATTCAAGCTCAATCAGCACGGCACCCGCCTCGACCCTCTGGCCGTCTTGCACGTTGATGCTCTTGACCCTGCTGGCGACCGGCGCATGCAGGGAAATGACGCGCCCCGCTTCGAGCATTGCAGGTAACTCGACACTGCTGCGCCAGGGCACTACCAGTACCCCAATCACTGCTAATAATCCGACGACACTGAGCGCGGCGCGGCCAGTGTGTGCGTATCCTCGGTTGCTCCACCACACGCGCATTTCTTTCCAGATCGGCAGGAAGATAAACCACGCTAATTCGACCATCATGAGAAAGATGCCGAGTAGCTTGAAGAACAGGTGATAGACCGCCAAGGCGATGCCGAAGAACAGCGCCGCCCGCCATAGCCAGGAAAAATAGCCCCACCAAATCAACCGCCGCTGCATAACCGGCGACCACGCTTCCGGCGCTGGCTGGCCGTAACCAAACAAGGCTTCACGCAGGCGCCAGCGGCTCAGGGCGAATGCGCGACCTTGCAGGTTGTCGACTTGCCATAAATCGCTAAGCAAAAAATAACCGTCAAAACGCATGAACGGATTGAGGTTAACCGCCACGGTGGTCAGCCATGTGGCGCTGGCCAACATAAATGCAGCCGTACGCGCCGGCCCATCTGGCAACAGGGACCATATCAACAAGGCGATGCAGGCGAGGATCATTTCCGCCATGACGCCGCCCGCACCGATCAACAATCTTGAGCGCCGATCATTGACCCGCCAGGCATCGCTGACATCGGTATAGAACAGCGGCAGCATGACCATGAACGCTACGCCCATGCTTTGCACTCGACACCCGGCGCGCTTGGCCATGAAGGCGTGACCGAATTCATGGCACAGCTTGGCGAAGAATAGCGCGATGCCAAACGCCATGGCGCCACCGAGACTGAACAGGTGCGGGAAGGTTGATAGAAAACGATCCCAATCCCGCGCCACCAGGAATATACCGAGCGCCAACGTGAGCGGTAGACCGTAACGAAGCAGCCGCGAGCCGTAGCGCTCCAGCCACGGCCAGACGCAATTGAGGAACGGGTCGGGACGCCATAGCGGAATACGGAAAAACAAATATTGATGCAGCAGCATTTTCCAGACGCTTTGACGTTGAGCTTCTGCTTTGCGCAGGTAGCTGTCACGTTGCTCCTGATCCAGTGCAGCGATCAGGTCGTGGGCACGCAGAAAACTCAGCAGGTCCTCAAGTTCGTGAGCCGCTAACGGCAAACCTGGCTCTTCATTGGCAGCGCTGAGTACTTTACCGACCTCACCCAAAGGCCAGTGACGCAACAGCCGGATCGCCGCCGCACCCAGTTTGAAATAGCGACCACGCACCGGGTCGGCGAGGGTCCAGCGTGGCGAGCCGTCCAGCGCCGGGGCTGCATCGGATAGCTGTAAATCGGCACGCAGCGCGGGCAAGATCATCTACAGCCCCACGCTTTGACGCAGTGCCGCCAAAGGCCGTCGCAACAGATACAAGCCCACCGGAGCACGCTCGCCGTATAACTTGGCAGTGCCGCGCAAGCCGATACGTGGTGGTTTGTCGGTGAAACTTGCATCCAACCGATAGGCGAGTTGCCCGGCGGCGGTGGGCTGCGCTTCATAGGCGGAGCGTTCCAGGGTCGCTACGTAGCGATGCAGCGGGTCGCTGTCGAGGAACAGCGAGACTTGGGCACCCGGTTCAACCGCAATGGCGTCGCCAACGGCCAGCTCGATGCGCAACTCGGCCTGGGTCGGGTCGGCAATGTCAAGTAGGCGCTCGCCGGTCTGTACTGGCTTTCCGGTCCAGCGTTCGGCATCGGCGAACACCGCGATGCCATCTCGTTCGGCACGCACCTCGCTACGCTTGAGCAACTCGCGGGCGTAATCACGCTCCGCACGCTTCTGTTCAGCTCGGGCAGACAGCAGGTCGACTCGCGAGCTGGACTCAGCATCGGCAAACGCCCGCTGCGCATTGGCTTTCAGCTCAGCTTCCGCTACACCCAGTGCTCGCTCGGCGACGTCCGCCTGGGCTTTGAGTGTGGTGCTCTCGAAGCGCAGTAACAGGTCGCCGGTTTTGACCGGTTGATTGGGCTTGACCAGAAACTCGGCGATCACACCGTCCAGTGGTGCTGCCACGACGCGACCACCCAATGGCACCACTTCAGCGGGTGCCAACACAGATTGGCGCACCGGTATCAACAAACACAGGAGCAATGCGCCTACCAGCAGCAACGGTTTTTTGCCCGACCAGCGCATCCGCCACGGCTTGCGCGGTTGCAAAGCCAACCACGCATGGCTGTAGGTATCGCCAATTCGCGCCAGAAGCATTTGTTCCGGCTGGGTCCAAGCCTGTTCCCGCGCCAGCCATAAGCCGCCAAATACCAAGCCTTTGCGGTCCAGCAACGGCAACCAGAAGACTTGTGTCGCTGATAGCGCTTGTACGTCCGCCTGATCCTGTCGACCCAGCCGTTCGATGGCCACGGTGCCTGGCTGATCCAACTGACTTTTATTAAACATATCAGCGACCGCATGCTCAACAAACGCTACGAAAGGTGCGTTGGGCTCGACCATGCTGACCCCGGTCACGGCGCGGACGTTGCCCGCGATCAGCAACGCTGCATGGCGAAAGCCAAACAGTGACTGGCCGTCATTGACCAGGCTGTAAGCCAACTGATCGATATTTTTAGCGGCGCGAGTCTGCCGCTCCAGATCGAGGAACTGCGCAAAGACCCGCTCAGCAACGCCCGGCGCTGCGGCATTCACTTGGCAGATGCCAAATGCGCGGTGCCGCTCATGCCCGCCAGCAAACCCTTGGCGTCCGTGACTGTGGCGACCAGCAACAGGGTCTGGCTGCCTTCATCGATACGTGCGCCCAGACGTTTGATCGTTGCGGTCAGTGGCTGGCCGGTTTCGTCGGGTATAAAACTAAAGGTTTGCCCAGGCTTGAGGCGTGACATCCAGCGTGACGGCACCAGCAAATGAATTTCCAGGGTGCGGTTGTCGACGATTTCCATCAAGGGGGAACCTGCGGCAACGCTTTCGTAGCGCTGGGCTTTGTGCTGTACCACTTGGCCGTCATACGGCGCGATTACGCTGCAGCGTTTGACCTGAACTTGATAAACCTGAGCCTGGGCCTGGGTCTCGGCTAATTTGGCTTCGGCCCGGGCCACTTCGAAATGTCCCACAGAGTTGAGCGAGGCGAGTTGCTTGTTGTGCGCCAACTCTTCGTTCGCGCCGCGAATGCCTGCCTGCGCAGCATTAAGCTGAGCTTGGTAACCTGAGCAATCGAAGCGGGCGAGCGTGTCGCCCTTGCTGAAGGACTCGCCATCGCTGAACGGCATCTCGACGATTCGCCCGGCTAGTTCACTGGCGAGCATGGCCTGATCCCGGGCGCGCAAAACCCCACGCGCCTCGTTGGCCGTCGCGGTTTGTGCACCGGGGGGCGGATTGTCTACTAAAGGATCACTCGTCTGAGAAGTATCCGCCTGTGCCAGTCCGGCAAGAAAGGCAAATCCATAAGCCCAACGACGCACATAGCGCATAGCACTAACTCCAGAGTGATGGCAGGAGTTTACGGCAGCGACGGCGGTCGTCAAGGACGCGAGATTGGTGCCAGTTCGGCGGTATGCTCCGACAGAGGGCGATGGTGCCGATTGATAAATGTTGTTGAATTTAGCGACGGTAGCCGTTACGAATGGTTGCAGATCATTTGTGTCTCCCTTCAATCCATTGAAAAGGATCCAGAGCATGACTTATCGCATTCTCGGCCAGTCCGGCCTGCGCGTATCCACCTTGACCCTCGGCTCGATGATGTTTGGCGAGCAGACCGGTGCTGAAGAATCCCGACGCATCATCGACAAGGCGTGGGACCAAGGGGTCAATTTCATCGACACGGCAGACGTTTATAACGCAGGCCGTTCCGAGGAGATCGTTGGTGAAGCGATCGCCTCGCGCCGTAGCGATTGGGTACTGGCAACCAAAGTAGGCTCGCCTCATGCCGGCAACACGCCAAACACCAGCGGCCTGAGCCGCAAGCACATCTTTAACTGCATTGATGCCAGCCTTAGCCGCCTCGGCACTGATTATGTCGACATCTATTACCTGCACCGCGAAGACCACAATACGCCGCTGGAGGTCACGGTATCGGCCATCGGTGACCTGTTGCGTCAGGGCAAGATTCGTTATTGGGGTGTGTCGAACTTCCGCGGTTGGCGCATTGCGGAGCTGGTCAACATCGCTCAACGACTGGGCGTGGATAAACCGGTGATCAGTCAACCGCTGTACAACATCACCAACCGTCAAGCCGAGCTAGAGCAAATGACTGCTGCCGAGTCTTATGGACTTGGGGTGGTGCCTTACAGCCCCCTTGCCCGTGGCGTACTCAGTGGCAAATACGCGCCAGACGTTGCCCCCGACAGCAACAGCCGCGCGGGGCGTCAGGACAAACGCATTCTGGAAACCGAATGGCGGGTTGAGTCGCTGCGTATTGCTCAAAAAATCCAGCAATACACCCAGGAAAAAGGCGTTGGCATCGTCGAGTTCGCCATTGCGTGGGTGCTTAATAACCAAGCCGTCACGTCGGCTATTGTCGGGCCGCGCACTGAGGAACAGTGGGACGGTTACACCAAAGCCCAAAGCGTGAAAATCACCGCCGAGGACGAAGCCTTTATTGATTCGCTGGTAACACCGGGGCATGCGTCAACGCCTGGGTACAACGACGTTGCGCATTTTGTGTCGGGGCGTGTGGTGCGTTGATTCGGAGATTCTGCAGGACTGGGTTTATTCCGGAAGCGGCCGGCGCGGTGTGTCTGCTGCACCGCGTCGGGGTCCTCTGCAACACGCTCGCTCCGACAGAGGCTGAGCGTTTACCGTTCGTGCATTGCCTCGGCTCTGGCCCGCAGGATCGGTTTGAGCAAGTAGCTGAGGATGGTCTTCTTGCCAGTGATGATGTCCACCGAGGCGACCATGCCGGGGATGATTAACAGTGGATGCTCTTCGGTGCCGAGGTGGCTGCGGTCGGTGCGCAGCTTGATGATGTAGAACGTGTTGCCGTCATCGTCGGTAATGGTGTCGGCACCGATCTGTTCCAGCTTGGCTTTCAGGCCTCCGTAAATGGTGTAGTCATACGCCGTGAACTTGACCATGGCTTCCTGACCGGGGTGCAGGAAAGCGATGTCTTGTGGACGAATGCGCGCTTCGACCAACAGGGTGTCATCCAGCGGAACAATTTCCACCAGGTCGCTGCCCGGCTGGATGACCCCGCCAATGGTGTTAACGAAGAGTTGCTTAACAATGCCGCGTACCGGTGAGGTAACCAGCGTACGGCTGACCCTGTCTTCCAAGGCCTTGCCGGTGGCTTGGGCTTTGCTCAGGTCAGTGCGGGCTTCATTAAGCTGGGTGAGCGCTTCGCTGCGGAACTTGCCGCGGGTTTCGTCGATTTTACGTGCCACTTCCTTGATCGCCGATTCAGCCCGGGGGATGGCCAGCGTGGTCGCGTCCATTTGACCGCGGACCTCAACCTCAGAGCGTTTGAGTCGCAACACTTCAACCGGGGACACCGCGCCTTGAGCAACCAGCGGTTCGGACATTCCGATTTCCTGACGCAATAGGTCCAGGCTGTGTTTGTACTGCGATTGCTTGGAACCGAATTCCCGCAGCTCTTGCTGCTTCTGGATCAACTGTTCCTGCAGCCCTGCGACTTCGTCGTGCAGTTGCTGGCGACGGCTGTCATACAGCGATTTTTCGTTAGACGCCTGGCTCGGCGCCCCCTTGCGCACCTCGTCAGCGATGTTCAACGGACGATCATCGACTTCAGCGCTCAAGCGTTCTACGCGCAGCATCATCGCCAGGCGATCGGCCTCGGTTTCACCCACGTTGGAGTTGAAGCGGGTGGCGTCCAAACGCAGCAGTGGATCGCCGATCTCCACGATTTGCCCTTCGTGAACGAACAGCTCAGCGACAATGCCGCCTTCCAGGTTCTGGATTTTCTGCAGCTTGGACGACGGAATCGCCTTGCCGTCGCCTTTGGTGACTTCATCGATCACCGCGAAATTAGCCCACAGTACCAGGAACGTAAAAAACGCGATCAGTACCCAGATGGTCAGGCGCACTACCCGTGGCGCGTCCTCAAACAATGCTTTGTTGACCTCGGGCAATGGCTGACCGAGCATCGAATCGGTGCCTTTGAAATAGCGTTTCAACGACCCCGCCCAGCCGCCCCCCTCTGACTTAAGCAACACTGATCTGCCCCTTCTTCAGCGCTTCCATCACGACGGCTTTTGGGCCGTCGGCCAGAATGTGGCCCCTGTCGATCACGATCAATCTATCCACCAATGAGAGGAGTGAAGCGCGATGCGTCACGAGGATGACGGTCTTGTTTTCAATGACCGCCTGCAGGCGCTGTTTCAAGCGTTCTTCACCGGTGTTGTCCATGGCGCTGGTCGGTTCGTCAAGCAGCAAAATTGGCGGGTTAAGTAACAAGGCACGGGCCAGCGCGACGTTCTGTCGTTGCCCTCCGGACAGGTTCTGGCCGCGCTCACCTACTTGCAGCTCGTAGCCTTTAGGGTGCAACCGGGCAAACTCATGAACACCAGCAAGCTCGGCGGCCTGCAAAACCATTTCGTCGTCGACGTAACGGGCACCGGAAACCAGGTTGTCGCGCAAAGTGCCACTCAACAACTGAATATCCTGGGGCACATAACCGATGTTGTGGCGCAGCTCACTAACGTCGATCTGGCGAATAT
Organism: Pseudomonas sp.; assembly: GCF_028293835.1. Taxonomy (GTDB): domain Bacteria; phylum Pseudomonadota; class Gammaproteobacteria; order Pseudomonadales; family Pseudomonadaceae; genus Aquipseudomonas. The sequence goes on from NZ_JAQGNX010000025.1 coordinate 10,986, forward strand.
CTACACCGTCCACCAGCAACGCGCCGGAGTCTGGTTGATACAAGCCGACCAGTAGTTTGGCCAGGGAACTCTTGCCGGAGCCGCTACGGCCGATAATGCCAATTTTTTCGCCCGGTTTGACCACCAGAGACACGTTGGTCAATGCAGCATTTTGCTGGTGCGGATAAGTGAAGTTCATCTGCCGACACTCGATGGCGCCCTGCAGGATTTTGCGGGTGAATGGCCGCTCGTCGTAGTTGCGCTCTTGGGGCAGTTCCATCATTTGGTCGACGGAGGTCATCGTCACCCGCGCCTGTTGGTAACGCGTCAGCAGGCCGGCCAGCTGGCCCAGCGGGCTCAGCGCTCGGGCGTTGAGCATGTAGCAGGCGATCAACCCACCCATACTCAGGTTGCCATCGATGATCTGATAAACGCCTAAGATGATCATGACGACGCCAGCCAGTTGCTGGATCAGCATGGTGAGATTCATCGCCAGGCTGGAGAGCATTTTGACCCGCAGCTCGAGGCGACTCAGGGTGCCAATGGTCTGCTCCCATTGGTACTGACGCTCGCTTTCAGCATTGTTGACCTTGACCGCGTCCAGCCCGGCCAAGGTTTCGATCAGGCTCGATTGGCGCTCGGCGGCGAGTGCCATGGTGCGTTCCATGGTGGCCGCTAAGGGTTTCTGCAACGCCCAGCTCATCAACAGTGCGACCGGGAAAGCAACTACCGGAACCCACGCCAGATGCCCGCCCAGCAGCGCAATAACCAGCACCACCAAAATGGTGAAGGGCAAATCGATCAAGCTGGTCAACGTCAGCGAGGCGAGGAAGTCCCGTAGCGATTGGAACTCATGAATGTTCTGCGCGAAGCTGCCGACCCTGGCAGGCCGGTGACTCATGGCCATGCCAACGATACGCTCGAACAACGTCGCGGAAATGATCAGGTCCGTTTTCTTGCCCGCCAAATCCAGACATAAACTGCGCATGCTTTTGAGCAGCAAGTCGAAGATGTAGGCGCCGGTGATGCCAATCGACAGCACCCACAGGGTCGATGCTGCCTGATTCGGCACCACGCGGTCGTAGACGTTCATCACGAACAGCGGCGCGGCCATGGCGATTATGTTGATCAACAGGCTGGCAGCGATTGCGTCGGCATATAGCCAGCGCGAGCGTTTCAAAGTGTCGCGGAACCATGAGCGGGCACGAGGGATGAGCGTGCCGTGGTTCACGTCGAATTGATGCTGCGGTTGAGCGAAAAAGACTCGGCCGCTGTAGTCGTCAGTCAGCAGCTCGCGGCTGACCCGCACTTCGCCGCCGTCGCTTTCGCTCAGGAGCAAGCGTGCGCGGCCATCCACCGTCCAACCGATCAGTACCGCGCTGCGGCCTTCTTTCAATAGCAATAACGCTGGCATGGCGATTTCAGGGATTTGTTCCAACTTGCGTTGCAACAAACGGCCCTGCAAACCCGCACGCGCGGCAGCCCTGGGCAATAGCTCCGGGCTCAAGCGTTGCGCTGGAAGGGGTAGACCGGTCGTCAGCATCGCCCGACTGGCGGGCTTTTGATGCAACTGACAAAGCGCCAACAGACCATCCAGTAAAGGATCGTCGTGTTGCCCGCGTGGATCATGACTGAGTTGAACTCGACTAACTTCTGATTCCACGCGACTTACTCTTGATTAAGACTGCTGTGCGCATGAATACAAAGTTGTACGAATGCGGCCACTTATTAAGTCACTGACTTTAGTTCATACCCGGCAAGGTGACACGGGGCTTCACATCGTTTTGCACAATGGTGGCCATCGGCGCAACGACACCCTGGCTTTTCAACAATTCACCCATGGTCGCCTTGATTCGATACTGAGTAAACATCTGAATATTCTTCACATCAACCAAACGACGCTCCGCCGTGAACAATTCGTTCTCGCTGTCGAGCAAATCGAGGAGTGTGCGCTCGCCCAAGCTGAATTGTTTCTGATAAGCGGTACGTACGCTGATGCTGCGGTCGACATAGGTTTGCGCGATCGGCACCTGAGCGGCGGCGTTATTATAAGCGTTCCACGCCAGGCCAAGCTCTTCGTTTAATTGGCGCAAGGCGTTATTACGAATATCCAGGGCTTGAGTCGTTTGGTAAGACTTGGATTCCAGGTCGGCTTTATTGCTGCCACCGTTGAATACGTTGAAGCGCATGCGCAGCATTGCTTGCCATTCGTTGTTGTGACCATCCAGACCATCAATATCGTTATCGGCGGAACGGCCCAGCTCAGCATCAAAGCGTGGATAGAAACTCGATTTAGCAGCGTCGTATTGTTTTTCTGCGGCAACGATGTCTGATTCTGCAGAACGCAGGATCGGGCTGTTATCAATCATTTGCTGACGCGCTTCATTAAGTGTCGCCGGCATTGTCGCAATGTAGCCCTGAGGGCGGGTCAGTTGATCAGGCTCTTGGCCCACGGCGCTGAGGTAGGCGGTCTGGGAGTCGGCCAGGTTGGTCTGCTCGGTGAGCAGATTGTTGCGAGCCTGGGCCAAACGCGCTTCCGCTTGGTCAAGATCCGCCATGCGGCCTACGCCACGGCTAGTACGCAGCTGGATTTGGTCATAAATACGCTCGTGACTTTTCAGGTTGTCTTCAGCCAGAGCAACCATCTCACGATGGGTCAATACGTCCAGGTAAACCTGGGCGACGGTCAACGCGGTACGCTCGGAAGTCCCCATCAAAGAATAAGCACGGGAATTAACGTTCGCTTGCTGACGTCCCACTTCGCTGGATGTTGCGAAGCCATCGAAGACCATTTGGCTCAAACGGACGCTGGATTCTCCACGGTTAAGGGTTTCGTAACGATTGCTGCCATCGGCACGCGTTGTAACGCTGTCAGTCCCTTCGCGGCCATACCCGGCCAGTATATCGACACGTGGCAGATACCCGCCCTTCGCTGCTTTCAATTGATAATCTGCTGACAATCGGCCGTTTACGCCGGCCTGGATCTCGGGATGCACATCCATGGCCCGTTGCATGGCCTCTGGCAGTGTATCGGCTTGCACACAACTGGCAGCCAAAGCGAAAGGCAAGACCTTAAAAAAGTGCGAACGCATATCGATAAATTCCCGGAGACGATGTATTTCAATTGCTAGCGAAGAGTCGCAACGACAGTAAAGAGGCAGCCGATTGCAAGCGTCCCGGAGGGTCAAAAACGACACCGGATCACACAATCAAAGAGGCGGGCAACCACGAAAATATCAAAGTGACATTAAGGATGCGATTGTTTAGGATGGCAGCCAATAGGTCAATAGTTTGGCATAAACATTAGTGCCGAAAGTTATAGTCAGAATATTGACGATTATATGGCGCCAATTAAACGTACACCTTGTCTTATTAGCGCGTCGCTTTATGACATAGAAAAACCCCTTGATAGCGGTACCCAGGAGAAAGTCCATGAGCAGTGTTGTTGCCATCGTCAAAAGCATTGTTGGCCAAGTAGTCGCCGTTTCTCCTGAAGGTGTTCAACGGGTACTTATCGAAGGCGATCGCTTATTCTTAGGCGATCAGATACTTACGGGACCGGCTGGCGCCGTTTCACTCGAATTACAAGACGGTCGCGTGTTGGATTTGGGTCGCGATACTCAATGGACCAGCACCGATCCACAGGTTGGCCAGCCCGAAGTGGCTGCTGCCGAGAGCGCGCATTCTGTTGCTGAGCTTCAGCAGGCCATCGCTGCGGGCGCTGACCCCACCAAAGACCTCGAAGCGCCTGCCGCTGGCGTCACAAATGTCGGCCCTGGCGGTGAAGCGGGCGGCGGCCATAGTTTTGTGTTGCTGGACGCTACTGCTGGCCGGGTCGAACCTACAATTGGCTTTCCCACGGGGCCCATTGGCTCGACGCCGTTGGCTGCGGAACAGCGTGTCGGCCTCGACAACAACGAAGTCGTGCGCCCTTCGACGCTGACGCTCAGCGCCACGCCGACATTGACGGAGGCCGGTGGCACCCTGGTCTACACCGCGTCCGTCACCGCTGCACCGTTGTCGCCTTTGGTCATCACACTCTCTAATGGCCAGACCATCACCATCGGCGCAGGCCAAACCACTGGCAGCATCAGCGTGCCAATTGCCGACCATAACGACCCGTACATCGACCCAACGCAAATCAGTACCACCGTGACCGGCATTGCCGGTGGCGGTGGTACTGCGGTCACCATTGACCCGACGCCAGCGGTCACAACTATCACTGACACCATCGACAACACCGGTTTGTCATTGTCGGCCAGCAACACCGTCACCGAAGGCGGCCAGATCACCTACACCGCGACGCTGACCAACGCAGCACAAACGCCGGTCACGGTTACGCTGTCTAACGGTTCGGTTATCACCATTGCCGCTGGCGAAAGCACCGGGTCGGTAAATGTTGCCACGCCGCCGAACGATGTGTATCAGAACGGCAGCACGGTCAGCACTACGATCACGGGCGCCTCGGGCGGCAACTTTGAGCAGCTGACGCCAAATACGGCACCCGCTACGACCACGATCACTGACTCCATCGACACCACCGGTTTGACCCTGTCCGCGTCGGGTACCGTTGCCGAGGGGGGGCAGATTGTTTACACCGCGACGCTGACCAATGCCGCGCAAACTCCGGTGGTGGTTACCCTGAGCAGTGGCGACACCATTACCATCGCTGCGGGCCAGACCACCGGCACCGTGAACGTCGCTGCGCCTGCTGACACCATCTACAAAGATGGCACCACGATCAGCACCACTATCGCCAGTGCCACTGGCGGCAACTTCGAAAACCTGGTGCCAAACCCTGCAGCAGCGCTCACCACGGTCACTGACACCATCGACATCACGTACGTCGGCATCCAAGGGCCGACGACTGTCGCCGAAGGTGCCGCGGCGACCTATACGTTGACACTGACAAACGCGGCGCAAGCGGGTAACCCTGTAACCGTAACCCTTACGTATAGCGGCACCGCAGCCAATGGCACGGATTTCACCGGCCAAACCACCGTCACGATTCCTGGCGGCGCCAGCAGTGCCAGTTTCACCATTCCGACTGTGGACGATGGAGCGACGGGGTCCAGTAAAAACCTCGTCATCACCCTCTCCGATCCACAGGGCGGCAACTTTGAAGGCTTGGCGATCGCTTCAGGTAGCGTCACGGCGATCACCGGTGGCGGCACCATCACCACTACGATCACCGATGACGCACTCACAGCGATTGGCCACCATCTACCCGGCACCGAAGACACCGCTCTGGCGCTGACATGGGCCAGCTTTGGTACCAATATCGGCTCGAACGCGATCGGCGCAGGTATCAAGCTCACTCAATTGCCAGGCGCGGGCACGCTGGAGCTCAATGGTCACCTGCTGACCGCTTCAGACGTGGGCATGGTCATCAGCAAAGCGGATATCGACGCGGGTCATCTGGTCTTCACACCAGCAACCAATGCATCGAGCACCCCGCTGCCTACAGGTAGCGATCCTGTGGGCCCGGTCGTCGGTCCGGTTGACCCTTCCCACCTTGGCAATAACCAAGCGGATTACGCGCAGATCGGCTTTGAGCCGGTGATCGGTACGGCTGTCGGCAATGCATCGACTGTCATCATCGACATTACCCCGGTGGCTGACCTGCCGACCCTGCACATTGGCAGTGTGCTGCCGCCTGCGACAGGACTGATCAAAGAAACCTGGACCGGCCTTCAAGGCCTGGGCAACAGCGGTAGCGGTGCGTCCGGTGATGTACTACAAACGGTCATTGGCGGCGCTGCCCATAATCCAGGCAACCAGACCACAGTCAGCGATGTAGCTGCGGGGGATGTTACTGAAGGTACTGCCTCGAAAACGTCTGGCTTGATCTACCTGGAAGCCGGTCACTCGTACACCTTCACCGGCACCGGCGACGACAGCCTGTTGGTGACAGTGGGTGGCAAACAAGTCGCCGCCGATACGTGGGCCGGGGGCGACAAGCTCAACGGTACCTTCACCCCAAACGTCAGCGGTTACTACACGCTGGATATTTTCCACTACAACCAGAACGGTCCAGGCAACTACGACGTCAACCTCTCGGTCGACGGCAAGCCAGCGACTGACCTGAGCACCTCGGGCGTGCCGATCTATACCTCGGTTGCCGACCTGACCGCAGCCGGCATGCACCTCGGTGACCTGCAGGCCAGCGGCCTCGGTGGCAGCGGCGAAGGTTATTATCAGGGTTATCAGCTCAACGAAGGCGTGGAAAACGGCAAGGTGTACTTGTCCCCTGTCGCTGCGAGTCTGACCGACACTGACGGCTCCGAAACCCTGGCGGTGAAGATTGACGGCGTCCCGGCCGGTGCCGTACTGAGCGACGGCACTGTCGCTCACACGGTCACGGCCGTCGCTGGCAGTTCAATCGATGTGTCGGGATGGAATCTGGCGACGCTGACCCTGACGCCAACGACGGGCTACACCGGCAAATTTGACCTGACCGTAACGGCCACGTCCCATGAAAACGCGAACGGCGATACTTCTGCGCCGGTGACCGGGACTATTCCGGTGACCGTTTTCGCCCCGGTGACTGAGGTCAGTATTCACGGTAGCGCATCCGTTCACGAGGGCGACACCGCAGGCTACGACATCACACTGTCCCAGGCGGCGACGAGCGCCACCACGGTCAACCTGACCTACACCGGCACGGCCAGCAATGGCGCGGATTACACCGGTGTGGCCTCGGTGGTCATTGCAGCAGGTGCCACCAGCGCCCATATCGACATCGCGACCATTGCTGACGGCATCCCCGAAGGCACTGAAAACTTCACCGTCCAGATTGGCTCAATCACCGCCGGGCAGGTTGGGACTGTTGTGCCGAGCGCCTTAGTGGACAGTGTGACGACGTCGATCATCGATTCGGGCACGGTGACCTTGTCGGCCTCCCAGAACGTATTTGAAGGCGGGACAATCACTTACACGGCATCGCTGAATTACACGTCGCTGAGCGACATCACCGTCAAGCTGGATAACGGTCAATCGATCGTGATCAAGGCGGGTGACACTCACAACTCGATCGACTTTGCGGCCCCGGCCAATAACGTCTACGTCGACGTCAACAAAACCGTCAGCCAACACATCGTCAGCGCCACCGCAAGCAACGGCGACAGCGTAGTGATCGGTCAAGCAACCGCTACGACCCATGTAAATGACACCACCGACACCACGTATGTCGGTATTCAAGGCCCGACGACTGTTGCCGAGGGCACTGCTGCGACCTATACCTTGACGCTGACAAACGCGGCCCAAGAGGGTCACCCTGTCACAGTAACCTTGAACTACAGCGGCACCGCGGCCAATGGCACAGACTTCACTGGCCAGACCACCGTCATCATTCCAGGCGGCACCAACAGTGCCAGCTTCAATATTGGGACTGTCGACGATCACCTGGCGGGTAACAGTAAAAACATTGTCATCACCCTCTCCAATCCACAGGGCGGCAATTTCGAAAGTCTGGCGGTTGCTTCGGACGCTGGCACCGCAATCAGCGGCGGCGGCACGATTTCCATCACGATTACCGAAGATGCACCGACCGCGACTGGCCATCACATCGCCGGCGTAGAAGACACCGCGTTGGCGCTGACATGGGCCAGCTTTGGCACCAACATCGACCCGCATACGGTTGGCGCTGGCATTACCCTGACCAAACTGCCGGTCGATGGCACGCTGACACTCAACGGCACCGTGATCACGGCGCTGGATGCGAATCACCCTCTGTTTATCAGCGCAGCGGATATCGGCAACGGTCTTCTGGTCTTCACGCCGGCAGCCAATGCTTCGAGCATTCCTCTACCGGTCGGTGCCGACCCTGCCGGCGCGGTCGGCGGCACAGTCGACCCTTCCCACCTTGGCAACAACCAAGCGGATTACGCACAGATCGGCTTTGAGCCTACGGTGGGTACGGCTATCGGCAGCGCCTCCACAGTGTTGATCGACATCGCGCCCGTGGCTGATCTGCCGACCCTGAACATCGGCAACGCGTTGCCGCCTGCAACAGGACTCATCAAGGAAACCTGGACCGGCTTGAGCAATTTGGGCACAGACGGTAGAGGCACGGCGCCTGACGTATTGCAGAACGTTATCAATGGCGCACCCACAGCCATCAGCGCCACCCACACTTCCAGCACCGTTACCAACGTGGCTGACACCGATGTGGCTCAGGGTGTCGCTTCGAAAACGTCCGGTCTGATTTACATGGAGGCCGGCCATTCGTACACCTTCTCCGGCACCGGCGATGACGGCCTGGTGGTGACCGTCGGCGGTCAACAAGTGGCGTACGACGTCTGGGGTGATGGCAAAGGTACAGGGGCCACGCAAAGCGCACTCAACGGTACGTTCACCCCGACCGTCAGCGGTTACTACACGCTGGATATTTTCCACTACAACCAGAACGGTCCAGGCCACTACGACGTCAACCTCTCGGTCGACGGCCATCCAGCGACCGACCTGGCCACCTCGGGTGTGCCGATCTATACCTCCGTTGCCGATCTGACGGCAGCCGGCATGCACGTTAGTAGCCTGCAAACCAGCGGCCTCGGTGGCACGGGCGAAGGTTACTACCAGGGCTATCAGCTCAACGAAGGCGCAGAAAACGGCAAAGTGTACCTGTCGAAAATCGTCGCGAATCTGACCGACACTGACGGCTCTGAAACCCTGGCGGTGAAGATCGACGGCGTCCCGGCCGGTGCCGTGTTGAGCGACGGTACTGTCACTCACACCATCACAGGCGCCGTCGGCAGCTCAATCGATGTATCGGGCTGGAATCTGGCGACCTTGACCCTGACGCCAGCGACGGGCTACACCGGCACGTTCAACCTGACCGTGACGGCCACGTCGACCGAGCACGGGAACGGCGACACTTCTGCACCGGTGGTTGGGACCATTCCGGTGAGCGTTTTTGCACCGGAGGTTTCCACTGCCAGCCTTGCCGCGACGACGGGTCCAACGGTCCATGAAGGCGGTACTGCTGGCTACGACATAACCCTGTCCGCAGCCGCGCAAACCGGCACCACGGTCAATCTGACCTACACCGGCACGGCCAGCAACGGTGCGGATTACACCGGTGTGGCATCGGTGTTCATTGCAGCAGGTCAGACTACGGCCCACTTCGACATCGTGACCAAATCCGACCAGATTGCGGAAGGTAACGAAAGCATTACGATCCAGATCGGCTCCATCACCACTGGGCAGTTTGAAAGCGTTGTGCCGAGCGCGGGCAGTGTGACCACTACGATCATTGATAACTCGCCCACGGCGACTGGCCAACACGTTCCCGGCACGGAAGACACCGCTGTGGTGCTGGCTTGGGCCAGCTTCGGCACCAACATCGACCCGAACGCGGTCGGGGCGGGTATTACGCTGACCAAACTGCCGGTCGACGGAACGCTGGCTTACAACGGCAGCGTGATCAGCTCATTGGATGCGAGCCACCCGCTGTTCATCAGCAAAGCGGATATTGACGCAGGTCATCTGGTATTCACGCCGGCAGCCAATGCATCGAGCATCCCCCTTCTTACCGGCAGCGGCCCAGTCGGCTCAGTCGACCCGTCCCATCTGGGCAACAACAAAGCGGATTACGCACAGATCGGCTTTGAGCCAACCGTTGGTACAAATGTCGGAGCTGCGTCCACCGTCATCATCGATATCGCACCCGTTGCGGATACGCCGTCGCTGGTTATCACGGGGACTAGCCACGGCACAGAAAACGGGACGATCTCGCTGTCCACCATCACCACACACCTGACCGATACCGACACGTCCGAAACGCTGAGCGTGAAGATCGACGGGATCAAGGCCAATACCACGCTGAGCGATGGTGCGGGTCATACCTTCACTACCGGCGACACGGGTACAGTCGTCAGTTCCGTGGATGTTTCCAACTGGAACTTGAGTACCCTGACTATCACGCCGCCGGCTTATTACAGCGGCTCGTTTGACTTGACGGTGACGTCGACCGCTACCGAAACCGGTAACAACTCTCAAGCCACTACAGCGCCAGCCGTCATCACCGTGACAGTGGACCCAGGTGTTTTCACGGGGTCGACCGGCACCACGGGCGATGACAACATAACGGGCACCAGCGGTAACGACATCATCGTCGGCGACCCAGGTGTGGTGGTTATCCCAGGCCAGAGCTACAACATCGCGTTCATCGTCGATTCGTCGAGCAGCATGAGTAACTCGCTGGCCGCTGCCACCGCTTCGCTAAATAAAGTGTTTGCGGCGCTGTCCCTCAGTCTCAATGGTGCGAACCACGGCACGGTGAATATCTTCCTCACCGACTTCAATACACAGGTTCAACATACGCTCACCGTTGACCTCTCCTCGAAGACTGCGTTGTCAGATTTACAAACTGCATTGGGTAAAATCGTTTCAGCGGGCACTACCAACTACGAAGATGCTTTCAAGACCGCGTCGAACTTCTTTGACAGTGCAACAGCCAAGAACAATGTCGGGGCGACCAACCTGACGTATTTCATTACTGACGGCCAGCCAAACACTCACGAAACGGGCGTTGCTGGCAATCCGTGGGTCATCGACTACAAGTCCCACTCCTCGACGCCCGACATATCGCTGGACACGTTGATCAACGTGAGCAATTACACCCTTGGCACTGCCCTCACCATGAAACTGGGAAACACTGTCCAGACGATTATTGACACTGCGGGCCATGTATTCCATTGGACTGAAAACAGCCAGGGCGTCTGGAGCAAAACACAGTTGGCAGGCACCCTGCATTACGAGGGTGATCACAAAACGTACGAGCTGTCCACACCGGGCACGAGCGGTTATGGAACGGGCAGCGACACGACGGCTGCGTTTAACGTATTGGCCGCGCAGTCCCATGTTCAAGCCATCGGTTTGAATGACTTGAACCTGAATGCGCTGACTCCGTACAACAGCCACACCAATGCCGGCGACGTACCACTGGGCAACATCGATCCATCTAACCTGGCGAGCGCGATTCTTTCGCACAATGGAGCCGCCGGCAGCGACACCATCAATGGCGGCAGCGGCGATGACATCATCTTCGGCGATCTGGCGAACCTGCCCGGCACTACTGGCGGCGGCTATGCAGCACTGCAAGCTTACGTTGTGGCTAATGGCGGGGCTAATACTGCTGAAGGTGTGCATAAGTACATTACCGAGCACGCCAGCACGTTCGATATTTCTGGCGCTAACGACGGAAACGACCATCTGCTGGGCGGCGATGGCAATGACATTCTGTTCGGTCAGGGTGGCAACGACACGCTTGAGGGCGGCAACGGTAACGACCTTCTATACGGCGGCGCGGGTAACAACACGTTGATCGGCGGTTTGGGCGCGGACACTTTCGCCTGGAAGACCGGTGATACCGGCACCAGTGTGATCAAGGACTTCAGCGTGGCCCAGGGCGATCACATTGACCTGACCGATTTGCTGCATAACGACACAACTGGCCCGATCGATAACTTCCTCAAGCTCGCCAGCGCCAGCGACGGTTCGGCGGTGTTGCAAATCAGCACTGATGGCAAGCTCAATGCTGCCGGCGGTGTCGCCAATGCGGACGTAACGATCAAGCTCGAAGGCGTTAGTTTCTCCGGCTCCAGCATCAACTCGCTGATTGCTGGCGCTGACCCGACGATCAAAGTCGAACATCACGGCTAATCAACACTAAGCCGGCAGCCGTTCACGGGGCTGCCGGTGAAGTGCATACTCGCGCCAAACGCCTATGCTGCTGAAAGTCGATACAGTCGCTGTGCAAGCCAATGAGGAATTTTCAATGTTCTACGTTCAACGCGATGCACAAGGTTTGCTCGTTCGCGTAGAAGCAGCACCTTATGCCGGGTCAACCGACATGCTTGCGGCCGATGACCATGAGATTCAGGCCTGGTTCGCCAATGAAGTGGTAGAGAACAGCCTTAATCAGCTCAAGCAAAGCGACATGGAGATGATTCGGGTACTCGATGATTTGATCCAGGTGTTGACCAGCAAGGGCGTGATTCGCGTAACCGACCTTCCCCCTGCGGCACAGGCCAAGCTTATGGACCGGACTCAAGCCCGTGAAGCGCTGGGTGGCTTAAGCCATTTGATCAATGATGATGAAATGGGTTTGATTTAAAGCAAATCTCATCGGTAGGAGCCAACTGGTTGGCTCCTACCGATTGCAGTGATTGTTCCCCCTACAGTTTCCACGGCGCTGGCTGACCAAACAGTTGGCCTTGCACGCCTTGTATACCCATCTCACGAATGACCTGAAACTCACCATCAGTCTCTACGCGCTCGGCTATCAGCGGCAGGTCAATGCTGTGGGCCGCGCGCTGAATGGCTTCGATAAACAACCGTTTATGACTTTCTTCGTCGATGGCGCGAATGTAGCTGCCGTCAATTTTCAAGTAAGCGAGTCCCAGATGAGCCAGGTTACCGATCATGCTGAAGCGGCCGCCGAAATGCTGCACCGCCAATGCGAATCCAAGCTCGCGCAAGCGCCGGGTAAGTTGCTCCAATACCGTCTGCTCGGGCAATTGCTCTTCGCCTATTTCCAGGGTCAGCCGGTTGCCGAATCGCGCATAACGCTTGAGCGTTTCAAAGATTTGATTCAGCGCAGTCGGGTCAGCCAAGGTCGCGGCTGAGAGGTTCAGTGCCAGCGCCTGGTTATGCAGCGTCATCTGCTGCAGAACCAGTTCAAGCATGAGCTGGTCGAGCCGTGTCGACCAGCCAAAACGTTCCAGCCAAGGCAGGAATCGGCCCGCCGGAATGGTCTGACCCTGGTCATCAAGCAGCCGCGACAGTACTTTGTAATGCAGCACCTGCGCCGGGTTACGGCTGTCCACCACGGGCTGGAAGAACAGTTGGAAACGTCGCTGAGTGAGCGCCTGATCGAGCAAGGTGTTCCAGGTGTGCTGATCATCGCCCAAGGTGACAGCGGCGCTGTGTTCGATGCAACTCCAACTGCGCTCGCCCTCGATCTCGGCTTGAGATAACGCTTGATCAGCCAGCCCCAACAACATTTGCGGCGAATCACCTGGGCTGTAGGGCGCCAGTCCGATATGAGCCACCGGGGTAACGTCCGAGGCGCCGGTGGCCTGTAGGCTTAGCAGCGCGCTTTCGAGATTCTGCGCCAGCAATAGCGCCTCGGCACGCATCAGGCCCGGGGCCAATACGGCAAACTCGCCCCCTCGGCTACGGGTGATGAGGTTGTTGGTTTCCGGATAGCGCGCACACTGGCGAACCAACAGTTCGCTGACCGCCTGAAGCAGCTGATCGGTACGTTTGCCGCCCAGTCGCTGATTTAACCCTGCCAGGTCTTTGACCCGTACCAGCAACAAATAACCCGAACTGGCTTCTTCTTGATTGCTGACACGAGCATTGAGCTGCATTTCGAAATAACGACGATTGGCCAAACCAGTAAGGCTATCTTGGTAAGACTCGATCCGTAATTTCTCACTGCGGTCGGTGCTTTCCTGAAAAAGCGCTTTGAGTTTTTCGACCATCTGGTTCATCGCCTGTACCACCCGGCGCAATTCCGGCGTACTGGGGAGCTCAGACAAACTCAGAAACTCGCGTCGGCCAATGGCATGAGATTGCGCGACCATATAGTCCAGAGGCTTCAATTGTCGGCGCAGGAGCATGGCGCCGAGTATCGCGCTGACCAGACCGCAGACCACCAACCAGCCCAGGCTACCGAGCGCACTGTCCCACAGCTTTGCCAACGCAAACATCGGGTGGCTGACCACTTCAACACGCGCCGCTTGCTGCCAGCCGCGGCTGACAATCGCATCGCCACCGGCCGCTTCCAGCCCGATCAGCTTGACGAACCAACCCGGCACATTTCCGCTGTCAGGGGCACCGGAGCGCTCGACGATGACGTTGTGGGTGGCGAGGTCGATGACCCGAATACTCGAATAATAGCCGCTGTCGAAGATCGAGCTGACCATCAACTCGACCATAGTCGGATCGTCAATGTTTGGCGTCAGCGACAGCGCCAGCGACGTCGCCGCATCTTGGGCGTGTGAGCGCAGCTGATTGACGTATTGCGCGCGCGAGCTTTCCACGCTGACCATGAAACTGCCGCTGAAGGCGACCACCAGAAACAGACAAATCGCGAGCAATAACTGTTTAAACAGAGACATCAGAACTCCTAGAGATCAGGCTCGGCCGGGAAGCCTTCGGCCTGCATCTTTTTCAACACATCCTGCCAGCGTGACAGTCGTTTCGTATCGCCCACTCGTTTATTGCCGTTGGCACCCGGCAACCATAAACCTTCACCATTGAAGGCGTAGACCGGTAATAAGTCGGTTCGTTGGCTGGCGGGTTTGATCTCATTGATAAGGCTATCAAGCACCAACGGTTCCGCATTCGGACCTGAGTAATACGTCAGCACCATGTGCGCGCGATTGAGGCGCAAGGCTTTGACGTAAGTGATCAAGAGTTTGTCATTCGGCACCCCTAAACGCCGAAGGCTAAAGTACTTGGCAATTGCATAATCCTCACAATCACCGGCACCTTTCCACAGTGACTCGATAGGCGTCGCCCAATAATCGGTCTCGTGCCAGTTATCAATGTCTTCTACATAGCGCATCTGGTGATTAAAGAACTGGTTGACCACTTCGAGCTTTTCTTTCTCACTGACCTGCTTCTCAGTCGATAACAGCCGCTGCCAGGCATCTATTCGAGCGCGCCCCGCGCCTAAAGGGCCATACAGGGCCTCGGCCTTGCGGCTGATAACGGAAAAGTCCCAATCGGCATTCAGGCTCCCTGCCAGCATTATGCCGGTCAGTAGCAGCGCGAAGGAGAGCCAATACCCTAGATAACGGGTTCGCTGCGACCGATTAAAAGCAAAACGTCCTGCCACTGAAATTAGTCCGTTCGGTCATCCGGGAACCGGTCGATGGTGCAGGTTCGATCCGGAAAAAACAATGGCATCCTGCAATCACCCATACCAAGTGTCTGATGCGCCTGTCGGGTTCAAATTTGGCCTGTAAGATGTTCCATCCTCGCGGATGCCGCCACGTCGGCCAACAATAAATAAACGCGTTGCTTCTTTCTTTAGCTGAGAAAAATCCAATTAAACCAAGTGGTTCTACTATTACCGGCTATTTTGATAAGGGTCGCAAAGCACCGTGACGCGCCGGGGTGGATTGGATCCATTGTTTCCGTAGCTGTAGGAGTATAGGTGTGCAGGAGACCGATAAAGAAGGCTGGCTGAGTTCAATTTTAGGAAAGGAGCAACCACCCTCCCACCTTGCCAGGGCGGTAATAGAGGAAAAGTTGCGTAACGCCATACTCGACGGGCGTATTCCCAGTGGAATAGCGTTACGCCAGCAAGAACTGGCAACACTGTTCGGCGTGAGCCGTATGCCGGTTCGCGAAGCACTGCGTCAACTGGAGGCGCAGTCATTGGTCCGTGTCGAGCCTCATAAAGGCGCCGTGGTTGCACCCTTGGTAGGTGAGGACGCGGTTGAAGCGTATAGCCTGCGCTTATTGCTGGAGGCAGAGGCCCTGCGGTTGTCGATTCCGCTTCTGGACGCACAGGATATAGCCGTCGCCCGCACCTATATCGAGATGCTTGAAGCCGAAACCGATTACACCCAGATGGGAAAATTAAATCGCCTGTTTCACATGGCGCTTTATCACAGAGCACCCAACCGAAGACTGTTGCGCTTGATCAAAGACGGCTTGGACGAAGAAGAACGGTTCCTGCGTTTCAATCTGTCAGCCATGGGCCTGGGTGAGTTGGCGCAGGACGACCATTGGGCGCTGCTTAATGCCGCCTCGGATAAAGATATCAGTGGGGCCATCGACATACTCAAGCACCATCTTAATCGCGGCGTCGAAGCCATCAGCCATTATCTGCATCATGGCCCGTGCGCCGTTGCACATAAAATTATCCCGCCCCAAAAAAACGATATCTGACTGTTTGCGCACTGCCGCAAAGATCCCTTCAGTCGGACCAACTGCAACCCCGGCGCCCGCCTGGGTTGCGTGCTGAGCCATTGTCTTGATACTGCGCCGCCCTTTATTTGCGGCGTCCCCCTCGCAAATAAGCTTCACTTCTCCTCTGCAGGTTTGAGCGGTGTTATCACGCCTTCCACTACGGTGGCGGCTGACGCCCGTCTGGAATCAGGCAAGATCAGACGTTGCCAACGAATGGCATTGATAGCCGATGACGTCTTGCCGATAGGCAGACTCGCTGGCAACTGAAGGATTTTCAAAACACACATGGAAGCCATTCAAGGAGTTCGTCGAATGGGCAGAAACTGACTGGTGGTCATCCAGCCGGGCCCGAAATATCAAACCATAACATTTCCGCCCTAGAGCATGATGAGCGACGTAAGTGACTCATTAATAATTGTTCTGACGTTAATGCGTCGGAAGGTGTGCTCGCGCCCTGATAAAACTTATTCACTCAGTTTTATCCGGACACCTATTAGTTGAAAAACAGGGCCTATAAAATATATTAAAAATTACTTGCCCTGCTCTTTTGAAGTGTTCTAGATTTTATTCCGTTGTCATGCCGACCTGGCAGTACAGCCAAGTCTGTTCGGTAGTGAATTCGCTGCTCATGCCGTGCAGTAGGGGCCTGCAATGCCAAACCGTCGTTATTTCCTGGGATTTCTCAGGGACTTTGCTCGCCTGTATTAATGATTATTACTCCTTACCGCCTCAATGGCCATGGACTACTCACTCAACTAAGGATTCTTCTATGACTGGTCAAAAACTTTATCTCGATCGTAAAAAAGCGGAACTTAGTGCGCACCCAATTTTTGCAGAAATTGATTCGATACATGTATTAAGACGCTTCATGGAAACCCATGTGTTCGCGGTATGGGACTTCATGTCCCTGACCAAACGGCTACAACAAGAATTGACCTGTACTCAGCTCCCTTGGCTTCCCCCCAAAGACGCCAAGGCTGCACGCTTGATTAACGAGATTGTGTTGGGCGAAGAGTCAGACGACAAATTGACCCAGGGACATTACAGCCATTTCGAATTGTATTTGGATGCCATGCGTGAGGTGGGCGCCAGCACACATCAGGTCGAGCGTTTCGTTGAGTTGCAGCAAGACGGCGTCAGCTACGAAACCGCATTGCATAGCGTGAATGCCGGGCAAGCCGCGTGCGGCTTCGTCAAACAAACCCTGGATACCGCGCTGTATGCACCTGCTCACCGGGTCGCCGCAGCCTTTCTGCACGGTCGCGAAAGCGTCATCCCGCAAATGTTTCAGCGCATTCTCGACGACTGGGGAATTACCGCCCAACAAGCGCCGATTTTTCGCTACTACCTGGAGCGGCACATCGAAGTCGACTCCGAAGATCACGGCCCAGCGGCGCAAGAACTGCTAGCGCGGCTGGTGGATGGAGATGAGCAACGGCAATGTGAGGTCTACGAATCTGCCATCGCCGCAGTGGAAAGCCGGATCGCGTTCTGGGACCGGCTGCGCCTAAGCATGCGTGCCGAGCAAATGGAGGCCAGCGCATGAACGCCAAAGACTATGTGTCTTTCGCCGATGCCTGGGAAAGCCGTGCGACGATTCGCACACGCCCCCGCCGCATGGTGGAAAACGACACGAAGCTTATCTACCCGCTAAGCCGTCAGCCGCTGGTCCTCAGCGATACATTTACCCGAGAATGCGCCCATCTGCGTGATTTTGCCTTGGTGCAAAGCCTCTACAAGTTCATCAACGATGTGGTGATTTTCGAAACAGAGATCGTCGATAAGACCGCGCGCAGTATTGCCAAAAACCGTTTCACGATTCGCTTTCCGTTCGCCTGCCGTTACGACGCAATGACTGTTGTGGTAGATGAGGATTATCACGCACTGGTGGCGATGGATTTTCTGCAACAGACGATCGCCCTTACCGGCATTGAGCCTATCGAGCTGCCTGACGAAATTGAATTGAGTCGGGCTATTCCTGGCGCGGTGGCCTTGGCTCCTGCTCATCTGCGCAGCGCCGTCGAATTAATCTGCGTCGCAATCGCCGAAAACACGGTGACCCATGATGTCGCCGCATTCGCCAAGGATGAGTCGGTCAAGCAATCAATTAAGGGGTTGATGGCCGATCACTTACTCGATGAAGGACGCCACTCCGGTTTCTGGTCACGGCTGGTGCGTATTTATTGGAGCTCTGCGCCGGAATCGGATCGCGAGTGCATCGCGCAAATCATGCCGATGTTTATCCGCCAGTACCTGACCAATGACATTCAGAAGGGTTTCGATTACGACCTGATCGACCATCTGCAAATCGCCGGGACGATCAAACAGCAACTGAAAGATGAAGCGCTGGCAGTGACCTTCCCGATCAATAGTCACCATCCGTTGGTGGGCAACATCGTGCGCTTCTTCAATACCAGTTCGATGCTGGAGTCCGCCTGCGTACGACGTGCGCTGACTAACTATCTGCCTAGCCATTCGAGCAGTCGGGGTCAGCCGCTATGAAACGACTGGAGATCGTACTCATAGGCCCAAGCCTGGCACTGAAAGCATTGGCCACGGAGTTGGAAGAGCATGGGCATTGTCTACGTTGCGTACTGGATTTCGAAGCTCTGGATCCGCACGCGCTAACGGACGACTGCCTATTAATCGAGGACCAAAGTTTTGCGCTTGCTCCTCAGCAGGAAAAAGCCTTCGGCATATTTTCTCGATTGACTCTGTGCATCGCAATGGGCCAGGTCAACGAGGATGGGCTGCCACAACTGGAGTTGTTGTGCTGGTTCGTCAGGCTGAACGTGCGCCGCTTGATATCTCGGGTGTCGCTGCCTTGGGAACCGTCGGGCAATGGCCGTGTACTGCGGGATTCGGCCATGGCTGGCTTGGTCGACCTGGCGACGCTGCACGTCAGTCGTTTGTCCCGCGAGGCTGGGTATCTTCTTCAAGCGCCTGTCGTCGAGCCGTCCCACTTGTCCAAGCTCCAGGGTCTGCAAACGCTCGAACAGCTCGCGTTTGAACATCGTTTCAACCGCACAGCGCGACCTCATCTGCTCGCGTTGGCTGAAGTACCGTTGATCGAGCGGCTGGATCAAAGCTTCCTGAGATTCGCCGAACGTACTGCGTTGAATATTGCGGGGCAGACGATCAGCTATGCCGCCCTGCACGCGCAGAGCCTGGCGATTCAACAACGGTTGCTGAGGGTGTTAGCAGGGCGGACTTCAACATCGGATGACGGTTTGCCGGTGGTGGGCATCTGCCTACCGAAGTCATCCGCTTTGTTTGCTGGAATTCTCGCCATCCTTGGCAGCGGCGCCGTGTACTTGCCACTCGACCCCAGCCAACCCACCCAGCGTCAGCGTTATATCCTGGAGAACGCTGGTGCCGTACTGCTCCTTCACGATGGGCAGCACCCCCTCGTCGATCAATGGCCGGGACTGGATATTAGTCAGTTGGGAGCCAATGACACCGATCCTACTTGCTCATTGATGCGTCGCCGCCCTTCTTCTGACGCGCCGTGCATGGCGCTCTATACGTCCGGCACCACCGGCCATCCCAAAGGCGTATTGCTCAGCCAGCGCAACCTCAGCCACTTCACTGCCTGGTACGCCGAGCACGTCAGCCTGTCTGAACACAGCCGCGTGCTTCAATTCTCGACACTGAGCTTCGATTCGTCGGTGATCGATATATTTCCAACCCTGCTCAACGGTGCGGAGTTAGTGGTGCCTACCGAAGACCAGCGACGCGATCCGTTGTTGTTACTCAGCGTGATCGGACAGCGCATCAGCCACGCCTTCTTGCCCCCTGCGTTATTGAGCATCCTTCCCCTCGATGGGCCGCTGGGGCTGGACCATCTAATGACGGGAGGCGATGTTTGCGAGCCCTACGTCATCGAGCGCCTCGCCGGGCAATGTTGCTTCTACAACCTTTATGGGCCGACCGAAGCGACTGTGCTGATTACGTCGAGGCTGTTCCGCGCTGGGAGCAGTAATCGCAACCTGGGTCAGCCGATTGCCAATAGCCAGGTATTTATCCTTGATGAACAGTTCCAGCCGGTACCAGAGCACACTCCCGGCGAGTTGTTTATCTGCGGACCGGGCGTGTGCCTGGGCTATGTGAATAACCCTGCGCTGACCGATGAACGTTACCCCACCCTTCTATTGCCCAATGGACAGGGCGTGCGGGTCTACCGCACCGGCGACATCGGCAAATGGACTGCCGAGGGAATCGAGCTGTGCGGGCGGCGTGATAATCAAGTGAAGATCCGCGGGTTTCGCGTTGAGCCTGAAGAGATCGAGCATTGCCTGCGCGACAGCCAGTTGTATCGACAGGTTGCGGTGGTGGTCGACGCACAGCGACGCATTCTGGCGTTTGTCGCCCAGCCCCAAGATGAGGCCGAAGTGTCGCGCCAGGCGCTCAGGTCACATGTTGAACAGCAGCTACCGGACTACATGCGTCCTACGGCCTACACCGAACTGACAAGCATGCCCTTCGCCACTAACGGCAAAGTCGATCGCAAGGCGTTGCTGGCGCTTCCTGTGAGTGTTCTCGACGTTCAGTCACGGCGGTTACCGGAAACGCCGGTTGAGCAACGACTGCTGTCGTTATGGGCTGAGCTGCTGGAAATGCCGGAGGGTGATATCTCCACTGACGAAAGCTTTTTCAATCTGGGTGGTCATTCAATTTTGCTGTCACAGATGCTGCTGGGCATTCGAGAGCAATTCGGCCGAAGTATCTCGATCAACCGCTTCATCGAGGCGCCTATGCTATTGACGCTAGGGTCGCTACTCGACAATGACGCCGCTCAATCTTCGTCTTATACCGTCAGCCCGCAGGCGCTGCAGGACGCGAATCCGGCTCTGGACCTACAGGTATTGCCGGTCAGTCGGATGGGCGATGTACACAAGGTGGTGGTCACCGGAGCAAACGGCTTTCTCGGCGTGCATATCGTCGAAGCGTTGCTGGCGTGGGGTGCAACGGAGGTCGCCTGCCTGGTTCGTGAAGGTGCTGGGCTAAGTGCGCAAGCACGCTTCGCTAAAGCGTTGCGGGAAAACCGACTGGAGCATCTGGACCTTACCAGGGTGACGGTGTATTCCGCCGATATTACCCAGCCACTGTTAGGCCTGAGCGCCACAGACTACGAGCGCCTTGATCGTGAGTTCGGCGCCCTGGTGCATAACGCAGCCAACGTTAATCATGTTCAGAATTACGAGACGCTGATTAACGATAACGTCGCGCCCATCTTTGAATGCCTGCGGTTCTGTGAAGGGCGCAGCAAGAAAATCTTCAACTTTGTCTCGACCCTCTCTGCTTCCAGTGCCATCGATTCCACCGGCAATGTGCTTGAACTGCCGGCTGCAGACACTCCCCCTATCTATATCAAGAATGGCTACAACCTCTCTAAATGGGTCGCCGAACGCATTCTGCAAAGCGCCAGGGAACGAGGCGTGTGGGCAAATATTTATCGGCCGGGGAACATCGCCTTCAATAGCGTCACCGGTGTTTGCCAGCCACACAAAAATCGATTGATGTTGATGCTGAAGGGCTCGATTCAATTAGGCCAGGTACCGGAGTTTTCCATGAACTTCGACCTGATGCCGGTGGACTTCCTTGCGCGCTTCATCGGTTTTCATTCGAGCCGTTATCAACCCGGCCATGCAGTCTTCAATCTGCACAACCCTGAACCATTGAGCTGGAACAGCTATGTGGCTGCATTTCGTGCAACGGGTCGTGAGTTCGAGATGGTCAGTGTTGCCCAGTGGCAGCAGCAACTTAGCCGGGTCGACAGCGAGAACGCCTTGTTCGGCGTGCTGGGGTTTTATCTCGATGGCTTTGAAGAAGACATCGGCGACATCTCGATGATCGAGTACGACAACGCTCAGGCCGGCATACGGCAGATGGGCGAGCGTTATCCGTTGAAGACCGATGCGCTGTTGCGCAAAGGCTGCGATTACCTGAAAGAAATCGATTTTATCTAACCCACTCGATGGAGAACATCATGACTAACTTCAAGACTCGTAATAACTTGCTGCCCGACACGCTGATCAAGAATCCGGAAGGCGATCAGGTGGTGTCAGCGGTACAGGTTCCTGCCGATGCGCGAAGCGTATGGAAGGTTGTTGGAGATTTTTCAGGGTTTCCGGCCTTCATTCCGGCGCTTGATTCATGTGAGATGAACGGCGACGGCGTGCGCTCGGTACGCAAAAAGCTGTTCAAGGACGGCAACGTTGTTATCGAACAGCTTAATTCACGCGACGATCAGGCTTGGTTTATGACGTGGTCACTGATCTATACGACGCTGCCTATCGGCAACCTTTGGGCCTCAATGACGGTGGCGGCGCAAGGTGATGAACAATGCATCGCGACGTGGAGCATCGTAGGTGAACCCTCCGATGCCTGGCCGGATTCGCCTGCAGCATTTCATGGGTTTTTGCAGGGCTTTGCCGATGACGCGATGAACAACGTACTCAAGCTGTTCTCGTAAAGACGGTATTCGGCACGGGCTTTTAAACCCCGCAAAAGACAAAACCCCTGTCTGCTTGCGCAGACAGGGGTTTCGGAATTCAATCTTGACGATGACCTACTCTCACATGGGGAAACCCCACACTACCATCGGCGATGCACCGTTTCACTGCTGAGTTCGGGATGGGATCAGGTGGTTCCAGCGCTCTATGGTCGTCAAGAAATTCGGGTGCCGATCCGTTACCAGGTAACGTGCCAGCGAATTTCGGTAACTCTCACTAAAACAAAACCCCTGAACGCGTAAGCGATCAGGGGTTCTGGAAGTTAATCTTGACGATGACCTACTCTCACATGGGGAAACCCCACACTACCATCGGCGATGCATCGTTTCACTACTGAGTTCGGGATGGGATCAGGTGGTTCCAATGCTCTATGGTCGTCAAGAAATTCGGGTGCCGAAGTGCTTGTCCCTTGCGGGGCGTGCACGTCAGCCAAATGGGTAGGTGATAGATCTGTGGGTCTTGC
>NZ_JAQGNX010000033.1 GCF_028293835.1 Pseudomonas sp.
CATTGACCCTGACTGGCTGCGCCACGGCCCGAACCCTGGACGCTGCGCAACCGGGTGCGCCGGTGGTTTACTCCGGCACTCGCCTGGATATGTACGCAATAAACGGCGGCTGCTGCGCCAAAGACCACTTCGGAGCCGAAGCCCCCGGTTGGCCAAGTGTCGACCTGCCGGCCAGCGCCCTGCTCGACACGCTACTTTTACCGCTGTCGCTGCTGACCGTGCTGGGCGTAGGCTTTTCCGCGACGGGTGGATTGTAGGGGGATGGTTCCGAAACCGGATAGCCGTCTCGCCAACAAGCTGGCTCTTATCAAACAACGCATAACTTATTGACTTAAAAATAATCTGTAGGTTTTGCGTTTGCTGCGCGACAGCGCGGCGTCGAAGACGTGACGGACCCTCCTACAGATAATTCCTACTTGCCCAGTTTGCTCAACTCTTGCGCCTCGACAATCCGCACGCCGTCCTGTTCTTCCAAGGCCAGGCGCCACAGCGCGCGGGCGACGGAGCAGGCGTCGATGCCGCGGTATTTGCCGGGAATCAGTTTCGCGAAGGGTGCTGCCAATTGTTCGGCAAGGCGTTGTTCCGAGCGTTCGCCGATCAGCAGCGAAGGGCGGGCGATGGTCAATTGCGGCCAGCCCTGAGCCTTCAAGGCCTGTTCCAACTCACCTTTGACCTGACTGTAAAAAATACTGGAATCAGGGTCAGCGTTCACCGCACTCATCACCACCAAATGCCGTGCACCTAGCTCCCGTGCGCGTTGGGCGAAGGCCACCACCAAGTCAAAGTCGATGGCGCGAAACGCTTCTTTGGACCCCGCCTGCTTGATCGTGCTGCCCAAACAACAGAAGGCAATGTCCACCGGACCGCTCAAGGTGGGCAGCAAGGCAGCCAATTCCCCCACCGGGTTCTCTAGGTGCGGATGATCAGCCAACGGACGTCGAGTCGGTGCCAAAACGCGGCTGACCGTGGGCTCGTTGAGCATGCGATCCAGCAGGTGTTCGCCGGTCAGCCCGGTAGCACCGCCCAGCAAGATGGTTTGAGGTGTCAAGTACATAGTGTTTCTCCCTTGATACGGTGCAGTTTAGTGGCTGCCCGTAATCTTTGCTTCCTTGCTGGCCAAAGAGGCAGAAAGGGCCCGTTGCGCCTGGCCTCTGCGAAACTGCTGCCAGTGAGCGAGTACAGTTTTCGGTGCCCAGATTTGCGGTTCAGATGCTTCAAAATTATCGCTGGCTTCCCGGGCGGCGACGTACACCTTGGCCTGATTGAACGCTTGTTGCAGGTCATCGGTTTCGACCAAGGCTTTAGCGAAGAGTGCTTCGCCAAAGTAGGTGAAATCCGATTCTTCCGAGCAGCCAAACGATACGCGGTCTGAACGTGAGGCGGTAATGACCAGGGTTTTGTCATCTTTGATTGCCGGGATAAAGCCGCCGGAGTAGCAGGCGGAAATCACCACGATCTTGTCGCGATTCTTCAGTGGCGCCAACACCGCAGCCAATTCGTCGGCTGGCAGGTCAGTCAACTCCAAACGCGGCTGATCCAGCACCAGTTCATGATCATGGGTGCCATGGCTGGTCAAATAGATGAACACCAGGTCTTCCGGCCCGCTGCGTTGGGCAATGGTCTGCACCGCACGACTGATGCTTTCCCGCGTCGCCAGGGGCCGATCACCCATGTGATCACGGTGATTGACCAGGCTGATTTGACCGTAGGCGCCGAAGCGCGTGGACAGCAAATTGCTCACATAGTCCGCTTCGCGCATGAACACGCTTTGTTTGCCATCACCGCCTACCACCAGGGTGTACAGCTCCGTCGCGGGTGTCGATGTCGGTATGGCGGCCAAGGCTTTCTCCAGCAAGGGGCCCTGGGCCAGCAAACCGATTTCCAACGAGTCCGGCAACAGTTTGCCTTGGGCGTCGCGCACCCGTTGCCCGTTGCTCCAGATACCGCTTTGCACTGCGCCGTCCGGCAGCGTCAGGACGCCCCTTCCTTCGTAGGTGTCGGAAACAAAATCACCCACGTACACACTGCCATCGGCCAGGCGCAGGCGGCCCGTGCCATTAAAGTGCCAATTGTTGAACTGGCCTTCGTAGCGGCTACCGTCGGCGCCAATCAACTGGCCTTGGCCGTAGAGCGCGCCTTCCTTGAATTGCCCGATCCAGACATCGCCGTCGCTATTCTCATAGCGACCTCGGCCCTGCAACTGGTTTTCATGAAAGCCACCCACATACTGATCGCCATCGGCGCTGTTAAAGCTGCCGTTGCCTTCCAACTGACCATTTACGAACTTGCCGGCAAATTGATTGCCGGTGGCATCGCTGCGCTGACCTTCGCCATTGGGCTTGCCGTGGGCGAACAGTCCTTGGTATTGGCTGCCGTCATCCAGTTCCAGATGGCCAAGGCCGTCATATTGGTCGGCTTTGAATTCGCCACGGTAGGTCACACCGGATTCTTTGAGCGTGCCTTCACCGTCGCGACGCCCCAGTTTGAAGCCGCCGACGTAGCTTCCGGTGCTGTTAGTCAGCGTACCGAACCCGTGAAACAAGCCGTTTTGAAATTGTCCGCGATAGACATCGCCGTTGCTGGCATGCCATTCGCCATCGCCGTGCCACTGCCCATTCTGAAAATTCCCGGCGTACCAACTGCCGTTGGGGTAGTCGACCCGGCCTTGGCCTTGCAGCAAGCCATTGACCACGTCCCCGCGATAACGCCCCCCGTCCGGCAGGCGTGCGTCAGGCGGCGACAGCGGTTCGCCTTCACCGCAAGCGGCGAGTAACAGAATTAAAGCCAGTGGGGCGAGGGGAGCGAACGCGCGCATGGTTAATCTCGAAAATAGGATTCCAGGCGTGTGAATACGGACTTTTGAATCATCGCACTCACACAGCCACGGGGAGTATGCCGCAGCTATGTGGTTGCTTTATAGAGGCAACGAAACAGCCCGTGAGCGCTGTTTCGCCTTTTTAGCGGCTTATACGAAGCACAGCGACAGCGGTTCGGCGACGTAAGCGGGTTTTTCCTGACCTTCGATTTCTAATGTAGCGATAGCTTTGATCAACCATTGGCCAGGCTTCTTTTCAGTCACTTCGGCGATGGAAACGTTCAGTCGAACCCTGGAATTAACCTTGACCGGCTGAATAAAACGCACGCTGTCCAATCCGTAATTGACCACCATTTTCAGGCCTTCGGGGGCTATGAACAGGTCCTCCATCAGTTTTGGAATTAACGATAAAGATAAAAAGCCATGGGCGATGGTGCTGCCGAACGGCGTTTTAGCCGCTTTTTCAGGGTCAACATGAATGAACTGGAAGTCCCCTGTAGCCTCCGCAAATAGATTGATACGGTCTTGATCGATGGTGAGCCACTCGGAACTTCCTAGCTCCTTGCCTGCATAATTTTTGAGTTCTGCGACGGGGACGATCGGCATCAGTGTTCTCCCTTTTTTATTTAAGAAGCTATAAAAGCTATTGAACAGCAGTGTGTAGCTGTCAATGATGTTAGCGGGGCCTGCAATTTGCATCGTATTGAGGGCGACTTAATATTCGTCGCACCAAGACCTAAGATCAGCACGGGTCTTGAAGATGGTCAAGGATGTATGCGGTTGGCGAATGCCGATTGATCAGCCATTCCCGTGGCGTGCCTATAATGGCGGCGCAAATCTGCTGGAGTTCCCTATGTTGCTAAGAGGCCTGACATGGCTGGTGATGTTTCAATTGGTCGGCACAGGGCTTAACCACCTGTTCTTGCCGATCCTGCCAGGGCCGATTATCGGGCTGGTATTGTTGATGATTTTTCTCATGGTGCGCGGTCAGGTCGACGAACCATTGACCCTCGCCGCCAGCAGTTTGCTGCGTTACCTACCCTTGTTGCTCGTCCCGCCAGCGGTGGGGGTCATGGTCTACGCCGCGGATATCGCCAAGGATTTCTGGGCAATTATCGGCGCGCTGGTGCTGTCGTTACTGGTGTCGCTGGCCTTTGCTGGCTGGTTGATGCAGAAGTTGATTCAGCGCCAGTCGCGACGTAAGGAGCTTTCATGACTCTGGACTGGAGCGGGGCCTGGGATTCGGTTATCCATCATCCGCTGTTTGGCATCGCTATTACCCTGGGCGCCTACCAGCTAATGCTGGCCGTCTACGAAAAAACCCGTTTGATTTTTCTACAGCCGGTATTGATTTCGATGTTAGCGGTGATCAGCATATTGGTCAGTTGTGGGTTGAGTTATGCCGAGTACCGTAAAAGCACCGAAATTCTCAGTATCTTGTTAGGGCCCGCTACGGTGGCGCTGGCGGTGCCGCTGTATTTGAATTTGCGCCGTATCAAGCAATTATTTTGGCCGACGTTTACTACGCTGGTTATTGGCGGCGTGCTGGCAACGGCATTAGGCGTGACCTTGGGGTGGCTGTTTGGCGCAGAACACATGATTTTAATGACCATGCTGCCGAAGTCTGTGACATCGCCCATTGCGATGCTGGTGGCCGAACAGATTGGCGGTGTCGCGCCGCTGGCAGCGGTGTTCGTGCTGATTACCGGCGTCATTGGTGCAATCTTCGGCCCCGGCATGCTGTCTATCCTCGGTGTGGATAATCACGCGGCCCGGGGTATGGCGTTGGGATTGACGGCTCATGCCGTTGGCACTTCAGTGGCGCTGCAGGAAAGCGAAGAGTGCGGGGCATTCGCCGCGCTGGCGATGAGTTTGATGGGCGTTGCCACGGCGGTATTTCTGCCATTGGCCGTGTCGTTATTCGTTTAAGGAAGATTTTATGATGCTGCCGTTATTTCCCCTGAACGCCGTATTGTTCCCCGGCTGCACCCTCGACTTGCAGTTGTTCGAAGCGCGTTACCTGGACATGATCGGTCGCTGCATGAAGAAGGGCGAAGGGTTTGGCGTGGTGTGCATCCTTGATGGCGAAGAAGTGGCTCAAGCGCCCGATGGCTATGCGTTGGTGGGGTGTGAAGCGCTGGTACGCGATTTTCAGCAGCAGGCAAACGGTTTGTTGGGTATCCGCGTGGAAGGCGGCCGACGTTTCCGGGTCGCCAGCACCGAGGTGCAGCGTGATCAATTAATTCTGGCCGACGTTGAGTGGCTCGATGAGCTGCAAGAACAGCCGTTGCAAGAGCAGGATGCAGACTTGGTGGCCTTGCTGGCCGCGCTTGCTGAACACCCGATGGTAGCTGCGCTGAACATGAGCGTGACCGCCAGCGGGCAGCAGTCGTTGGCCAATCAGCTGGCGTATCTGTTGCCGTTCACCGAGGAAGATAAAGTCGAATTGCTTGAGCTCAGCGACGCCCAGCAGCGGCTGAACGCGATTCAAGACTTACTCGATGAAATGCAGGGCGACCTGCAAATCTAAGTCGCCTCGGTGTGTTCAGTATCGCTGCGTTCAGTATTGGTAGCGTAAAACGGCATTGGCCAAGGCGTGCAGGGCGAAAAAACCATACAGGGCGGCCAGCGAAGGCAGAATGATCCACCACACCTTGGTTGGCATGGCCTGCAGCGGTTGCTTGTGCTCGCTCAGCGTGAGGCTCGTCGCGCACAGGCAAAACGCGAGCATGGCCCCGGCCAGAACATCCGTCGGCCAATGTACTCCCAGATAAACCCGCGACATGGCAATCGACAGCGCCGGTATGCTGCCTACCAACAACCACGCCAGACGCAAGCGCAGCGGCTGACCGCGCCCGGCCAGTATCGCCAGGGTCATGAATATCGCGAACGACCCTGAGCTGTGACCGCTGGGCATGCTGTAGCTGGTGAGTGGGTCCAGTAATACTTCCGGGCGCGCACGGGCGGCGGTCCATTTTATGAGGGTGTTGGCCAGCGCCGAGCCCAGGATCGTGCCCAGCGCAAAGACTGCCTGTCGCCACTGACGAAGGACCAGCAACAGCCCGACCAGCAGGATGGCTATTGCCACTTGGGTGCGAAACTCCCCCAGCAGGGTGATCATCACCGCGAAGGGATCGGCGGCTGCGCTGCGATGCTCTTGCACCAGCGTCATCAGGCCCTGGTCAAAGTGCGCCAGGTAGGGCCAGCCGATCAGCAGACCCAGCAACATCACCAGGCTCAGCCCGGCGATCAGGTGCGTGGCGTAACGCTTGCCGCCGACGCTGCTGTGGATGCTCACGCCCAGGAGAATGATGAGTCCCGCTCCGACAGTCCCGGCCTGTGGCCAGAACCCTTCTGGCAGCGGTAAGCGAATCGCCGCGCCCGTGGCCCAACCCGGCAGAAGATAAACAATCGACCACCCGGCGGCTGCGAGCAGGCTGACGGCGACAAAGCGCACAAACGGCATGTCGAACATACCTGCGACCATGGGCAGCATCGGCCGCAGTGGACCGATAAAACGTCCAACCAACAGGCTAGCGATGCCGTAGCGCTGGAAATACATCTCTGCGTGACCGATCCATTCCGGGTGGGTTCGCAGTCCCGGCAAGCGGCGGATTTTTTGGTGGAAGCGTCTGCCAAGAAAGTACGAGATCAAATCGCCCAGCAACCCGCCTGCAAATCCCAGCAACAATGTTTCGCCCAAAGGCAGTACACCGTTGCCGGCCAATACGGCGACCGCGAACATAATAACCGTGCCCGGTACGATCAGTCCGGCAATGGCCAGGCATTCAAAACAGGCCACTACAAAGATCGCCACCCCCAGCCATGAGGGATTAGCTGTTAGCCAGCCGGTGATGCTGTCGAGCCATGGACCCATGTTTCAGCTTCCTTGTTCGAGTAAAAAATAATCCCGGCCTTCCAACTGGCCACGTCGCAATGGGTTGCGTGTGCAGAATCGGGCGTAAGCGGCGTCGACGAAGCGGTACATCAAGTGCTCGTCACGACCTGCGGGAATGCCCAAACGGGTGGTTTGGATGATTTGTCTAGGCGCTGGTCCGACATCGTCGACGAACAGTTGTTCCGAATCAAAGCGCTTGGCGTCCCACATGGGCACTTTCAAACCCAGTGCTTTGCACAGCAGGGTCTGGCCGGCGCACAAACGCTCGGGGGTACGCAAAGCGCCTTTGGCGTCGGGATTGTTGATCAACATCTGCGCCAGGCTGTTGCCATCGGAGAGGGCGTCGACCCAGGGGTAAGCGGATTTGATCAGCACCGCATTGCCAGGGCCACCGGCGCTAAAGTTCAGCGAGTCGCCGCCCCGGGCGTAATACATATAGATGTGGCCGCCATCCAGAAACAATGCCTTACGTTTTTCGGTATAGCCCAAGGAGGAGTGACTGCCCTTTTCCGCCGCATAGTACGCTTCCGTTTCGATGATTCTTGCCGACAACCACAACGAATCCGTGCCATTTCCCACGCGATGACGAATAACCTTGCCCAACAGATCACGGGCGAGCAGTTGCGCATCACGGTTGAAAAATGAGTCCGGAACGGTGTTCGGTAGGTAGTCTTGAATCGGCATATGGGTAAATGGGCGGCGGATTGGCTGCCCATAATAGCAACAAGTGACTTAATCGGAGCTGAACAGCAACTATTGGGCTCAGGCGTGGTGTCCTGTGGCCCTGCGGTGCTGCATCCATTCGCGAATAGGTTCGCTCCCGCCGAATCCCTGGTACACACACTATCCTAAGATGTCCAGAGGCCCGGTGGGAGCGAACTTGTTCGATAAGCGGCTGCGCAGCAGTGGTAAAAAAGGATGAGTTGAATGCCATTATCGACCATCCGCCTGTCACCGCTGTCGTTACGCGGGCTCGACGGCTATAATCGGCCGCTTTCCCCTCCGCCAAGACCTCTGAGACCATGACTGAGTCCGTTCTTGACTATATGACCCGCTTGGGTCGCGCTGCCCGCGAAGCGTCGCGAGTGATCGGCCGTGCCAGCACTGCGCAGAAAAACCGCGCCCTGCATGCCACCGCTGCTGCTTTGGATGATGCCCGCGCAGAGCTGACTGCCGCCAATGAACTGGACCTGGCTTCCGGTCGGGCCAATGGCCTGTCACCGGCCATGCTCGAGCGCCTGGCCCTCACCCCGGCACGCATCGACAGCATGATCGTCGGTTTACGCCAGGTGACCAATCTGCCAGACCCCATCGGCTCGATCCGCGACATGAGCTATCGGCCGTCCGGCATTCAGGTAGGCAAAATGCGTGTGCCTCTGGGCGTAGTGGGAATTATTTATGAGTCGCGCCCCAACGTGACCATCGATGCTGCAAGCCTGTGCCTGAAGTCTGGTAACGCGACGATTCTGCGAGGCGGCTCCGAGGCCATTCATTCCAACCGCGCCATCGCCGCCTGCATTCAGCGTGGCCTGGCCGCAGCCGATTTGCCGGCTGCGGTGGTTCAGGTGGTCGAAATCGTTGACCGCGAAGCCGTCGCTGCGTTGATCACCATGCCTGAGTACGTGGATGTGATTGTTCCGCGCGGTGGCAAAGGCCTGATCGAGCGCGTCAGTCGCGATGCACGGGTGCCAGTCATCAAGCACCTCGACGGCATTTGCCACATCTATGTCAGCGCTTTCGCCGACTTGACCAACGCGCAAAGTATTTGCTTCAACGCCAAAACTTACCGATACGGTATTTGCGGCGCGATGGAAACCCTGCTGGTGGACGCCACCGTTGCGGCTGCCTTCCTGCCGCCCATGGCCGCACAATTGCGCGAGAAGGGCGTTGAGCTGCGCGGTTGCGAGCGCACTCGTGAGCTGATCGACGCCATTGCGGCGACTGAAGAAGACTGGCACACCGAATACCTCGCGCCGATTTTGTCGATTCTGATCGTGGACGGCCTGGATCAGGCCATCGAACACATCAACCATTACGGGTCTCATCACACCGACGCTATCGTCACCGAAAATCAGGGCCAGGCCCGGCGTTTCCTGGGCGAAGTCGACTCAAGTTCGGTGATGGTCAACGCCCCCACCAGCTTCGCCGACGGCTTTGAATACGGATTGGGTGCGGAGATTGGCATTTCTACTGATAAGCTGCACGCCCGCGGCCCGGTCGGCCTTGAAGGTTTGACCTGCGAAAAGTACATCGTGATCGGCGACGGTCACCAGTTACGTGGCCAGGGGCCAGTCTGAGTTGGCCGAGACTGAACTGCCTGCAGCGGCGAAACATGCACCCCGTTCGCCGCGACGCATTGGCGTGCTGGGTGGCACGTTCGATCCGGTGCACATCGGCCATTTGCGTGGCGCACTGGAAGTTGCCGAGTTGCTTGAGCTCGATGAGCTGCGCCTGACACCCAGTGCCAGACCGCCTCATCGTGATACACCGAGCGTGAGTGCGCAGGACCGTCTGGCGATGGTCCAATGCGCGGTAGCCGGGGTATCGCCTTTGACGGTGGATGACCGTGAGTTAAAGCGGGACAAACCGTCGTACACCATCGACACCCTGGAATTGATGCGGGCCGAGTTGGCCGCAGATGACCAGTTATTCCTGTTATTGGGTTGGGACGCTTTCTGCGGCCTGCCAACCTGGCATCGCTGGGAAGAACTGCTGGAGCACTGCCATATCGTGGTGCTGCAACGCCCGGACGCCGACAGCGAGTCACCTGACGCCATGCGAAATCTGCTGGCGGGGCGCGCAGTCAGTAATCCGAAAGCCCTCAAAGGGCCCGGCGGACACATTACATTCGTCTGGCAGACGCCGTTATCGGTGTCTGCCACCCAGATCCGCCACCTGCTGGCCAGCGGGAAGTCGGTACGTTTTCTGGTGCCAGACGCGGTACTGGCCTATATCGACGCGCACGGGCTGTACCATGCGCCGAACACTGAGGGGAGCCTCTGAAACTGCTGTGTTGAACACGCGTTTCGGCGACCCACACATACGAGCTGAAGAGTTTTATATGACAAAGCAAAATCTGACAAATCACAAGCTGAGTAGCGAAGAAGTTATCAAATTGGCGACAGCTGCCCTGGAAGACGTCAAGGGTACTGACATCCTCGCTATTGATGTTCGCGACAAGACCAGCATTGCCGATTACATGCTGATTGCCACCGGTACCTCCAACCGCCAACTGAACGCGCTGGTCGACAGCGTGCGCGACAAATGCAAGGCCGCTGGCGTGAAATCGTTGAGCGAAGAAGGCAAGGGCGACAGCGACTGGGTGCTTTTGGACCTCGGCGATGTGATCGTGCATGTCATGACCTCCGCCGCTCGTCAGTTCTATGACCTCGAGCGTCTGTGGCAGGGTGCTGAGCAAAGCCGCGCGCTGCATTCTGTGCATGAAGGCAACCCGTTCGACCCGATGACCTTTCTCGATAAAGAATAAGGGATCACCGTGCGTCTGCGTTTGATCGCTGTCGGTTCGCGCATGCCCAAGTGGGTGCAAGAAGGTTGGCAGGAGTATGCCAAGCGGATGCCCGCCGAGCTTGCGCTTGAACTGGTGGAAATTCCGCTCAGTACCCGTGGCAAGAATGCCGATGTGGCGCGTTTTATCCGTCAGGAAGGCGAAGCCATGTTGGCGAAAGTGCAGCCGGGCGAGCGGATCGTCACGCTTGAAGTACACGGCAAACCGTGGAGTACCGAACAGTTGGCGGTCGAACTTGATCGCTGGCGTCTGGATGCTCGCACCGTAAATTTGATGGTCGGCGGTCCTGAAGGACTGGCGCCGGAAGTCTGTGCGCGTAGCGAACAACGCTGGTCCTTATCGCCGCTGACCTTGCCTCACCCACTGGTGCGCATCCTTATTGGTGAGCAGATGTACCGCGCCTGGACAGTGCTGTCCGGGCACCCTTATCACAAATAGCCTGCGCGCCTAAATGTCTCAGCCGATTCGCCTAAAAGACCACGAGAAAGACGCACGCATGGTGCGCGGCCGGGTCGTGGTCGGCGCTGTGGTTGTCGTGGTGCTGCTGTGCGTGCTCATAGCGCGGCTGTATTTTTTGCAGGTCATTCAATATGACCTGCACTCGACAATGTCGGAAAATAACCGGGTTCACGTTCAGCCGATTCCACCGAACCGTGGCTTGATCTTCGACCGCAACGGCGTGGTGGTTGCCGATAACCGCCCCAGCTTCAGTTTGGGCATGACCCGCGAGCGTACCGGCGATTCCGCCCAAGTGCTCGACGCCATCGTCGACATTCTCGCGTTGACGGCGGACGACCGATTGCTCTTTGAAAAGCGCATGAAACAAGGGCGCCGGCCTTTTGAGTCGGTGCCGATTCTGTTCGAGCTGACCGAAGAGCAAATAGCCCTCATTGCGGTGAACCAGTTCCGCCTGCCGGGAGTTGAGGTGGTTGCGCAACTGGTCCGTCATTACCCACAGGGCGAACATTTCGCTCATTCCGTGGGGTACATGGGGCGGATCAACGAGAAAGAGCAAAAAGTGCTGGATTCGGTGAATTACAGCGGTACTCACCATATCGGCAAAACCGGGATCGAGCGCTTCTACGAAGCTGACCTGCACGGCCAGGTTGGCTACGAAGAAGTCGAAACCAATGCCCGTGGCCGGGTCATGCGTGTGCTTAACCGGACTAATCCGATGCCAGGCAAAGACATCGTCCTGAGCCTTGATATCCGGCTGCAGCAAGCTGCCGAGGCCGCTTTAGGCGGACGCCGTGGTGCGGTAGTCGCGTTGGACCCGGCAACCGGCGAAGTGCTGGCGATGGTCAGTCAGCCAAGCTTTGACCCCAACCCGTTTGTCACCGGCATCAGTTTCAAAGACTACGCCGAGCTGCGAGATTCAGTTGATCGCCCCTTGTTCAACCGCATCCTGCGCGGGCTTTACCCGCCGGGATCGACGATCAAGCCTGCCGTGGCCATCGCCGGGCTGGACAGCGGCGTGGTGACTGCCACGACCAGAGTGTTCGATCCGGGCTTCTACCAACTGCCTAATTACGATCATAAATACCGCAACTGGAACCGCACGGGTGACGGCTGGGTCGACCTCGACACGGCGATCATGCGTTCCAATGACACCTACTTTTACGATCTGGCGCACAAGATCGGTATTGATCGGCTGTCGTCTTACTTGAACAAATTCGGGATCGGGCAAAAAGTCTCGCTGGACATGTTCGAAGAGTCCCCAGGACTTATGCCGTCGCGTGATTGGAAACGTGCCACTCGACGTCAGGCCTGGTTTCCCGGTGAAACATTGATACTCGGCATCGGCCAGGGCTACATGCAGGCGACTCCATTGCAGTTGGCCCAAGCCACTGCGCTGGTGGCCAACAAAGGCGTATGGAATCGACCGCATCTGGCGAAAACCGTCGCCGGAGTGCCGCCTGTGGACGAAAATCCGATGCCCGACATTATCCTGCGCAATCCGTCGGACTGGGCCAGGGTCAATCACGGTATGCAGCAAGTCATGCATGGCCCACGGGGTACAGCACGCAAGGCAGCGGTGGGATCGCAATACCGGATTGCCGGTAAAAGCGGCACGGCGCAGGTGGTCGCCATCAAGCAGGGCGAAAAGTATGACCGGACCAAAATTCAGGAACGCCACCGAGACCACGCTTTATTCGTGGGTTTCGCGCCGGCTGACAACCCGAAAATAGTGGTGGCAGTCATGGTCGAAAACGGTGAGTCCGGTTCTGGTATCGCGGCCCCCGTGGTCCGCCAGGTCATGGACTCCTGGCTGCTCGGTCCGGACGGTTTGCTCAAGCCTGAGTACGCCAGCAGTTCAAACGCGGAGGCTGCGGCCAGTGAAGAGTAATTTCGACCGCATCCTCTCCAGTGATGACGTGATGCGCCGTCGCGCCACGTTCCTGCAACGCATCCATATTGACGGGCCGCTGCTGATTTTGTTGCTGACTCTGGCTGCTGGCAGTTTGTTCGTGCTGTATTCGGCCAGCGGCAAAAACTGGGATCTGCTGATCAAACAGGCGACGTCGTTCGGTATCGGACTGGTGTCGATGGTGGTCATCGCTCAGCTCGAACCACGGTTTATGGCGCGCTGGGTCCCGGTGCTGTACGTGCTGGGGATGCTGCTGTTGGTGGCGGTGGACGTCATGGGCCACAACGCCATGGGCGCAACCCGCTGGATCAACATTCCGGGGGTGATCCGCTTTCAGCCCTCGGAATTCATGAAAATTATCATGCCGGCGACCATCGCCTGGTATTTGGCCAAGCGAACCCTGCCGCCACATTTGAAGCACGTGGCGCTTAGCCTGGGGCTGATTGGCCTTCCGTTTATCCTGATCGTGCGTCAACCGGACCTTGGCACCTCGTTGCTGATTCTGGCCTCCGGTACGTTCGTGCTGTTCATGGCCGGTCTGCGCTGGCGCTGGATCATCGGTGTGTTTGCCGCCGCAGTGCCGGTGGCTGTCGGCATGTGGTTTTTCTTCATGCATGACTATCAAAAGCAACGAATTCTGACCTTTCTCGACCCCGAGAGCGATCCGCTGGGCACCGGCTGGAACATCATTCAGTCCAAGGCGGCCATTGGTTCGGGTGGAGTATTTGGTAAGGGTTGGTTGCTGGGCACCCAATCGCATTTGGACTTTCTGCCGGAAAGCCACACCGACTTCATCATTGCAGTATTGGGTGAAGAGTTTGGCCTGGTGGGCATTTGCGCGCTGTTATTGATCTATTTGTTGCTGATTGGACGCGGGTTGGTAATCACTGCTCAGGCACAGACGCTGTTCGGCAAACTGTTGGCGGGTAGCCTGACAATGACATTTTTTGTTTACGTTTTCGTCAACATCGGTATGGTCAGTGGCCTGATGCCGGTTGTAGGGGTGCCGCTGCCCTTTATTAGCTACGGCGGAACCTCTTTGGTGACATTGCTGTCAGCGTTTGGGGTTTTGATGTCGATCCATACCCATCGCAAGTGGATCGCACAGGTTTGATTAAGGTGAACAATTCAATGCAAGTAGTGCGTAACTGGGCGGCTCGATATGCTCCGTTGGTCGGCCTGGTGGGCATCCTTGGTTCAGTGCTTGAGGCTAATGCAGGTGATTACGAAGGCTCGCCTCAGGTCGCTGAATTTGTCGGCGAAATGACTCGTGATTATGGTTTTGCAGGCGAGCAATTGATGGCGGTGTTTCGCGATGCCGAGCGCAAACAAGCAATTCTCGATGCAATATCTCGACCGGCGGAACGGGTCAAGCCGTGGAAAGAATACCGTCCGATGTTCATCACCGACGCGCGTATTGCACGCGGTGTGGACTTCTGGCGTCAGCATGAAGCCGCCTTGGCCCGTGCCGAGCGTGAGTACGGCGTACCGGCTCAAGTAATCGTTTCGATCATCGGTGTTGAGACCTTTTTTGGCCGTAACACCGGAAATTACCGGGTGATAGACGCGTTATCGACGTTGAGTTTTGATTACCCGCCGCGTGCCGAGTTCTTTCGCAAAGAGCTGCGAGAGTTTCTTTTGTTGGCCCGTGAAGAACAAGTCGACCCATTGACGCTCAAAGGCTCGTACGCCGGAGCAATGGGGTTGCCACAGTTTATGCCGAGCAGTTTTCGTGCGTACGCCGTGGATTTTGACGGTGACGGGCATATTAATATCTGGACCAATCCGGACGATGCCATTGGCAGCGTCGCCAGTTATTTCAAGCGCCATGGGTGGACGCCCGGCGAGCCCGTTGTCAGTCTTTCCGAGGTGCGTGGGGACGTGGCCGATAGCGGTTTGAGCCCAGGCATCGAACCAGTAAAGACTGTTGGGGAGTTGCGAGCGTTGGGGTGGTCGAGTCATGATGCGCTGCGCGATGATATGCCGGTGACCGCTTTCCGCCTGGAAGGCGCGAGTGGTCCGGAATATTGGATGGGTTTGAGAAATTTTTACGCAATCACGCGCTACAACCGCAGTGTGATGTACGCAATGGCCGTGCATCAGCTGTCTGAACTGCTGGTCCAAGCACGGGGCGTCAAGTAATGCGGGCAATGCCGATTCGCAAACCACTAAAGTTCATGGCCTTCGCGGTCCTGGCAGTTCTGGTGGCCAGCTGTTCAACCAGTCGCTCACCGCAAAGAAGCAACGCTGGGGTGAGTTCAGGCCCGGGCCTGGACATCAACCGCGCGCACAAAGACGGCGCGCCCTGGTGGGACGTAGACGTCTCGCGCATTCCCGACGCCGTGCCGACACTGCATTCAGGCCCTTATAAAGCCAACCCATACACCGTGCTGGGCAAAACCTATTTCCCGTTGAGCGACTCCAAGCGCTATGTCGCTTCGGGGACGGCTTCCTGGTACGGCACCAAATTCCATGGCCAGAACACCGCCAACGGCGAAAAATACGACCTGTATGGCATGAGTGCCGCGCACAAGACCTTGCCCTTGCCGAGTTATGTCCGGGTCACCAACCTGGATAACAACCGCAGCGTGATCTTGCGCGTTAACGACCGTGGCCCGTTCTACTCCGACCGCATTATCGACTTATCTTACGCGGCAGCGAAAAAACTCGGTTACGCCGAAATCGGTACCGCACGGGTCAAGGTCGAAGGCATTGATCCGCAGGAGTATTGGGCCCAGCGTGGTCGCCCGGCGCCGCTGATGCTTGATGAGCCGCAAGTAGTTGCCCAGGCCGCAGCGCCAGCGTTTACCGCTTCCACCGGTACGATTGAACAGTACACGCCTCCGCCCCAGCAGCACGCCGCAGCCGCATCGCCGATCCAGATAGATGCAAAAAAAAACGCTTCCGGACCAGCGTCTGGGCTGTATCTCCAGGTGGGCGCCTTCGCCAACCCGGACGCTGCGGAACTCCTGAGGTCGAAACTGAGCGGGATAGTCCAGACGCCAGTCTTCGTCAGCTCGATAATACGCAGTCAGCAAACGCTGTATCGGGTCCGGATGGGACCCGTGAACACGCCGGTTGAAGCGCAGCAATTACAAGCCAACGTGCGCTCGGCCAACCTTGGCCAGCCGACGGTGGTGGCCCTGGATCAATGATTTAGCCCTGGATATTCAGGGTCGATACAAGGCCGGTTGAACGCATCGTTCGTTTAACCGGTCAGATCAGCTTTGCCCGCGAGGGCATGTTTGCCCATTAGCAATTTCGAGAGACGGATGAACATCACCACCTTTGCAAAACGCCTGTGCCTGCTAGTTCCCTTGATCATCACCCCTGCCGCCTGGGCGGCAGAACAGATGACGCCCGCCGCGCCGCAATTAGCCGCCAAAGCCTATGTGCTGATGGATGCTTCCAGCGGCAACATTTTGGTTGAAAACAATGGTGATCAGCGTTTGGCGCCAGCAAGCCTGACCAAACTGATGACGGCTTATATTGCGACCCTGGAAATTCGTCGCGGCCAAATCGGCGAAAACGACCCAGTGACCGTCAGCGAGAACGCCTGGCGCACCGGTGGTTCTCGGATGTTCATCAAAGTCGGCAGCCAAGTGACCGTCAGCGATCTGCTGCACGGCATCATTATCCAGTCGGGCAACGACGCCAGCGTCGCTCTCTCAGAGCACATCGCCGGCAGCGAAGATGCATTTGCCGACATGATGAACAAAACCGCTGGCGATTTGGGCATGAGCAACAGCCACTTCATGAACCCGACAGGTCTGCCAAACCCGGACCACTATTCGTCGGCTCACGACATGGCGTTGCTGGCACGGGCGATCATTACGGTCGATCCGGCTCACTACGCGATTTACTCCCAGAAAGAATTTTTCTGGAACGGCATCAAGCAGCCTAACCGCAACCTGCTGTTGTGGCGCGACAAGACCGTTGATGGCCTGAAAACCGGCCACACCGAAGAAGCGGGCTATTGCATGGTGTCTTCGGCAGTACGTGACGGCATGCGTTTGATCGCGGTGGTGTTCGGCACCAACAGCGAACAGGCTCGCGCCGCAGAAACCCAGAAATTACTGACGTATGGTTTCCGCTTCTACGAAACCCAAACCTTTTATCAAAAGGGCACAGAGTTGGCCCAGGCCCCGGTCTGGAAAGGTTCTGAGCATCAGATCAAAGCCGGTTTGGCTGAAGACCTGACCATGACCTTGCCTAAAGGCGAATTGAAAAAGCTGACGGCAAGCATGACCATGAACCCACGTCTGGTTGCGCCAATCGCCAAGGGCGACGTGATCGGTAAAGTGGAAGTGAAGATGGACGACAAGGTTGTGCGCACTGCTGACCTGATCGCTCTCGACGCCGTGGACCAGGGTGGTATTTTCCGCCGCGTGTGGGATAGCATCCGCTTGTTCTTCTACGGTTTGTTCAACTGATACTGCCGACCGGCGTGCACCGGCTCTTACCCAGGGCATGGTGCGCGCCGCTCGTAACAGCTTACGAGGCCGTTACTGCCATGGCTGATACCGAAATTGATGTTAAGTCGCACCTGATTGTATTTCCCTGCGTTGACTACCCCATTAAGGTGATCGGCGACACTGGGGTCGGCTTTACCGCATCGGTGATCGAGATTTTGGAGAAACACGCCACAATCGACCTCACCACGCTTGCCGAGCGCCAAAGCAGCAATGGCAAGTACACCACCGTTCAACTGCATATCATCGCCACCGGCGAAGACCAACTGCGCGATATCAACAGTGCCTTGCGCGCTACTGGTGTCGTGCACATGGTGCTCTGATGCCCGGTAGCCTTGGCTTTCGTGAACTGGGTCTGGTCCCTTACGAACCCACCTGGCATGCCATGCAGCGCTTTACCGAAGGGCGTGATCGGGACACAGCCGATGAAGTCTGGCTGGTGCAGCATCCGCCCATCTTCACTCAGGGGCTGGCAGGTAAAGCCGAGCATTTACTGCTTCCGGGTGATATTGCAGTGGTACAGGTCGATCGTGGTGGCCAAGTGACCTATCATGGCCCTGGTCAGTTAGTGGTTTACCTGATGCTTGACGTGCGACGCCTCGGTTTTGGTGTGCGCGAGCTGGTTTCCCGGATTGAGCGCAGCCTGATCGCGCTGTTGGCCAGTTACGATGTAACGGCAGTGGCGCAGAAAGACGCGCCAGGTGTCTATGTCGACGGAGCGAAAATAGCCTCCTTAGGTTTACGAATTCGCAACGGTTATTCATTCCACGGCCTGGCGCTGAATGTGGACATGGACCTTGAACCGTTTCGACGCATTAACCCCTGTGGGTATGCGGGGCTGGCAATGACCCAGCTGTGCGATCTTGCAGGCCCGATTGAATTTGCCGAGGTAAGTGCCCGGCTGCGCGCGCAGCTCGTCAAACACCTCGACTATGCTGAGCAGACGACCCTAGCGGGCGGAATCGACTGATATGACTACTGCGACAGAGACTGCGCAAAGCGCTGTGCTAGAACTGATCCCGACACTGAACGTCGGTGAGCGTACCGCGCGTCCTAAAGTGGAAGCCGGCATAAAGCTGCGCGGTGCGGATAAAGTTGCACGCATCCCGGTGAAGATCATTCCGACCGTCGACCTGCCGAAAAAGCCTGACTGGATTCGCGTGCGTATCGCGGTTTCTCCGGAAGTGGATCGCGTCAAAAAACTGCTGCGCAAGCACAAGCTGCACAGCGTGTGCGAAGAGGCGTCGTGCCCTAACCTGGGTGAGTGCTTCTCCGGTGGCACCGCGACGTTCATGATCATGGGCGACATCTGCACCCGTCGCTGCCCGTTCTGTGACGTTGGCCATGGCCGTCCGAAAGCGCTGGATGTCGACGAGCCGAAAAACCTCGCTATCGCCATCGCTGACTTGCGTCTCAAATACGTAGTAATCACCTCGGTTGACCGCGACGACCTGCGCGACGGTGGTGCCCAGCACTTTGCTGACTGCATTCGTGAAATTCGCTTGCTATCGCCAAACGTCCAGCTTGAAACGTTGGTTCCGGATTACCGTGGGCGCATGGACATCGCGCTAGAGCTCACAGCTGCCGAGCCGCCAGACGTGTTCAACCACAACCTGGAAACCGTGCCACGCCTATACAAGGCCGCGCGCCCGGGTTCGGATTTCCAATGGTCGTTGACCTTGCTGCAGAAGTTCAAGCAGTTGGTGCCACACGTTCCGACCAAGTCCGGCTTGATGCTGGGTCTGGGGGAGACCGACGAAGAAGTCATCGAAGTCATGCAGCGCATGCGTGAGCACGACATCGACATGCTTACCCTCGGCCAGTACCTGCAGCCATCACGCAGCCACTTGCCAGTGCAGCGTTTCGTGCATCCGGACGTGTTCGCCTGGTTTGCCGAAGAAGGCTACAAGATGGGCTTCAAAAACGTCGCTTCCGGCCCACTGGTGCGTTCTTCGTACCACGCCGACGAGCAAGCGAAGACTGCCGTCAAAGCCATGATCTGATAGTTGCGTTACCTCTGTAAGAGCCAACTTGTTGGCGAGGCGGTGTCGGATGTACTAGACACAATGCCTCACCAACAAATTGGCCCTACAGATTTGGTTCTATGGCTTACGCAGGTTATCCAGCAACTCATGCGTCGGGTAGCCATCTGCTGGCCAGCCATATGACTGTTGTGCGTTACGGATCGCCTTACGCGTATTGGCCCCGATAATGCCGTCAGGCACGCCTGCATCGTATTGGCGGGATGACAACAGGGTTTGCAGCTCCATGCGCTCAGAACGGCTTAGAGGCAGGTCATCGCGTGGCCAACTGCCCAGGACGTAGCCGCCGCCGCTGAAACGCTGGGATAGCAAACCAACCGCCAACGCATAAGACGAGGAATTGTTGTACTTGAGCGTGGCCCGGAAGTTATCCAGTACCAAAAATGCAGGACCTTTATAACCGGCAGGTAATAACAGCGCCGCTTGCAGTTGTGCCACGTTGGCCGGCAGTGCGCCGCCATTGGGCAGTTTCAGCCCCATTTGCAGCCATTCGGCCACGGTTTTACGCGTAGAGGCATCGGCCAGCGCGTAGTCGAAACCTTTAACCAATTGCACTTCAAAACCCCATGGCTGACCTTGTTGCCAGCCCGAGCTTTGCAAGTAGCGTGCGGTCGAGGCCAGCGCATCGGCGGGGGTGTTCCAGATGTCGCGGCGACCGTCCCCATCGAAATCCACAGCGTAGGTGTTGTAGGTGGTCGGGATAAACTGTGTCTGACCCATCGCACCGCCCCAGGAGCCGAGCATCTCGCCGGGCTGGATGTCGCCGTGCTGAAGAATCTGTAGCGCGGCCAGCAATTGGTCTTGGGCGAACGCTCGACGGCGGCCCTCGTAGGCCAGTGTTGCAAGTGAGCGAATCACATACTGCGAGCCCTGGAATCTGCCAAAGTTGCTTTCCATCCCCCAAATGGCCACCAGGGACTGGCGGTCGACGCCGTAACGTTGCTCGATGGTTTGTAGCACGTCGGCATACTGGGCAAGCAGGGCCTGACCTTTATTGACACGAACGGCGGACACGGCGCCGTCGAGGTATTCCCATACCGGACGGGTGAACTCCGGCTGGCTTCGGTCGGCTTTGACCACGCTCATGTCCGGCAGCACGCCTGCGAAGGCTTGATCAAATAAGTCGGGCCTGATGCCGGCCTTCATGGCATCCACGCGAAAGCCTGCTTCCCAGTCACTGAAGCTCATGGTTGGCTGAATGTCGAAATCGCTAGTGCCAGGCGCGATGGCTGGCTGA
The DNA here is from genome assembly GCF_028293835.1 of Pseudomonas sp. Taxonomy (GTDB): domain Bacteria; phylum Pseudomonadota; class Gammaproteobacteria; order Pseudomonadales; family Pseudomonadaceae; genus Aquipseudomonas. The sequence continues at coordinate 20,359 of NZ_JAQGNX010000033.1, forward strand.
GTCGTAGGCGACGCGGCCGCAGGAGCGTTGGCGATTTGAAGAGGAGTGGCATCGGCTGCGGTGGGGTTTTCTGCGCAGGCGACCAACAGAATAAAGCTGGAGGCGGTTATCAACTGGCGAAAATGCCAACGACGGGAAAAACTAGAGGGCATGCTCGGGTCCAAAATGTTTCAACAGACGCAGACCTTATCATGCTTGTCCGGTTTATGGGGGGTCGGAAGAAACCGGATGTTTCAGGCCGCCAGAAAGTAAGAAGCCTCCCAGCTTTTAGACTGGAAGGCTTCGCGGCGGTAGCTGCCTTTGCCCTTGCCGGCTGGTTCCTGGCGACTGCGGAACAACGGCTGGGCGACGATGGATTTGGCCTTGTTCGGCCGCTTTGGCTTGCTCATGGCGAGTACTCTCTTTGGATGGTGGTAGTAAAACGCTGTGAATCATCGGGCAGAGCGAGGCGTGTGTCTAATAGAGGTGTGCTATGGGATGTTTCGGTGCGGACAATCAGCAGCTGTAGGAGGTCGCCCTTCGTCCTGCCGCCGCGCTGTCGCGCAGCAAACACAAAACCTGTAGGAGCTGCCGAAGGCTGCGACAGGCCGGAGTCGCGGGCGACCGGCACCCCTTCAGCGGTTCACGAGGCGACCGGTTCCCGGTCGAATCGCAGCCTTCGGCAGCTCCTACGGACTAGTCAATCAGTTATGCATTGTTTGATAAGAGCCAGCGTGTTGGCGAAACAATGTATTTGGGTGCATCCAGGAGTAGAGAAGTCTTTGACTATTCAGCCGGCAAACTCAGCCGCTGCCCAGCCATCAACAGCGCCAGCCGGGTCAGGCTGCTCCAGGACGAACCTGCTGCCTGGCCTTTGATCTGCGCGTCGATGCGCTGCGCATCCATCAACAGTTGGCCCCAGCGTTGCGCCGAATGCCGTTGCAGGGCTTTGCTCATCAGCGGTTTACGCTTGTCCCATATCGGTGGGCGAGCCTGGCTGAAGGCCTTGTCCAACGCAATACCCTGGTTGACCTGCAACGCCAGATTCGCCAGCACCCGAAGCTCCCGAGACAGTGCCCAGAGGATCACTGGCGGCTCCACACCTTCCCCGCGCAAACCTTCAAGCATGCGCACGGTATGTGCCGCTTCGCCGTTGAGTACGGCATCGGTCAATCCGAAAACATCGAAACGCGCACTGTCGGCCACGGCCCCCTGCACGGTTTCGACGGTGATTTGACCGCCCTCGGCCATCAACTTGAGCTTTTCGATCTCTTGCGCTGCGGCCAGCAGGTTGCCTTCGACCCGTGCGGCAATCAATTCAACCGCGTCCTGGCTGGCAGACAAACCCGCTTGAGCCAAACGCTGGCGAATCCACTGGGGTAGTTGGCTGGAATCCACCGGCCATATCTGCACGAATTGAGTCTGCGGCCCCTCGATCAGCGCCTTGCCCCATTTGGTCTTTTGCGCGCTGCCATCGAGTTTCGGCAAACTGATCAGCAGCAGCGTGTCTTCCGGGGGGCGCGAGCAATACTCGATAAACGCTGCGGCGCCCTTGTCGCCAGGCTTACCTGAGGGCAAGCGCAGTTCCAGCAGCCGTTTTTCCGCAAATAACGACATGCTTGCGCCGGCCTGCAGCAGCGTGCCCCAATCGAAATTGGCGTCAGCGCTAAAGACTTGGCGCTCATCGAAGCCTTGCAGGCGCGCAGCCGCACGAATAGCGTCCGCTGCGTCCTGGCACAGCAACGGATCATCTCCGCTGACTACGTATACGGGCGACAGAGTGCTCTGCAGGTGTTTAGCGAGTTGGGCCGGGATCAGTTTCATAGCTCAGAGGATTAGCTCAGAGGAGGCAGGGGCCAGCACGCTGGCCCCGGGCATTTACTTGGCAGGAATTTCAATGGGCGACTGGCGAGGCGTCTCGTTTTCGATCCGCTGCGCAGCTTCCAGGGCGTCGGCTTCTGCTTTGGCCTTGGCTTCGGCGTTCGATTGCAGTTTATCCAGTTGTTCCGGTGTCAGCTGTTGCAGGCGCACGAGGATGTTCTGTACCAGTTGGACGCGCATTTCTTTGCGGATCTGCTGGGCTTCTTGATCAGAACCCATCAGGTTGTTGCTGTCTTGTACGTAGATTTTCTGTACCTGAGCTTTGTCTTCAAGCAACAACAGGCTACGCGAGCCACGGATTTCGTAGTTGACGGTGTCGGTCAGCTCATATTCGGCGGAACGCGCGGAGCCGTTGTAGCTGGCTGCACGAGAGGTTTCGCCTTCGCTGACCAGAATCAGTTTGTATTCGGCGCCCTGGTGGACGTTTACGCCGCCCCCTTTCAACGCGTCGGTCAACTGAACAACGGTAGGGCCGTAAGCGTCACGCGCACTGACATCCAGTTCTTTGATGGTCAGTTGGTAAGTGCCGGTACCACGCAGCTGGAAACCACAGGCGCTCAGCAACACGGCGAGACCCATCACCAGCAAATTGCGTTTGATCATATTGATGCTCCCCTTGAATCCGTTTGGGCCGACTGTGCGTCCCTTGGAAATGATGTTCGGCGCCCGGTCGATACCGGGCGCTTGATTCAATTAGCTTGCGACGATGTTGACCAGCTTGCCGGGAACCACGATCACTTTACGAATCGTCAGACCGTCGGTGAAGCGCAACACGCCCTCGTTGACGCGCGCCGCTGCCTCGACCTCTTCCCGGGTTGCGCTGGCAGGCATTTCGACTTGGCCACGCAGCTTGCCGTTAACCTGAATGACTAGCACCAGGCTGTCTTGTACCAACGCAGTCTTGTCCAGCACTGGCCAGCCTGCGTCAATGATTGCGTCGCTGTGGCCCAGCCGGTCCCACAACTCATGGCTGATGTGCGGAGTGATCGGCGCCAGCAGCAAGGCGACCGTTTCCAGGCCTTCCTGAAGCAGCGCACGGTCTTGCGGCGTTACGTGGGCGGCTTTTTCCAATACGTTCATCAACGTCATGACTTGCGCGATGGCGGTGTTGAATTTGTGGTGCTGGCCGACGTCCTGGCTGGCGTTTCTGATTGCCAGGTGGATCGCGCGGCGGATGGCTTTCTGTTCGTCGTTCAGGCCTGCGACGTTGAGCTTGGCAGTCAGGCCCAGTGACACGTGGGCATGGGCCAGGCGCCAGACGCGGCGCAGAAAACGGTGCGAGCCTTCGACGCCTGAGTCGGACCATTCCAGACTCATGTCGGGTGGCGATGCAAACATCATGAACAGACGGCAGGTGTCCGCGCCGTATTGGTCGATCATCGATTGTGGGTCAACGCCGTTGTTCTTCGACTTGGCCATTTTTTCGATGCCGCCGATTTCCACAGGCAGGCCGTCGCTAATCAGTTTCGCACCGATCACCTTGGCTTTGCTGTCGCGTTCGAGCTCGACGTCGGCCGGGTTGTACCAGGTCTTGCTGCCATTGGCTTCAAGGCGGAAATAGGTGTCAGCGATAACCATGCCCTGGGTCAGCAGGTTCTTGAACGGCTCGTTGGAGCTGACCAAACCTTCGTCGCGCATGAGTTTGTGGAAGAAGCGTGCGTAGAGCAGGTGCAGGATCGCGTGTTCGATGCCGCCGATGTATTGATCCACCGGCAACCAGTGGTTTGCCGCTTTGGGGTCAACCATGCCGCCTTCGTAATGAGGCGAGGCGTAGCGTGCGAAGTACCACGAGGACTCGACGAAGGTGTCCATGGTGTCGGTCTCGCGCTTGGCCGGTGCACCGCATTTCGGGCAGCTGCACTCGTAAAACGACGGCATGCGCGCCAAGGGCGAGCCAGCGCCGTCGGGAACCACGTCTTCAGGCAGCACAACAGGCAGCTGATCTTCCGGGACCGGCACATCGCCGCAGGTGTCGCAGTGCACGATGGGGATCGGGCAGCCCCAATAGCGTTGACGGCTGATGCCCCAATCACGCAGGCGGAATTGAGTGCGTGACTGACCCAGTTGTTTCTTCAACAAATCGGCTTCGATGGCGTCGAACGCGGCCTGGAAGTCGAGCCCGTTATAAACGCCGGAGTTGATCAGTTGGCCGTGTTCGCCATAAGCAGCCTGCCACGGCGCAGGCGTTTCATCGCCAGCACTGGTGCGCACCACCGGGACGATTGGCAAGCCGTACTGGGTGGCAAATTCGAAATCGCGCTCGTCGTGAGCGGGGACGGCCATTACAGCTCCGTCGCCGTAATGCATCAATACATAGTTGGCAACCCACACTGGCAGTTTTTCGCCGGTCAGCGGGTGCTCGACGAACAACGGCGTCGGCAGGCCTTTTTTTGCCTGGGTGGCGATGTCTGCCTCGGCAACGCTGCCGCTTTTGCATTCATGGATGAAGGCTTGCAGCTGTGGATTGCCTTGTGCAGCCAAGGTCGCCAATGGGTGTTCGGCGGCAACCGCGACGTAGGTCGCGCCCATCAAGGTGTCTGGACGGGTGGTGAAGACTTTCAGCGTGCCTGGTTCACCGATAGACGCCTGGTCGTACGGGAACTGCACTTCCATGCCACGGGATTTGCCAATCCAGTTGCGTTGCATGGTCTTGACTTGCTCAGGCCAGCCCGGCAATTCGTCAAGGCCAGACAGCAGCTCGTCTGCATAAGCCGTGATCTTGAAGTAATACATCGGGATTTCGCGTTTTTCGATAACCGCGCCAGAGCGCCAGCCGCGACCGTCGATGACTTGCTCGTTGGCCAATACGGTCTGATCCACCGGGTCCCAGTTCACCGTACCGTTTTTACGGTAGATCACGCCTTTTTCGAACAGGCGGGTGAAGAGCCATTGTTCCCAGCGGTAGTAATCGGGTTTGCAGGTGGTGATTTCCCGGGACCAGTCAACGCCAAGGCCCAGGCTTCGCAGCTGGGTCTTCATGTAGGCGATGTTTTCGTAGGTCCACTTGGCTGGGGCAACGTTGTTCTTCATCGCCGCGTTTTCAGCCGGCATGCCGAACGCATCCCAACCCATTGGCTGCAAGACATTTTTGCCTTGCATGCGCTGGTAGCGGGCGATCACGTCACCGATGGTGTAGTTGCGCACATGGCCCATGTGCAGCTTGCCGCTGGGGTAAGGGAACATCGACAGGCAATAGAAAGTCTCTTTGCCTGGCTGTTCACTGACTTCAAAGGATTTTTGCTCGTCCCAAAATGTTTGGGCGGCGGCTTCGATTTCGCGGGGCTGATAGAGTTCGTGCATGGCTACTTTTTACTAAGAAATTGGTGACCTCATCCTCTTCATTGCACCGCTGAGTCAGGTCGTGCTCAGTAGAGCGGGAAGTGGAATTAAAGGAAGCGCCGTAGCATACATGAGCGCTCACTATCGAGGGAAACCCTGATTGCTTCGAAAAGGCCGTCGCAGGCCGTTGGTCGCGGCATCCGGCTGATTTGGACAGCGGCGCTAAGCTGATTAACGGGGGAGTGCATTTTAACTTGGATGAGGTGGACGGATGGCAGAGTTGCAGCAACCCGCAATAAAACCCGAGCTTTACGAACGCTTGATCAATCGTCTTGGGCTTGCCTTGAACATCGCAAGGACTGCGGTTCGACTTCGCGATGAAGCACCTACAGAACTGGAGTTGCGGGGCTTGAGCCCTGCGGAATTCGAATTGATCGAAGCCTATCTGGACAAGAGCGCTTTCGGTTTCGGAGCTTATAGCTCTGGTTTCAAGGTTGATAGTGTGACCCTGGGCTCTTCTGCTGCACAGGCAATCGATGAATCAGTTGCGGTGACAAAACATTCAGCCAAGGTCATATGGCTGGACAGTCACCAGCGTAGCAAGGCTTCAGCACGGGGCAGGTCGTTATTCTTCAGGGGCTGATGGCTCAGATGGATGGCAATGTTCATAAAGTGCGACACATTTACCTAGCGGGCCTAGCGCTCGCGTAATAAGCATTGTTGCTTAGCGTCAATCCTTCTAGGCTTCGGGCATCTTTGGAGATGCTCGATGCCTATCCGTTATCTGATCAAACAATTGCTTCTGCCTCCCGGCATCCTTTTGCTACTGCTTTTACTGGCGTGGTGGTTTCGTCGTTCGCGGCCGCGGCTAGCCGGCGTGTGTTTCGCCATCGGGTTTGGTGGGTTGTGGATCATGAGCTTGCCCATTGCCGTGGAATGGGCTGCGCGCTCTATCGAAAGCGAACCCCTACTGCCGCGCAGTGAATGGGCGCTCCTGGCGCAACGGGCGGACGCGATTGTGGTATTGGGGTCCGGACGTGAACGTGACGATCCCACCTGGGGCATGGACATCCCGACCGGCGTAGCGTTGGAGCGCATGCGCTTTGCGGCGCGCTTGTCCAAAGACTCGGGCTTGCCGATCTTGACGTCTGGGGGTTTGCATTATGGCCAGCCGCCCAGTGAGGCCGCGATCATGGCCGATTCGCTGCAAAGCGATTTTGGCGTGACGGTGCGCTGGAAGGAAGAGGCGAGCCGTACCACGTGGGAAAACGCCACAATGAGTGCTGCCTTATTGCAGCCAAAAGGCCTCAAGCGCGTGGTGCTAGTGACCCAAGCCTGGCATATGCAACGCGCGCGCTGGAGCTTTGAAAAAGCCGGATTCACCGTAATCCCCGCGCCCGTGGGGTTCCTTGGCGTGGACAATGCCCGTCCGTTCAACGGCTGGTTGCCAGAAAGCAAAGCCGTGTGGCAAAGCGGGCAGTTGCTCAATGAAGCGGCCGGGTTGCTGGCCTATCCGTTGTTTTACCGGGGACGGTAAATCCGGCCTGATCCCTGTAGGAGCCAACGTGTTGGCGAGGCTTGACGGGGTCTGTCAGGCCGCCTCGCCAACGCGTTGGCTCCTACAGACGTTTTTCGACAATCTAACGATTTCGCCGCCGCGCCACTATCGCCCAGCCCACCAGCACAATCGACAGTATCGTCAACGGCCATGAGCGCCAGCGCAGGTAGGGGGTGAGGTCCTGCATCGGCACCACTTCGCCGTACAGTACGCCCTTCTGGAATTGCGGGATGGTCACGGTCATCTTGCCAAACGGGTTGATCAAGCCACTCACGCCATTATTGGTAGCCCGGATCATCCAGCGACCGGCTTCAAGGGCGCGCATTTTGGCCATTTGCAAATGCTGCAATGGGCCGATGGACGTGCCGAACCACGTGTCGTTGCTCACCGTCAGCAGCAGCTCGCTCTGCGCGGCAAGGCCCGCTGCGAACTCGGGATAGACCACTTCGTAGCAGATATACGGCGCAATCTGATAACCCTTGGCTTGTAGCAATGCCTGATCGCTAGGGCCGCGGGCAAAGTCCGACATCGGCAAGTTGAAGAAGGTGATCAGTCCACGCAACAAGTCTTGCAGCGGCACGTATTCGCCAAAGGGCACCAGCTTCTGTTTCAGGTAAGTGCCGTCGCCTTCGCCGACCACGGTGATGCCGTTGTAGTAACGGGATTCGCCATGGCTGCCGTGCTGACGTATAGGGACGCCGGTAATCAATGCCGAGTTGCGATCAGCAGCGAATTTGCCGAGCATCGACAAATAGCCTTCCGCCGATTCCTTGAGGATCGGAATCGCGGTTTCGGGCCAAATAATCAGATCAGCACGTTTGCTGGTAAACGTCATGTCACGGTACAACGCCAGTTGCGCGTTGAGCTGTGCCGGGTCCCATTTCATGCTTTGTTCGACGTTGCCCTGAATGGCAGCGACGCTCAATGCCGGGCCCGCCGGCGACGTCCACTCGTAGGTCTTCATTGATAGGCCCAACACCCAGGGCGCCACCAGTAACAACGCGCCAGCACCGAGCATGGACGCGTTGGCCCGCAACCGAGGCAGATTGCACAGCAGTGCGGCGGTCAGCGCCAGGGTGAAGGAGATCAGCCACATGCCACCGATAGGCGCGAGCCCGGACAAAGGTCCGTCAAGCTGGCTGTAGCCGGAGTAGAGCCACGGGAAACCGGTCAGGAACCAGCCGCGAAAGGCTTCTTGGGCCAGCCACACGCCAGCGAAAGCCAGGGCGTCGGTCAACGGCGCATCATTGCGTCGAATCCAGCGCGCCCACATCCAGGTCGGCAGGGCAAAGAACCAGGCGATGGCCGCGATGAACCCAAGCATCAACAAGCCCGCCAGCAGCACAGACGCACCGCCGTAGGTATGGATGCTCACGTAAATCCAGCTGGTGCCGGCGCCAAACAGGCCAAAGCCGTAGCACCAGCCACGGCCCAGCGCCTGACGCGGGCTTAGCTCGCGCAAACCCAGGTACAAAATGACCAGCGACACGATTGCCAGTGGCCAGATATCAAAGGGTGCCAAAGCCAACGTCGTCAGCGCGCCAGCCAGCATGGCCAGCAGATTGCCGGGCCAGCCGGGACGGGTGATCCACTGCATGCTATTCCTTAGGGCTCAGGCCCGCGAGATCGGGCTCAAGCGCAGTAAGTGAATACGGCGACTGTCGGCGTTGAGAATACGGAAGCGATAAGCGCCGATTTCAGTGGTTTCGTTACGCTTTGGCAAATGACCAAACGCACTCATCACCAAACCACCCACGGTGTCGAATTCGTCGTCCGAAAACTCGCTGTCGAAAAACTCGTTGAAGCTGTCGATCGGGGTCAAGGCTTTGACCAGGAAGTCGCCGCTGGGCAGCGGTTTGATGTAGCTGTCTTCCTCGACATCGTGCTCGTCCTCGATATCGCCGACGATTTGTTCCAGCACGTCTTCGATGGTCACCAGACCGGCCACACCGCCGTATTCGTCAATGACGATGGCCATGTGATTGTGATTGGCGCGGAATTCACGCAGCAGTACGTTCAGGCGCTTGGATTCAGGTACGAACGTCGCGGGTCGCAGCAGGTTTTTGATGCTGTCCTTGTCGCCGTCTTCTTTAAGAATCAGCGGCAGCAGATCCTTGGCCAGCAGCACGCCGAGGACATCGTCGTGGCTTTCACCAATCACCGGGTAGCGCGAGTGCGCGGAGTCGATGACGGCAGGCAGGAATTCGCGGGGAGTCTGAGTCGCCTTGATGCTGATCATCTGCGAGCGCGGGACCATGATATCGCGCACCTGCAGGTCAGCCACCTGAATGGCGCCTTCGACGATGGCCAGCGCTTCGCTGTCCAGCAGCTTGTTTTGATGGGCCTCGCGCAGCAGCTCAAGCAGCTCCTGGCGGTTTTTCGGCTCGTGGGCAAAGGCCTGGGTGAGTTTCCCCAGCCATGACTTTTGCCCGTTGCTCGATCGGTCTTCGCTCATAGCCCTTACTCGTGGTCCTTGCTGGTGGTCTCTGGGAATTGCTGGTCAGTGGTTTCGTCGTCGGCGTAAGGATCGGGATAACCCAACTCTTCAAGCAACGTTCGTTCCAATGCTTCCATTTCTTCAGCTTCTGCATCGTCGATATGGTCGTAACCGAGCAAATGCAAGCAGCCATGAATGACCAGATGCGCCCAATGCGCATCCAGAATCTTGCCTTGTTCGATGGCTTCGCGGGCCACAACGGCCACGCAGATCACCAAGTCGCCCAGCAGCGGGATGTCCAGAAACTCATCGGGCACATCGGCAGGAAAGGACAGTACGTTGGTTGCGTAGTCCTTATGCCGCCAGGTGTTGTTGAGTTCCCGGGCTTCGGCTTCGTCGACCAGACGAATGGTCAGCTCCGAATCAGCGGTGCGTTGACGCAATGCCAGTTCGCACCATTGACGGAATTGGGCTTCGCTTGGGACTGTTGCTTCGGTCGCAAGTTGCAGGTCCAGCTCAAGCATCGCGGCGGTTATCCCTGCTGGAAGACGACGTGCTGATGGTTTCGTCGTTGGCGCGATTCTCGTAGCGCTCGTAAGCTTCGACGATGCGCTGCACCAGCGGGTGACGCACCACATCCTTGGGCTTGAAGTGAGTAAAGGTGATACCCGGCACGTCCTTCAGAACGTCCATCACGTGGTTCAAGCCCGACTTGGTGCCCTTAGGCAGGTCCACCTGAGTGATGTCGCCAGTGATGACGGCGGTTGAGCCGAAACCGATGCGGGTCAGGAACATCTTCATCTGCTCGACGGTGGTGTTTTGGCTTTCGTCGAGAATAATAAAGCTGTTGTTCAGCGTGCGACCGCGCATGTAGGCCAGCGGCGCAACTTCGATCACTTGACGCTCCATAAGCTTGGCGACGTATTCGAAGCCCAGCATCTCATACAGCGCGTCGTACAGCGGGCGCAGGTACGGGTCTATCTTTTGTGCCAGATCGCCGGGCAGGAAGCCGAGCTTTTCGCCCGCTTCCACGGCCGGACGCACCAGCAAGATATGGCGAATCTGTTCGCGCTCAAGGGCATCCACTGCACACGCCACTGCCAGGTAGGTTTTGCCAGTACCCGCAGGGCCGATGCCGAAGTTGATGTCGTTGGCGAGAATTTCTTTGACGTAACGCTGCTGATTCAAGCCGCGTGGGCGAATCATGCCCTTTTTGGTACGCAGGGCTACGCCGACTTCGGCGGCAGGGTGATTGTCCAGTTCTTCGACGCCTGATTCCTGAAGGAACAGGTGAACCATGTCGGGTGACAGCTCGCTACCTTTGGTTTCCCGGTACAAGCGCCGTAACAGGTTTTCAGCCGAAGTGGTGTGTCGGGGTTCGCCAATCAGCTCGAATTGATTACCGCGATTGCGGATTTCGATGTCCAGGCGTTGCTCGATCAAGCGCAGATGCTCGTCAAATTGCCCGCACAGATTTGCGAATCGATGGGCCTCGAAAGGTTCAAGGATAAAACGATGTGGTTCGATGGGAGCGTTCAAGGTCGTTTTTAGCCGCCCTACGGCAATGGAGATGATTGGAGAATAACCCTAGTGGTCGGTGGGCGAAAGCCTTCACTTACTAATGGTCTTGCAGGGTGTGGATTCACCGCCGTCCTGTCGTGCAGCAAACTCAATTTCTGTAGGAGCTGCCGAAGGCTGCGATAAGGTCGGCACGACCTTCGGGGTTTTAAGAAAGCGACCGGTTTCCGGTCGATCGCAGCCTTCGGCTCGTACAGGGATTGTGTTATTGCAACAACGACCCGCGCAGCGAGTGAGGTTGCGCGTCGTCGATGTGGACGTCGGCGAACTGGCCGATCAATTTGGGGTTGTCACAGCGAAAGTTGACGATCCGGTTGTTCTCGGTACGCCCTTGCAGTTCGCCGGGGTCTTTTTTCGAGTAGTCGGTGACCAGAATCCGCTGGGTGCTGCCGACCATTTGCCGGCTGATCTCGTAACCCTGCTGGTTCAGACGATGCTGCAAAGCGGCCAGACGCTCCTTTTTCACGGCTTCAGGGGTTTCGTCTTTAATGTCAGCTGCGGGTGTTCCTGGGCGCGGGCTGTAAACAAAGGAGAACGAGAAGTCGAAGTTGACGTCTTCAATCAGCTTCATGGTCTGCTCGAAGTCTTTTTCAGTCTCGCCGGGGAAGCCAACGATGAAGTCCGAACTGATGCTGATGCCCGGAACCGCCGCCCTTAATTTGCGCAGCTTGGATTTGTATTCGAGCGCGGTGTGGTTGCGCTTCATCGCCGACAAAATCCGGTCGGAACCCGATTGCACCGGCAAATGCAGGTGCTTAACCAGTTCTGGCACTTCGGCGTGGGCCAATATCAGGCTGTCGGAAAACTCCAGCGGGTGCGACGTGGTGTAACGAATACGGTCGATACCGTCCACGGCTGCCACGGTGCGGATCATCTCGGCCAAGTCCGCCAGCCGTCCATCATGGGTCACGCCGCGATAACCGTTGACGTTCTGACCCAGCAACGTCACTTCACGCACACCGTTTTCGGCCAGATGCATGACTTCGCTGACCACGTCATCGAACGGACGGCTGACTTCTTCGCCACGGGTATAAGGCACGACGCAGAAGGTGCAGTACTTGCTGCAACCTTCCATCACCGACACATAAGCACTTGGTCCGTCGACGCGTGGCTCTGGCAAGTGATCGAACTTTTCGATTTCCGGGAATGACACATCGACTTGCGGCAGGCCGGTAAGGCGCGCAGCGTTGATCATTTCCGGCAAGCGGTGCAGGGTTTGCGGGCCGAACACCACGTCCACATAGGGTGCGCGATCACGAATCGCCGCGCCTTCCTGACTGGCGACGCAACCGCCCACAGCGATCACCATCTCCGGGTTGGCCAGTTTCAGCTCGCGCCAGCGACCCAGTTGGGAGTAAACCCGGTCCTGGGCGCGCTCGCGAATCGAACAGGTATTAAGCAAGATGACGTCGGCATCTTCTGCGCGAGCAGTGACTTCCAGGGCTTGATGTTCGCCCAGCAGATCGACCATGCGCGAGCTGTCGTACTCGTTCATTTGGCAACCGTGGGTTTCGATATAAAGCTTCTTGGCCATGCGTGATCATCAGGTGGTTCGAAGAACCGCGCATTATAGAGGCGCAAGTCTCTGGTTCCTAGCGCTGACTGTCCAATGGACATGCTATAGTTCGCGCCCTCTTTAAGCCCCCGATTGTTACCCGCCCGCCATGACCAAACGCGAAGCTCCAATTTATAAGGTGATTTTCCTCAACCAGGGACAGGTGTTCGAGATGTACGCCAAGCAAATCTATCAGAGCGATCTGTGGGGTTTCCTCGAGGTGGAAGAATTCGTCTTCGGCGAGCGTACAACCGTGGTCGTAGACCCCAGCGAAGAAAAGCTCAAGGCTCAGTTCGAAGGCGTGGTGCGCAGTTTTGTGCCGATGCATTCGATTGTGCGCATCGACGAAGTCGAGCGTGTCGGCACGCCGAAGATCAGCGAAGCGCGGGGCACCAGCAACGTAATGCCATTCCCGATGCCAATGCCGGACAAGTAAGGTTTTCTCAGGGCTATAGATTCAGAGTCAAGCAGCGCAGGGTCGATCAGCGACTCAAGGCAGTGGAGCGAACGGCGTGCGACCTTCAGCCGTTTGCAGCTCTTGCAGGTAATTACGGAAAATCTGCCCCAGCACCTGGGTAGCGACTTCCAGCTCATCGCGCTTCATCTTCGAAGACACTTCATCGGCGCTGTCCAGCGCCTCTTCCGAACCATTGACGGCCGCCATCTTCAGCACGATATACGCCTGGATGTTGTTGGCTTGAACGCCTTCGCCATGGAAGAACATTAAACCGAGCCGGTATTGCGCCTGGGCATGACCTTGCAGCGAAGCTTTTTCGAAATAATTCAGTGCTTGAGTGAGGTCACGAGGCGTATTTTTGCCGTCGTAATAAAACTGTCCCAACTCGAATTGTGCTTGTGCATCCCCGGCTTGCGCGGCCTTTTGGCATACCGCCAATGCTTCAGGCAGGTTGTCTGGCTGAGTATTGAGGGTGCAGCGACCCACCGCTGGGATTAACAACGAGTTGCCACCTGCATTCGCCAGCAGGGGATGAAGAAGCAACAGGCAGCCCAAAGCAAGGGTGCGGCCGGTGCGGTTCATGGGAATCGACTTACCTCTCA
>NZ_JAQGNX010000041.1 GCF_028293835.1 Pseudomonas sp.
GGCCGTAGCGCACGGGCAGTAACTGGACAGTTTCAAGCGTCAACGGACACACGCCAATTTGGCCGAAGGGAGTAGCGCTTTTGGACATGGCAACCAGATTGGCCATGTGGCCGCGCGGGGTCATGAAATCGGTCATGGCTGGCTCCCTTCCTGAGCCGCGCTGGCAAGTGCTTCTGCGCGCCACGAGCTGCCCTTGTCCAATGGATGGCGGTTCAGAAACAGCGCGAACGAACAGTCTTCCAGGCCTTGCTCCCCTACAAAACCATGAGCATTGCAATAAAGATAAAGCTCTTTCTCAGTCTCGAAACCGTGCTCGGCCGCCCGTTTAACCAAGTCTTGTAGATGCTCGTTACGCTCTTTATCGGTTAAATCAGCGTAGTAACCCGGGAAATAACGGCTCATGTGCCTGGACAGTTCGGCCACTGTCTTGCCCATGCTGGCGTTGTCCAGGCAAAGCCATTGTTTTGCACTCAAACGATAAGGCTTGGCATGATCCGACCTGGGCGTTTCGCCGGGTCGGATGTATTGGTGCCACCCGCCGTTTACAAGGTCGGCGGTTACGACGCGTTGGCAAGGGCCGAATAGCGCTGAATCAGCTAAGGCAAACAGTGCGTCGGCCACCGCTGGGTAAGCGATGCGCAGCAGCACCTCTTGTCCCGAGTGGTGTTCGACGCTTAGCAGCCAGCGTAAATGGGCTGTCAGTTGCTCCCAGGGCTCAGCACTGATCAGCAGGTAACCCCATTGCTGATCAATACAGGACAGGAATTGAGCCAAAATCGGATCGTCAGCGCTTTCGATACGAACCAGGCACGGCGACATCTGCTTGAGCGCCCCAAAGCGTGTGCCGGAATACAGCACGTTGACGGTTGGAGCGTCCGACCACTGATACAGCCGCTTTAACAGATTCTCGACCTGGACGCCGTCGAGCAACAAACCGACGCTCTGCTGCCAAAGAATGTCGCTGGGCAGGGCAACCTGTAAACGAGTAGCAGTGGCCAAGTTCATGCTCACAATCCTTCGTGTTTGACGAGAGCTGTAACTGTGGCTGGAAATTTGAGCTGGCGATGTCGGCGAGGGTCGATTCGATAAGTAGGACTTTTCCCAAGGCCAAAAAAAAGCCCCGCCGATCAAGGCAGGGCTTGGCTAGCAGCGCGAAACGATCAGATCGTTTCAGCCCACAAGTCGTACTCGTCAGCCTCGGTCACCCGGCACATGACTTTGTCGCCTGGCTTGAGGTCTTGGTCGCTGTCGATGTACACGGTGCCGTCGATTTCCGGGGCATCAAAGAAGCAGCGACCTACTGCGCCGCCATTTTCGTCGACTTCATCCACCAGCACTTCGATTTCCCGACCGACTTTCATCTGCAGGCGAGCGGCGCTGATTTCCTGCTGGTGCGCCATGAAGCGGTCCCAGCGATCTTGCTTGATGTCATCGGCGACGTGATCGCCCAAGGCGTTGGCAGAGGCACCTTCCACCGGCGAGTACTGGAAGCAGCCAACACGGTCGAGTTGCGCTTCGGTCAGCCATTCAAGCAGGTACTGGAAGTCTTCCTCGGTTTCGCCGGGGAAGCCGACGATGAAGGTCGAACGGATGACCAGATCCGGGCAGATTTCCCGCCAGTTTTTGATCCGCGCCAGGGTTTTATCTTCGAAGGCAGGACGCTTCATGGCCTTGAGGATGCGCGGGCTGGCATGTTGGAACGGGATATCGAGGTACGGCAGGATTTTACCCGCGGCCATCAACGGGATCAGCTCGTCGACGTGCGGGTAAGGGTAAACGTAGTGCAGACGTACCCAGACCCCGAGGGTGCTGAGGGCTTCGCACAACTCGGTCATCCGGGTTTTTACCGGCTGGCCGTTCCAGAAACCGGTGCGGTACTTGATGTCGACGCCATAAGCGCTGGTGTCTTGAGAGATCACCAACAGCTCTTTGACGCCGGACTTGACCAGACGCTGGGCTTCGTCGAGGACGTCGCCGACCGGACGGCTGACCAGCTTGCCGCGCATCGACGGAATGATGCAGAAGCTGCAGCTGTGGTTGCAGCCTTCGGAAATCTTCAGGTACGCGTAATGACGTGGCGTCAGTTTGATGCCTTGCGGCGGCACCAGATCAATCAACGGGTTGTGATTGAGATTAGGCGGCGCGGCATCGTGAACGGCCATCACCACCTGCTCATATTGCTGAGGGCCGGTGACCGACAGCACGCTTGGGTGCACCAGGCGAATCGCGCTTTCTTCCACGCCCATGCAGCCGGTCACAATGACCTTGCCGTTTTCCGCCAGGGCTTCACCGATCACTTCCAGCGACTCGGCTTTGGCGGTGTCGATAAAACCACAGGTATTGACCACCACGACATCGGCGTCCTGGTAGGTGGCAACGATTTCGTAGCCTTCCATACGCAGCTGAGTAAGGATGCGTTCGGAGTCAACGAGCGCCTTGGGGCAACCCAGAGAAACGAAGCCAACCTTGGGGGCGGACGGCGTGGTGACGGTGGACATGGCGAACCTCGGTATTTGGCTGACACCGGGCAAATGGCCGGGGTGTCGACGGGCGCTCAGTGCGCCTCTGATCAAAAAGTGCGCAATTCTAGCGGCGGCACCGTAGATTGACCAGCTTTATGCAGAGAATTACGACGAGTGCTGCGCTATGCTTCGCGGCGTTACGCCTAATCATCACGATGGCGTTAACCAGTATTTGTAATAACGGCGCTGGCTCAAGCACAACAGTGTGTTTTTGCAGCCCAGATATCGGTGGTAGGAGTGGTTAATGGGTCAGGCAATTAGTCAGGTAGACGCAGGGCATCATCCGGCAAAGCCTTTGAGTCTGCTGGTGGCAGCCGTCGGGGTGGTTTACGGCGATATTGGTACGAGCCCACTGTACACCCTCAAGGAAGTGTTCTCTGGGGCGTATGGAGTGCCGCTCGATCATGACGGCGTTCTGGGGATTTTGGCGCTGATCTTTTGGTCGCTGATTTGGGTTGTTTCGTTCAAATACATGCTGTTTGTGCTGCGGGCCGACAATCAGGGCGAAGGCGGCATCATGGCCTTGACCGCATTGGCACGCCGCGCTGCGTTACCGCATCCCCGACTGCGGGGCATGTTGGTGGTGTTCGGCTTGATCGGCGCGACGCTGTTTTATGGCGACAGCATGATTACCCCGGCGATCTCGGTGCTTTCAGCTATAGAAGGTATGGAACTGGCGTTCGACGGTCTGGAGCGTTGGGTGGTGCCTATCTCCCTGGTCGTATTGGTTGCGCTGTTTGTCTTGCAGAAGCACGGCACGGCACGGATCGGGATTCTGTTCGGGCCGGTGATGGTCACTTGGTTTCTGGTGTTAGCTGCCTTGGGTGTCTATGGGATCATTGACCACCCAGAAGTCCTGAAGGCGCTGAACCCTATGTGGGGGGTGCGTTTTTTCCTGGACCACCCAGGCATCGGGGTTTCGGTACTCGGCGCGGTGGTGTTGGCACTGACCGGTGCTGAAGCGCTGTATGCCGACATGGGGCACTTCGGGCGCAAACCCATTGCTCGTGCCTGGTTTATCCTGGTGCTGCCGGCGTTAGTGCTTAATTATTTTGGTCAGGGTGCACTGCTGCTCGGCGATCCCGCCGCAGCGCGTAATCCCTTCTTCCTGCTGGCGCCGAGCTGGGCCTTGATTCCACTGGTCGCGCTGTCGACCCTGGCAACCGTGATTGCCTCGCAAGCGGTGATTTCCGGCGCATTTTCCATGACGCTGCAAGCCATCCAGCTTGGCTATATCCCGCGTATGCACGTGCAACACACCTCCAGTTCGGCCCAGGGCCAGATCTACATCGGCGCGGTGAACTGGTCGCTGATGGTGGGTGTGATTCTGCTGGTACTGGGCTTCGAATCGTCCGGCGCGCTGGCTTCTGCGTATGGCGTCGCGGTAACGGGCACCATGCTCTGCACCTCGATTCTGGTGTCTGCGGTGATGTTGTTGTTGTGGAAATGGCCTCCCATTATTGCGGTCCCGATTTTCGTCGGCTTCCTGCTGGTGGACGGTGTGTATTTCGCCGCCAACGTGCCGAAGATCGTCCAAGGGGGTGCGTTCCCTGTATTGGCAGGGCTGGTGTTGTTTGTCCTGATGACCACGTGGAAGCGCGGCAAGCAGCTGCTGGTCGAGCGTTTGGAGGAGGGAGGTCTGCCGCTGCCGATCTTTATCAGCAGTATCCGCGTGCAGCCGCCCCATCGTGTGCAGGGTACTGCGGTATTTTTAACGGCGCGTCCCGACGCCGTACCCCATGCCTTGCTGCATAACTTGCTGCACAATCAGGTATTGCATGAGCAAGTGGTGCTGTTGACCGTGGTCTACGAGGATTCTCCGCGGGTGCCGGCGAGCCGACGCTTTGAAGTCGAAGCGTATGGCGAGGGGTTCTTCCGAGTGGTCCTGCACTTTGGCTTCATCGACGAGCCAGACGTACCTGCCGCGCTGAAGCTATGTCACTTGGCAGAGCTGGACTTCAGTCCCATGCGAACGACCTACTTCCTCAGCCGCGAGACGATCATTGCGTCCAAACTGGACGGCATGGCCCGGTGGCGAGAGGCGCTGTTCGCCTTCATGCTGAAGAATGCCAACGGCAACTTGCGCTTCTTCAACCTGCCATTTAACCGAGTGATCGAACTCGGTACACAGGTGGAGATGTAACGAGGATTTAGCGCGGTCCTAAGCGCCGCTTAGTCCTGGCGACGCTTAGTCATTGCCGCACCAACTGTAGGTTCTGCCGAAGGCTTCGATTCGACCGGGAACCGGTCGCCCTCGTTATACCGCTGAAGGGGCGCCGGTCGCCTACTACACTGGCCTATCGCAGCCTTCGGCAGCTCCTACAGGTTTTGTGTGTGCTGCGCGACAGCGCGGCGTCGAAGACGTGGCGGAACCTCCTACACGTTACGAAGCCGCTTCTCAGGCCTTCGGTTTGCCCTGACGCTTGTCAATCGCATCCGTCATGCGTTTGGCCAAGGCAGGGTAGTTCTCATCGAAGTGGTGGCCGCCTGGCAGCATGAGCTTCTCGCCCACGGCTGTTGATTCGGTGCAGCCGCTTTCCGCCGTTTCTTCTGCGCCATACACGCACAGCACTTTCTCAGGTGGCAGCTTGGCCATCTCAATGCCGGTAGGTGCTTCTTTGCCTGCGGTGCCCAGCCAGCCTTCGACCTGAATCTCAAAGCTGCCACTGCGTGCAAAGGCAAGCAGGACGATAGAATCGACGCGCTTTTGCTCATCCGGCGCCAAGCGGTTGTAGATCGCGGGTAATACATCGGCGCCGAACGAATAGCCCATCAGTACGAAGCGTTTGGTACCCCATTTCTGGCGGTAGTGATCCATCAACTCGGCGAGATCAAGGGCGGTTTGCTCGGGGGTTTTATGTTCCCAGTAATAGCGCAGTGTATCGATGCCGACCACGGGGTAGCCCATTTTGGCCATTTCCCCCGCGACGTCACGGTCGAGGTCACGCCAGCCGCCATCGCCTGACAGGAAAAGCGTCACGGTGTCGGTAGTCGCTCCGGCCGGGACTTCGACGACAGGGATTTTCAAACCGCCGCTTTGGTCATCCGGGACCAATTGTTGGCGCAGCTGGCTGTTGAACAGTTGCGGCAGGTGCACGTCGTAGTCGCTGATGCTGTTTTCAGCGTTGGGCTGATCGCGCACCAAGGTAGCCGCGGCGTCGTCCGGCCCATCGTTCCACGCGACGAACCAGTGACCGTGCGCTGCACTTTTCGGCACGTTGTCAACGCACGCAGGCGGGTCAAGGGAGAACCCTACTGAAACGGCTTTCGCGTTGTCATCGTTCTGCCCCGCCAGCCAACGCCAGGCCAGGGTCGCGCCAGGCCCGACACCGCCTACCAGCGTGGCAGGACCGTCGAGCTTCGTAAGGGCGGATGTCAGGGTTTTTTCCTGCAGCGCGCAATCGTCCTTGGGCAACGTTACTTGAACTACCTGGGCGCTACCGTCCTGGCTCAACGCCAATAGCTGTTTGTCTGTCAATCCTTCGTCAGCCAGCACCGCCAGGCCGATCCGCGCTTTAGCCTGGGTGCCGGGGGAAACACGGATCAGAGCCGAGCCATCTTCCAGAGTCAGGTGTTCCAGGGTCGGTTGAGGGGCAGGGCGGTTCCACAGCCAAAAGCCAAGTACCAGTGCGAGAACAATCAGGGCTGCAAGCAAAAAGCGCCAGTAGCGTTGAATCATTAGCGTTTCACCAATCCAGTCAGGCCGCCTGCAATCAGGGCGGCAGTGTCAGCCAGTGCCACGAGCGGATCAAGTCCGGCGGGTACGGCCATATAGCGGGGTTCCCAGTCAGGCTGGAACTTATCTTTGAAACGTCGCAGACCTTGAAAATTATACAGCTGTTCGCCTCGGCGGAAGACCATCGAGCCAAGGCGCTGGGTCAAGGGCGCACCACGGCGTGGTTGCAGGCCAGACAGCGGCACCATTCCCAGGCTGAAGCGTCCGTAACCCTGTTGCTTGTAGTGCAAAATCAGCCCGACCATCATGAATTCCATGGTCAGCTTTGGCGCATCCGGGTGAGCGCGCATCAAGTCCAGGCTGGCCAACTCGTGTTTTGATGTCTCCAGCAGGTTGGCGAATGCTACTGGCTTGCCTTCGAAATGAATAATCGCAATACGGAAATGTTGTAAGTAAGCCGGACTGAAGCGACCGAGCGAGAAGCCTTTCTCGCGCACGTTTTTGCCGGTGAGCCATGCGTCCGAGATGACCTTCAGCTCGTCCAGCGGCGCCTGACCGACCTCGTAGATCTCTAGCGATAAGCCGTCACGGCCGCCACGGTTCCAGGTGTACCGCAGGTCTTTCATTTCTTTGCCCTTGGACTCTATGTCGAAGCGCTGCAAATCGACCCGGGCTTCTTCTCCGAGCTTGATCGCGGTCAAGCCGATGTCCATGTAGAAGGGCAGGTTTTCCGCGCGCACCTGGTAGAACACCGGGCGGGCGTGGTGCAGGTCGCACAGGTCGCGAAACTGCCAAATCAACTCTGCGCGTTGCTGCGTAGGGCCAATAGGGTCGTAAAGGGCGACCAGGCTGCGGCCACGGCGTGCGTACATCATAAATGCCTTGCCGCTCGGGTGCAGCAACAGGGCTTTGTCACCGGTCAGCACAAGCCCACCGTCGGGCTGATCGGACGCGTTGACGATTTTCGCGGCCTGGGCCAGTTCCTCGGCGTTTGGCAAGGTAATGACCGGTCGGGCGGTGCGCAGCAGCCAGGTCAAAGAGACAACCACCAACAATACGGCGCTGCCCAAGGCAGAGCGTAAGGCGCGCGGTGCGTCGGAATTAAGCGTGAATTGCCACCAGAGTTCCTGGCTGTAAGGTACGTCTTGATAGGCGAACAGAAGTAGCCAAATGGACGCTGCGAGTACGCAAACGCTTGCTACCAGGTACAAGGGCGAAAACGGCAGTTCAAGCAGGCGACTTTGGCGATAGAACGAGCGCCGGAAGATTGCCAACAGAATCGCCGTCGAGATCAGCAGGGTCGCTTCTTCCCAATCAAAGCCCTTGAGCAACGAGAGCAGCGCGCCCACCAGCAACAGGACAGTAGTCAACATCCACGCCGCAGACAGTCGGCGGCGTAAACCTTGGGCCAGCAATAGGCACAGCACGCCAACCAGACTGGCGCCGAAGTGCGAGGCGTCAATCAATCGGTGCGGGAGCAAAAAGCCGAGGTGCCGAAGGCGTGAGTCAATCTCTGGCGTGGCGCCTGAGAACAGCAGCACCACACCGGACAAAAACACCAGCAGCGCAAGAATAGGCGCGGCCATACCCGAAGCCACACGCATGGCCTGGCTGGTGGGCATGAAACGCTGCGCTTCGGTGAACAGCAATGCCAGGCATGCCAGCAGCAGGGGCAGAACAACATAGATCAGCCGATACAGCAGCAAGGCCGCAGCCAATGGCGCGGCGCCCAGTTGGTCGGCAAAGGCGGCGAGTAGAATCGCCTCGAATACGCCGACGCCGCCAGGGACATGGCTGAGCACGCCGGCAGCCAATGCCAGCAGATAAACCAGTACGAAAGCGCCAAACGGCGGTGCATCCGGCAATAGCAAATAAAGCACCGTTGCTGCTGCCGCGACGTCCAGTGCAGTAATAACAAGCTGCATCCAGGTCAGGCGCACGCCAGGCAGGCGGAGTGTGCGACGGCCGGCGCGGACCAACAGGTTGTGCGCAATCGGTTGTTCAGGCAGACGACGGCGATAAATACCGGCAGCCAATAGTCCGCTGAGCAGCAGGATGGCGCCGGCTACCACCGCCAGCAACGTGGTGGACAGGTGCAGGGCGGCGGAGGCGGCGGGCAAATTGCTCAATGTGGCAAGCGCTGCCAAAGGAGGCAGGGCACAACCCAGTGACAGGCTGGCGAATAAGGTCATCCGCGCGACTTCGGCGGCCCCGAGGCCATGGCGTGCATATAACCGATAGCGCACAGAGCCGCCAGACAGCAGCGACAAACCCACCGCATTGCCTATCGCAAATGCAGTGAAGCCACCCAGAATCAAGGTTTTCGTGGGCAATTGCACGTTGGCATAACGACTTGCCGACCACTCATAGCCCAGCAACACGATGAATCCGACGACCGCGGCAGCAACCGCTCCGAACAACGCAGGCGTAGGCACGCTCAGCAGTGAGTCGTGCAGCGCATAAAGATCCAGCTCGCTCAATAGATGGCGGCAAGCAATCAGTGCGATGGAAAATAACAACAACGTCACTGCGAGCCCCAAGGGCTGGCGATATTTGCTCAGCAGTTCCAGCCAGCGCAGGCGAGTCGGCGCAACCGGGTGGGGAACCGTGACAGCTTCATTGGTTTCTTCGGACGAGGCGCGCATCAATCACTCCTTGGATCGTGCGCGACAGGATGGAGGTATACAGACAAGTTACCAATCCCTACGCAAAAAATATTTTCGGAATATTAGCGCGTCATAGTTTAACGAGCGAATGTAGCGGATTCGTTTCAGCCGATACTTTAATCGGCGGTAGACACCTATCCCTGGGATCGACACTTCTGACAAGCTTTTTGGCCTACTGTTCCGGAGCCTTTCCGGAAGACACAAAAAAGGCCACTCTTTCGAGCAGCCTTTTTCGATGTTTGGTTGCGGGAGCCGGATTTGAACCGACGACCTTCGGGTTATGAGCCCGACGAGCTACCAGACTGCTCCATCCCGCGTCTGTGTGGCGGCATTCTACAG
>NZ_JAQGNX010000055.1 GCF_028293835.1 Pseudomonas sp.
CTGGTCGATCAGGCTTCGTTACCTGGCGCTCGGGCGCGTAATTTAGACAAGACTTAAAGGCGGGGCCAGGCTTGTGCGTACAGTTGCTTATGAAATAAACGTGCCACTTTGTTCAGTCTCGCCTGACGGGGCTCTAGCACCGTTGCGACGATGAGTTGTGCGCCCGATCAGGGCATAGGGTTCATGGCTTGCTTCGAAACCGTGCGTTTGTTTCTACTACTGTCTGCGCAACGGCACAATACCCACGCGCATGCCAAAGGGTTTGAATACACCATTAAGTGTCTGCAATGTCGGATTACCCTCATCCTGCTCAAGCTGCCTAAGGGTCCTGAGGGAGATTTTGCACATTCCGGCAAACTGTTGCTGCCGCAGTCCGGTGATCTCAGTGCGCAAACGCTTAACCGCTGAACCGATGCTGATGCTGCCCGTGAGCAACTGCTCTTGCAGTTCGCTCAGGATGATTCCGCGTTGTTGGATTTCATCGCTCATAGCAGGTTCCACGCAGTTAACTTAGCGTCCAGGCGGTTGAGTGCGATGCGCGGGTGATTCATCGTTTGTTCAGGCAAACCCAACGTTTGCAACAGATCAGGCAAGGCACGCAGTTGCTGGGCCGCTGTTCTTAGCGTTTCAAATAACTGACCGGGATCAGCCCATAAGGCCAGCGACTGACAAGCCGCGTACCAATCGACATCGCCCGCTCGTTCAATTTCATTTGGCCACTTGGTCGTGCGGGTGATGCCTTCTTCATCCATGACCATGGGCGCCAGGTCATAAATTGGCGCCAGCCTCAGGCGCTGCTCGTCGCGCAGAATGGCGGTGTTGCGGCCGTGATTGTCACTATTACCCAAGAGTTGATTAATCAAATCACGGCGCAAGTAATCGTTAACAATGGACTCGATTTCCGCCTGCTGACCGGCTCCTGTCCACGCCTTACTCAATGCAGCTACGGCATCGACATGGGACATATAGCTACCGGGGCGAGTAACGCCGGCCAATGAATAAATTGATTCCACGGCAAGGCGAGTGACGCCATTTGCGCCGACTCGCCGGTCAAAGCGCTGCATCCACAAGCTGGGTTTATGCGCTTCCTCCAGGCTCATGCCGTCGCCGGTAATAGTGTGGATGCCCAATTGATTCAGGGCTTGGTAGTAGCAATATTCACTGCGCAAAATAGTGCAGTCAGTTTGACTGGCTTTATTTCGGGCAAATTTTACAAACCAATGCTGTTGAACCTGATCATCAGCCAAGGTGGCATCCGGGTGCAGTAAGCCTTGTCGATCTTCGGCTAGCAGCAACTTTGGCGCTTCACCCCCCGCCCCGGTCGCGCCGCCAATGGCAGCCCCTTGTTCATAAGCGTATTCAAGAAATCGTGTGTCGCGATTGACCACTTCGTCCCGTCGAAAGCCGATACTCGGGCCTGAAACTAAAGCCTGGACCGATTCCTTGATTCTTAAATGTCCAATCGGCGCTGGCGTACAGCGTCCCAGTAACAGCAGATCGGCCTGGGTGGTTTCGCCCTCAGCGACAGTCATGCGTTGCAGTAAAAAACGACGCGCAGCCCCAGAGGGGAGAATGTCGAGAAGAAAAGCAGGGCATTGCGTTGTACGGTGCAAATCCCATCCCAGTGGGATCGTGGCGCTAACCGATTGAGCGGTGCGGCACTCCAGATTGGAAAGCTGGCCGATGAGGTAGGCCTGCTCGTATGCAAAGCTACAGGGACTGGCCTGACCTTTTTCTGGATTATCGAACGTCAGACGCATCGCATCACGCCATTGGCCGCTCAAAAACAGTTGAAGCGTCAGGTTATACATTGAGGAAGCTCGGCATTTTAATGCCTAAATCTTAGGCCAAAGACGGATAAAAGGCAATTTAATGCCTTTTAACTTCAAAAATATCCACCAAGCGGCAATAAAATGCCGTATTAATGGTAGGAGCGAGGTGTTGGCGAGACAGGCGACGCGGTACATTTGATGCGCCACGACGCTGCTGATTTCGCCAACAAGTTGGCTCCTACAGAGGATTGGCGTTAAAGCGTCGAGAGCAACGTGCTGTTGGTCCTTTGCCACTCGATGATATCGAGGCGGATGCGCTTTTTGTCCAGCTTGCCGACGCTGGTCTTGGGAATTTCAGTAACAAGCGCAATCTGGCTGGGGATCGCCCACTTGTTGATGTGTCCGGTATCGACAAATGGCTTCAAGTGATCTTTCAGTTCCCTGGCGCAAATACTGTGTCCGTCGCGAATCACCAGCAGCGCAAACGGCCGCTCGCCCCACTGTTGATCGGCGATGCCCACTACCGCCACTTCACGCACAGCCGGGTGACGGCTGACCAGGTCTTCAAGGTCCAGTGACGAAACCCATTCGCCCCCGGTTTTAATCACGTCTTTGATCCGATCACGAATATCGATCACGCCCATGTTGTCCAGGGTGGCCACATCGCCGGTGTGCAGCCAGCCGCCGGCCCACAATTCGGCGCTTTTCTCCGGTTCACGGTAATAGCCTTCCGTCAGCCACGGCGCACGCAGTACCAACTCGCCTTGGGTTTCCCCGTCAGCGGGCAGGAATTTACCATCTTCATCGACAATCGCGGCGTCAACCAACACCCCAGGAACACCAGCTTTAATCCGGTAAGCCGTTTGCCCATCGTCGCTGCCTGCGAGTATTTCTTCGTTCAGATGCGCCACCGCCACCAGCGGGCAGGTTTCGGACATACCGTAGGCGGCCGTCAGTTGGATGCCTTTGGCTTTGGCTGCGCTATAGGTGGTGCGGTTCAGTGCGCTGCCGCCAATGATAATTTTCCAGCCGCCGAAATCAACGTCTTGTGCAGCCTTGGCGTTGAGGACCATCTGCAGAATGGTCGGCACACAATGGGAGAACGTAACCTTTTCCTTGCGCCATAACTCAACCAGCATCTCTGGATCGTAACGACCGGGATAGACCTGCTTAAGCCCCAGCATGGTCGCGACATACGGCACGCCCCACGCATGCACGTGAAACATCGGGGTGATGGGCATGTACACATCGTTGGTGCCCAACAAGCGCACGCTGTCGATGCACCCCATGATGGTCGCGACCCCCATGGTGTGCAGCACCAATTGCCGGTGCGAGAAATACACGCCCTTGGGATTGCCAGTGGTGCCGGTGGTGTAAAAGGTCGTGGCGACGGAGTTTTCGTCAAAATCCTCGAATACATACTGGGTACTGGCCGCCGCCAGAAGTTCTTCGTACTCGCCGATCAGGTTCGGCAACTCAGCGGTTTTGTCCGTAGCATCGGTGAGCAGCAGGGTTTTTTCGACGGTGGTCAGGTGCGGGGCCAACGCGTTGTAGAGATCCACGAACTCGCTATTGACCAGCACAAACTTATCCACCGCGTGGTTCATGGTGTAGAGGATCTGCTCTGGTGATAACCGCACGTTGACCGTGTGGACCACCGCGCCGATCATTGGGATGGCGAACATACACTCCAGATAACGGTGGCTGTCCCAGTCCATCACCGCCACCGTATCCCCCGCCTTCACCCCGGCATTGGTCAAGACATTGGCCAGACGAGCAATACGTTCGCTGAGGGTTGGATAGCTATAGCGCACCGTATCGCGGTAGACGATTTCGCGAGTTTTTTCATAACGGCTACCTGACATCAACAACCGTTTGATCAACAACGGATACTGGTAGGCGCTGTCAGCTGGGGCAATAACGCGAGTCTGCAACATACGAGTCCCTTTTCTGAGTGCACAGTCGTGGCTGGAAAAATATGCACTGTAGAAACGTTGCTCGCCAGCTAAATCAGCCGAAGGGATGATTTGGATCTGTAGGAGCAACTTGTTGGCGATGACTTGATGCGGTTTACCTGCTAAACCGCCTCGCCAACAAGCTGGCTGCTACAGAGGTTTTGCGCCCACTTGTGTCAATGAATCGAGGTAAACGCCAGCTTCACACCCAATGCGACCAACACCACACCCATGGTCCGGTCAAACCAGTGGCCCATCCGCGCGAATGCTGCACGCACCCGCTGTTGGCTGAACAGGCGCGCTACCAGGCAGAACCAGAGGCCGGTTGCCACAGCGAGGTACACGCCATACCCGGCCTGCACCAGCAACGGCGTGTGCGGGTTGATCACCACGGTGAACAACGACAGAAAGAACAACGTAGCTTTAGGGTTGAGGCCGTTGGTGACGAAGCCGCTGGTGAACGCGCCGCGGGCAGTACGTTCGCCTACCGGCAATTCAATCGGCGCATCGGTGGCACTGGCTGGTTTGGCGCGCAGGGCTTTGATACCGATGTACAACAGGTAGGCGGCGGCGGCCCATTTAAGGGC
The DNA here is from genome assembly GCF_028293835.1 of Pseudomonas sp. Taxonomy (GTDB): domain Bacteria; phylum Pseudomonadota; class Gammaproteobacteria; order Pseudomonadales; family Pseudomonadaceae; genus Aquipseudomonas. Next base: position 4,315 of record NZ_JAQGNX010000055.1, read on the forward strand.
GTTAAACAGCACGATGGATTGCGAAACGATCAGGCCGATGCCCAATAGCGAATAGCCCACGTGCAGGAAAATCGCAGTGCCAACGCCCATGGCGGTCCAGGTACCGGCCTTGCGACCGTGGGTAACGCTTTCGCGCACCACCACGGCGAAATCCGGACCGGGACTGGCGACAGCGAGCAGGTGAATCAGGGCAACGGTTAGAAATTCCGTCCAGTACATGGGGCCTCCGCATCGGGCGTAAAAAAGGGTGTGAGCAAACGCTAAAGCGTTCGCCACAGTACGCCTTCATCGCTTGGCGCCATAGGTACAGTTGCGCAGCAACGGAGCGAAGCAGACGCGAGGCCGGCGTGAGCAAGCACGCCGGCCTCTACGAGCAGAACATCAGTCGGTATTGCGCTGGTTGTGGCTGGAAACGAACTGGCGAAAACGTTCGGTCGGCAGGCCTTCGAACAACTCAGCCGGTGTGCCTTGGGCGTCAACCAATCCGCCGTGCATGTAGATAACGCGGTTCGACACATGGCGAGCGAAGCCCATCTCATGGGTCACCACCAGCATCGTCCGGCCTTCCTCAGCCAGCGAGCGCATCACCCGCAGCACCTCGCCCACCAATTCCGGGTCAAGCGCCGAGGTCGGTTCGTCGAACAGCATCACTTGCGGGTTCATGGCCAATGCCCGGGCGATGGCCACGCGTTGCTGCTGACCGCCAGACAAATGCGCCGGGTAATGATTGCGGTGCTCGTAGAGACCCACTTTATGCAGCAACTGTTCGGCGTCGTCGATGCACTCGGCCCGTGGGCGCTTAAGCACGCGCATTGGGCCTTCGATGACGTTTTGCAGCACCGTCATGTGCGACCACAGATTGAAGTTCTGAAACACCATCCCCAACCGGCTGCGCATACGTTCGACCTGGCGCGCATTACTTGGCAGCAGCCGGCCGTCACGATGACGGGCCATTTCAATGGCTTCGCCGTCCAGGCTGATGGAGCCTTCGTCTGGCGTTTCCAGCAGATTGATGCAACGCAGAAAGGTACTTTTGCCCGAACCACTGGCGCCGAGAATCGAAATCACGTCACCTTTGTGTGCATCCAGCGAAATGCCTTTGAGCACATGCGCCGAACCGTAGGACTTTTGAATGTTACTCACCGACAGCGCGGTGTTTGATTGAGAAGTCATGACCAGCTCCGCGGCAATCAGGGATTAGTGGGTGATGTAACGGGCGTTTTTGACTTGGGCGATTTCGGCGAAACCCCCGCAGGACGTTCACGAAGGTGAGGCGAAAGGCGATATTCAATCCAGGCCACGGCACGCACCACCAGGAAATTCAGCACCAGATAAATCAGCGCGGCACACAGGAACACTTCCATGGTGCGATAGGTGCGTTGGATGATCTGCTGTGCGACGCCGGTAACGTCCCAAACGGTCACCAGGCTGGCGAGCGCGGTGGATTTGACCAGCAAGATCGCTTCAGTGGAGTAAGCCGGCAGCGCCTGACGCAACGTGACTGGGGCAATAATCCGGTACAGCAATGCCCACGGCGACATGCCAATGGCCTGGCCCGCTTCGATCTGCCCGTGGGGAACGCTGAGCAAGCCGCCACGAATGATTTCTGCGGTGTAGCCAGCGGTACACATGGCGAGGGAAAGCACAGCGCAACCGTAAGGAGATTTCAGCACGACCCACATAAAGCTGTCGCGAATCGCCGGGAATTGGCCAAGGCCGTAATAGATCAGGAACATCTGGATCAGCAGCGGCGTACCGCGAAAGATCATGATGTAAAAGCGCGCCGGGTAGCTGAGGACGGCCCAGCGACTCACGCGCATGGCAACGATGCCAAGGGAAAGGGTCAAGCCCAACACCAGCGAGCAGAAAAACAGCGTCAGCGTGGTGGGCAAGGCGGCCAGTAACTTGAGCATGGTGTCGGCGAGAAAGGCGAAATCGATCATTGGATATCCTCCCGTCTCAAGACTGTGTAGGGCTGCGGCGCTGCGTACGGCGCACGCGAGCTTCAGCGATATTGAAAATGCGACCCGAGAGCCCGGTGAGAATCAGATACAGCGCGCCGCCGACAATGTAGAACGTGAAATATTGCCGGGTAGAACCGGCGGCTACTTGACTGGCGCGCATTAACTCAACCAGGCCGATGACCGAAATCAGCGCCGAATCTTTCAGACTCATTTGCAGCACGTTGCCAAGACCTGGCAGCGCGTAACGCATGATTTGCGGAATCAACACACGCCTGGCACGCATGGCTTTGGACATGCCAATGGCCAGCGCCGCTTCCAGTTCGCCCTTGGGCACGGCAATAAAAGCGCCGCGATACACTTCTGCCTGATACGACGCAGAGATCAGTCCCACAGCAATGGCACCGACCAGAAACGGGGGAACATCAATGTAACCGTCAGCCCCAAACCAATGGCCGACTGCGGACACCACGGTCGCGCCACCGAAGTAAAACAGGTAGATCACCAGCAACTCGGGAATGCCTCGGAACAGGATCGAATACAGATCCCCCAAGCCCCGGAATATACGTCGGCGGGATAACTTGGCCGCTGCGATCACGCCCCCGATCAGGGCGCCAATCAGCAACGCTGCCAAGGTCAATAACAGGGTGGTGCCGGCAGCCTTGAGCAGCGCCATCCCCCAACCCGTTTCGCCGAAGCTCAGCATCTGCAAGAGATTCATATACACGTTCCTGCGAATAGCGTGTTTGAAGCCTGGCGCCGCTAAGGCGCCAGGTACGTCAGCATCAGGATTTCGGAGTCAAATCCAGCTTGAACCATTTTTCGCTGAGTTTTTTAACCGTGCCATCCGCCAGTGCTTCTTTCAAAGCCGCATCGAACTTGGCTTTCAGATCAGCATCTTTCTGACGGAAACCCAGCGCTTCGCCATCGCCCCAGATTGGACCGGCAATTTGTGGCCCGGTATAAGCCAGGTTTTTGTTTTCCGGTTTTTCCATCAACGAGTTCAGGAAGGTCACGTCGTCGAAGTCCACATCGATCCGGCCAGCCTGCAAGTCCAGAATCGCTTCTGCCGAGCTGCTGTATTCACGAATAGTGGCGACGTCTTTAAATTGCTCATCGATGAATGGGGTGTAAACCGTCCCCGAAGCAATACCGATGGTCTTGCCTTTCAACGCGGTGCGCAGTTCTTCAACGCTGGCGCGAACTTGTTTGGCGTCAGTGCCCAGGATGACACCGTTGGCCTGACCGGTCTTACCCGGCAGCAATTTCGCGTCCAGTGAGACGAAACTGGCAGGGGTACTGGCATAAGGAATGGAGAACGCCATGACTTGTTGGCGCTCCGGGGTGATCACGATAGCGTCCATCAGCACATCGAACTTGCCCGCGTTAAGGCTGGCAATCATCCCGTCCCAGTTCTGCACCACCACGTTGCATTTGATTTTCATGCGCTGGCAGAGGATGTCCATGAGCTCAGGCTCGAAGCCGCCGATCTTGCCACCCGGCAAGGTCAGGTTCCAGGGCTCATAAGCGCCTTCGGTAGCGATGTTCACCGACGTCCAGTCTTTGGCATGCACAACCGGCATAAACGCCAGCGCTGCTGCACTAACAGCTACGAATCCTAACCAACTGATTTTTTTCGTCATCGTCATCCTACCCGCCTAGCCAAATGAGAACGCTGTGTATATAAAAACCACAAATGTGGTCACCTATGCTTGTACATACAGGTACTAGCAATTTAAACGCCAACTCTGAAAATGCGTCTCAAAAAGTAACCGGGCCGCAGCCAGGCAGCTCTTGAGGCAGATTTTGACTGTAGCTGTTTCTGGGCGAGCATTGGAGAACGCACTAAATCGGGGACACGACGTTACTTTCCGAACCAAAAGTGTGCTTTGGCGGAATG
>NZ_JAQGNX010000065.1 GCF_028293835.1 Pseudomonas sp.
TCGCATAGATTAACGGTTTCGAGCGCCGAGGCCGAGTTTCTTTACTGAAAAGACACTTCTTTGTTGATTGATGACGCGGTTACGTCCTTTACTTCTTCAGCTGCACCTCTAAATAACTGCCAATAAAAAGCCCGGCTCACCAACGAGGATGACCGGGCAATGTACCGAAGGAGCGAAAGGTACTAAGGGAAGTCGGTAGCGCGACTCAGGCAACCTGAGCGAGTTTGGCTTTCGCCTGGTTCAAACCTTTCTCAAGGAAGTCACCACCCAGGTTCAGACCTTCGGCGTGGATAAACGTTACATCGTGAATCCCCACAAAGCCGAGCACCTGTCGCAAGTAGGGCTCTTGATGATCGAGGCTGCTACCGGCGTAAATACCGCCGCGAGCAGTCAACACGAAAGCGCGTTTGCCGAGCAGCAGGCCTTGCGGGCCGGTTTCACCGTATTTAAAGGTCACCCCGGCACGCAGCACATGATCGAACCAGGCTTTTAGCGTGCTGGGAATGGCGAAGTTGTACATGGGCGCCGCCAACACCAGCACGTCTGCCGCCACCAGTTCGTTGGTCAGCAGGTCGGAGCGCTGTAACGCGTATTGTTCGGCTTCGTTGCGCTGGTCGGCAGGCTTCATCCAGCCGCCCATCAATGTCGAATCTAGGTGGGGCACTGGCTGGGTGGCCAAGTCACGAACGGTTATCTGATCTGCAGGATGAGCCGCTTGCCACTGGCCGATGAATTGCTTGGTTAACTGGCGTGAAACTGAATCTTGTTGGCGGGCGCTGCTTTCTATGATCAGTACGCGGGACATGGGATGTGGCCTCCATCAAAGGGTCTTGAGTCGATGGAGTGAAGCTTAGAGCGGACAAAATCGATTAAAAAGCGTAAATATTCGCTTCAACCCATCTAATAAATTGATTTTAATCTCCTTTGCCAAAGCAGCTACCCCAGCCATTAAGGGCCCGGACCAGCTGCTGGCAGTTTTGACCATCGGCGCAGCGCAGCTAACTTCAGCGCGATAGCTTGAAGAAATCCAAATATAACTCTCCATTGCAACCCACCCACATATATTTCGCTTTACGGAAATGAGGAGAGATAAATTTTATCTTGCCTTCCCTATTGAAAGTAATGGTACCAAGTCCTGCTTGACTCTCGTCAAAAAAATTCACGGTTACAGGACGGCTGATGATAAAACTATAAAATAATTCTACGGCAATACATGCCTTATCGAACTCTACCTGATAGACATTCAACCCTGCCCCTGCCCCACCTTTGCAGAAAATCAATGCTGGACCTTCTCGAACACCGGCTATATCGCCTACGGATTCAACACCACAGTCAAAATCCCCCCCTATGATAGAGAGACTCATGCCCGGCAGCTTCAGCGTTTGCCCTAACCCAATTAATTTATCAGCCTCATTCTCGAAATTTTGATACTCTTCATCCGAAGCGATATTTACCAATTTAAAATCCATGGGCGGAAATACAATATCAGCTGCCGAAGAAGTCATGTCGAATCGTGAGCGGAGCACCAATTGCATAAAGCTTGCGTTCCCAAAATCATCGAACGCAGTACTTGGGAAATTGAGGGTAAAAATATCGTTATCGTATTCGAGAGGACTTTCCAGTACGGCCTCCCATACCGTAATCTCCAGTGGCTGACCGCTCTGCCCAGTACCTACCAGATTCAACCAAAGATTTTGCCCAGCAGCCATTAACGGCCACCTGCGCAGCGTGACCAGAACATCCTCCTTTAGGTAACGGGTATCTAGAATCCCGTCAGTGACATCAAGCTCCATTTTCGGCATCGGCAATTCACCGTCGATAAAGTTCCGGAAAAGAAAAGTGGTGGGGGCCGACTCTTCGATTTCACCACTCGCCCGAAGGACTTCATACCTAACAGTGACTTCTTTACCTACATCGGGCGCTACCAGTGCCACTGGAAAGGGCTGAACAATTGGGCCATTAGGTTTTCCCGGAAATTGAATGGGAGAACGCGCTCCATTCCAAAAAAGACTAACCTTGTCTTCATGTTGCGCAGACCCGTAATCTATAGCCACATAAACACCCCCTCGCCTGTCCGGACTAAGTACCCCGTCCTCACCTAACTCCAATACAAACATTTCAGGGAGTACTACCTTAGAAAAGTTACTTACTCTATCAACGCCCATATCCCGACACTCCGTTAAGCTTATGGTTAATAATTTCAGCCAAGGTAATCAGATCAGTACATTCATATTACTGAAAACCTGAACGTGAGTATCTGCCTTGATTATTTTTTATCAAAATACAAATTTGAAACAACAACCGCACTCTCTATGCGGAAACGCGATGACGCATAAAGAATAAGGTCGTCGTTTTTCTTCATCTTCAAGAGGTATCGATGAAAAAACGTGGAAATTTGCTTAAAGCCATCTAATAAATTGATTTATCGAAACCGGGACATTACTCTCGGTACAGCGCAATGCCGGCCCCGTTTATGGTTTATTTAGCCACGCAGGTCAGCTTGATACGCAGCTTGATAATGCTTCGAGTGAACTTGGCCGAGGAATCAACGCTGCTCTTGGCGGGAATCGACACGCGGCGGGTGCGCGGCGCTTCCGGGCCGTTGATGAACACGATGGTGCACTCGGCAGCTGTGTCGCCGTAGTTATTCAGGGTGATGGAGCCGAGGTCGTAATCCGTATCGTGGCTGGTGTAATCAACGCTGACGCCTGAGAGGTGTTTCTCGACGTCAATCGGGTAGGCGAAAGCGCTGACAGGCAGCATAGCCAACAATACACAACAGAACTTCTTCATTCGGCAGACTCCATTTTTGAGGTGCCACTTTAGGGCAAGAGGATCGAATCATGAAAGCGCCGCGCGTGACCCTTGATCAATGGCGAACACTACAAGCCGTTGTCGACCATGGCGGCTTCGCTCAAGCCGCTGAAGCGTTGCACCGTTCACAGTCGTCGGTAAGCTACACCGTGGCGCGTATGCAGGACCAACTTGGCGTGCCGCTGTTGCGCATAGACGGGCGTAAAGCCGTGCTGACCGATGCCGGTGGCGTGTTGCTGCGGCGCTCGCGACAACTGGTCAAACAAGCCAGTCAGCTCGAAGACCTGGCCCATCATATGGAGCAGGGCTGGGAGGCCGAGGTGCGACTGGTGGTCGATGCGGCTTATCCCAACGCCCGCCTGGTGCGCGCACTGACGGCGTTCATGCCGCAAAGCCGTGGCTGTCGCGTACGCTTACGCGAAGAAGTGTTGTCCGGTGTGGAAGAAGTGTTGCTTGAGGGCGTTGCCGATCTGGCCATCAGTGGCTTCAGTATTCCAGGCAATCTGGGCAGCGAGCTGAGCGCGGTAGAATTCGTCGCGGTCGCGCATCCGGAACACCCGCTGCATCAAATGCAGCGGGTGTTGACCTTTCAGGACCTGGAAAGCCAATTGCAAGTAGTGATCCGCGATTCGGGCCGGCAACAACCGCGCGACGTCGGCTGGCTCGGTGCCGAGCAACGTTGGACTGTTGGCAGTCTGGCAACAGCGGCGACGTTTGTCAGCAGCGGGCTGGGTTTCGCCTGGCTGCCAAGGCACTTGATTGAGCGTGAACTCAAAGAAGGATTGCTCAAAGCGCTGCCGCTGGATCAAGGGGGCAGCCGCCATCCAGTGTTCTATCTTTACGCCAACAAGGACAAACCCTTGGGACCGGCCACGCAGATTCTTACCGATTTGATTCGCAACTTCGACACGGCGCCGTTGACTGCCGCCTTCGCGGCGCCACAACAAGTCTGACACGGAGATTGGCCATGACCTTTTTTGAGCATGACGGCTGTTCATTGCACTACGAAGAATATGGCCAGGGTGTACCCCTGTTGCTGGTGCACGGTTTGGGCTCCAGCTGCCAGGACTGGGAATACCAGATTCCGGCGCTGTCCGCGCATTATCGCGTCATCGCCATGGACGTCAGGGGTCACGGGCGCTCGGACAAACCCCGAGAGCGCTACACCATCCCCGGTTTCACCGCCGACATTGAAGCGCTGATCGAGCATCTTCAGCTAGGCCCCGTGCATCTGGTCGGACTGTCCATGGGCGGGATGATCGGCTTCCAGTTGGCCGTTGATCATCCAGAACTGTTGAAAAGCCTGTGCATCGTCAACAGTGGGCCGCAAGTCAAAATCAAGTACGCCTCAGACGTGCTGCAATGGGCCAAGCGCTGGGGCCTGGGCCGACTGCTGAGCATGCGCGCCATTGGCATTGGTCTGGGCAGAAACCTATTCCCCAAACCCGAACAAGCCCACCTGCGACGCAAAATCGCCGAACGCTGGGGCCGCAATGACAAACGCGCGTATTTGGCGAGTTTCGATGCCATTGTGGGCTGGGGGGTGATGGGCAAGCTCTCGCGTATCAGTTGTCCCACGCTGATTGTCAGCGCAGATCATGATTACACGCCGGTGGCGATTAAGCGGTTGTACACACGGATGATCAAAGGCGCGCGACTGGTGGTGATTGAAGATTCCCGACACGCAACCCCGTTGGATCAACCGGAAGTGTTCAACCGGACGCTGCTGGAGTTCCTCGGATCTCTGTAGAGCCAACGTGTTGGCGAGGCGATTAATCTGACGTACCGCATTCGCCAACACGTTGGCTCCTGCAGAGCTCTTCGCTGCGTGATTTGATGCAATCGGATAGCAGTAGCCGCCCGGCCCTGTCCAAAAAAACCCAAACGTGCTTACCTTGTGCCCCTGATTACGCCGCTGTGCCTTGCTGTTGCACGGTCGAAACCACCCGCCAGGATTACTGACTCATGTTGAAAAAAATTGCCTTTGCTGCCTGTTCCCTGCTGTTTGCCGCCAACCTGATGGCTGCACAACCGGCTGGCAAGCCTACTCACGTACTGTTGACCACCGACATGGGGCAGATCGAGATTGAGCTTGAAGACACCAAAGCGCCGATCAGCACCCAGAATTTTCTTGGGTACGTTGACAGCGGTTTCTACACCAATACGGTTTTCCATCGGGTTATTCCGGGCTTCATGATTCAGGGCGGCGGCTTCACATCGCAGATGATGCAAAAGCAGACCAAGGACCCGATCAAGAACGAAGCAGGCAATGGCCTCCATAACGTTCGCGGTACGATCGCCATGGCCCGCACCTCAGACGTGGATTCCGCCACCAGCCAGTTCTTCATCAACCACCGTGACAACGAGTCGCTGGACAGCGTCCCAGGCCGTGTTGGCTATGCGGTGTTCGGCAAAGTGGTCAAGGGCATGGACGTGGTCGACATGATTGCCCAGACCCCGACCGCCAGCAAACAAGGCATGCAGAACGTGCCAACCGTTCCGGTGCTGATCAAATCCGCCAAACGTATCGACTGAGTCAATCCACATTGGCCCCTGTGAAATCGGCGTGAGCAAAGCCGATTTTACGCGGTCGGATGAAGGACGCTTTCCACCTGCAAGGAGAGCCCGCTGCGGCGGGCGTCAGAGCTAATGTTTTATCGTCGTTTCGAGCAACTCATTAATGTTTTTCGGGATGCCCCAACCGCGGCTCCTCCGAGCAAAGTCCTGTCGTTTTACATTTACTACTTGCGCCAGGTCTGGCCCAGCTTTGCTGCATTGCTGGTGGTCGGGCTGATCGGTGCGCTGATTGAGGTCGCGCTGTTCAGTTATTTGAGCCGGATCATCGACATGGCCCAAGGCGTCCCTGACCCGAACTTCTTCAGCGTGCACCGTAACGAACTCATCTGGATGATGGTGGTGACGCTGCTGCTGCGACCGGTGTTTGTTGGCCTACACGACCTGTTGGTACACCAGACCATCACGCCCGGCATGACCAGCATGATTCGCTGGCAGAACCACAGTTACGTGCTTAAGCAGAGCATCAACTTTTTCCAGAACGACTTCGCCGGGCGCATCGCCCAACGCATCATGCAGACCGGCAATTCACTACGCGACTCAGCCGTGCAAGCGGTTGACGCCTTGTGGCATGTGCTGATCTACGCCATCGGTTCGTTGATATTGTTCGCCGAAGCCGATTGGCGCCTGATGATTCCTCTGCTGACCTGGATCGTTTGCTACATCGTGGCACTGTGGTACTTCGTGCCGCGTGTTAAAGAGCGATCAGTGATGTCCTCGGAAGCGCGCTCCAAACTTATGGGGCGGATCGTCGACGGCTATACCAACATCGCGACCCTCAAACTGTTTGCTCACACTAACTTCGAGCAGCAATACGCTCGGGAAGCCATCAGCGAACAGACGGAAAAGACCCAACTCGCGGGCCGTGTCGTGACCGAAATGGACATGGTTATTACCAGTCTCAACGGCATTTTGATCGTAACCACAACCGGCCTGGCGTTGTGGCTGTGGACGCAATCGTCGATCACGGTGGGCGCCATTGCGCTGGCCACCGGGCTGGCGATTCGTATCGTTAACATGTCGGGCTGGATCATGTGGGTGGTTAACGGCATTTTTGAAAACGTTGGTATGGTCCAGGACGGCCTGCAAACCATCGCCCAACCCGTCAGCGTGACCGACCGCGATCAAGCGCCGAAACTGATCGTCGAAAAAGGCGGCGTGAAGTTTGAAAACGTCGATTTCCACTACGGTAAAAGTAGCGGAATCATTGGCGGCTTGAACTTGAACATAAAACCGGGGGAAAAGATCGGTCTGATTGGCCCCTCGGGCGCGGGTAAATCGACACTGGTTAACCTGCTGCTGCGTTTGTATGACTTGCAAAGTGGGCGGATTCTGATTGATGGGCAGGATATCTCGCACGTTGAGCAAGAAAGTTTGCGTGAGCGCGTGGGCATGATCACCCAGGACACGTCGTTGCTGCACCGGTCGATCCGCGACAACTTGCTGTACGGCAAACCTCACGCTACTGACGCTGAGTTGTGGGAAGCCGTCCATAAAGCTCGAGCCGACGAGTTTATTCCGCTGCTGTCCGACTCCCAGGGCCGTACCGGCTTTGATGCCCACGTCGGTGAGCGCGGGGTCAAACTGTCCGGTGGACAACGTCAACGCATCGCCATCGCCCGCGTGCTGCTCAAAGACGCGCCGATATTGATCATGGACGAAGCCACGTCTGCGCTGGACTCAGAAGTGGAAGCGGCGATCCAGGAGAGCCTGGAGACGTTGATGCAAGGCAAGACCGTGATTGCCATCGCCCACCGTCTTTCGACCATCGCGCGAATGGATCGCTTGGTAGTACTGGAAAAAGGCAAGGTCGCTGAAACCGGCACCCATGCTGAATTGCTGGCCCATGGCGGTTTGTATGCACGGCTGTGGCAGCATCAGACGGGTGGGTTTGTCGGGATTGATTGATCGGCAAGACCGAGTTGCCTGCTTCCCGACCAAACAGCCGATTTCCTGGGTTTTCGCGATCAGACAACTCAAGCCTGTCGATAGGGTAATGCCGCCCGAGCTTCCTCGGCGTAGGCCAAAATCCCTGCGCGCTCTTGCTTCAGGAAGTCGTTGACGGCTGATTTCAATCCTGGATGTGCCAGGTAATGCCAGGAGTGAGTGATCACCGGCTCAAAGCCGCGTATCAACTTATGCTCGCCCTGGGCCCCCGCATCGAAACGCTGGAAACCCTTGTCGATGGCGTATTCCATGCCTTGATAAAAACAGGTTTCGAAATGCAGCCGGTCGAATTCCGCCAGGCATCCCCAGTACCGCCCGTAAAAACTGTCGCCGCCCACCAGGCTGAAGGCCATGGCCACCGGTCGCGACCCTTGCTTGGCAAGCACTACGCGAATTGCCTCGGGCATCCGCTCCGCCAACAGACTGAAAAATTCACGAGTCAGGTACGGCGACTGCCGACGCACTGCGTAGGTGTTGGCATAACAGGCATACACAAAATCCCACTGCGTTTCACTGAGTTCATGGCCTTCCAGCCATTCAAACTCGATCCCCTGCCCCGCCACCTGCTCACGTTCTTTGCGCATTTGTTTGCGCTTGCGTGAACTCAAGGCGTCGAGAAAGTCCTGAAAGTCCCGATATCCGCGGTTTTGCCAATGGAACTGGCATCCCAGGCGCTGCATCCAGCCCGGCTCGTGGGCCAGCAATGCATCAGCCATTGGATCGGTAAAGTTGATGTGGATGCTCGAAAGCTCTTCGATTTCGATGTAACCAGGCAGGCTCTGCAATAGCTCGACTGCGGCCCCGGGCGTGGCCGACAACAAACGCGGCCCACTCACCGGACTGAACGGCACCGCTACCAACAACTTGGGGTAATACTCGATGCCCGCGCGCTCACAGGCTTCAGCCCAGCCGTGGTCGAACACATATTCGCCGTAGGAATGCCATTTCCGGTAGCCGGGCACCGCTGCAATCAACTTGCCGTCTTCGTAATGCAGCAAATGCTCCGCACTCCAACCCGAGCGCGGACCCAGGCTTCCACTGTCTTCCAGAGCGCTGAGAAAGGCGTGCCGTAAAAAAGGCTGGGCACTTGGCACTAAAGCATCCCAAAGCTCTGGCGCCAGCGTCGAAAGACGGTCCAACCGTTGTAGCGGCATCAGCATTCCCCAAACGTTATTGCCCACAAGCCTGGCGAGTATCGCGCATTCGCTTAGATAAGCCGAAAGAAAACCCCGTGCATCAACAGAATTCTTATGGTCGTCATACTAAAGTCTCGGCCCCTCCGGGTCTGCGGTCTGCCCCCGCTGTGGTATGGCGCGCCATGACCTCGCGGGTCAGTTTCAGCGCCAACTGCTGAGTTGCAGCAGTACGCTCGTTTCGGATCAATTCTATTTGCGCCAGATACTCGTCAGTGCGCAAGGTCGCATAAGCCCTATCGTCGAGGTCGTCCAGGCGCTCATGAAACGGCGATTGAACCGGCTCGAAGCTCGCCGCATAGTGCTTCTCCAGATATTCCATCCAAAAGTCCCGAGCGATCACGGCCCGTAGAAAGGCGGATGTTCGTTCCCTGTGCAAAACCCGTTGCTCGGCGGCATCGATTGCTTCATCGGTCACCCCAGCCAAGGAACGGTAGAGCATGCCTTGTGGCTGAAGGGGTAATTGCAGGCGTTGCGCGAGTCCGACGCGGTAAGCCAGGCGAACCTCCGCCTCGTCTAGCTGTGGATAATCCACTGACCGGATCGCAATATCTTCCCGGGCGATTTTCTCAAGCTCATCCAGTCGCTCCAGCCCCCTGGCCAACTCAAACAACTCGGTTTCCTCCTTGCCCAGGCGTGCCGACGCCATAACATTGAACACCAGCGCGCGAATCTCAAGCGCGTTGAACACCAGCATTATTCCGTCCCCGCAGGTTTGCGGGTGCGCCGCCATGGCAAACAACTCATCGCGTAACACGCCATGTGTGGCGGCTGCATTCAAAACTGCCCAGACGCGCTCAGTGAGGCCCTGCCGGTGCCCCTGATAGTCGGCGGTTCCAGCCAAATCATGCAACACCCTGAAAAAGTCAGCGCTTTCGGACTCGGCCAGCAGATCATTCCAGATACGCAACCTGGCGGTGCGCTCGCTGCC
>NZ_JAQGNX010000067.1 GCF_028293835.1 Pseudomonas sp.
TCAGGTTGTCCAGGCCTTCGATTTCCAGGATGCGGCCGGAGAAGGCGTTCTTCTTGCCTTTCTTCTCTACGGTCAACAGGCCAGCCTGGATCGCGTAGTAAGGAATGGCGTGAACCAAGTCGCGCAGGGTGACGCCCGGTTGCATTTTGCCTTTGAAGCGCACCAGGATCGATTCCGGCATGTCCAGCGGCATAACGCCAGTGGCCGCAGCAAAGGCAACCAGACCCGAACCTGCAGGGAACGAAATGCCCATTGGGAAACGGGTGTGAGAGTCACCGCCAGTACCGACTGTATCCGGCAGCAGCATACGGTTCAGCCAGCTGTGGATGATGCCGTCGCCCGGACGCAGGGAAACGCCGCCGCGGGTCATGATGAAATCAGGCAGCGTGTGGTGAGTCTGCACGTCGATCGGCTTTGGATAAGCAGCGGTGTGGCAGAAAGACTGCATGACCAGATCGGTGGAGAAACCCAGGCAAGCCAAGTCTTTCAGCTCGTCGCGGGTCATCGGGCCAGTGGTGTCCTGGGAGCCGACGGTGGTCATCTTCGGCTCGCAGTACGTGCCTGGACGAACGCCCGCAACGCCGCATGCCTTGCCGACCATTTTCTGCGCCAGGGTGAAACCCTTGTCGCTGGCAACCGGTGGCTCAGGCAGCTTGAACAGGGTCGAAGGTGGCAGACCCAGTTCGGTACGGGCTTTTTCGGTCAGGCCACGGCCGATGATCAACGGGATACGGCCACCCGCGCGGACTTCGTCCAAGAGCACTGGGGTCTTCATTTCGAAGGTGGCCAGGACTTCTTCGCTGTCGTGTTTGGTGACTTTACCGGCGTATGGGTATACGTCGATCACGTCGCCCATGTTCATGTTGGTCACATCGAATTCGATCGGCAGTGCGCCGGCGTCTTCCATGGTGTTGTAGAAGATTGGAGCGATTTTGTTACCGAAGCAGAAACCGCCAGCGCGCTTGTTCGGCACGTTAGGGACGTCGTCGCCGAAGAACCACAACACTGAGTTAGTGGCGGATTTACGCGACGAACCGGTACCGACCACATCGCCAACGTAGGCAATAGGGAAGCCTTCGCCGCGCATGCGCTCGATTTGCTTCATCGGGCCGATGGCGCCTTGTTGATCCGGTTCGATGCCATCACGGGCCATTTTCAGCATGGCGAGTGCGTGCAGCGGGATATCCGGGCGCGACCAGGCATCAGGCGCTGGGGACAGGTCATCGGTATTGGTTTCGCCGGTGACTTTGAACACGCGCAGGCTGATTTTGTCGGCCAGGGTAGGGCGGTTCTGGAACCATTCACCGTCCGCCCACGATTGCAGGACTTCTTTGGCGTGAATGTTGCCGTTCTTGGCTTTCTCGGCCACGTCGTGGAACGCGTCGAACATCAACAGTGTGTGCTTGAGTGCCTTGGCGGACTCTGGAGCCAACACGGCGTCGTCCAGCAGGTCGACCAGCGTGACGATGTTGTAGCCACCTTGCATGGTGCCCAACAGTTTGACGGCGTGTTTTTTGTCGATCAGCGGGGAGGTGACTTCGCCTTTCGCCACAGCGGACAGAAAGCCAGCCTTAACGTAAGCGGCTTCATCAACGCCTGGTGGAACGCGGTTGGTAATCAGGTCAAGAAGGAATGCTTCTTCGCCAGCCGGGGGGGTCTTCAGCAGCTCGATCAAGCCTGCGGTTTGTTCGGCGTTAAGCGGCTGGGGCACGATACCCTGGACGGCACGCTCTTCGATGTGTTTACGGTAGGCTTCAAGCACAGTTATTACCCTCATCAGTGGTCCCAAATGGGTGTCCGGGACGCTCATCCCGAAATAACTCGCACGCTGCACGATGAGGCTTTTGAGCCCCTTGGTCAGAGAAACGGTTATTCCCTACAGAAGCTGTTTTCAAAGTTTGACGCCTGCAGGACGGCTGATGAGTGTCGACTCAGGGGGATTTCACGAGGAATTCCTGGGTCGACACCGGACTGCGGGGTTACTTAACTGTGCTCGTGACGCTTTGAAAACAGCTTCTAACGGACATTGGCGCCTTAAAAGGCTCGCTGATTCTACGGCAAAAATCGGTTTAAGGTAAGGTAAGCCCACCACGTCGAAGGGTGACCCTCGTTAGACAAAGGGATAACATGCGCATCTGTTTCGCCTGTCGCCGTCGTATTTCCTATGTCAAATCAAACCATCAAAACCCCATGCGTTGGCCTCTGCTCTACTGTTTACGGGGATCTGGTGTGCCGTGGCTGTAAGCGTTTTCACCATGAAGTGATCAATTGGAATGGTTACAACGAGGAGGAAAAACGTGCGGTGTGGCTGCGTCTGGAGCAATTGTTGGTGCAAGTGATGGCGGGCAAGCTTCAGGTTTTTGACGCGGGCAAGCTGCGGCAGCAGTTGGAACAACGCAAAATCCGTTTTGTGCCTCATCAATCGGTTTATTGCTGGGCATACCAGTTGATCGCTCGCGGTGCGCGGGTAATTACCCAGTTGGATGCCTATGGCGTGGTGTTGATGCCGGAATTTCGCGGCTGGAGCTTACCTGATCTGCGTGATGTTATTGATCGTGAGTTTTTTCTACTGTCTGAGGCCCATTACGAGCGGTATATCGCGCCGGGGTTTTTGAGGGATGCGTTTGGCGGGTGAGGGTTGTCCCGCAAAAATTCTGTAGCCAACGTGTTGGCGAGACAATTTGCTGGGTATATCTGGTTAGGCGCTTCGCCAACACGTTGGCTGCAGAGGTTTTGATCTGCCTTTTGGAGGCCGGATATACACACCAGAAACGGGGCCAATACATTCAGGTTTGTGATTTCAGCTTTTTAAGGCCAACGCCTCCAAATGCGCAATTACTCCGTCAGTCTTCAACACCAACACATCGCTCTCCACTGAATCCAATATCACTTCCGCCGTATTTCCGATCAACGCGCCCGATAGGCCGGTACGCCCAACGGTGCCGATGATCGTGACGGCTGCTTTGAGAATGTGCGCGGTGTGCGGAATCAGTACGTCTGCCGGCCCTTCGGCGACGTGGAGGTGACTGTCGTCGACGTCGAATTCGCTCTGGAACGCCAGGCACTGCTCGCGGTAACGGGCTTCGATGTGGCTGGCGGGGTCGGCGGCGGTGAGCATGGGCAAGGGGTGGGCGGCGATCACGTGCAGCTGGCCTTTGGTCAATGCAGCGATTTCGAAGCCATGATCGATGATGCTGTAATGCAACGCCCGGTGTTCTCCATCGGAACTGCCTACGTCCACTGCCGCTAAAATTACCCCGCCGTTCCATGACGTTGCGGTCTTGACCATTAACACCGCGCTGGGGCACAACCGTAGCAGTTTCCAGTCATCCGGTGTCAGCAGCGCCTTTTTAAGCGGGTTATCGGGAAAGTGCTGCTTGATCACTAAACCGCAATTTTCCGCCTGTTGTACGTCAATGATCGTTTGGTGGGGACTGTCGTTCCACGCTTGCTGAGCGGTGGCGTTGAAGTCGGCTTTGAGCAAATCCTCGGTCAGTTCCTCTAATAGCAACGAGTGATCGTGTTTTTTATCGCAGATCAGCAAGTGCAGGTGCGCTTGCGTCACACAGGCAATCAGCTTGGCACGGGTAAGCGCCAGGCTTTCGGCGTCGTGAGGCTCGATGATCACTAGGATGCTGCGAACGGCGTGCATGGGCAGAACCTCGGCCGGTGGCGATAGACACAACTATAGATGCAGTCAGCGCACTCGGTAGTTGATTCATATCAGGATAAATCCGCTACCTGGCGCTGGTTCAATCCCGTGGCGCTCGTATAATGCTGCGCTTTGCCCACCCGGCCGACTGTGAGCCTATGCAACTTACCCCCGTTATCGACTCCATACCGCCAGCCGCCAAGGTTTCTCGAGTCCCTGTGCTGCCGGAAATCCACGAGTTCCTAGGCTGCCGCACACCCGACGCCTGGGTTGAGGCCGCGCTGGCCGATCAGGAAACACTGCTGCTTGATCACAAAAATTGTGAATTCAAGGCGGCCAGCACCGCGATGAGCATGATCGCCAAATACGGCTCCTACTCGGATCTGGTGCTGATGATGTCGCGGCTGGCCCGGGAAGAATTGGTGCACCACGAGCAAGTGGTGCGCTTGATGAAGAAGCGCAAAGTCGAATGGCGCTCGCTGTCGGCCAGCCGTTACGCGTCAGGCCTGCGGTCTGCGGTACGCAGTCATGAACCGGTTAAGCTGAGCGATACGTTGGTGGTCGGCGCGTTTATCGAAGCGCGCAGTTGCGAGCGCTTTGAAGCCCTGGTCCCTCATCTGGACGAAGAATTGGGACGCTTCTATCACGGCTTGTTGAAAAGCGAAGCGCGGCATTTTCAGGGTTACCTGAAATTGGCTTATCAATATGGCGATGCTGCCGACGTGGCGCAAACCATCGACAAGGTTCGGGTGCTAGAGGCCGGCTTGATCGACAGCCCTGACACCGAATTCCGGTTTCATAGTGGTGTTCCTTCCGCCTGATCATAAGTGCCCCTGATATGTAGGAGATGCCGAAGGCTGCGATCGGTCGATCGCAGCCTTCGGCATCTCCTACAGAGGCATGCACTCCCTCATTCGTCGCCTTAAAACAAAGCTTCCTATTTAATGCTTGGCCATTTGCTGCCTAAGCAGTAACATTCTGTCATCTTTACTGCCTAGGCAGCCTTTTGGTGATTCGATGAAACACTTCACTCCCGAGAATTTCCATGCGGGCCTCATGGGCCTGTTGATCGGACGGGTTGATAGCCTGAAAAACCGCATCCTCGACACCCATCTGGTGCCGTACGGCGTGACGTCCTCTCAATTCAAAGTGCTGATCATCGTCGGCCAGTTTGGCTCCGACACACCGGTTGAACTATGTCGGCATCTGTCGCTCGACAGTGGGTCGATGACGCGGATGATCGACCGTCTCGAGCAAAAAGAGTTGCTGGTGCGCATCCGCTCGGAAACTGACCGCCGTCAGGTCAAGCTAGCGCTGACCGAAGAGGGCCAGAAACTTGCGGGCTTGCTGCCAATGATTGGCTCCGACGCGATGAACGATTTGTTCAGCTCGCTCGACACCGTGGAAGTGAAAAATCTGGAGCAGATTCTGACAAAGATGCTAGTGGCCGCTGACGATCAAATCACCATCGCGCGCCTGGGCTTTAACCAAGTGGGTGCGAAATGAATAGCTCGACGTTGCGAAGCTCATTGAGGCCAGCATTTGTTCTGGTCGGTATCGCCATGGGCTTGGCCGGTTGTGCCAGCTACAGCGGTCTGGACGCAAAGGGCGTGCGTGTGGATGCGCAAAACCTGAAAACTGCGCAAAGCTTCAAGGACGTCAAACTCTCGCCAGCGGCCTGGCCAAAAAGTGATTGGTGGAAAAGCCTTGGCGATCCGCAACTCGACGGTTTGATCACCGAGGCCTTGCGCGACAGCCCCGATATGCAGATCGCCAGTGCTCGTGCGCATCAGGCCAGTGCCGCGGCGTATGCCGCCAACGCGCAACGCACGCCGACTGTGGATGCCCAGGCTGGTATCACGCGTTCCCGTTTGGCTGCGGATCAGAGCCCGACGGGTGAGGGCGGCCTTTATGACACGGTGCGTAACGTCGGTTTGAATTTTAGTTACAACTTCGATTTGTGGGGCGGCCAACGCGCCACCTGGGAAGCTGCGTTGGGTCAGGCCCGTGCTGCTGAAATCGACCAGCAATCGGCGCGTCTGACACTCGCCGCCGATGTGGCGCGGGCTTACAGCGACCTCGGTCAGGCCCACGTCGTATACGATCTGGCCACTGATGACCTTAAACGTACGCGGCAAATGCTTGATTTGGGCAATCGCCGTTTGGCCTCGGGCATCGACAGCCGCTTTCAGTTCCAGCAAACCCAGAGTTTGGAAGCCGCCTCCGAAGCGCAATTGATCGACGCCGAAAAACGCCTGCGCAGCGCGAAAATCAGCTTGGCGGTGTTGTTGGGCAAAGGCCCGGACCGTGGCGATGAAATCACCCGTCCAAAGGTGCTAACACCGGGAGCGGTGGCACTGCCGTCGTCGTTGCCGGCGGAATTGTTGGGCCGTCGTCCTGACCTGGTAGCGGCACGCTGGCGCGTTGAAGCGGCGAGCAAAAATATTGTCGCCGGCAAGACCAATTTCTATCCCAACCTGAACCTGAGTGCTGCAGTGGGCACCGAGTCGTTGTTGGGCGATGCCATGTTCGGCTCGGCCAGCCGCTTCTTTAATATAGCGCCGGCTATATCGCTGCCGATCTTCGACGGTGGCCGGCTGCGTGCTGATCTTGATGCGCGCGATGCCGATTACGACCTGGCAGTGGGGCAGTACAACAAAAGCCTGATTCAAGCATTGGGCGACGTCAGCGACACCTTGTCTCAACTGCGCTCCATCAGTCGTCAGATCGATGCCCAGCAGCGCGCCACTGACATTGCTCAAGCCTCTTATGACACGGGGTCGCAACGTTACGGCTCCGGCATCGGTAACTATGTCGATGTGTTGACCATCGAGCAACAATTGCTTCAGTCCCAACGCCAATTGGCCGACCTCACCGCCGAACGGATCGACCTCTCAATTCAGTTGATGCAGGCCTTGGGCGGCGGCTTTCAAAGCAGCTCTGCTGACCAGAACGCCGGCCCGGGTACCCCTTCAACCGCTTCGCAGACTGAATAACTCAAGGTAATCGTCATGGCTACTGCCGCTACCGAAACTGCTTCGACAAACGACCAGAAAGATCAAAACGATCAGAAGGACAACAACGATCAGGCCCAGCAAAAAGATCAGGCGCCACCCAAGGATAACAATCCAGGCAGACGCAAGTTCTGGCTGCTGCTGGTACTGGTGGTGGTCATTGTGGCCGCGTTGGGTCTGTGGTTCTGGTATGAAAAGTACGGGCGCTGGAACGAAAGCACCGACGACGCTTACGTGAATGGCAACGTGGTAGCGATCACGCCGCTGGTGACCGGAACGGTGGTCAGCATTGGTGCCGATGACGGCGATTTGGTCCGTGAGGGTCAAGTGCTGATTCAGTTCGACCCAAGCGATGCCGAAGTCGGCTTGCAAAGTGCTGAGGCGAATCTGGGCAAGACTGTGCGTCAGGTGCGTGGCTTGTACAGCAATGTCGACGGCATGAAAGCGCAGTTGGCCGCACAACGTGCTGAAGTGAAGAAAGCCCAGGATAACTACAACCGTCGGAAGAACCTGGCAGCAGGCGGAGCAATTTCTCAAGAAGAGCTGTCCCATGCTCGCGACGATTTAACCACCGCGCAAAACAGTTTGAACAATGTTCAGCAGCAGTTGGCAACCAGCTCCGCCCTGGTAGATGAGACCGTTGTGTCGTCGCACCCGGACGTCAAAGCCGCTGCCGCGCAGTTGCGTCAAGCGTATCTGGCTAACGCTCGCAGCACCTTGGTTGCGCCGGTCACCGGGTACGTGGCCAAACGCACCGTACAGCTGGGGCAGCGGGTACAGCCGGGCACCGCGTTGATGGCAGTGATTCCGCTCAATGAAGTGTGGATTGACGCCAACTTCAAGGAAACCCAACTGGGCATGATGCGCATCGGTCAGCAGGTCGACATTGAAGCCGATCTGTATGGCAGCGATGTGAAGTACACCGGCACGGTTGATAGCGTTGGCGCCGGTACGGGCAGTGCGTTCGCCCTGCTTCCGGCGCAGAACGCCACGGGTAACTGGATCAAGATCGTGCAGCGGATTCCGGTGCGAATCCACGTCAATCCGGATCAACTGACCGATCATCCATTGCGCATCGGTTTGTCCACGGTGGTCGATGTCAACCTGCATGACCAGAGCGGCCCGGTGCTGGCCCAGCAGCCGCCACAGAAGCCGTTGTTCAGCACCACCATCTACAACAAGCAGTTGGCCGACGCCGATGCGCTGATTACGCAGCTGATTCATGACAACAGTGCAGCCACCAATAGCAAAACCGCGCAGCGCTGATTCGCCAATCCGTCAGCTCCGGCGCCTGTGCCGGAGCGTCGTTGAAGACTTAAAGGATTCGCGATGAGCTCGAACGCCCCGGCCTCTTTTACGCCGCCCAGTTTGTTGATGTGCACCATCGGCCTGTCGTTGGCGACCTTTATGCAGGTGCTCGACACCACCATTGCCAACGTCGCGTTGCCGACCATCGCCGGTAATCTGGGCGTGAGTTCGGAGCAAGGCACGTGGGTTATCACCTCGTTTGCGGTGAGTAACGCTATTGCGTTGCCCTTGACCGGCTGGCTGAGCCGTCGGGTAGGCGAAGTGAAGCTGTTTATCTGGGCCACGATCCTGTTCGTAATGGCCTCGTTCTTGTGTGGTATTTCCACGTCGATGCCTGAGTTGGTGGGTTTTCGGGTGTTGCAAGGCGTGGTCGCCGGGCCGTTGTACCCGATGACACAAACGCTGCTGATCGCGGTTTATCCCCCGGCGAAAAGGGGGATGGCACTGGCATTGCTGGCGATGGTCACGGTGGTGGCGCCGATTGCCGGTCCGATTTTGGGCGGCTGGATTACTGACAGTTACAGTTGGCCCTGGATCTTTTTCATCAACGTTCCGATTGGTATTTTCGCGGCCTTGGTTGTTCGCTCGCAGATGCGGGCCAGGCCAGTGGTCACCAGTCGTCAGCCGATGGATTACGTCGGTTTGATAACCCTGATTATCGGGGTCGGTGCGCTGCAGATTGTGCTCGACAAAGGCAACGACCTGGACTGGTTCGAGTCGCACTTCATCGTTATCGGTGCGGTCATTTCAGCCATTAGCCTGGCGATTTTCATTATTTGGGAATTGACCGACAAACACCCCATCGTCAATTTGCGGCTGTTCGCCTACCGCAACTTCCGCATTGGCACCATTACCCTGGTGGGGGGATACGCCGGCTTCTTCGGCATTAACCTGTTGTTGCCACAGTGGTTGCAGACACAGATGGGCTACACCGCCACCTACTCCGGGTTGGCCGTGGCGCCGCTGGGGGTTCTGCCGGTATTGATGTCGCCCTTCGTCGGCAAATACGCGCACAACTTCGACATGCGGCTGTTGGCCGGGATAGCCTTTTTCGCGATTGGACTCAGTTGCTTCATGCGGGCCGACTTTACCAGTGAGGTGGATTTCTATCACATCGCCATGGTGCAGTTGTTCATGGGCGCAGGCATTGCGTTGTTCTTCATGCCGACCCTGACCATTCTGCTGTCTGATCTGCCGCCCAGCCAGATTGCCGACGGCTCTGGGTTGGCGACATTCCTGCGTAACCTCGGCGGTAGTTTTGCAGCATCGCTGACGACGTGGATCTGGATTCGCCGGGCTAACCAGCACCATGCGTACCTGAGCGAAAGTGTCAGCACCTATGAGCCGGCAACCCGCGATGCAATTACCACGCTGGGCGGAGAAGGCAGCAAGGCCTATGCGCAGCTGGAATCGGTGGTCAATGCCCAGGCCTACATGATGTCGACCGTGGACTTCTTCTACATGCTGGGCTGGTGTTTCTTTGCGTTGATCGTGCTGGTGTGGTTGGCCAAACCGCCATTCACCGCAAAGGCAGGGCCTCCGGCGGGGCATTGATGGGCCGCACTCTATAGGAGCCAACGTGTTGGCGAGGCGATTAGGGCAGTCTCGCCAACACGTTGGCTCTACAGGAAGACGATTTACGAATTACACCGCCATCGGGCCAGGTACCGTATGACCGGGCACAAATTCAAACGCCGCCAGTTGAAATCCCTGTTCATCGACCTGTAATGCCCAGCCTTGGCGATCCCAATCCCCCAGCACGATGCGCTTGGCCGGTTGGTCGTTGACTTGCAGTTTGTGAATGGCAGGGCGGTGGGTATGGCCGTGAATCAGCGTGTGTACGCCGTATTGCGCCATGATCCGTGGCACTTCTTCCGGCGTGACGTCAACGATGTCGTTGGCTTTCATCCGGGTTTGCGCACGGCTTTCACTGCGCAGCTTGCGCGCCAGTGTGTGTCGGGTACTCAGCGGCAAATGGCGCAGCACAAATAAGGTTAGCGGGTTACGCAGGTAACGGCGCATGCGCATGTAGGCTTCGTCTTTGGTACACAAGCTGTCACCGTGCATCAGCAACACCGGTTCGCCGTTAAATTGCACCACGCTAGGGTCAGCCAATAACGTGCAGCCCGCCGCTTTGCAAAAGGCCCGGCCCAGCATGAAGTCGCGGTTGCCGTGCATCAGGAAAATGGTAGTGCCGCTGTCACTCAATGCGCGCAGGGCCTGGCAGATTGAGCGCTGGAAAGGCGACATGGCATCATCGCCAATCCAGGCTTCGAAAAAATCCCCGAGGATGTACAGCGTCTCGGCGTCCCGGGCGCGGCCTTCGAGCAGCTCGATAAAGGCCCGAGTAATGTCCGGGCGCTGCTCTTCCAGGTGCAAATCCGAAATCAGTAAAATCACCCAACAATCTCAGCGTTCAGGATGATCACGTCATCGGCCGGTACGTCCTGGTGGCCGGCTTTCATGGTGGTGGCGACGCCCTTGATCTTGTCGACCACGTCCTTGCCTTCGACTACTTCACCGAACACGGTGTAACCCCAGCCTTGAGTGGTGGGTGCGGTGTGGTTAAGAAATTCGTTGTCAGCTACGTTGATGAAAAACTGCGATGAGGCTGAGTGCGGCTCCATGGTACGGGCCATGGCCACCGTGTATTTGTCGTTGGAAAGACCGTTGGTGGCTTCGTTCTTGATCGTTGCGCGGGTTTTCTTTTGCGCCATGCCCGGCTCAAAACCACCGCCCTGGATCATGAAATTGCTGATGACCCGGTGGAAAACGGTGTTGTTGTAATGGCCTTCCTTAACGTACTGCACAAAGTTAGCAACAGTTTCTGACGCCTTCTCGGCGTTCAGTTCCAGGACGATATCGCCATGGTTGGTGCTCAATTTGACTTTGGACATTGAAAAATCGCTCGTTTTGATTTTTGGAAGCGCCGCGCTGGTCGCAACACCTTGACAGCTTCGGCTATGATAAGCGCTTTGATTTAGTCGGCCTACCCAGGCCGCGCACTTGTATGCCCAAGGATCCTATGAGCAAGCCCACTGACTCCGCTGCGAATTCCAAGGCAGGACCTGCCGTCCCGACCAATTTCCTGCGCCAAATCGTGCAGGCGGACCTGGATTCGGGCAAGCACACCAAGATCGTGACCCGCTTTCCGCCAGAGCCTAACGGTTACTTGCACATTGGTCACGCCAAGTCGATCTGTGTGAACTTCGGTCTGGCACAGGAGTTCGGTGGTGAAACGCACCTGCGTTTTGACGATACCAACCCGGCCAAGGAAGATCAGGAATACATCGACGCCATCGAAAGCGACGTCAAGTGGCTGGGTTTTCAATGGTCCGGTGAAGTGCGCTATGCCTCACAGTATTTCGATCAACTGCACGAATGGGCTGTGGAGCTGATCAAATCCGGCAAGGCCTATGTCGACGACCTGACCCCTGAGCAGGCCCGGGAATACCGCGGCACCTTGACCGAGCCGGGAAAAAACAGCCCGTTCCGTGAGCGCAGTGTCGAGGATAGCCTGGACCTGTTCGCCCGCATGAAGGCGGGTGAGTTCGAAGACGGCGCTCGCGTGTTGCGCGCGAAGATCGACATGGCGTCGCCGAACATGAACCTGCGCGACCCTATCCTGTATCGCATTCGTCACGCCCATCACCACCAGACCGGCGACACGTGGTGCATTTACCCAATCTACGACTTTACCCACGGTCAGTCGGACGCCATCGAAGGCATCACCCACTCGATTTGCACCCTGGAATTCGAAAGCCATCGCCCGCTGTATGACTGGTTCCTGGACAATCTGCCGGTACCCAGCAAGCCGCGTCAGTACGAGTTTTCGCGCCTGAACCTGAGCTATACCGTCACCAGCAAGCGCAAGCTCAAGCAATTGGTCGACGAGAAGCACGTATTCGGTTGGGACGACCCCCGGATGTCGACGTTGTCGGGCTTCCGTCGTCGCGGTTACACCCCGGCCTCGATTCGTAACTTCTGCGAAATGATCGGCACCAACCGGTCCGACGGCGTGGTTGATTTCGGCATGCTTGAATTCAGCATTCGTGATGACCTCGATCACAGCGCGCCGCGTGCCATGTGCGTGCTGCGTCCGCTGAAAGTCGTGATTACCAATTACCCGGAAGGGCAGGTGGAAAATCTGCAATTGGCGCGTCACCCGAAAGAAGACATGGGTGTGCGTGAATTGCCGTTCGCCCGTGAGATCTACATCGACCGCGATGATTTCATGGAAGAGCCGCCAAAAGGCTACAAGCGCCTGGAACCCAACGGCGAAGTACGCCTGCGCGGCAGCTACGTGATTCGTGCCGACGAAGCCATCAAAGACGCTGATGGCAACATCATTGAACTGCGTTGCTCGTATGACCCGGAAACCCTGGGCAAAAACCCCGAGGGCCGCAAGGTCAAAGGCGTGGTGCACTGGGTGCCGGCAGACGCCAGCGTCGAGTGCGAAGTGCGTTTATACGACCGGCTGTTCCGCTCGGCAAACCCTGAGAAAGCCGAAGACGGCGCCAGCTTCCTGGACAATATCAACCCCGACTCCCTGCAAGTGCTGACTGGTTGTCGTGCTGAACCTTCATTGGCTCAAGCGCAACCGGAAGACCGTTTCCAGTTCGAACGCGAAGGTTATTTCTGCGCCGACATCAAGGACTCGAAGCCTGGTCATCCAGTATTCAACCGAACGGTAACTCTGCGAGATTCGTGGAGTTAAGCCACACCCAAGGGATTCAACGTGCTTTCTATCTACAACACGCTCAGCAAGAGCAAAGAAGTGTTTACGCCGCTGGACGGCAATAAGGTGCGGATGTACGTGTGCGGCATGACCGTGTACGACTTCTGCCACATCGGTCATGGTCGGAGCATGGTTGCCTTCGATCTGATCACTCGGTGGCTGCGTTTTAGCGGCTATGACCTGACCTATGTGCGCAACATTACCGACATCGACGACAAGATCATCAACCGTGCCCGTGATAATGGCGAATCGTTCGAAGCCCTGACCGCGCGCATGATCGATGCAATGCACGAGGATGAAGCGCGCCTGAATATCTTGCCGCCCGATCTGGAACCGCGTGCCACCGATCATATCGCTGGCATGCACGCCATGATTCAGACCCTGATCGACAAGGGTTACGCCTACGCGCCGGGTAATGGAGACGTGTACTACCGCGTCGGCAAATTCCTCGGTTACGGCAAGCTGTCACGCAAGAAAATCGAAGATTTGCGCATCGGTGCGCGCATCGAAGTGGACGAGTCGAAAGACGATCCGCTGGATTTCGTGCTATGGAAGGGCGTTAAGCCGGGCGAGCCCAGTTGGGAATCGCCGTGGGGCGCGGGCCGTCCGGGCTGGCATATCGAATGCTCGGTGATGTCCACCTGTTGCCTGGGTGAAACGTTCGATATTCATGGCGGCGGTAACGATCTTGAGTTTCCGCACCATGAAAACGAAATCGCCCAGAGCGAGGCCGCTACCGGAAAGCCGTATGCCAATACTTGGGTGCATTGCGGCATGATTCGCATCAATGGCGAGAAGATGTCCAAGTCGTTGAACAACTTCTTCACTATTCGCGACGTGCTGGAGAAGTATCAGCCGGAAGTGGTGCGCTACCTGTTGGTGTCCAGCCATTACCGCAGTTCGATCAACTATTCCGAAGACAGTCTGAAAGAGTCCAAGGGTGCGCTTGAGCGTTTTTATCACGCACTGAAGGGCCTTCCAGCCGTTGCTCCCACCGGTGGCGAAGGGTTCGTTGAGCGGTTTTCCGCGGCGATGAACGACGACTTTGGTACGCCGGAAGCCTGTGCGGTGTTGTTCGAGATGGTGCGCGAGATCAACCGTCTGCGTGACACTGATCTGCAAGCTGCCGCTGGTTTGGCTGCGCGTTTGAAACAGTTGGCCAGCGTGCTGGGTGTCTTGCAACTCGAAGCCGACGATTTCTTGCGTGCGGGTGCCGAAAGCCGGGTTGATGCGGCAGAAGTCGAAGCGCTGATAGAGGCTCGATTGACAGCGCGTGCCGACAAAGACTGGGCCGCCTCCGACCGCATCCGCGACCAACTCACCGCCATGGGTGTGGTGCTGGAAGACGGCAAGGGCGCAACGACCTGGCGTTTGGCTGACTGATGCATTGTTCGTAGGAGCCAACGTGTTGGCGAGGCGATTTTTCGGGCGGATCGTTGAGGCCGCCTCGCCAACAAGTTGGCTCCTACCGAATGTGTGGACATCCACGTATTACGCCATCCGCTGTTCTCGCAGCCGCTTATAAAGCGTATTGCGGCTTACCCCCAGCTGTTTGGCCAGTTGTGAAATATTGCCCCCAGCGGCGCGCAGTAGTTGTTGCAAGTCGTCTGACGCTGCCTGTTCCGTTCGAATATCGTCATCTTCCAGATCTGCAAAAAAATCATCCGGCAGATGCTCGGCGGTAATCTGCTGTTGGTCGGCTAATGCCAACGCCACCTGAATTACGCTACTGAGCTGACGCAAATTACCCGGCCATGGGTGTCGGTGGAACAAGCGCTGTACCTCGGCGGCAAAACCGGCCTGTTGATGCGCCTCGCGGTGCTGCTCCCACAATTGCTGAAACAGTGCGCCTTTGTCGGTGCGGTGGCGCAGCGGAGGCAGTTCAAGGGTCAGGCCGTTGATGCGGTAGAACAAATCCTGAC
The DNA here is from genome assembly GCF_028293835.1 of Pseudomonas sp. Classification (GTDB taxonomy): domain Bacteria; phylum Pseudomonadota; class Gammaproteobacteria; order Pseudomonadales; family Pseudomonadaceae; genus Aquipseudomonas. Next base: position 14,635 of record NZ_JAQGNX010000067.1, read on the forward strand.
GAAAATGACCGGACAAGACCCGCTCGCGCAGAGGCGAATGGGTGGCAGATATGAGGCGGATATCCACCGGATACAGCTCACTACTGCCCAGCGGCTGAACCACCCGTTCCTGCAGCACCCTTAATAACCGCGCCTGTACGGCCAGCGGCATGTCGCCAATCTCATCAAGAAACAGCGTGCCTTTGTCCGCTTTACGAATCAGGCCCATGCTGCCTCGCGGATGAGCGCCGGTAAACGCTCCTTTTTCGTAACCGAACAGTTCCGCCTCCACCAACTCTGACGGTATCGCTGCGCAATTAATTGCGATCAGCGGCTGATGGGCTCTGGAACTGGCGTGATGCAATGCCTTAACAAACACTTCTTTGCCAACCCCGGTTTCGCCGTGGATTAGCAGCGGAATATTCTTCTCCAGCAAACGTTCAGCCTGATGCACAGCCTTTTCCACTTGGGGATCACCCAAAGCGATGGCAGACAGGGTCAACGTCTCATCGGCCCCCCGGCTTTTTTGCACCTGCGTCATGCCTGGTGAGACGGGTGCGCGTCTCGGTCTACGCAACAGGCAATGGAATCGGTTGTTTCGAGCATCCAGCAAAGAAAACGAGTGACCTTCTTTTTGTTCAAGTAACTGTCGTAGTGAGGTTTTGAACAGCCGTTCGAACACCATGTGTGATGGGTTGATGCTCAGCAAGTTTTCGGCGCGGCGGTTGGTGCACACGATCTGCCCGCTTTCGTCGACGATTAACAAACCGGCCCATTGGCTGTCGAGGTTGTTAGCGCCGGTGTTAAAAGTCAGTTGAAAGTGCGTCTCTTGAAACTGATTGAGGATCAGTCGGTTTTCCACGGTCTGGCTCATCATTTTCACCATTCCCAGGGTATGGGAGGGCGGCAAAAAGCTGTCGCTGGACACGTCGAGAACCGCGATTACCCGCCGCGATGCATCGAAGATCGGTGCGGCCGAGCCGGTCATGAAGCGGTTGGCCTTCAGAAAGTGTTCATCGTGTTCAATGTGCACCGCCTGCTCGCACGCCAGCGCGGTGCCAATGGCGTTGGTGCCCGTTGCGCTTTCAACCCAGCTGGCGCCGGCCATAAAGCCTTCGGTTTGCGGCGATTCGGCAAAACGCTGCTTTCCCCAGGACTTGAGCAACAGCCCGCGATTGTCGGCGAGCATGATCAGGCAATTTGAGTTGCTCAGGATATTTTCGTAGTACGGCAAGACCTCTTGATGAGTGGTTTGCACCAGCGTGTGGTGTCGCTCAACCAGCTGAGAGATCTCGGTGTTGGGCAATTGGCCGAACGAGGGCCTGGAATGATGATCGAGCCCGAATGCGCGGCAGCGAGTCCAGGACTCTTTGATGATGGTGTCATGGGCAAGGGATCTGCTGTAGGTGGCCATGTAAGGGTCTCTGGGTCGACATTATTATTGTTGTTTTGCCAGCGCGCATTGGGCATTTTCTGCTCTAAGCGTTCAACTAGTGTTGTTCAAAATTGTTCAAAGTCAAACCGAAAAATGTTCAATTGTTCATTGTTAGGTGGTCACTTAAGTTCGGTTGTGAATGTCACAACATTGCGATTTTTAAGTAACGGTATGATTTTCAATCGGTTAGAAAAAACCTCCCATGCCTCGGTCTGATTGGCACGAATGTCGCTATCCCAAGGCGGTGCACCATGTAATAACTCTTTACCTATAAAAATAGGGCACACCCCATGTCGTTAACGCTAGAGCGCGTTAGTCGCTCGGTCGAAGGCCAAATCTGGATCGACGACGCAAGCCTGAGCTTCGAAGCCGGGTCATTCAACGTGTTGCTGGGTCGCACGCTCTCGGGCAAAACCAGTTTGATGCGCTTGATGGCCGGTCTGGATAAACCTGATAGCGGCCGGATCCTGATGAACGGAGTCGACGTCACGCAGACCTCTGTGCGCAAGCGCAACGTGTCAATGGTTTATCAGCAATTCATCAATTATCCGACCATGAGCGTCTTCGACAACATTGCCTCGCCTTTGCGCCAGGCCGGCGTCTCTAAAGAGCTGATCCAGAGCAAAGTGCAGGAGACCGCGCGGATGTTGCGCATCGAAAAGTTCCTGTCGCGCTATCCCCTTGAACTGTCGGGTGGGCAACAGCAGCGAACAGCCATGGCGCGGGCGCTGGTCAAGGATGCCGAACTGATTCTGTTTGATGAACCCTTGGTCAACCTCGACTACAAGTTGCGTGAAGAACTGCGTCAGGAAATGCGCGAGTTATTCGAAGCGCGCCATACCATCGCCATCTATGCCACCACTGAACCCAACGAAGCGCTGGCCTTGGGTGGGACCACCACGGTGCTTCACGAAGGGCGGGTAATTCAAAGCGGTAGGACGCCCGAGGTCTATCACCAGCCGAAAACCGTGCTCGCCGCCGAGCTGTTTTCCGAACCACCGATTAATCTGATGCCGGGCCGTATCGACGGCAACGAAGTAAGTTTTGCCAACTTCGTGCACTTTCCGCTCAACGTCGATTTGCGTGCAATCGGCGACGGTGAATACCGTTTCGGTGTTCGTCCCAGCCACATCTGCCTGGTGCCGTCCAACGACGACGATCTGGAACTGGCAGTGACGGTGGAAGTGGCCGAGATCAGCGGTTCCGAAACCTTCTTGCACGTGCGAAACGAGCATTTTCTACTGGTCCTGCATTTACCGGGGGTGCATGAATACGACGTCGATGCACCGATCCGTATTTACATCCCGACGCATAAATTGTTCGTCTTCGATCAGCAAGGTCAGCTGATCCAGGCGCCCAGCCGCAGAATCGCGAGGGTTGCCTGATGGCCGAAATTCGCTTGCAGAAATTGGCTCATAGCTACAGCAGCCAGCCCAGCAGTCCTGACGACTACGCGATTCGTGAGTTGAACCACATTTGGGAGCAGGGCGGTGCTTACGCCTTGCTCGGGCCTTCGGGCTGCGGAAAATCGACCTTGCTCAATATCATTTCCGGGCTGCTGAGCCCGTCGGAAGGGCAGGTATTGTTCGACTCCAAGGTCGTCAATGACCTGACCCCCGAGAAGCGCAACATCGCTCAGGTTTTCCAGTTTCCGGTGGTCTACGACACCATGACGGTGTACGACAACCTGGCTTTCCCTCTGCGTAACCAAGGCATGGCCGAGGCGAAAATTCGTCTCAAGGTGCAGGAGATTGCCGAAGTCCTGGACCTGCAAGCGCTATTGAGCAAGAAAGCCCGCAACCTGACTGCCGACGAAAAGCAAAAAGTCTCCATGGGCCGCGGGCTGGTGCGGGACGATGTCTCGGCGATTCTGTTCGACGAGCCGCTGACCGTAATCGACCCGCATTTGAAATGGAAGCTGCGACGCAAGCTTAAGCAGATCCATGAGCAATTCAATATCACCATGGTCTACGTCACCCACGACCAACTGGAGGCGTCGACCTTCGCTGACAAGATCGCGGTGATGTACGGCGGGCAAATTGTGCAGTTCGGCACGCCTCGGGAATTGTTCGAACGACCGCGCCACACGTTCGTCGGTTATTTCATAGGCAGTCCCGGTATGAACCTGATCAGCGTTCAGCCTCAGGCTGGAGGCGTGGGCTTCGGTGATGTTCATTTGCCGCTATCTGAAGCGCTGCAACAGCAGATCGCCGAGGCAAAATGGACAAGCCTGAAAATCGGTATTCGCCCGGAGTTCGTGCACGTCTGGGAGGGCCCTTTCGATGACGCGCTGTGCGCCGACGTTTCCCACGTTGAAGACCTTGGAACCTACAAGATCCTGACCTTGAGCCTGGCAGGACAGATGCTCAAAGTTCGCATCCAGGAAGATAAGCCGGTACCGGAGAATCAGGCCTGGATCAGTTTCCCCAGCCAATGGCTGATGGTCTATGCCGACGACTACTTGCTGGAGGTCACTCCATGAACAAGGTCCAGAACAACAAGGCCTGGTGGCTGGTACTTCCGGTGTTTCTGCTGGTGGCGTTCAGCGCGATTATTCCGATGATGACCGTGGTCAACTACTCGGTGCAGGACATTTTCGACCTGTCGAGTCGTTATTTCGTCGGGGCCGACTGGTTCAGGCAAGTGCTGCAAGACCCACGGCTGCATGACTCGCTGCTGCGACAGTTCATTTATTCGTTCTGCGTGCTGCTGATTGAAATCCCGTTGGGCATCGGCATTGCCCTGACCATGCCGACCAAAGGTCGCTGGTCATCGTTGTGCCTGATTGTGATGACCATTCCGTTGCTGATTCCGTGGAATGTGGTGGGGACTATCTGGCAGATTTTTGGTCGCGGTGATATCGGGCTGATGGGCTGGACCCTGAACAAGATCGGCATGAATTACAACTATGCGGCCAACGCATCGGACGCTTGGGCGACCGTGCTGATCATTGATGTCTGGCACTGGACTTCGCTGGTGGCGCTGTTGTGCTACTCCGGTTTGCGCGCCATCCCGGACGTGTACTACCAAGCCGCGCGTATTGATCGGGCGTCAGGCTGGGCGGTGTTCCGACATATACAGTTGCCGAAGATGAAGAGTGTCCTGCTGATCGCCGTGATGCTGCGCTTCATGGACAGTTTCATGATCTACACCGAGCCGTTCGTGCTCACCGGCGGCGGTCCGGGCAACTCCACTACTTTCCTCAGCCAGACCTTGACCACCATGGCCCTGGGTCAATTCGATCTGGGCCCGGCGGCGGCGTTCTCGCTGGTGTATTTCCTGATCATTTTGTTGGTGTCGTGGCTGTTTTATACCGCCATGACTCACGGCGAAAAGAACTGAGGAGCGGCGATGAAACTGCGCAAAGTCGTGCCGTTATGGATCTATATTTTGTTCCTGCTAGTGCCGATTTACTGGCTGATAAATATGTCGTTCAAGACCAATACCGAGATTCTCGGTGGTTTGACCTTGTGGCCCCAGGACTTCACGGTGGCCAACTACCATATGATCTTCACCGATCCCAGTTGGTATAACGGCTATCTCAACTCGTTGTATTACGTGTGCCTCAACACCGTGATTTCCCTGAGTGTGGCGTTGCCGGCAGCCTATGCCTTTTCCCGCTATCGCTTCCTCGGTGACAAGCACCTGTTCTTCTGGCTATTGACCAACCGCATGGCCCCTCCGGCAGTGTTTCTGCTGCCGTTCTTCCAGTTGTATTCATCGATCGGTCTGTTTGACACAACCCTGGCGGTCGCCTTGGCCCACTGTCTGTTCAACGTACCGTTGGCGGTCTGGATTCTGGAAGGCTTTATGTCCGGCGTGCCCAAGGAAATTGACGAAACGGCGTACATCGACGGCTATAACTTCCCCAAATTCTTCATAAAGATCTTCATTCCTTTGATTGGCTCCGGGATCGGCGTGACGGCGTTCTTCTGTTTTATGTTTTCGTGGGTCGAGTTGTTGTTGGCACGAACACTGACCTCGGTGAACGCCAAGCCCATTGCGGCGGTAATGACGCGAACCGTGTCAGCGTCGGGGATCGATTGGGGGGTACTGGCAGCGGCGGGGGTGTTAACCATTCTGCCCGGCATGCTGGTGATCTGGTTCGTTCGTAATCATGTGGCCAAGGGCTTTGCCTTGGGCCGGGTTTGAGGAGCTAAGACATGGAATGGATGGCCTGGACTTCCCTGACCGCTACGTTTTTCGTTTGCATCGGTGTGCTGCTGGCTTGCATGACGGTGTGGGAATTGCGCTCGCCGAGTATCGCGCGCCGTGGGTTTTTGCCGATTGCCACCAGCCGTGGCGATCGTTTGTTTATCGGTCTTCTCGGAAGCGCCTTTCTGCATTTATTGGTCATCGGCGCGACTGACTGGAGCATCTGGGTCGCTTCGCTTCTGTCCCTGGTGTGGCTGTTGCTGTTGATGCGTTGGGGTTGACGGATGGATGTTCGCGGGCAGTGCAGGCGACTTGATCGGTAGGTCCCGTAAGAATCTGGCGACGTTGGAATCAAAATTTGGAGGTGTCTATGTTCAACAAAAACAACAAACTGCGACATAGCGTGACGCTGGCTTCGTTGCTGGCGCTTAGCGGCTTGAGTATGTCGGCCTGGGCGGATGCTTATGAAGATGCCGCCAAGAAATGGATCGGCGATGAGTTCAAGCCGTCGACCCTGACCCCCGAGCAACAGCTCGCCGAGTTGAAATGGTTCATCAAGACGGCCGAACCGTTTCGTGGCATGAACATCAAGGTGGTGTCGGAATCGTTGACGACTCATAAATATGAGTCGGAGGTGCTGGCCAAGGCGTTCACTGAGATCACGGGAATCAAGATCACCCATGATGTGATGCAAGAGGGGGATGTCATCGAAAAGTTGCAAACCTCGCTGCAGTCCAACGAGCCCAGCATCTACGACGGTTGGGTCAACGACTCCGATTTGATCGGTACGCACTTTCGTTACAGCAAAACAGAAGCCTTGACCGACCTGATGGCCAACGAGGGCAAGGCCTATACTTCGCCGACCCTGGACGTCAAAGACTTCATCGGCACTTCGTTCACCACGGCACCGGATGGCAAGCTGTATCAGTTGCCTGATCAACAATTTGCCAACCTGTACTGGTTTCGGGCCGACTGGTTCGAGCGCCCGGACCTGAAGAAAAGGTTCAAGGACAAATACGGCTATGAGCTGGGCGTGCCGGTGAACTGGTCGGCCTATGAAGATATTGCTGAATTCTTCAGCAACGACGTCAAGGAAATCGACGGCAAGAAGGTCTACGGCCACATGGACTACGGCAAAAAAGACCCATCCCTGGGCTGGCGCTTCACCGATGCCTGGTTCTCAATGGCGGGCAGTGGCGACAAAGGTCTACCTAACGGCAAGCCGGTGGATGAGTGGGGGATTCGGGTAGAGGGTTGTCACCCGGCCGGTTCGAGCATTACCCGCGGCGGCGATACCAACGGCCCGGCGGCGGTGTATGCCACGCAGAAATATATCGACTGGCTCAAGGCTTATGCACCGCCCGCAGCGGCCGGCATGACCTTCTCTGAAGCCGGTCCGGTTCCGGCGCAAGGCAACGTTGCGCAGCAGATCTTTTGGTACACAGCCTTTACCGCCGACATGACCAAGCCAGGGCCTGTTGTGAACGCCGATGGCACGCCAAAATGGCGGATGGCGCCTTCGCCTAAAGGTCCGTATTGGAAAGAAGGCATGAAACTGGGTTATCAGGATGTGGGTTCATGGACTTTCCTGAAATCCACGCCCGAGAAACAAAAACTCGCGGCTTGGTTGTACGCGCAGTTCGTGACCTCGAAAACCGTGTCCCTGAAGAAGACTATCGTCGGCCTGACGCCCATTCGTGAGTCGGACATCAACTCTCAGGCCATGACCGACCTGGCGCCGAAGCTCGGTGGCCTGGTGGAGTTCTACCGCAGCCCGGCCCGTGTGCAATGGACGCCCACCGGCACCAACGTGCCGGACTATCCGAAGCTGGCTCAACTCTGGTGGCCACATGTGGCTGAAGCGGTGACCGGTGAGAAAACCGCGCAGCAGGCACTGGATGGCCTGGCCAAGGATCAGGATGACCTGATGACTCGCATCGAGCGTTCCAAAGTGCAGGACGCCAGTGGTTGCGGGCCGAAAATGAACCCGATTACCACGGCGGAAGAGTGGTACAAAAAAGGCGAAGCCGCAGGCGGCACTGCTCCACAACGCAAGCTGGCCAACGAGAAACCGAAAGGCGAAACGATTGGCTACAACGAGTTGCTGAAATCCTGGAAGGACGCCAGTACTTTGAAGGCTGCGGCTAAGTAAGCGGCGCTGAAAACAAAAACGGCACCCCGGAGGTGCCGTTTTTCATTCGCGCACTATGCAGATCATCTGTAGAAGCCAACTTGTTGGCGAAGCGGCCAAACACATTGGCTCCCACGGGGAATTGCGATTCAGACGTGTAAAGTCTCCGCCGCATACAACGTGTTTTCCAGCAAACACGCCCGGGTCATCGGACCGACGCCGCCGGGAACCGGAGTAATCCAGCCAGCGCGGGGCAGGGCGGTTTCGTACACCACGTCGCCCACCAGCTTGCCGTCTTCCTGGCGGTTGATGCCGACGTCGATCACGATTGCGCCTTCCTTGATCCATTCGCCCTTGACCAGGCCTGGTTTGCCGGCCGCAACCACCACCAGATCGGCGCGACCCACATGGCCCGCCAGATCCCGGGTGAAGCGGTGGGTGACGGTGACGGTGCAACCGGCCAGCAACAATTCCATCGCCATGGGGCGACCGACGATGTTCGACGCGCCCACGACCACGGCGTCCAGCCCGTACAGATCTACCCCGGTGCTTTCCAGCAGGATAATGATGCCTTTGGGCGTACAAGGACGCAGCAGCGGAATACGCTGGGCCAGGCGCCCCACGTTATAGGGATGGAAACCATCGACGTCTTTGTCCGGGCGAATACGCTCCAGCAGCCTGGAGGCATCGAGGTGCGCTGGCAGTGGTAACTGCAACAGCACGCCGTCGATGCTGTCATCACCGTTGAGCCGATCGATCAGAGCGGTGAGCTCTTCCTGAGTGGTATAGGCCGGCAGGTCATAGGCTTGCGAAAGAAAGCCGACCTCTTCGCAATCTTTGCGCTTGTGTGAGACATAAACCTGAGAGGCGGGGTCGCTGCCTACCAGAATCACCGCCAGGCCCGGCGTACGCAGGCCCTGCTGATGACGCTCGTCGACACGTTTGGCGATCTGCTGGCGCAGATTGGCCGCGATCGCTTTGCCGTCTATTAGTTTTGCAGTCATTACGCGTGATTAACCATCGAAAGGGATTGAAAAAGAGCGCCCATTCTCGCATGACATCGCTCAAGGGCAAAGGCGCTTGGTAGGCAGATTCCCCTAAGCCCTTTATCTAGCTGAATTTTTTTCGAAAAAGAGTTGACGACCTTCGGGGCCGTCTATAAGATTCGTCGCACTTGTCGGGCAGAGCCTAGCACTGGTTAAGAAAGTCAGGCAGAGTGTTTGGTTCGCTCAGCGTGACTGAAAACCCTTAATTTGTAGTCGGTAATAAATACAGATTAAATAAGTGCCCGTAGCTCAGTTGGATAGAGCATCCGCCTTCTAAGCGGATGGTCGCAGGTTCGAGTCCTGCCGGGTGCGCCATTCAGGCAACTTTGGCACAAGTAAGCGTTGTATCGGTCACGCTATATGGTGGGCGTAGCTCAGTTGGTAGAGCACGGGATTGTGACTCCCGTTGTCGAGGGTTCGATCCCCTTCGTCCACCCCATATTAGAAAAGGCGCCAGATCTAAACGTCTGGCGTCTTTGCTTTAAAAGTTTGACGCGGATGTGGTGGAATTGGTAGACACACTGGATTTAGGTTCCAGCGCCGCAAGGTGTGAGAGTTCGAGTCTCTCCGTCCGCACCAAATGTACTTATGTGGGGTTCCAGTAACGTCCACGTAAGCCAAGAGACAGGCCGCCTAAAGCGGCCTTTTTCTTGTCTGAAATCTCACTGTTTCCCACCGCCCCCTTAGCTTCGGCTGACAATTTCAGGGCGGACTGCGCTCAGGCGCAGCACTTTAATAAGTGAACCTCTCTGGCGATCTCGTCACCCTTTTCAATCTCTGCTTTGCGCAGATCGTAGGAAGCCTGGATGTTAAGCCAGAACTGCGCGGTGGTGCCAAGCGCCGCTGCCAGACGAAGAGCTACATCTGCGCTGATATTTCTCCGTTCGCGAACGATGGACGGAGAGGCTACAGATGAAGAAGCACCGCCAAGGGAGTTCGTGATTGTTCGGCGATTCACCGAGCCAGGCATCGTTTATAGCCACTGACAGTACGATTGTGTACGATGCGCGCCGGGCCGGCTTGGCGAAAATGGTCCCGCGCCTGCTGTTTCAGGCAGCGCTAAGTTCATTGGAGAAGGGTTCGATTCGTCGGGCCTTATGCAGCAAGGGTTTCAGCGTTTAGCTAGGTTCCCTCTGTCCGCACCAAATACAGCTTTGCGAATGATGTATTCGCAAGGAAAAAGAAGCCGCCTAGTGCGGTTTTTTTGTATCAGCATATTGGGTTTATCCCTGGCGTTGGCTGCTCAGGTTGTTTTTTCTGCCGCCAGGCATGTTTTTTGGCAAGCGGTTTTGGTGGGGTTGCGGATAGTCGCGAGTCGGGGGTTTCCTGCTTATTTATATGAGACAGGGCGGCGCCAGACGCTTCGCCTGCAGGCCCACCTCAGCTGTTCACAAGGATCGTCGTCGATCCCTCGCGCCGGTTGCATTTCACGCCGTTTATTTACCCTTTTTCCGTAGGGTGACTTCTTGAGTTTGACCCACTAGAATGCATGCCCTTGATTCTGGGGTCGGAAACGGCCGGCTAACGTTTGTGCAACGAGGAATATCCATGCAAGTTTCTGTTGAAAATACTACTGCTCTTGAGCGCCGCATGACCATTGGCGTGCCTGCCGAACGCATCGAGACTGAAGTCAACAAGCGTCTGCAACAAGCGGCCCGTAGTGCCAAGATCCCAGGCTTCCGTCCTGGTAAAGTACCTATGAGCGTTATCCGTCAGCGTTATGAAGACGGCGCCCGTCAGGAAGCCTTGAGCGAACTGATCCAGGCAACTTTTTACGAAGCAGTGGTTGAGCAGAAGCTGAACCCGGCTGGCGCACCGTCTGTCGAGCCTAAAACCTTCGAAAAAGGTAAAGACCTGGAATACGTGGCTACTTTTGAAGTATTCCCGGAATTCACGGTTGCAGGCTTCGATTCCATCGCTGTCGAGCGTCTGAGTGCCGACGTGGCTGACGCGGATCTGGACAAAATGCTGGAAATCCTGCGTAAGCAGAATGTTCGTTATGAAGTCGTTGAGCGTGTTGCCCAGAACGACGATCAACTGAGCATCGATTTCGTGGGCAAGGTTGACGGCGAAGTATTCGCTGGCGGCTCGGCCACTGGTACCCAGTTGGTATTGGGTTCCGGTCGTATGATCCCTGGCTTTGAAGAGGCCCTGGTTGGCGCTAAAGCCGGCGAAGAGCGCGTTCTGAACCTGACCTTCCCGGAAAACTACCAGAACCTTGATCTGGCTAACAAAGCAGTCGAGTTCACTGTAACCGTCAACACCGTCTCCGAGCCTAAACTGCCTGAGCTGAACGAAGAATTCTTCACTCAGTTCGGTATCAAGGAAACGGGCGTCGAAGGCTTCCGCACCGAAGTTCGCAAGAACATGGAGCGTGAACTGCGTCAGGCGATCAAATCCAAGGTCAAGAATCAGGTAATGGACGGTTTGCTGACTTCCAACCCGATCGACGTGCCTAAAGCGTTGCTCGACAACGAAGTCAATCGTCTGCGTGTGCAGGCTGTTCAACAGTTCGGCGGCAACATCAAGCCTGACCAACTGCCGGCAGAGCTGTTCACCGAGCAAGCCAAGCGCCGTGTAGAGCTGGGCCTGATCGTTTCTGAAGTGGTCAAGCAGTTCGACCTCAAGCCTGACGACGCCCGCGTTCGTTCAATGATTCAGGAAATGGCATCGGCTTACCAAGAGCCTGAGCAGGTCGTGTCCTGGTACTACAAGAACGAAGAGCAACTGAACGAGGTTCGTTCGGTTGTGCTGGAAGAGCAAGTTGTGGATACTGTTTTGCAGAAAGCTAGCGTGACCGACAAATCGGTCTCCTACGAAGAAGCTGTCAAGCCGGTTGAAGCACCACAAGCCGACTGATTTCATCTTTCGTTCGAAAACACCCATAAGCCAGCCTTCGCGCTGGCTTATGTGTATTCAAGAAATGACTATTTGGGAGTGAATGCAGGACATGTCCCGCAATTCTTATATTCAGCAGAACTCTGACATCCAAGCCGCTGGCGGCCTGGTCCCGATGGTTATCGAGCAGTCCGCCCGTGGCGAACGCGCCTATGACATCTATTCGCGTCTTCTCAAGGAGCGGGTGATCTTTCTGGTAGGTCCGGTAGAAGACTACATGGCCAACCTGATCGCCGCGCAGCTGCTGTTCCTTGAAGCCGAGAATCCGGACAAGGACATCCATCTTTATATCAACTCACCAGGCGGTTCGGTGACTGCAGGTATGTCGATCTACGACACCATGCAGTTCATCAAGCCAGACGTGTCGACCATTTGCATCGGTCAGGCTTGCAGCATGGGTGCCTTGCTGTTGGCGGGTGGCGCCGCTAAAAAGCGCTACTGCCTGCCGAATTCGCGGATGATGATTCACCAGCCGTTGGGCGGCTTTCAGGGGCAGGCGTCGGATATCGACATCCATGCCAAGGAAATCCTGTCCATTCGTGCGCGCCTGAATGAAATTCTGGCTCACCACACCGGGCAATCGATTGAGACGATCGAGCAAGACACCAATCGCGACAACTTCATGAGCGCCGAACGCGCTGCTGAATATGGTCTGATCGATCAGGTACTTACTCAGCGTCAAATGGCTAAGTAAGCAGCCCAATCGTGGGTGGTCGGAAATACTGACCACCTGCGGACTTGAAAAAGCCCGCAATAGCCTTCATCTTGTGTTGCAAGCCTACCGGATTGGATCGATCGAATGACTGACACTCGCAACGGCGAGGACAACGGCAAGCTGCTCTATTGCTCCTTCTGTGGCAAAAGCCAGCATGAAGTGCGCAAATTGATTGCCGGCCCCTCTGTTTTTATCTGTGACGAATGCGTCGACCTGTGCAATGACATCATCCGAGAGGAGGTGCAAGAAGCCCAGGCTGAAAGCAGCGCGCACAAATTACCATCGCCGAAAGAAATCAGCGGCATTCTTGATCAGTATGTGATTGGTCAAGAGCGTGCGAAAAAGGTTTTGGCAGTAGCGGTGTACAACCACTACAAGCGCCTGAATCAGCGTGACAAAAAGAATGATGATGTTGAACTGGGTAAAAGTAACATCCTGCTGATCGGCCCTACGGGTTCCGGCAAGACGTTGCTCGCCGAAACACTGGCGCGTTTGCTCAATGTACCGTTCACCATCGCCGACGCCACCACCTTGACCGAAGCCGGTTATGTGGGTGAAGACGTGGAAAACATCATTCAGAAGCTGTTGCAGAAATGTGATTACGACGTAGAAAAGGCCCAGATGGGTATTGTCTACATCGATGAAATCGACAAGATTTCGCGCAAATCCGACAACCCTTCGATTACGCGTGACGTTTCTGGCGAAGGCGTGCAACAAGCCCTGCTGAAATTGATCGAAGGCACCGTGGCTTCTGTTCCTCCCCAGGGCGGGCGCAAGCACCCACAGCAGGAATTCCTGCAAGTGGACACGCGTAACATCCTGTTTATCTGCGGTGGCGCCTTCTCGGGCCTCGAAAAGGTTATTCAGAGCCGTTCTACTCGCGGTGGCATCGGTTTCAACGCCGAAGTTCGCAGCAAGGAAGAGGGTAAGAAGGTCGGCGAGTCGCTGCGTGAAGTCGAGCCTGACGATTTGGTCAAGTTCGGTCTGATCCCGGAATTCGTGGGTCGTCTGCCAGTTCTGGCCACGTTGGACGAACTGGATGAGGCTGCGCTGATGCAGATCCTCACCGAGCCGAAAAACGCACTGACCAAGCAATATGCAAAACTGTTTGAAATGGAAGGCGTGGACCTAGAGTTCCGTGCTGACGCGTTGAAATCCATCGCCAAACGTGCGCTTGAGCGCAAAACCGGCGCTCGGGGTCTTCGCTCCATTCTTGAAGGCGTTCTGCTCGACACCATGTATGAGATCCCTTCGCAATCCGAAGTGAGCAAGGTGGTGATCGATGAAAGCGTCATCGAGGGCACGTCCAAACCGTTGTTGATCTACGAAAACAAAGAGCCGGCTGCCAAGGCGGCTCCAGACGCATAAGTGAAACTGCTGCACGCGTATGTGTTGAAAGGGGGCCTTCGGGCCCCTTTTTCTTTATCTGCGCCAAAGCTTGTTTTTTTGGGGATCTACCCCCATCTTGGTTCCAAGCTTAATTCCATCTGTCCGCGGCCTATGGCCGCCGTAGGGGCGAAATCATGAAGACAACCATCGAATTGCCTCTCTTGCCATTGCGCGATGTTGTGGTTTATCCGCACATGGTCATCCCACTGTTTGTGGGGCGTGAGAAGTCTATCGAAGCCCTTGAGGCAGCGATGACCGGTGACAAGCAAATCCTCCTGCTTGCCCAAAGAAATCCCGCAGACGACGATCCAGGTGAAGAGGCCCTTTATAGCGTCGGCACTGTTGCAACGGTATTGCAATTGCTCAAGCTGCCTGACGGCACCGTCAAGGTACTGGTCGAAGGCGAGCAGCGCGGCACTGTCGAACGCTTCATTGAAGTCGATGGTCACTGCCGTGCTGAAGTTACCCTGATCGACGAAGTCGATGCGCCAGACCGCGAATCCGAAGTGTTTGTGCGTAGCCTGTTGGCTCAGTTCGAACAATATGTGCAATTGGGCAAAAAGGTTCCGGCTGAAGTCCTGTCTTCGTTAAACAGCATCGATGAGCCTGGGCGTCTGGTTGACACCATGGCTGCCCACATGGCGCTGAAGATCGAGCAGAAGCAGGAAATCCTTGAAATCGTTGACCTGTCTGCACGGGTCGAACACGTGCTGGCGCTGCTGGATGCCGAGATTGACCTGTTGCAGGTCGAGAAACGCATCCGGGGTCGCGTCAAGAAGCAGATGGAGCGCAGCCAGCGCGAGTACTACCTGAATGAGCAGATGAAGGCCATTCAGAAAGAACTGGGCGACAGCGACGAAAGCCACAACGAAATTGAAGACCTGAAAAAACGTATCGATGCGGCCGGTTTGCCCAAGGACGCCCTGACCAAAGCCCTGGCTGAGCTGAACAAGCTCAAGCAGATGTCGCCGATGTCGGCTGAAGCCACGGTGGTTCGTTCCTACATCGACTGGTTGGTGCAGGTGCCGTGGAAGGCTCAGAGCAAAGTGCGTCTGGACCTGGTCCGTGCGGAAGACATTCTGGATGCAGACCATTACGGTCTGGATGAAGTCAAAGAACGCATTCTCGAATACCTCGCTGTGCAAAAGCGCGTGAAGAAAATCCGCGGTCCGGTGTTGTGTCTGGTAGGACCGCCGGGTGTGGGTAAAACCTCCCTTGCCGAGTCCATTGCCCATGCGACAAATCGCAAATTCGTGCGCATGGCCTTGGGCGGTGTGCGGGATGAGGCGGAAATTCGTGGCCATCGCCGGACGTATATCGGTTCGATGCCAGGAAGATTGATACAAAAGATGACAAAAGTGGGGGTTCGCAACCCGCTGTTCTTGCTTGATGAAATCGACAAGATGGGCAGCGACATGCGCGGTGATCCGGCGTCGGCGTTGCTTGAGGTGCTGGACCCGGAGCAAAACCACGCGTTCAACGACCATTACCTGGAAGTCGATTACGACCTTTCCGATGTGATGTTCCTGTGCACCGCGAACTCGATGAATATTCCTGCGGCGCTGCTGGACCGGATGGAAGTCATCCGTCTGCCTGGCTACACCGAAGATGAAAAAATTAACATTGCAGTCAAGTACTTATCGCCAAAACAGATTCAAGCCAACGGCCTGAAAAAGGGCGAAATCGAATTTGACGAAGAAGCGATTCGCGACATTGTCCGTTACTACACCCGTGAGGCGGGCGTGCGTAGCCTGGAGCGTCAGATTGCCAAAATCTGCCGTAAAGCGGTTAAAGAACACGCGCTGGAAAAACGCTTCTCTATCCGCGTAACGGCCGAAATGCTTGAGGATTTCCTCGGTGTTCGCAAATTCCGCTACGGTTTGGCCGAGCAACAGGATCAGATTGGCCAGGTAACCGGCCTGGCATGGACTCAGGTTGGCGGAGAATTGCTGACCATTGAGGCAGCTGTCGTTCCGGGCAAGGGTCAGTTGATCAAGACCGGTTCATTGGGCGACGTAATGGTTGAATCCATCACGGCTGCACTGACTGTTGTACGCAGTCGTGCCAAAAGCCTGGGAATCCCTCTGGACTTCCATGAGAAGCGCGACACGCATATCCACATGCCAGAGGGCGCCACGCCTAAAGATGGCCCTAGCGCAGGCGTAGGCATGTGCACGGCCCTTGTTTCAGCGCTGACACAGATACCGGTGCGGGCTGACGTGGCGATGACCGGTGAAATAACCCTGCGGGGGCAGGTTTTGGCCATCGGTGGTTTGAAGGAAAAACTGCTCGCGGCACACCGTGGCGGGATCAAAACGGTGATCATTCCGGAAGAGAACGTACGGGACTTGAAAGAAATTCCGGACAACATCAAGCGGGACTTGCAGATTAAACCGGTTAAATGGATTGACGAGGTCCTGCAAATTGCGCTGCAATACGCGCCACAGCCCTTGCCGGATGTGGCTCCCGAACTGGTAGCCAAGGACGAAAAACGCGAGTCTGACGCTAAGGAAAGAATTAGCACGCATTAGTCTGCATGGCCTTCCTTGACAGCTTTTTAGAGCCCTTGTTATAAAGCGGCTCTTAAAGTGTCTGTAGGCCATTCAGCACTCGTTTTGCTTAACACCAAAAAACTTAGAAACATACTCAATATAGATATAAGGGGACTTAGAGTGAACAAGTCGGAACTGATTGATGCTATCGCTGCATCTGCTGATATCCCGAAAGCTGCTGCTGGCCGTGCGCTGGACGCAGTGATCGAATCCGTCACTGGCGCTCTGAAGGCTGGCGACTCTGTTGTACTGGTAGGTTTCGGTACTTTCTCCGTTACAGATCGTCCTGCTCGTATCGGTCGCAACCCTCAGACCGGTAAGACGCTGGAAATCGCTGCAGCCAAAAAACCAGGTTTCAAAGCTGGCAAAGCACTGAAAGAAGCTGTCAACTAAGTTTCTTCCGAGCCTTTGCCCATCCAGGCCAGGGTCATTCCTGTCCTGGCTGCGGAGCGGTAGGTCGAACGGCCAACAGGTCGATGCACCAACCGGGGGTCGCGGATTCGAGCCCCGACCGCTCCGCCAGTAACGAGAAGGCGCATCCTCGGATGCGCCTTTCTTCTATCCGGATTCTACCCACGCCTCGCGGTTGGTTTAATTCAGTACAACCGTTTCTGGGGGACGCAATGCTGCAGAATATCAGGGACAACTCCCAAGGCTGGATCGCCAAGACGATCATCGGCGTCATCATGGCATTGATGGCCTTGACCGGTTTCGACGCGCTTTTCCGCGCCACCAGCACCAGTCAGGATGCTGCCAAGGTCAACGGTGAAGAGATCACGACAAACGAGCTGAGCCAGGCGGTTGAAATGCAACGCCGGCAGCTCGCTCAGCAGTTGGGCAAGGATTTCGATCCTGCACTGCTGGACGAAAAAATGCTGCATGACTCGGCTTTGAAAGGCCTGGTCGATCGCAAACTGTTGCTGCAAGGCGCCGCCGACGCCAAGTTCGGTTTCTCGGAAGCCGCGCTGGACCAGCAGATTTTGCAGACGCCTGAATTCCAGGTCGACGGCAAATTCAGCGCTGATCGTTTCGATCAGGTGATTCGCCAGTTGGGTTTCAGCCGTTTGCAATTCCGCCAGATGATGGCTCAGGAAATGCTGATCGGTCAGGTGCGCGCCGGT
The DNA here is from genome assembly GCF_028293835.1 of Pseudomonas sp. Classification (GTDB taxonomy): domain Bacteria; phylum Pseudomonadota; class Gammaproteobacteria; order Pseudomonadales; family Pseudomonadaceae; genus Aquipseudomonas. Next base: position 32,056 of record NZ_JAQGNX010000067.1, read on the forward strand.
CTGGCGGGCAGCAGTTTCGTGACCGACGCTCAGGTTGATGCGTTCGCCCGTCTGGAAAAACAGACCCGCGATTTCGCCACCCTGACGCTCACCGCTGACGTTGCTTCGGCGAAGGTCAGTGATGACGAGATCAAGGCTCACTACGACGAACACGCCAAAGAATTCATGAGCCCCGAGCAGGTGGTCCTGGACTTCATCGAATTGAAGAAATCGACCTTCTTCGATCAGGTTCAAGTCAAGGATGCCGATTTGCAGGCGGCTTATCAAAAGGAAATCGGCAACCTGGCCGAGCAGCGTCGTGCCGCGCACATTCTGATCGAAGTGAACGACAAGGTGAGCGATGCCCAGGCCAAGTCGAAGGTCCTGGAGATTCAATCGCGCCTGGCCAAAGGTGAGGATTTTGCGGCCCTGGCCAAGGAGCTCTCTCAGGATCCGGGTTCGGCCACTAAAGGCGGTGACCTGGGTTACGCGGGCCAG
>NZ_JAQGNX010000068.1 GCF_028293835.1 Pseudomonas sp.
TCGTTGAGGTATTGGCCTTAGGCTGGCATCTTAGCATTAAGCTCGAACGGCAGGAAATGGATCTCCGCCTTGACCTCATCGCCTAGATCATCCATCGCCTGGATCAACGAGCGCAGACCAACCACACACCATGTGCAGGACACATCGGAGACGAATTCGATTTTCAGGGCAGTGCTCATGGAACCCTCGCTCACAATTGGCAGTGGGAAAGCGCACACTTTACACCTTCGAACCACCCCGCTCATCTGAACTACAACTGGGCGATATGCGCGACATCGTGTTTATGGGCGTTCAGGTACGGCAATACCGCAGCCAGTAACGGCGCTTTGAACACCTCTTGAAAGCGATGGGCCATGCCCGGAATCAAGCGTAATTCGCTGCCGTGGATATGCGCAGCAACATGAATACCGTGCATTACCGGCAATAACGGATCGGCCGTGCCATGTATCACCAGCGCGGGCAGCCGCAGGCGATCCAGTAGTTCGACGCGGCTGGGTTCAGCCAAAATCGCCAGGATCTGTCGCTTTACCCCGTCAGGATTAAACGCCCGGTCGTAGGAAGCAGCCGCTTGCTGCAGGAGCATTTTGCGATCGTCCACGACGTGCGGGCTGCCCAGCGCCGCCAGCAGATCGGCCTGCTGTTCCAACGCCACTTCGCGATTCGGCGCACTGCGGCGGGCGAGCAGTTGCAGCAATGCAGGCGTCGGCATCGGCAAGCCTGGTGCGCCAGAACTGGTCATGATCAAAGTCAGGCTCTCGACGCGATCAGGCACCAGGTCGGCCATATGCTGGGCGATCATGCCGCCCATGCTCGCGCCCAACACATGGAAATGCCGGATGTTCAGCGCGTCCATCAAACCAACCGCGTCATTGGCCATGTCCGTCAGGGAATAGGGCGCCGACACCGGCAACCCGATCTTGTAGCGCAGCACTTCGAATGTCAGATTGGGGCTGGCAGGCGCTTGCACCCACGTCGATAAACCGGCATCGCGATTGTCATAGCGAATCACCCGGAAGCCTTGCTGACACAGCGCAACCACCACCTCATCCGGCCAATGAATCAGCTGCCCACCCAGGCCCATGACCAACACCAACGCAGGATCGGAATCGCGTCCGATGCTTTGGTAAGCCAGATGAACCTGCGCCAGGTCAGCCATTTGAGTCGGGACATTTACATCACACCGAGACGCCGCAAAAGCCGGCAAGCCGCACAACAGCGCGACGCAAAAAATGAACACCCGCATTCCACACACCAAGCCGTAATCCCCAATAGCTGCGGAGTGTGCTGGGGTTTACAAAAGCGCGCTGCCACAGTTGCGTGACAGTTTGATGAAGATGGGGTGAGTGGTAGGTGTGTCATGCCGGTGCGCCAGCTTCCCCAGCGGTGTAGCAATCGCGACTGGAATACCAGAGCGGTTTTCAGCTTTAAACGGTCGGGAGAATTACCCTAGACCAGACCGAACTCTCCAGCCAACCACATACATATCATTATCAAAAGAAAAACTATAACACTCCATTGTAGCATTATCAGCTTGAGCTTAATTGGCCCGGGCAAGTTAATAAAATCAACTTCGCCGAGGCTGCCTCGCTTAATATAATTCTTTGAAAATGTAACGTAGCTTGAGATAGCTCCTATCATTAGCAGCCTTCCCCATGGCCCTCCATGCCTGAGAGGGCTTAGAGTTATGACGGCGGGACTGTTTGTAAAATAGTCGAGCAACCGGTATGTTCTCGTGTATGCCATATGTAGCGCTACTCCAAGACAGATAAAAATCCCTACGACATCAATGACTCCAATAACTAGAAATATTTTATCAGCAAGGGCGAGGCTCACTTAGCCACCTGATAGATTTTTTCAGCCAACTGCTCGACAGCTTTTCCACCAACATAGCCTCCTGAGAAAGACGCTATTCCGACTCCCACAATACCGCATACAAGCACTGCCCCTCCTCCCGTTGGTACTCCTAGGCTGACGCACAACCCTGTAACAACGGGGCCGGTTACGGTAAAGCCTGCAGCTGCGCCACCAGCAACTGTGCCGAGGAAACTTCCACTTTCAGTATATTTCACCCTTTCACAGGCATCGGCATCACCCGCCGCGCATACATCTTGCACCTTCATATAAGAAGCACCGCCGCCGATAGCGATACCGACATACCCTCCATATTTTAGGTAATTAGACGCTTTGGTAACACCAGCCAGATGCGTAAGATAACCAGGATTCATATCGTGTGCGCCAGCCCGTCCCCATCGATGTACCAGACTCCGACTGGATATACCCAGAGCGGTTTTCAACTTGGGGTGATCGGGGAAACCAATGCCTTTTTTGGTCAATGAAGTGAGGTGACCATCGAGCAAATTTAATAAGCGTTTACGTTCCGCGAAAAACTCGGCTGAGCGTAGATGGCCAAATTTTTTGAAACTGCTCGTGTGCAAGTCATCTATCTCTTTTAATAGTACTTCCACACTCTTCAGGTTGTTCGCCAGGATCGCCTCGCCTACCCCTATCGATGTAGATCCCTTTGTCAAAAATGTTTCAATCTCATCCCGATGACGGACCATAAAGTCCGCTTCCTCGGAACTGAGGTCAGCCAATAACTCATTTACCCTGCGGGCCGCTTCCATTAGCCGGGCTTCTTCTTCCGAGCATTGGTAGTTACTGGGATCGCTTAGCACGATCATCTGCCCGGCTTTAATCTGATCCAAACCGGGATTCAAGGCCCGGAACTTGGCGAGGACAGTGGGGGTGGGTGAAGTGAACAACTCAGCTTGCAGCGTTTCTACCGTGGTGCTTTTGGGCACGATGTAAAACCCTGGGTCGTAGAGTTCGACGGCTGCCGGCCATTCTTCTGGGGGCATCATCCTATTAGGTTTTACTCTCAACCGCTGAGCTTCGGCTTTGGTCGCGCTCAGTGCTTTTTGTTCCGGCGTTTCACGGTATTGCTCATGAACAAAGCGAGATAAACGTTTGGGGTCGGGTAACAATGGAGTGAGGTGTAACGCTGAGGTGTTTTTGGTCGCGTAGGTCAGCGCGCCTGGTTCGATGTGCCTCACGGCCCGCGATTGGTTCGAGAGGCTACGCTGTTCTTGCAACAGTTCGTGCATACCTTGTTCAGGTGTTTTCCGGCTCAACTGCACGGCATCGACGATGCCTTTTGCGTAGACGGAGACTTCCCGACTGAACTGCAGTCGGCGTTTACCGTCGCTTAAATGACGAACGCCGACAGTCATGGCATGTGACGACAACTGACTGGCCGCTTTTGTAACATCGTGGATGTCGTAGCGGTTTGGGTTCATGACTTACTGCCCCAAAAGCTATAAGCACTGCTATTAGCTAAATGCTGTGTCCAGCGAATATCCTGATAGCTGAGGGCCACATGTTCTTGAAAGTCGGCATCCGGTTGCGAAAGCGTATCGGGCATCGAATGTGAAAGGTCCGCGATGATTCCCCCCGATAACTTCGCAGAAAGGTACAGTTCCTGGCCGCCATTGGCTGCCACCCGGTAGAAGCTAATCGTGCACTCTACCTCCTCGCTATTAGAAAACGCTTGAGCAAGCAGCGGTGTCGATTTGTCGGAGTATTTTGTGATGACAATCGGGTTGTGTATCGGGTGGTTGGAATTGCCGGAGCGGGTCATGTTGTGGTGGTAAGACAACACCATTATTTCGTCGGTATGTCCGGACTGATATTTATTGCCAAGAGACTCTGGAGTTGAGCACTTTTCTGAAATCAGCTTTTGGGTCTTACCGGTAATGGTCATGTATGCGGTGCTGGCCATGAGTGCGCGTCCTTTTTCGTCGGACGTACAGGCTACTGAAAAGCAAAACGGCTGAATGTAGGACGCATCGAGAACTGGAGTAGGAAACGTCCCAAGCAACTTGTAACTCTCCAATGTCTCGACATTCAGCGTGTTACAGGACGATCCGCAAATAGCCTATGCACCTGCCACAACATGAGACAAACTAATCGCACATAAAACCATCACGAAATTATTTCACGGAGCCTCTTGTGCTGGAAATTCGCCATTTGAAAACTCTGCAGGCTCTGCGTGAAGCTGACAGTCTGGTTGAGGCCGCCGAGCGTTTGCACCTGACCCAGTCTGCGTTGTCGCATCAATTCAAAGAACTGGAAGAGCGCGTCGGCCTGCCGCTGTTCGCACGTAAGACCAAACCGGTGCGCTTCACCAGCGCCGGGCTGCGGCTTTTGCAGTTGGCCGACTTGATGCTGCCGCAACTGCGCAGTGCCGAACGCGACATCGCGCGATTGGCGGGCGGCACGGCTGGACGCTTGCATATGGCTATTGAATGCCACAGCTGTTTCCAGTGGCTGATGCCCACCATCGATCAATTTCGCGACGCCTGGCCGGAAGTGGAATTGGATCTGGCCTCAGGTTTTGCCTTTGCACCGCTGCCAGCACTGGCTCGTGGCGATCTGGATTTAGTGGTGACTTCCGACCCACTGGAACTGGCGGGCATTACGTACGTGCCACTGTTCACCTACGAAGCGATGCTCGCGGTGGCTAACCAGCATCCGTTAGCCAACAAGCCGTACGTGGTGCCGGAAGATTTGCTCAAGGAAACCCTGATCACTTATCCGGTGGAGCGCGACCGGCTGGATATCTTCACCCGTTTCCTTGAGCCGGCGGACGTGGAACCGGCGCAAGTACGCACCTCGGAATTGACCGTGATGATGATGCAGTTGGTGGCCAGCGGTCGCGGAGTGTGCGGCATGCCGCATTGGGCGCTGCATGAATACAGCTCGCGCGGCTACGTGAAGGCCAAGCGGCTGGGTGAGAAAGGCTTGTTTGCCACGCTGTACGCCGGCATCCGCGCCGACATGCTGGATGCGCCGTACATGAGGGACTTTCTGCTGACGGCGAAAGACACGTCGTTTTCGACGCTAAATGGGGTGAGTGCTGTGAGGTAAGGCGGTGCATCAGGCAAACCGCGGCGTGTCAGTTACTCCGCCTCGCCAACAAGTTGGCTCCTACCGGGGATATGATAGGGCAGTGATTATTCCCCGGTCGCCTCTTCTTCTTTCTTAGCTCCCGATCCAAACGTTGAGAAGCGTTTGTTGAAGCCGGCGATCCGACCTTCAGTGGCAGTTTTGCGTTGTTGGCCGGTGTACATCGGGTGCGAGGCGCTGGAAACATCGAGCGCGACATACGGATAGGTTTGGCCGTCTGAATGCTTATGCGTACGCTCAGTGTCGACCGTGGAGCCGATCAGAAAGAATGTATCGGACGCAGTGTCGTGAAACAGCACAGAACGATATTCAGGGTGGATTCCCGTTTTCATGGTGAGCCTCCGGCAGTTCTTGATCAGGTTATTTACTGTTATACAGTAACATAACGACAAAATCGGGTGATACCGAATCGCAATATGATTAGAACGCTGCGGACTAAAGCTTAATGCCAGCAAAGGCATTGCGGTCTGCTGCCAGACCGCAATGCAGCGCTATCAGTTAGTTTCCTGAAAGTCCATTTCCGGCGGTTGGCGACGAAAGCCGCTGGTTAGCCATGCCAAGTAAACAATCCCCACTGCTAACCAGCTAACCCCAAGGATAAGCGCCATTTTGTCGAGGCTTATCATCAGCCACAAGCACGCCACTGCCCCGATCAGCGGGAAAACCAAAAACAGTATCAGCTCGCGAAGCCCTCGGTTTTTAGCCCCGATCCAGTAGTGGAAGATCACCGACACGTTAACCAGAGTGAATGCCAGAAAGGCGCCGAAATTGATGAAGGAGGTCGAGGTCGTGACATCCAGTTTCAGCGCCATTAGCGCCACCACGCCGCACAATATGATGCTGTTGACCGGAGTGCCGAAGCGCTCGCTGACCCGACCGAAGAATGACGTCGATAGCACGCCGTCGCGGCCCATTGCATATAGAAGGCGCGAACCGCTGGCTTGTGCCGCGAGGCCCGATGCGAACTGGCCGACAACCATACCAATCATGAAGAAACTGACGAACAGGTCCCCACCAATATTCCTGGCGATTTCGTAGGCGGCCGAATCCGAGTTTTCGAACACTATTGACGGGTGCGCCAGTTGCACGAAGTACGACACGACAATGAAGATCAGGCCGCCAATTAAAGCGATCAACATGATCGCCCGGGGAATCGTGCGCACCGGATCCTTGGTCTCTTCAGTCATGGTGCTGACCGCATCGAAGCCAAGGAACGAATAGCAGGCAATCGCTGCACCGCTCATGATCAACGGCAATTTCATGTCGCCAGAGATGAAGGGTTTCAACGTCCACAACGGCGTGCTGGCGTCTCCACCAATGTAATGAATGCACAGCACGACAAACGCCACTAACACCAGCATTTGAATGAGCATCAGCAAAGCGCTGACGGTATTAGCCAGCTTCAGGCCGACGATGTTGATTAGCGTAGTAATGACGATAAACGCCAATACCCAAACCGGCTGCGGCACTGAAGGAAAAGCTGAGCCCAGATAAGCAGCGCCAATAAGCCAGATTGCCATTGGCAAAAACAGATAGTCGAGCAGGACCGCCCACCCGGCGAGAAACCCAAGTTTCGGGCTGATGGCTTTACGCACGTAACTGTAGGCGGAACCGGCGACCGGGAACGCCGCAGCCATGTGGCCATAGCTCAATGCGGTGAAGAACATCGGCACCAACGCTGCCAGATACGCCGCTGGCACCATGCCGTTGGTGGATGTGGCCAAGATGCCAAATGTCGCGAGGACGACGGTAGGTGTCATATAAGCGATGCCGAACAGCACCACCGCCCCTAATGAAAGGGTGCGTTGCAATCGAGCCATGAGCTATTACTCCGGGATTATTGATTTTATGGCAGAGAAAAATTCGGCAGAACAAACACTGTTTTTATGAATGAAATGCAGACCGTCCCCACGCTCTGCGCGGAAACGATCAGTGACTCGGTGTTACGGAATCAGCAGCTCACGCCGACCGTCATCGTGTTCGACAACGTGGCCTGGCAAGCGGATACGTTGATCATCCAGGTAGCGGTAGTCTTGGCGCGCGGCGGCCAGCTGGCTGAAGTCCAGCTCCACACTGAACTGGCACTCCTCACGGCTGGCTTCATGAATCATTGTGCCGAAGGGGTCGACCAAGGCACTGCCACCGGCAAACACCAGATTGTTATTGCCGCCACCCACCCGATTTACCATCACGGCGAAAGCCTGGTTTTCCTGCGCGCGGGCCATGATCGCGGTGCGGTGAGTCGGACCATAGGGGTCCATATTGCCGTTGGTCACGATGATTAAATCGGCTCCGATCTGCGCGATTGCGCGGGCGGTCTCCGGGAATTCAATGTCGTAACAGATCAGTAGGCCAATTCGCACGCCGCTCCACTCACACGTGACATATCTGTCCCCGACCTGAAAAACACTGCGTTCAGAGGGCCACAAATGGGTCTTGCGATATTGCAGCGCGATACCGTCCGGGGTGATCAGCAATGTGGTGTTATAGAATGTGCCTTGGGCGTTTTCCGCGAAGCCAATCACAACGGCAATGTTGTGCTCGCGAGCGGCTTGCTGCACGGCTCGCACGGCGGGGCCATCTATCGGCTCAGCCACCTGAGCCACGGTATCAATGGAAGGAAACCCCATCAGATAGGTTTCCGGAAATACGATTAACCGGGTGTCACTGGCGCACGCTGCAATCGCGGCTAATGCCCGCTGCAGGTTGTACGCGGTGCCGTTATCCTGGCCTGCCAGTTGGGCAAGTTCGACCTTCATGGGTTCTCCTTGTTCGACGTCGATGCCGACCCGGCACAATAAGTGCTGGATGGTCGTCGGCTGTGCGGGCAGTATGCGCATCAGCAACGAGTGCGGGGAATTACGCAGCTGTGGTAACCCAATAGGGGTAGGAGTATGACAATCGCACTGCAGGACATCGCTTGGCATCGCTCGGTCGCACAATTGATCGAAGCGCTGGACAAGCCGAATTTCTGGGCACAATTGGTGCGCCTTCTTGATCAGTACGTGAGTTTCGATAGCTGGGTCGCGCTGCAATTCAGCGCTCGCCAGCGGCCACTGGTGTTCGCAGAATCCCACGCCGAAGACGGCACCCCCGACCAACTGTTCCAGGATTACCTCAAGGGCTTGTACCTGTTGGACCCGTTCTACATCGCCAGCCGAGAGCACTCGCAAACCGGCCTGTTCCGCCTGGCCGAAGTCGCCCCGGAACACTTCGAGCTGACCGAGTATTATCAGCGCTACTTCCGCCTGAACGTAGTGGCGGACGAGATTCAGTTCAATTGCCAACTCGATGCCGACCGCACGGTATGCCTGTCCCTGGGCTCGACCCAACGCTTCAGCACTGAACAAATCGCCTTGCTGTCGTTGATTCAACCGTGGGTGGTGGCGTTGCTGCGCCAGCGTATGCCGTTCGAGCTGCTTGACCCGTCGGAGCGACCTAGCGCCGTCCAGGCCCAGCCTTTGCAAGGTGGTATTGACTGGCGCAGCCAACTTGAAACCTCAGTCTTACAAAGTCGTGGTGCCCAATTGACGGCCCGTGAGCTGGACGTCGGTCGACTGATGCTCAGCGGTTGTTCCAGTAAAGAAATCGCCCGCAAACTGGATATTTCCGTCGAGACGGTGCGGGTGCACAGAAAACACATGTACAGCAAGCTCGGCATCAAATCGCAATCAGAGCTGTTCTCGATTTTTCTGCAGGCCCAAAGTGCCTGAGCCAAAGGACGGTTGCAGCCCGGCCATGCGCGAGCGTGGAAGTGCAGGCACGCAGCCACCGATTTATAGGCGCGAGACAGCGCCAGCTTTTTAACTAACCGTCATCAGCCCCCAGGATTCCGTATGAGCCTGTCTTTACTCAGTCGTTACGCGTTTTTTGTCCTTTGCGTGTTATTCACCCTCGTTAGCATCCCGTTCTGGCAGCATGAATGGCTTTGGCCCTTCACTTTGGTCGCCGGTGTACTCAGCCTGATCGGCATCGGCGATCTGTTGCAGACACCACACGCGGTGCGCCGCAACTACCCGATTCTGGGCAATATCCGTTACTTGGTTGAACGCATTCGCCCGGAAATCCGCCAGTATTTGTTGGAATCCGACAGCGACGCCCTGCCCTTCTCTCGCGCCCAGCGTTCGTTGGTGTATTCCCGAGCGAAGAATGAATCGGCGGAGAAACCGTTCGGCACGCTGATCGACGTTTACCAAACAGGTTTTGAATTCATCAGCCATTCCATGCGTCCGGCGCCATTAAGCGATCCCACGGCGTTCAGGGTGATCGTCGGCGGCCCGCAATGCACTCAACCGTATTCGGCGTCGGTGTTTAATATCTCGGCCATGAGCTTCGGTTCGCTGAGCGCCAACGCCATCCGCGCGCTGAACCAGGGCGCCAAACTGGGTAACTTTTCCCACGACACGGGCGAAGGTAGCATCAGCCCGTATCACCGTGAGAATGGCGGTGATCTGACCTGGGAATTGGGCAGCGGCTACTTCGGCTGCCGCACCTCCGATGGTCGATTCGATCCTGAGCGCTTCAAGGTTCAGGCCATGGACCCGCAAGTGCGGATGATCGAAATAAAAATGAGCCAAGGCGCCAAACCGGGCCACGGCGGCATTCTGCCCAAGGGCAAGGTGACCAAGGAAATCGCTGAAACACGCGGCATCATGATGGGCGAAGATTGTATTTCGCCGTCACGCCATAGCGCGTTTTCGACTCCCGTGGAGTTGATGCAATTCATCGCGCAACTGCGAGAACTGTCGGGCGGCAAGCCGGTGGGCTTTAAGTTCTGCCTTGGTCACCCATGGGAATTCATGGGCATTGCCAAGGCCATGCTGGAAACCGGTATTTACCCGGACTTCATCGTGGTGGATGGCACCGAAGGCGGCACTGGCGCGGCACCGGTCGAATTCACCGACCACATCGGCGTGCCGTTGCGCGAAGGCCTGCTGTTCGTGCACAACACCCTGGTTGGCCTGAACCTGCGGGACAAAATCAAACTCGGCGCCAGCGGCAAGATCGTCAGCGCGTTCGACATCGCCAGCATCCTGGCCATTGGCGCCGACTGGGCCAACGCGGCACGCGGTTTCATGTTCGCCATCGGTTGCATTCAGTCGCAAAGCTGCCACACCAACAAATGCCCCACCGGCGTCGCGACCCAAGACCCGCTGCGCCAACGCGCGCTGGTGGTTCCGGACAAGGCGCAACGGGTGTTCAACTTCCACCGCAGCACCTTGCATGCACTGGCGGAAATGCTCGCGGCAGCAGGTCTCGACCACCCTTCGCAGCTTGAAGCCAAACACCTGGTGCGTCGCATGTCCGCCACCGAGATCAAGCTGTTCTCGCAATCCCATGTGTTCCTCAAACCCGGCCAGTTGATCACCGGCGAAGTGGACGGCAGCTTCTACTCGAACATGTGGCAAATGGCCCGGGCCGACAGCTTTGAGCCGAACGAAATCTAGCGCTGCCCGTGGGCCAGTGCCGTTGGAGCGAAGGTGAATAACCGTAGCTCCAACTGGCCAGTTTTCAGCAGGCTTTGGGCCAGCCAGCCTGCGGGAAAAGGTCCGGGCTGGCCGAACAGCGACGGCTCCGCGAGCCACCAGACGCGTTTGGTTCCCACTGGCAAATGAGCCAGCTCATCAAGGTAAATGCTGTCCCAGTTCTGATGCAGCAAACTTAATGGCCCATAGGGATTGGAACGATACTTCGCGTTGTCGCTCAGGTGGGTGTCGTAGAGCATTGGCACGATGCCGGTGTGGTTGTAGTACACCGCGCTGAAGTACAACAGCTTGCCGTCGATAACAATTTGGTCAGCGCTTTCGGCGTGTACATTGATGTAGTGGCCGACTTCTGCAAACGGCTCGATAACGGCGTTTCGTGGATAATTCAAGTCCTCCTGCTGGCTGTAGTTGAACTTCAGCCCAAGGGCTTGCACGGCCAGAATGGCAATGATTGCCATGACCGCGATGGTCGGACTAAGCGATTCCAACTTGAGCACCGCCACGGCCAGTATCATGGGTAGGCCGAGTGCCGCAAATACCACATAGCGTTCCATGAACGTGGGTATGGCAAGGGATACCAGCAGCAAGGCGACGATGGGAACAAAGGTATAGAGCCCCAGGAACAGATAAAACTTATAACGACTGCGATCAAACAGTGTGACCCATCCCGCCAGCAACATAATCGCCAATGGCAACGCCCAGTAAATCGGCCAGAACAAGGTGTGGGCTTTCTTCAGGGTCATAAACGCCCACAGCGACGAGGGAAAGGTGTAAACCGTGGTTGCCAGTAGCCAGGAAATACTTCCCGCGTCTTCAACACTTTTGAAGTGAGTCATAACGTCGTACAGGCTAAACAGCCAAGGGATGTACAGCACGACGATTGCAATGTTGGCGGTCCACCAGGCGGGACGGGTGATATAGCGGTCTCCGGTTGAGCGATTAAAACTTAATATCAACAGGTACAACCAATGGGCTAACACGCCGAGTATTGCGTAGTAATGGGTATAGACACTCGCGGCCACCAACACCGTATACACCGCCAGATAACGGTTGCGTGCGGGTTCTTTAATCCAGAGCACCAGCGCGATGGTTGCGCCAAGCAATAGCATTGCCAGCAGCGCATACATCCGAGCCTCTTGGCTAAAGCGTATGGCCACAGGGAAAAACGCCAGAAATAATCCTGCCAACAGTGCGGCCCGGGACGAGGCGATCAAGCGCATCAGCCAGATCCCCAATGCCACCGAGGCGACCCCTGCCACGGCGCTCAAAGAACGAACCGCAAAGACGCTGTCGCCGAAGATATCCATCCAGCCGTGCAGCAACAGGTAATACAACGGCGGATGGATATCATGTCCCGTAAGAGACCAAATAAGCGCGGGAGGATAGGCGCTCAATATCACGCTGAAGGCTTCGTCATACCAGAGGTACGGGATCGTTATCCCGTAGAAGCGAGTGATCGTCGCCAGCGTCAGTATTAAGCAAACCCCAAGTCGGCTGATCAATATCGACTGCTCTCGGTTTTCCACTGGATAGATGTTCAGGTCCATCACTCCTCCGTGCGCATTGGTTTGTCAGGTCATTGAGTGGCTCGGTCAACGGCGTAAAGCCGCAGCTGTGTACTGCCAAGGGTTGGAACGATGAGTGCATGCCAGTCAGGAGGGACAGACACATAGGCTGTTGCACCTCGGCCGTATAATAGCCAGACCCGCTTGGCCTTGGCGTCGAGACTTGAACGTTGGTCCAAGTATCGGTAACAGCCAATACTCGCAAACGAACACCGCTCGGTTGGGTGCGCTTACGGGTTTTTGCGGAAAAAAAAGCTCCATCACGCCCTCCGGCGGCTATGGCCCTGGTGAGCTAATGAGGAGCTTCATCGTGGCGCACGACATTTTTCACCACGTAACGCGGACGGTGTTTGGCCTCCATATAAATGCGCCCTATGTATTCGCCCAAAATGCCAATACCGATCAACTGCACGCCACCCAATAACAGGACGGCTGTGATTAATGAGGTATAGCCGGGCACGTCGTTACCGAAGAAGATTTTGTCGATCACTCTATAGGCCGCATACACCAACGAAAATAACGAGATGGCCCCGCCTATGTAGGTCCAGACCCTCAAGGGTACGGTGCTGAAAGAGGTGATGCCGTCCAGCGCCAGATTCCACAATTTCCAGCCATTAAACTTGGTATTACCCGCAGCGCGTGCGGCGCGGTCATATTCAACAATGACCGTTTTGAACCCCGCCCACGACAGCACGCCTTTCATGAACAGTTGCTGTTCCGGCAAGGTTCTCACGACGTCCACCACCTTGCGGTCCATCAGGCGGAAGTCGCCGACGTTCTCCTCGATCTTGGTACTGGCGATGACATTAAGCACTTGATAAAACATCGAGGCCGCCTGCCGCTTTAGATAGCTGTCGGCAGAACGATCATGTCGCTTGGCCAATACCACGTCGGCACCGTTTTGCCATTCTCGGATCAGCATTGGCACCACGTTGATAGGGTCTTGCAGATCAACGTCCATGGGGATTATCGCTTCTCCACTGGCGTACTCAAGGCCGGCAAACAGCGCAGCCTCCTTGCCGAAGTTGCGCGAAAAGTCGACCAACAGCACGTTGTCGTCGGCCAAGGCCAGCGCTTGAGCAAACTCTCCGGTGAGGTCGGAACTGCCGTCGTTAACGAAGACTATTTCAACCGTGTAGGCGGCTAACAAAGGCTCTTGGCGAACGGCCTGATAGAATAACGCGATGGCCTGTTCTTCGTTGTATACAGGGACTATCAGCGAAATCTTCAAGAGCGGCTCTCCCGAAAAACGATACGTTTAGAGTAGAGGAAGCCACACGCCAGGCTAATCGCCGAGAACAGCACCCATGTGACTAACGGAGGGAAAAGATAGAGGTCTGCGAGGTGACCAATGGCCAGACTCAATAGCCCCATGAAGGCAACGAATCGCAGATAACGCGACCATGAGCGTTTGGCATTGAAGGTGTATCGGGAATTGGCATAGAAGGAAAACGACACGGCAACGCTGAAGCCACACAGGTTGCTGTATGCCTGACTGATGCCCAAGCCTACGTGGAAGGTCAGGAAAACTACCCCGTGGATAAGGGTGTTTATGGCTCCTATCACTACGTAACTAGCGAACTGTTTTTGTTGTGGTTTCATGTTCGACCCGCAGCGTATCGCTAAGGGGCCCATCCAAAGCAAGGCAGCCGTAAGGACAGTGTAGAACGATAGTGTCGAAATTCACGGGAAAGGTTCCAGCCTGCCGACCGATCGTCCTTGATACATTCAGAAATACCCCTGTTTTGCATTCAGACGTCAATAAAGCGACCCTGCGCGCGGCCGATACGCGGCCTTGAACCTCCAAGACCCATCGCCCTCCTTTATTGAACACCCGCTCAAGAGTTCGCAGCCATGACTAACGAACGCGATCTTCGCATCGACTTCTTTCGAGGGCTGGCGCTGATCTTCATCTTTTGGGATCACGTGCCCAACAACCCGCTCGCCTACCTCACTGTGCGCAATGTCGGCTTCAGCGATGCCGCAGAAATCTTCGTCTTTCTCGCCGGCTATGCAGCGGTTTTGGCCTACGGACGAATCGCCCAACGCGACGGATTTGTCGTGGCCTGCATACGCATCTTGCGTAGGGTCTGGGTGCTTTACGTTGCGCATATCTTCTTGCTGACTTTGCTGATGGGCATTGTCTTCGTTGCTAACAACCACGTCGAAACCCGGGACATGGTTCAGGAAATGGGCCTGGATTATTTCGTGAGAAACCCGCAACAGGCATTGGCCGATGAGCTACTGCTGCGTTTCAAGCCCAACCTGACCGACCCGCTGCCGCTGTACATATTATTGCTACTGGCCCTGCCGTTGATTTTGCCGTGGCTGCTGCGTCGGACCGCATGGGCTGTCGGGCTATCTGTCGCGCTGTATTTGATGGTGCCTCTGTTTGGATGGAACCTGCCGGCATACGAAGGCGGCGTCTGGTACTTCAATCCGGTGGCCTGGCAGTTGCTGTTTGTCCTCGGCGGCGCTTGCGCAGTGCGGGGGCAACGTATGACGCTGGAAAAAGCCCGCCCGCTCAAACGGCAGCCTTTATTCATGCTGTCTGCGTTCTATCTTCTGTTAAGCGGGTCAATCGCCCTCTCGTGGCAATGGCCAGCGATTCAGGACGCAGTGATGCCGAAAATCATCGCCGATGTCCTGTACCCCATCAGCAAAACCGATCTGTCGCCCGTTCGCTTGCTGCATTTTTTGGCCTTGGCCTACTGCATCGCGAAACTGCTGCCCACCGCCACAGCATGGATGAACAGCTGGCCCGCACGGCAAACATCACGCATGGGCCGTTTCTCGCTGGAAGTTTTCTGCCTCGGCGTATTGCTCGCTCCCCTGGCCGACATGGCCAATGCACTGGCTGGTGACACATGGCCGATGCAAGTGTGCACAGCGTTGGTCGGGCTGGGATTGATGGTGCTGCTGGGGGGGTGGCTGGATTGGAACAAGCGGTTGGGGGCGTCGGCTCCGGTGGCGACTGTTTCGAAGGTTGGTATGTAACGCCTGGTACCCGCAGGACACTGCCTCTGTCTTCGACGCCTGTGACGCAGGCTCAAATGAAACCTTGCCGCATCAGAAAAACCGGCTCTTTTACGCTATTGACCCTGCGGAGTGAAGGCACACTGATATCAAGCAAGTCAGCAAAACCCGCCTGGATTCAAAACGATACAAATTTTTCACCATTCGCCTTCAGCGTCTAAGCTTGTGTCAGGTGCGATTAACACGCTTAACCGGGCCAATCGATATGGGCGCTTTGTGGCATTCCGATTCGAAAAAGACTGTCGTTCCCGCTGACGGTCTTGATGACACTCCATTGCCGAAACCTCCACGTCGTAAACGCTATGGCTGGCGTCTGTTTTGGCTAGTGTCGGTCATCGGTTTGGTTGCGCTGGGCTTTGCTCTATCCGCCGAAATCCACAGTTCCAGGCTGCAAGCACGAGAGTTCAGCCGCTTCGGCAGCCAACTGGCCTATTCAATGCAAAGCGGCCCGAGCACTGCCATCGTCTATCCCGGCGATGGACCGTTCGATAAGCGCCTGGGATATTCGGCGCTGGGTGAGTTCCTGCCGCGCCTGCTTAAACGCGACTACCTGATCACTCAGCAAGTGCGTTTTTCCCCCGATCTGCTCGGCTACAGTCAGCGCGGCTTTTTCGTGCCTTATCAGGAAAAGATTCAGGCAGGTTTGTCGATTACTGATTGCCAAGGATCGCCGCTCTATCAGTATGTTTATCCGCAGCAGCTCTATCCCGATTTCGCCAGCATTCCGCCACTGGTGGTGAACAGCCTGTTGTTTATCGAAAACCGCGACCTGCTCGACCCCAAACAACCGAAAGCAAACCCCGCAGTCGATTGGCCACGTTTTGCCAAAGCGGCAGCCTCCCAAGTAGCCAAAGTATTCTCGCTGGCCGGTCAATCCGCCGGCGGCAGTACGTTGGCCACGCAACTGGAGAAGTACCGTCACTCACCCGACGGTCTTACGCAATCGGGGGCAGAAAAACTGCGGCAGATGATTTCTGCCAGTGTTCGAGCCTATCAGACCGGGCAGGATACCCTGGACGCCCGACAACGCGTGGTCCGCGATTACCTCAATAGCGTGCCCTTGTCCGCGGTGCCAGGACATGGCGAAGTGCATGGCTTGGCCGAAGGGTTGCGAGTGTGGTACGGCGCGGATTTCGATGTGGTCAATCAGCAACTTCGTGCTACCGGCGCCAACCCGAGAAGCCTTGCCGAACGAGGTCTGGCCTTGCGCCAGGTATTGTCACTGGTGATCGCGCAACGTCGACCCTCGCATTACCTGTCTCGCGGCCGTGAGGAATTGGCCCAACTGACCGACAGCCATATCCGCCTGTTGGCGCAAAACCGGGTGATTGATCAAGCGCTGGCGAATGCGGCGCTGGACAGTGTGGTGACGTACCGCGATTGGGCGCAGCAACCCACCATTCAAATGATCGAGACCGACAAAGGCATTAGTGTCGCCCGCAGCCGCTTGTCGGTGCTGCTCAATCGCCCGCTGTATGACCTCGACCGCCTGGACCTGTCGGCCACCAGCACGTTACAAAACAATCTGCAAACCAGTGTCAGCCAATATCTGCAAGACCTGGCCGACCCCGCCGTTGCTGGCAAGCTCGGTTTGATCGGCGAACATTTACTGACCCCCACCAACACCGCACAGGTCCGGTACAGCTTCACCCTCTTCGAACGCGGCCCTGACGGCTCGCGAGTGAGAGTCCAAACCGATAACACCGATCAGCCGTTCGACATCAACGAGGGTAGCAAGCTGGAGCTTGGTTCCACGGCAAAAATGCGCGTATTGACGACGTACCTGGAAATTATCTCCGAACTGCATCAGCGCTATGCCGGACAAAGCCCCTCGGAATTGAAGAAAGTTCCAGTAGAAGAGCCAGACCGACTCACGCGCTGGGCGGTGGATTACCTGGCGCAAAACAAAGACCAAAACCTGCCGAAGATGCTCGCCGCCGCGCTGGACAGGCAATATTCCGCCAGCCCCTATGAAGGTTTTTTTACCGGCGGTGGCATGCATACCTTTCATAATTTCCGTAACGAAGACAACGGCCGCAGCCCCAGCCTGCGGGACGCTTTGCGCGAGTCGATCAACTTGCCATTCATCCGACTGATGCGTGATCTGGTGCGTTACAGCATCTACCAATCGCCCAACAGCAGCGCTCAGTTGCTCAAGGACGATGACTATCCGCAACGCCAGGAATACCTCAGCCAATTCGCCGACCGTGAAGGTAAGGTTTACTTGTTGCGATTCTGGAAGCGCTACAAAGGCAAATCCACTCAAGAACGCTTGGATACCTTCCTCGACAGCATTCACCCCACCGCGATACGGATGGCCGCGGTGCACCGTTATTTGTTACCCGAGGCTGATCAGATCGCATTCAACGCGTTTGTTCGCGCGCACTTGGCCGAGAGCAAAGTCGCGACCGAGAAATTGACCGATAAACGGTTGGACGAGCTGTATCAAAACTACGGACCGGGCGCCTACGACCTGCCGGATCAGGGCTTTATCGCCAAGGTCCACCCGCTGGATTTGTGGCTGGTGGGCTACCTGCTGAAAAATCCCGATGCGCAGTTCAAAGAGGTGGTTGCCGCCAGCCAGATGGAACGCCAGGAGGTCTACAGCTGGCTGTTTAAAAGCCGTCACAAAAGCGCGCGGGATACGCGAATTCGGACCATGTTAGAGATCGAAGCCTTCACTGAGATCCACAAGCGCTGGCTGCGCGTGGGTTATCCGTTCGAATACCTGGTGCCCTCACTCGCCACCGCCATCGGCAGCTCTGGGGACCGCCCGGCCGCACTGGCCGAGCTGATCGGGATTATTCAGAACGACGGTATCCGCTTGCCGGTATTGCGTATCGACAGCCTGCACTTTGCCGCCGGAACACCTTATGAAACCCGGCTGACCAACAATCCCGATTTGGGCAAGCGTGTGCTGCCGTCGGAAGTTGCGACAGCCATGCGTGAAGCGCTGTCGCAGGTGGTGGATGCGGGGACAGCGAAGCGGGTGCAGGGCATTTTCAAACTGGCCGATGGCAGTACGCTGGCCATGGGCGGCAAGACCGGCACCGGCGACAACCGCCTGGAGAGCATCGGCGCGCGCGGCAGAATCCTGGGCTCCAAGTCGATCAACCGCACCGCCACATTCGTGTTTTACATCGGCGACAACCACTTCGGCACCTTGACCGCATTTGTGCCGGGACGTGCGGCTGAAGCGTTTAAATTTACCTCTGCGCTGCCGGTGCAAGTGCTGAAAGGCATGGCCCCGATTCTGAATCCCTACCTGATGCCAGGCACTCATACCGAATGCCAAGTGCCGCCCGCTACGTTGCAAGCCAGCGCTCAATAAGAACCGCTCGTCTCTGGCGCTTGCGCTTAAGTTAAGATATATCTTAAGGTATATCTAACTTAACCAAGAGACAGAGAAAATGAGAGAAACAGGTGATCATCCCCACCACCATCCCCATCACCGCGAACACGGTGATGGTCGCGATGGTTTCGAAAAACGCCCCGGTCGTGAACGCGGCGGTCGTGGCCCTCGGGTTTTCGCCCCCGGCGACCTCAAGTTATTGTTACTGGCTTTAATCGCCGAGCAACCCTGCCATGGCTACGACCTGATCCGTCAGATTGAAGGTATGTTCGACGGCGCCTATAGCCCGAGTCCCGGTGTGATTTATCCGACGCTGACCTTTCTTGAGGAAAGCGAATTGATCCTTGGCGATGCGGTTGGCGGCAAGAAGCACTACACGGTTACCGACGCGGGTCGGCAGTCGTTGGCGGATCAAGCCATCGCTTTGGACGGCGTAAAGATGCGCATCGATGTGAGTAAGCGCTCGTTACGCGGCCATGATCGGCCGGCAGAAATTCACGAGGCTGTGCATAACCTTCGGCATGCCTTGCAGTTGCACCACGGACGCTGGAATGCGGACGAAATCCTGCGGGTCCGGGATCTGTTGAACAACACCGCCAAAGCCATTGTGGATGGTCCGCTCAACGCGCCGGAGAACACTTGATGAATTCGCAGCAGCACGACATTCAACCGCAGGCTATTCACCGTGTCAGCCATGAAATAAAACGACGCAAACTGGAGGTGATCCGGGTCATCGACGTGACCCCGCGCATGCGCCGCGTCACCCTGAGTGGTCCACAACTGGAGGGGTTTGTCAGCCTGGGGACCGATGATCATGTGAAATTGATCTTCGCCCAAACACCAGAAGAGCAGGCCCTGTTGGAAACCTTCGTTCCGGGTGCACTGGCTGACGGCCCGCGTCCAGCCATGCGCGATTACACGCCTCGGCGTTACGACCCGAAGACCGGCGAGTTGGATATCGATTTTGTCCTTCACGGCGAAGGCCCGGCTGCGACATGGGCCGAGCAAGCCACAGCGGGGCAATACCTGCACATCGCCGGACCTCGTGGTTCGATGATCGTGCCCGATATTTTCGACAGCTATTTACTGATCGGCGACGAAACGGCGCTGCCGGCGATTGCTCGTCGTGTAGAAAGCCTGCCCGCCAACCGCGCGGCCTTGGTGGTGGTAGAAATTGAGGATTCAGCCGAACAGCAGACCTTCAATAGCCCTGCGCAGGTTGACGTGATCTGGATAGTGCGTAGCGAGCAAAACCTGGTTGATGTGGTGCGTAAGCTTGAAATGCCCGAAGGCGAGTTATACGCCTGGGTCGCCACTGAAGCGGGCCTGTCACGCAAGGTGCGGCGGGTGTTACTGAATGAGTTCGGACTTAGCGAACAGCAAGTTAAAACTTCGGGTTACTGGCGGGTAGAGGGTGCGGTTGATTAAGTCTCGCCAACACGTTGGCTCCGCACGGGCTGCACAGGCGAGGCGGTTGATCAGATACACCGCGTCCGGCCCTTTAGCCAATCGAGGATCAGCAGCACGCTGGATATAAGCAGAAATCCACCCAAAACCCCGATCGCGTTAACAAACGCCTGTGGATAACCCAAGACACCTGCATCGATGAACGGATACATGTAGTCGCTGACCAGTTCGCCGCGTAGCAGGACGTAGGCGAAATACACCAGCGGATAGGCAGACCACAGCAGCACATGCTTGATGCGCAACATCCCCTTGGGCACGTACAGCCACCAATACGCCAGAAATAACACGGGCAATAGGTCGTGGAGTAATCCATCGGCAACCCATTGCAACCCTTGGGGATTCCACAGCGAGCGCAGTAACAGGTTATAGGCGATGCTCACTAACAGGATGCTGGCGGCAATCCCGCCGACGACCCAGGGCGTGCGCAAGAACCGGTGACCGCAACTGTTCCTCGCACTCAGCGTGCAGGTCAGCGCGGCGGCTACAAGCGTGTTGGTGATGATGGTGAAAAAACTGAAAAAACGCACCACTCCGGCCAAGAGGCTGGCATGGTCGAGCCAACGTGCGGACAGAATCAGGTAAAGCTGGATGGCCAGTGCAGACCAGCCGAGCACCGCTGCTACCAGAGCAAAGCGCCGCTGCCCTGGCGACAGCAGAATGTGTTGATGAAGGATCATCCAGGCATTCAGCCTTTGCTGCGTTGCAGTTTCAGGTACAAGCCTTCCACTTTTTCCCGCGCCCAGGGCGTCTTACGCAAAAATGTCAGGCTCGATTTGATGCTGGGATCGCTTTTAAAGCAGCGAATATCAATATTTTCGGCCAAGCCTGACCATTCGTAATGGGCCACCAGGGCTATAAGAATCTGCTCCAGCGTTACGCCGTGCAGAGCATTGCTATTAGATATCGTCATGCTCAACCTTCGAAATAATTAGGGGAGCGTGCCCCTCAGGGTGCGCACCTTAGCTGAGCCTTAAGGCTACGCAAAGGGACAAACGTTTTCGGCAATCAGTTCAACTGTTACATAACCCGCAATGGACCCTGTCACTTTCCCCACTTTTTCTTCGCGGCTCAAATCACTATTCTGCCCCACGGTTAGCTGAATCGATTAACCCGCAGCAAAAACATGCGCGTGCGGCAGGGACCTGAACTCTGCGCACCATGCGATGCCTATGAACAAACCCCAGCGAACCCAGATCAAGCAGTCATGCTCTCAAGCGACCGAATCGTCGGACGTTGAGGGCACGAATCTGTCCGAGCCAGGCTCATAGGTAAGCAATGCGAATGCAGCGGCGATCCTTAATTGTCATGGAGAAAACAACACTATGAGCACTGATGGTGCTTTAAGCAGAACTCGCCTGTTACCGACATTGCTCGGTTTGGTATTTCTGGTAATGGGCTTGGCCATGCTGGCCGGCGGCGTGGAACTGCTCCAACTGGGAGGTTCGCCGTACTACCTGATAGCAGGTGTCTGCATTGCGATCACCGGCGTGCTGCTGATCATGGGCCGTCGCGCCGCGATTGGCCTGTATGCGCTGGTGTTATTCGCCAGCACCGTATGGTCATTGTGGGAAGTCGGCCTGGACTGGTGGCAATTGGTCCCACGTCTGGCGCTATGGTTTGCCCTGGGTATCGTGCTTTTGCTGCCATGGTTACGCCGCCCATTGTTATTGCGCGGGCAGTCCTCTGCCATCGGCACACGGGCATTAAGCCTGGCGGTGATCTTCGCAGGGTTGACCGCACTGGCCAGCCAATTCACCAACCCAGGTGAAATCAAGGGTCAGCTGGACCGCGAAACTGCGGGCACTACCAGCGCCGCCCCGGCTATGCCCGACGGTGACTGGCAGTCTTACGGTCGCACTGCTTTCGGTGATCGGTATTCGCCACTGGCGCAAATCACCCCGGAAAACGCTGGCAAGCTGGTACCTGCCTGGACTTACCGCACAGGCGATATTCCTGGGCCGAACGATCCGGGTGAAACCACTGCCGAGAACACCCCCCTCAAGGTTAACGGCATGCTCTATGTATGCACGCCGCACAGCCAAGTGATCGCATTGGATCCGGACACCGGTAAAGAGCTGTGGAGATTCGACCCGAAGATCAGCACGCAGAAAGCGGCTAACTTCAAAGGTTGGGCGCACATGACCTGCCGTGGTGTGGCGTATCACGATGATGCTGCCTACGCGGCTGTTCCAGCTACGGCCACGGCGGTTCCTGCACAAAGCCCGACTGCGCCAGCTGTAACAGGCACCTCCGCCAATTCGTGCCCACGTCGCCTGTTTCTGCCGACCGCTGACACCCGCCTGATCGCCTTGAACGCCGACACCGGCAAATTGTGCGAAGGCTTCGGCGACAAAGGCTCCATCGATCTGGGCACCAACATTGGCACCTTTGAACCGGGCGGCTACTACTCCACGTCGCCACCGGCGGTGACACAGAACCTGGTTGTCATCGGCGGTCACGTTTCCGATAACGTCTCTACCGATGAGCCTTCCGGTGTGATTCGTGCGTTCGACGTACACACCGGTCGTTTGGTCTGGAACTGGGACAGCGGCAACCCGGATGACACCACGCCTATCGCACCGGGGAAAACCTACACTCGCAACTCGCCTAACATGTGGTCGATGTTCGCGGTGGATGAAAAGCTCGGCATGCTGTACCTGCCAATGGGCAACCAGATGCCTGACCAATGGGGCGGCAATCGCACCCCTGAGTCAGAGAAATACAGCGCTGGCTTGACCGCCCTGGACATCAACAGCGGACACGTGCGCTGGACCTTCCAGTTCACTCACCATGACCTGTGGGACATGGACGTGGGCGGCCAGCCAACGTTAATGGACATCAAAACCGCCAGCGGCATGAAGCAATCGGTACTGGCTTCGACCAAGCAGGGCAGCATCTATGTGTTGGACCGTACCAACGGTAAGCCTGTGGTTCCGATTAACGAAATTCAGGTGCCACAAGGCGCGGTTGCTGGCGATCACACGTCGCCGACTCAGCCTAAATCGGACCTGAACTTCATGCCACCGCCGCTTAAAGAACGCGACATGTGGGGCGTGACTCCGTTTGATCAGATGCTGTGCCGTATCGACTTCAAGTCACTGCGTTATGACGGCCCGTTTACGCCGCCATCACTGCAAGGCTCGATCGTTTATCCCGGCAACTTTGGCGTGTTCGACTGGGGCGGTATTTCGGTTGATCCAGTGCGTCAGATCGCTTTCGTGAACCCGGACTACATGGCGTTTAAATCGCGATTGGTGCCGGCCGCTGACGTTGCCGGTGGCCCAGGCCGCAAGAGTGAAACCCAAGGCGTGCAGCCCAACAAAGGCGCGCCGTATGGCGTGATCCTCGAAGCGATGCTGTCGCCACTGGGCTTGCCATGCCAAGCGCCAGCGTGGGGTTATGTTGCGGCGGTGGACTTGACCAATCACACCACCATTTGGAAACACAAGAACGGCACCGTGCGTGACAGCTCGCCAATTCCGATGCCGTTGACCATGGGTGTACCCAGTCTGGGCGGGACTTTCATCACCAAAGGTGGCGTAGCCTTCCTCAGCGCAACCCTCGACCAGTACCTGCGTGCCTACGATGTTCGTAACGGTAAGCAACTGTGGGAAGGTCGCCTGCCTGCGGGCGGCCAGACCACACCAATGACGTACACCGGCAAGAACGGCAAGCAATACGTGCTAGTCATGGCCGGCGGTCACGGTTCACTGGGGACTAAACAAGGCGATTACATCCTGGCATTCAAACTGCCGGACTGATTCGCACGAGGGGTAAATAAAAAGGCGGCTACCGAGAGGTAACCGCCTTTTTTATTGGTTGCAGACAATCCCGTGCAGGCGCTGCGCAACCTAAGCTGTGATCAATCTATTTGTCGGCGCCATTGAAACGCGCTCTGCCATACCCCATCTAAACAGCATATTCAATTATGCAGGTGCCCCATGAGCGACCAGCACACCGACTCAGCGACTGTGTCAGACGACGTTAATGCAGAACACGAAGTAGCCTCTAGTCCAAGCACCAGCCTGGCCTTGCCGGGGCAGAACCTCCCGGACAAGGTTTACATCATTCCGATTCACAACCGTCCGTTCTTCCCGGCCCAAGTGCTGCCGGTGATTGTCAACGAAGAGCCTTGGGCCGAGACCCTTGAGCTGGTGAGCAAATCCGACCACCATTCCCTGGCGCTGTTCTTCATGGACACGCCACCCGACGACACCCGCCATTTCGACACCGACGCCCTGCCGGAATACGGCACGTTGGTAAAGGTGCATCACGCCAGCCGCGAAAACGGCAAG
This sequence comes from Pseudomonas sp., assembly GCF_028293835.1. Lineage (GTDB taxonomy): Bacteria > Pseudomonadota > Gammaproteobacteria > Pseudomonadales > Pseudomonadaceae > Aquipseudomonas. The sequence continues at coordinate 24,167 of NZ_JAQGNX010000068.1, forward strand.
CTGCAATTCGTTGCCCAAGGCCTGAGCCGCGTGCGCATTCGTACCTGGCTGAAACATCATCGCCCGCCGTATCTGGTGGAGGTCGAATACCCGCAGACGCCGGTTGAGCCAACCGATGAGGTCAAGGCTTACGGCATGGCCCTGATCAACGCGATTAAAGAACTGCTGCCGCTCAATCCGCTCTACAGCGAAGAGCTGAAGAACTACCTGAACCGCTTCAGCCCCAACGATCCTTCGCCACTGACCGATTTCGCTGCCGCGCTGACCTCGGCCACCGGCGTTGAATTGCAGGAAGTGCTCGATTGCGTGCCCATGCTCAAACGCATGGAAAAAGTCCTGCCGATGCTGCGTAAAGAAGTTGAAGTCGCGCGGCTACAAAAAGAAATATCCGCTGAAGTGAACCGCAAAATCGGCGAGCATCAGCGCGAGTTCTTCCTCAAGGAACAACTTAAGGTCATTCAGCAAGAGCTGGGGCTGAGCAAAGACGACCGCAGCGCCGACATCGAACAGTTCGAACAGCGTCTGGAAGGCAAGACCCTGCCGCCTCAAGCGCGCAAGCGCATTGACGAGGAGATAAGCAAACTCTCGATTCTCGAGACCGGTTCGCCGGAATATGCCGTCACCCGAAACTACCTGGACTGGGCCAGCTCGGTGCCGTGGGGCGTATACGGCAAGGACAAGCTCGACCTCAAGCACGCGCGCAAAGTGCTCGATCAGCACCATGCAGGGCTGGACGACATCAAGAGCCGGATTCTAGAGTTTCTTGCGGTAGGCGCTTATAAGGGCGAGATCAGCGGTTCCATCGTGCTGCTGGTCGGGCCGCCAGGCGTGGGTAAAACCAGCGTTGGTCGTTCGATTGCCGAATCCCTGGGGCGGCCTTTCTACCGCTTCAGCGTCGGCGGCATGCGCGACGAAGCAGAGATCAAAGGCCACCGTCGCACCTACATCGGCGCACAACCAGGCAAGCTGGTTCAGGCGCTGAAAGATATGGAAGTGATGAACCCGGTGATCATGCTCGACGAGATCTACAAGATGGGCCAGAGCTATCAGGTTGACCCCGCCTAGGCGCTGCTGGAAACCCTCGATCCGGAACAGAACGTGGAATTCCTCGATCACTACCTGGATCTGCGTCTGGACCTGTCGAAAGTGCTGTTTGTGTGCACCGCCAACACCCTGGACTCGATCCCCGGCCCGCTATTGGACCGGATGGAAGTGATTCGCTTGTCCGGTTACATCACCGAAGAAAAACTCGCTATTGCCAAGCGTCACTTGTGGCCCAAGCAGTTGAACAAGGCTGGCGTGTCGAAGAACAGCCTGTCCATCAGCGACACCGCCCTGCGTCAGGTGATTGATGGCTATGCCCGGGAGGCCGGTGTTCGGCAACTGGAGAAACAGCTGGGCAAATTAGTGCGTAAGGCGGTAGTCAAGCTGATCGACAACCCGGAGCAGGTCATCAAGCTCGGTCCGAAAGACCTGGAAGCGTCCCTTGGGACCGTGGTTTTCCGTAACGAACAGGTGCTGTCGGGCACGGGGGTTATCACCGGCCTGGCCTGGACCAGCATGGGCGGCGCGACATTGCCGATCGAAGCGACCCGCATCCACACGCTTAATCGCGGCTTTAAACTCACTGGGCAATTGGGCGATGTGATGAAGGAGTCTGCGGAAATCGCTTACAGCTACGTGAGTGCCAATCTTGCGCAGTTTGGTGGCGACCCGCGTTTCTTCGATGAAGCGTTCGTGCACTTGCACGTGCCTGAAGGCGCCACGCCCAAAGATGGCCCGAGCGCAGGCGTGACCATGGCCAGTGCCCTGCTGTCATTGGCACGCAACCAGGCGCCGAAGAAAGGCGTGGCCATGACTGGAGAGCTGACGCTGACTGGGCATGTACTGCCGATTGGCGGCGTGCGCGAGAAAGTCATCGCGGCTCGCCGGCAGAAGATCCATGAACTGATTCTGCCGGAACCTAACCGTGGCAACTTCGACGAGCTGCCGGAATACCTTAAAGAAGGCATCACCGTGCATTTCGCCAAACGGTTTTCCGATGTGGCGAAGATCTTGTTCTAGGCTTTAATGCTTCGCCAACAAGTTGGCTCCTACACAGATATGCGCGTTCACCCTCCTGTAGGAGCCAACTTGTTGGCGAAAGGGCTATGCTCTCAGTCGTCTGTCTACGACTGGAGCCTCCATGACTGCTGCCCGCTTGCTCGTCCCCTTGAGCCTCGCCCTGCTTGCCGCTTGTGCGCAACAACCACGACAACTCGTTGCCCTGGATAAACAAGGCGATTGCCCGCTGAAACTGAAAGCCGGGCAAACCGTGCTGTTGACCCTGCCCAGCACTCCCGAAACCGGCTATCGCTGGGCGGTGCAAAATCCCGCCCCCGGTGTTTTGCGCAGCTTGGGCCCGGAGGTGTACAGCAACCCGGAAGACGCTGGCCTAGTGGGCAGCGCCGGGCAATCGACCTGGCGCTATCAGGCGGCAAATGCCGGGACTGGCCGCCTGTTGATGGTTTATCAACAGCCGTGGGCGCCAGAAGTGGCCCCCATGAAGACCTTTGATTGTGCAGTGACGGTGAATTGATCGACGCTTACATCAAAGCATCTCAACGCTGGATTTATAGCCCATGACGGCGTAAGTCAGTTGAAACTCAATCGCACGTTTGAGCGCCGTTAGCTGGGTTTTTTTAGCCAGATTCTCAGCCTCTGTGGCAGGGTCCGCAGTTGTAGAAGAAAATTTACTTGTGGACACCTTCAATTTGCTCTTTCTTGCCGCCAACGCGAGCCTTTGCAAAGCCTCTACAAGTTCGTCAGCCAATTTCTGTGTGGTCGCCAAGCCTTCGACAACTGATGGATAGGTGACTTTGGCTATTTCCAAGTCTGCCTTATCCCTAATATCTTGGAACTCGGAGATTGTTACTACCGAGACGTCCTCGCCCCCGCTCAGATTGACCTTCTCAATCTTATCAATCAGTGATTTTAGATCTGCATCTGTCGACCCTATATTGAGGCCCATTACTGTTCTCCCTGAACACCAGCGTTGTCGTGATGGCTTAAGCTTAAAAGGACTCTATTAGGCGGTCTACTGTCAGAAATGACAGGTTTGACGACTATTTTGCCCGCTCGTCCGATGGCGATGCTCTTACAAGAGTGCACCCCCTTCACAACCCGGCTAAAATGCCGCCCTTTCTGATAATCGCCGGAATCGCCGTGAGCAAAGAACCCGACCGCATTTTCGCCCAGCCCCTGGATCAGGTGCCGGACTTCGCCTTTAACGAAGACGTGGTGCGTGTTTTTCCGGACATGATTAAGCGCTCGGTGCCCGGTTATCCAACCATTGTTGAAAACCTCGGCGTGCTTGCAGCGCAATTCGCGCAACCCAACAGCGTTCTTTATGACCTTGGCAGTTCACTTGGCGCGGTGACCCAATCGCTGCGCCGTCACGTGCGCAGCGAAGGTTGCCGCGTGATCGCTGTGGATAACTCCGCAGCAATGGTCGAGCGCTGCCGTGAATACCTCAAGGCGCAGGACTCGATGTTTCAGGAGTTGTTGCCGGTCGAGGTGGTCGAAGGCGACATTCTTGCGTTGCAGTTCCAGCCCGCGTCCGTAGTGGCGCTGAATTTCACGCTGCAGTTCATTGCTCCCGAACAGCGCCTAGCGTTGCTAGGGCGAGTGCATCAGGCGCTGGTGCCGGGCGGCGCCCTGATTCTCTCGGAAAAGCTGCGTTTCAACGATGAACAGGAACATGCGCTGCTCACGGATTTACACGTCGCCTTCAAGCGCGCCAACGGCTACAGCGAACTGGAGATTGCCCAGAAGCGCAGCGCCATCGAAAACGTCATGAAACCTGACAGCCTTGAAGAACATCGGGATCGCCTGCTGGCGGCCGGGTTCTCAAAAGTGGTGCCGTGGTTCCAATGCCTTAACTTTGCCTCGTTGATTGCCCTGCCATGATTGATCTCGCTCCACTGGTCCGCCGCTTGGCGGGCACTCCCTTGGCTGAGTGGGCCAACGGCCTGCAAGCGCAACTTGATGCCAAGATGGATAAAAGCCATGGCGACCTTGAGCGTTGGCAAGGCGCGCTGGACGCCCTGCCGCTGCTGACGCCGACCCGTATCGATCTGGCCGAAAGCTTCACCCTTGCTCTTGATAACGATTGCGATTGCGATGCCGACACTGTCGCGCAACTGCGCACTGCACTGATGGGGTTGTCGCCGTGGCGAAAAGGCCCGTTCGACGTATTCGGTGTGCATATCGACACCGAATGGCGTTCGGACTGGAAATGGTCCCGGGTATCGCCGCACCTGAATTTGCAAGGCAAACGGGTGCTGGACATCGGCTGCGGCAACGGTTACTACCAGTGGCGCATGCTCGGCGCGGGGGCCGACAGTGTGATCGGGGTTGATCCGAACTGGCTGTTTTTCTGCCAATTCCAAGCCATGCAGCGATTTTTGCCCGACCTGCCCGCTTGGCATTTGCCGTTTACCCTGGAAGACCTGCCTGCCAATCTCGAAGGCTTTGATACCGTGTTTTCCATGGGCGTGCTCTATCACCGTCGTTCTCCCATCGACCATTTACTGGCCTTGAAAGACTGCTTGGTCAAAGGTGGCGAACTGGTTCTGGAGACATTGGTGGTTGAAGGCGATGTGCAGCAGGTACTGGTGCCTGAGGATCGTTACGCGCAGATGCGCAACGTCTGGTTCCTGCCATCAGTGCCCGCGCTTGAGCTGTGGCTGCGGCGTGCGGGATTTGTGGACGTGCACTGTGTCGATGTCAGCACCACCACGGTGGAGGAACAGCGCGGTACCGAATGGATGCGCTTTAATTCACTGAGCGATTACCTCGATCCGGCGGATCACAGCCGAACGGTTGAGGGCTTGCCCGCGCCAATGCGGGCAGTGATCGTGGCGCGCAAGCCTTAAAAGCTCGCCTGTAGGAGCTGCCGAAGGCTGCGATAGCAATATTATTACCGTCGTAGCGCGACCACTTCTCGCTCAATCGCAGCCTGCGGCGGCTCCTACAGGGCGAGGCGCTTGTTGATCAGCCCTGGGTAGCAGCCGCCAGGATCAGCGCTTTCATTTCTGCCACGGCGGATTTGAAACCTACAAACAGCGCATGGGCCACCAGCGCGTGGCCGATGTTCAGTTCGTTGATACCTCGAATAGCCGCGACTGCTTCGACGTTGTGGTAGTGCAAACCGTGACCGGCGTTGACGATCAGGCCTTGGCCTATGCCGAAGGCCACACCGTCGGCGATACGCTTTAATTCCTCCGCGACTTCGCTGGGAGTTTGCGCATCGGCGTAACGGCCGGTATGCAGCTCAACGGCCGGTGCGCCGATGCGCTTGGAGGCGGCGATCTGGCGTTCATCGGGATCGATGAACAGCGACACTTCACAGCCGACTTTCGCCAGACGGTCCACGGCGGCCTTGATTCGGGCTTCCTGCCCGGCAACGTCCAGTCCGCCTTCAGTGGTCAATTCCTGGCGTGTTTCCGGGACCAGGCAAACGTGCTCGGGGCGCAGACGCTCGGCAAACGCGAGCATCTCCTCCGTCACGCCCATTTCAAAGTTCATGCGGGTCTGCAGCACCTCCTTGAGCAACAACACGTCACGTTCCTGAATGTGCCGACGGTCTTCGCGCAAATGCACGGTGATCCCGTCAGCGCCAGCCTCTTCGGCATCCAGCGCGGCCTTCACCGGGTCTGGGTAGCGGGTGCCGCGGGCCTGACGCAAGGTGGCCACATGGTCGATGTTTACGCCGAGAAGAATGCGAGTGCTTTGGTTCACGGATGTCTCCTGTCAAGGTGATTGAAACGGACCGGGGCAGCATAAAGCGTGCTCACGGCTTGCGAAACAGTTCGCGACTGACCAAAGGCCGACCGCCCAGATGCACGGCCAGCGCCTGGCGCATCAGTCGTTTAGCGGCTGCCAATGCTCCCGGTGCACTCCAGTCGGCTTCTGCCATGGCCAACAGTTCGACGCCTTGAAACACCCCCGGTTGCAACAACCAGACGCGCTCCAGCCCGGCATCCACTTGCAAGCGATACATGCCGTCGGCTGCCACCGGTTCGCCGTTGATATCGGCATCCAGATCAAAACCGTAGCCCAGGTCATCCAGAAGGCGCCATTCGAAAGAGCGCAGCAACGGTTCCAGCGGGCGACCTTCAGCCAAAGCCAACAACGTGGCGGCATAGTGATCGAAAACAGCCGGATGCGGAACTTCAGGGGGCAGCAGGCGGATCAGCAGTTCATTTAGATAAAGACCGCTGAACAACGCTTCGCCGATGAGCCAGGTCGACAGACCGGAGCTCTCCATGCGCCCGACATTTTTCAGTTCGCCGCGACCACGAAACTCGACTTCCAGGGGAACGAAAGGTCGGGCCAACGTGCCAGCCTTGCCCCGTGCGCTGCGCAACACGGCGCGGAGTAAGCCTTGAGGCGTGAGGAAGTCGACCAGTGCGCTGCTTTCGCGGTACGCCCGGCTGTGCAGCACATAAGCGAGTTGGCCGGTTGGCGTGCTCATCGTTAAGGCAGGCTCACAGAGTGCAGCAACAATGGGGAGCGTAGCGGGTACGAACGGTGTTCAGCGGCATGAGGACCGACAGGCGCCCCCCACACCGCGTTGCGTAGCTTACAGGTCGCCGTAACCCAACGAGCGCAGGGCGCGTTCGTCATCGGACCAGCCGCCTTTGACCTTGACCCACAGGTTGAGCATGACTTTGGAGTCGAACAACAGCTCCATATCACGGCGCGCGTCGGTACCGATGCGCTTGATCCGCTCACCCTTGTCGCCAATGATAATTTTCTTCTGACCGTCACGCTCTACCAGGATCAGCGCATGAATGTGCAGCGTTTTACCCTGCTGCTTGAATTGCTCAATTTCTACGGTGATCTGATACGGAAGCTCAGCACCGAGCTGGCGCATGATTTTTTCACGAACCAGTTCAGCGGCGAGGAATCGGCTGCTGCGGTCGGTGATTTGATCTTCCGGGAAAAAGTGCTCATTTTCCGGCAAATGCGCGGCGATCAAGCCTTCCAACGCTTCAAGGTTGTGGCCTTGCTGCGCTGAAATCGGCACGATCTGCGCGTTCGGCAGTTGTCCCTGCAACCATTCCAGGTGCGGCATCAGCGCGGCTTTGTCTTCAAGGCGGTCAGTTTTGTTGATCGCAATAATCAACGGGCCCTGCACGTACTGCACACGCTCGAGGACCATTTGGTCTTCGTCAGTCCAGCGGGTGCGGTCCACCACGAAAATCACTACGTCGACGTCTTTCAACGCAGCCGAAGCGGTTTTGTTCATGTAGCGGTTCAGCGCTTTCTCGCCGTTCTTGTGCATGCCGGGGGTATCGACGTAGACCGCTTGAATCGGGCCTTCGGTTTTGATGCCGAGCATGTTGTGACGAGTGGTCTGCGGCTTGCGGGATGTAATCGCCAGCTTTTGTCCAAGGATGTGGTTCAGCAGCGTGGACTTGCCCACGTTTGGCCGGCCAACAATGGCAACGTAGCCACAGCGTGTTGCAGTTGAATCAGTCATTGCCGTTCTCCACGCCGAGGGCAATGAGTGCTGCGGCCGCTGCTACCTGTTCGGCAATACGACGGCTGACACCCTGACCACGGCTTTTTTCATTCAATAAGGTGATCTCACACTCGACGAAAAACATTCGGCAGTGCGGTTCGCCCTGGATATCCACCACTTCGTAACGTGGCAGATCACAGGCGCGCGACTGCAAGAACTCTTGCAGCCGGGTTTTCGGATCTTTGTTGGTATCGACCAGCGTCAAGCTGTCGAACTCCGTGGTCAGCCAGGCCAATACGCGCTCACGCGCCATGTCCATGCCTGCATCCAGATAGATCGCACCGATCAGCGCTTCAAGGGCGTCGGCCAAAATCGACTCGCGACGGAAACCACCGCTTTTCAATTCACCGGAACCCAGACGCAGGTACTCACCCAGGTCGAAACCACGGGCCAGCACTGCCAACGTTTCGCCTTTCACCAGTCGCGCCCGAAGGCGCGACAATTGACCTTCTCGCGCCAGAGGGAAGCGATCGAACAAGGCTTCCCCGGCAACGAAGTTCAAGATGGCATCGCCGAGAAACTCCAGGCGCTCGTTGTTACGCCCGGCAAAACTGCGGTGCGTCAGGGCCAGAACCATCAGTTCCTGATCTTTAAACGTGTAGCCGAGCTGACGCTCAAGGCGATTCAGAGATACGCTCACGGTTTAGCCACGCTGAATTCCTGGTCAAACTTCATCACCAGATCAATATTCTGGATCAGGGGTTCGCGCTCTTCGTATTTCAAATGGGCGAGGAACCTGTTGCTCTCCGCCGTCACACTTAACGCCTTGTTCAAATCCACATCCCGAATGCTGTTGACCTGCATGCCTTTACTGACATGCTCATAAAACTCGCTGACTGTCGTAATCCCCAGCGTTTTGTCGGTTTCGACCGAGCTGATAATTTTCTTCATCGACATATAGTCGAGGTAATGCGGAATCACTTTGAACGCCGTGCTGGCTACAAAAGCGACCAACGCCAACGTCAGCAGCCACCCAAATAACGACAAGCCTTTTTGCGAACCGGCGTATGTCATGGTCGACCTCAAGCGTAGCTGCTCTATTTGCCAGCGGGGTTGTTGTTCCGTTGCCAGCGTTTCAAGCCAGCCCAAATGACATACGGCGCTGTTGGGCAACAGCGCCGTATTTGGCTACTTGATCAGACCTACCCGGGAAAAATTAGGCAGGTGGCTCAATTTCGGCTCAGGCCAGCTCATCCAGACAGCGAACGCTTTGCCGACAATGTTCTTGTCGGGGACCATGCCCAATTCATCTTTTGGAATATTGGGATCATCCCAGAAACGGCTGTCGTTGGAGTTGTCGCGGTTGTCACCCATCATGAAATAGTGCGCGGCTGGCACCGTCCATTCATGGTCGGGTGCCGCGCGGTAGCGGGTCATTTCCTGACGAATCTGGTGTTCTACCTCGCCCAGCTTTTCTTGATACAACTCAGCGCTCCCCAAGGTACCGGGCTCTGAGCCGATCAGTTGCTTGGCCACTAACTCACCATTGACGAACAATCGTTTGTCGTTGGTGTAGCGAATCCGGTCACCCGGCAAGCCGACTACACGCTTGATGTAGTTGACGCTCGGGTCGCTTGGGTAGCGAAACACCATGACATCGCCGCGCTGCGGGTCGCCGATTTGAATCACTTTCTGATCCAGCACTGGCAAGCGGATCCCGTAGGAAAATTTGTTCACCAGAATGAAATCACCCACATCCAGCGTTGGCTTCATCGATCCCGACGGAATCTGAAAAGGCTCAACCAGAAACGAGCGCAGGATCAGCACGATGAACAACACCGGAAAAAACGATTTGCCGTATTCAACCAGCAATGGCTCTTTGTTCAATCGCTCGACGACGGCGACGTCCGGCTGGCTGACGTTGCCCTGATAAGTCGATATGGCAGTACGCCGGCGTGGCGCCAGGACGGCCAGATCGAGCAAGGCAAGCAGACCGCATACGAAAACGGCGATGACCAACAACAGCGGGAAATTTAGTGACATAGGACCTAACTATCCAACCTGAGCACTGCAAGGAAGGCTTCTTGTGGAATTTCCACATTACCCACTTGCTTCATGCGTTTTTTACCGGCCTTTTGCTTCTCGAGCAATTTACGCTTACGGCTGACATCGCCGCCGTAACACTTGGCCAGTACGTTCTTTCTGAGCGCCTTGACGGTTGTACGCGCCACAACCTGACCACCAATGGCGGCCTGGATTGCCACGTCGAACATCTGCCGCGGGATCAGTTCTTTCATTTTTTCGGTCAGCGCGCGACCTTTAAAGTTCGCGTTGTCACGATGCACGATCAACGCGAGGGCGTCGACTTTTTCACCATTGATCAAGACATCAAGCTTGACCAGGTTTGCAGACTGGTAACGATTGAAATGGTAATCCAGAGACGCATAACCACGGCTCACCGACTTGAGACGGTCGAAGAAGTCCAAAACCACTTCGTTCATCGGCAAGTCGTAGGTCACTTGCACCTGCGTGCCAAGGAACAACATGTCATGTTGTACACCGCGTTTCTCGATGCACAGCGTAATGACGTTGCCCAGGTGCTCTTGGGGCACAAGAATATTTGCCCGTACGATCGGCTCGCGCATGTCCTCGATCGTTGACTGGTCAGGAAGCTTGGACGGGTTGTCGACCAGGATTGTTTCGCCGGTCTTCAACAATAATTCAAAAATTACCGTGGGCGCTGTGGTGATCAGATCCAGGTCGTATTCACGCTCCAGGCGCTCCTGGATGATCTCCATGTGGAGCATGCCGAGGAAGCCGCAACGGAAGCCAAAGCCCAGTGCGTCGGAGCTTTCCGGTGCGTATTGCAGGGATGAGTCATTCAACGTCAGCTTTTGCAGGGCTTCGCGGAAGTCTTCAAAGTCGTCCGAGCTGACCGGGAACAAACCGGCATAAACCTGGGGCTGCACACGCTTGAAGCCTGGCAATACGTCTACATCAGGCGTTGTGCTCAGGGTCAGTGTGTCGCCAACCGGGGCGCCGTGAATGTCTTTGATGCCGGCAATGATGAAGCCTACTTCGCCAGCTTTCAGATCAACGGTCTGTGTGTGCTTGGGCGAGAACACACCCACGCTGTCCACCAGGTGCATTTTGCCGGTGGATTTCACCAGAATCTTGTCGCCTTTGCGCACACGACCGTTGCGCACTCGCACCAGCGAGACAACGCCAAGGTAGTTGTCGAACCAGGAATCGATGATCAGCGCTTGCAGCGGCGCTTCGATATCGCCGGTAGGAGCAGGAATGGTGTGAACCAGACGCTCCAGCACTTCGTCAACGCCGAGCCCGGTCTTGGCCGAGCAGGCAACTGCGTCGGTGGCATCAATGCCGATGATCTTTTCGATCTCTTCCTTGACGCGGTCAGGATCGGCCTGCGGCAAGTCGATTTTGTTCAGTACCGGCATGACCTCGAGGCCTTGCTCGATAGCGGTGTAGCAGTTGGCGACGGACTGAGCTTCGACCCCTTGACCGGCATCGACTACCAGCAGCGCGCCTTCGCAGGCGGCCAGGGAACGGCTGACTTCGTATGTGAAGTCCACGTGGCCTGGGGTGTCGATGAAGTTCAGCTGATAGGTTTTGCCGTCCAGCGCTTTGTAATACAGGGTGACGCTGTGAGCTTTGATGGTGATGCCGCGTTCGCGTTCCAGGTCCATGGAATCGAGGACCTGGGCTTCCATCTCGCGCTCGGACAAGCCGCCGCACATTTGAATGAAGCGGTCGGCCAGCGTCGACTTGCCATGGTCAATGTGGGCGATGATGGAGAAATTGCGGATATGACTCAAATCACTCACGGATCAACACTCAAAAAGGTTGCAGGCAGACTGCCCGCCGAAAAATAGCC
>NZ_JAQGNX010000072.1 GCF_028293835.1 Pseudomonas sp.
CACGGCAGATCGGTCGGCTTGCCCCACAACTCAGCGTTGATGAAGTTACCAATGCGCCCTGCACCCAAGCCAATCGGCACCATTGGCGCAACAAAGTCCATCAATTGGAAGAAGGATTTTCCATTGCGCTTGCCGAACCACCAGGCGGCGATCATCACGCCGATAAAGCCGCCGTGGAACGCCATGCCGCCTTTCCACACCTCAAATATCAGCAGGGGGTTGGCGATGTACGCGCTCAGGTCGTAGAACAGCACGTAGCCCAGTCGCCCACCGACAATCACGCCCATGGCCAGCCAGAAGATCAGGTCGGAGAGCTTTTCCTTGGTCCAGGTCGGATCGAAACGGTTCATGCGGCGTGAGGCGAGTAACCATGCACCACCGATTCCGATCAGGTACATCAAGCCGTACCAGTGAATTTTCAGCGGACCAATGGCCAACGCAACCGGATCAATCTGCGGGTAAGGCAGCATTGCAACTCCTCAATTAGAACGCTCCAGGTCACCAGAGCTACTGAACCAGAAAACTTATACCCACGCACATCAACAGCGCGGCGAACAATCGTGTCAACAAGCGTGGCGACAGTTTATGCGCCAACCGCGCGCCAAAGCGCGCAAAAAACATACTGGTCAGGGCAATCCCCAGCAATGCTGGCAGATAAATAAAGCCCAGACTGTGAACGGGCAACAGTGGATCATGCCAACCCAGAATCATGAAACTTAGCGCGCTGGCCACCGCTATCGGCAGCCCACAGGCCGACGACGTGGCCACTGCCTGCCGCATGGGCACGCTGCGCCATAGCAGAAACGGCACAGTCAATGACCCGCCACCGATGCCAAAAATTGCCGAGGCCCAACCCAGAAAGGCGCCGGCCAAGGTCAGGCCAGGTTTACCCGGTACACCACGGCTGGCCTTGGGCTTGAACTCGGCCAGCAGCTGCAAGGACACCAGTATCGCGAACACGCCGATGATTTTTTGCAGGTGCGGACCGGCGATAGCCCTGGCGGTCAATGCACCGAAACCGGCACCGATGAGAATCCCCAGGGTCATCCAGATGAAAATGGCCCATCGAACGGCACCGAGGCGGTGATGTTCACGCACGGCGTTGATCGAAGTAAAAATAATGGTCGCAAGCGATGTGCCGACCGCCAAGTGAGTCAATATTGACGGATCGAAGCCCTGCGCGGTGAAACTGTAAACCAGCACCGGCACAATGATGATTCCGCCGCCCACGCCAAATAACCCTGCGAGCACGCCAGCACAGGCGCCCAACAGCAAATAAAGTAGAAATTCCATGGGTGCCCCCGAAATCAGTCCGCCATGGTAACGGAAGCACGGCCCTCACCTCTACCGGTGGGCAATGGATGTCCGTGAGAACTGCGGTAAAGTGAGAGAAAAAAGGAGCCCCGCATGTGCCTGATTGTTTTCGCTTGGCGCCCTACCCATCGCTACCCCTTGATCGTCGCGGCCAATCGCGATGAGTTTTATGCGCGCCCGACGTCACCCTTGGCCGAGTGGCTGGACGCACCGGGGGTGTATGCCGGGCGTGACCTGGAAGCAGGCGGCACGTGGCTGGGCGTCGGTAGCCACGGGCGATTTGCAGCGCTGACCAATATCCGCGACCCGAATCATCCCTTGGGACGACGCTCACGGGGCGAGTTGGTCGCACGCTTCTTAAATGATAAAGAGCTAACGGCTGAGCAGCCGGTTGAGGATTATCTGGCAGAGGTCGCGGGTCGGGCGGGGGAATACGGCGGCTTCAATCTACTGTTGGGAACGGCTGATTCGCTGTACTACCTGAGTGCCGTCGATCCGCAGCCGCAGCGGCTGAAGGCCGGTGTTTATGGCCTTTCGAATGCGGGACTGGATACACCGTGGCCAAAGCTGTTGAGGGCCAAAGCGGCACTGACCGCAGCCTTGGACGACCCGCAACCGTCGGAGTTGTTGCGATTATTGCGCGATCCGCAAACCGCGCCCGTGGCTGAGCTTCCGGATACCGGCGTTGGGCTGGCAACTGAGACTCTGCTGTCCAGCGTCTTCATCGCCAGCCCCACCTACGGCACCCGTGCAAGCAGCGCATTGATCGTCAACGCCGACGGCAGCCGACATTTCGTCGAGCACAGTTTCGGGCCGTATGGCGGGCAGCTGGGCGAGGTTGAGTTAACAAACTTGTACTGAAACCAAAACTAATACACTTCTGCTGGCCCCCTTTTCAAAGTGTGATGAAATGCGTACCACGCGGCCACTCACTGCCACTGTCCGTGTCACGAAACAATTTCCACTTTCGTTTACTCGAATGCAACGGATTACAAATGCGAGGGATCGGCATGGCATTGGCATCATTCACTAAAGCGTTATTAACAACTACGTTGCTTTTTTCCGCCTCTCTCATCACGGCGGCCCCAGGTTTAACGGCTACCGAGCCGGAAGAAAAAAACATTGCAGCCAACGCGTGGCTGGAAATCGATACAGACGCCCTAACCCATAATATTCGGACACTGCGTAAACAGGTGGCCGACACCTCAACTGTGTGTGCGGTGCTCAAGGCCGATGCTTATGGACACGGTCTGTCTATAGCGCTTCCCGTCGTTATAAAAGAGGGCATCACCTGTATCGGCGTGACAAGTAATCAGGAACTGCGGGCGGTCAGGGCAGGTGGTTTCACGGGCCGCCTGATGCGCTTACGAACGGCGTCCCCCATGGAAATCGATGCTGCAATGCAAGATGACGTTGAGGAACTGGCGGGTAATCTGCCGTTGGCAAAGAAGATGGCTGACATCGCCGAGGGCAAAAAAAGAATACTAAACGTTCACTTGGCCCTCAACTCCGCTGGCATGTCGCGCAACGGTCTGGAGCTGGCAACGACCCAGGGAATGGACGATGCACTTGCAATAGCTTCCCTGCCCTCACTGAAAGTGGCAGGTATCATGACCCACTTCCCCGTCGAGGATCGGGCTGATGTTGTCGCTGGCTTGAAAACGTTCAATGCGCAGGCAGCACAGGTGGTTCAAAAGGCGGGGCTAGATAGAAAGTCGTTGCTGTTGCATGCAGCGAATTCATTCTCGACCCTTGAACTTCCAGAATCCCACCTTGATGCGGTGCGCCCCGGTGGAGCGCTGTTCGGGGATGTACCCCAAGGGCATAGCGAATATCGCCGAGTCATGCAATTCAAATCCCGTGTTGCTGCCGTCAACCATTTCCCCAAAGGCAACACCGTCGGCTACAACCGCACATTGACCCTTAAACGAGACTCGCTGCTGGCAAATATCCCGGTGGGTTATTCGGACGGTTATTCAGTGTCTCTCAGCAATAAGACCCACGTGTTGATTCGCGGCCATAAAGTACCAGTCATGGGACGCGCATCAATGAACACTATTATGGTGGATGTTACTGACGTCGCTGGCATTCAGCCTGACGATGAAGTTGTACTGTTTGGGCAACAAGGCGACGAGACAATAACGCAACAGGAAATAGAAAACGCACACGGGGCTCTATTAGCCGACCTTTATACGGTCTGGGGCAACTCAAATCCCAAGGTAGTCAAGAAAGCGCCTGACAGCATGCAATAGCAACGATCCTACAGGTTTTGTGTTTGCTGCGCGACAGCGAGGCGTCTGGACGAAGGGCGACCTCCTACAGAGATTGCCACATGACCAACCCACTCGATAAAGCCACCTCAAGCGCGCCGCCTACTTTGGGCGAGGGCTGTTTGAGCCGTTACGATCCGGAAGAAATGACCCCCGATGACGGTACTGAGTTTGAGGGTGCAGCACAGTTATGGCAGGAGTTGCAGGGCACTCCAACGCCGGAAAAACCTGAAATTAAATGACCCGTCAGGCTTCCTTGAAACGCATCAGCTTGTTAAGCAGCGGTCGGCCCACCAGCAGCAAAAATACCGGCCCACCCACAATCAAATAAAAATAATAGGTCACCAGGCGCCAAATCACGATGGCCGCTGCGGCCGTGGAGCTACCGACCATGGGCGCCAGTAACGCGGCAGAGGTTAATTCAGCAGCACCAGCGCCCCCCGGTAACAAGCTCAATTGCCCCGCACTCAGCGACAGGATCTGGACTAAAAAACTCCATGCCCACTGCACCTCAGCGCCCAGTCCATGCAGCGCCAGGTACAACACGCTGTAACGTAGCGCCCAATG
Source organism: Pseudomonas sp. (assembly GCF_028293835.1). Classification (GTDB taxonomy): domain Bacteria; phylum Pseudomonadota; class Gammaproteobacteria; order Pseudomonadales; family Pseudomonadaceae; genus Aquipseudomonas. The sequence continues at coordinate 4,152 of NZ_JAQGNX010000072.1, forward strand.
CAAGCACGTCAGCAAGAACACCTTCAGCAGCTTCTGTCGGGGCATTTTCAGGGTATCGACCAGCGCATTGCGAAAGTGCAGCAGTTTTCGCGCCCAGCGTCGTCGCGTGAAGGCCTTGCTGCCCAGGCGCTTGAGCACATAGCCGTTAAACCTGATGATTGGCCGATAATAGCGGCCCAGGCCGAGGCACAGGCAAAGCCCACCCAGGATCAGCGCCGCACTTACGCCAAGCATCGACTCCAGGCGCTGACTTAACCTGTGGAACAGTGCGTAGAACAGCACACCCAGCAGCGCACACAGGAAAAACAGCAAATCGCTTAGCTGATCGGTGGCGAACACCGCGCTGCTCTTCGCCGGTCGTACGCCGTTGCGCGAAAGCAGAGCCATCAAGGCCAGTGGTCCTCCACTGCCGCCTGGCGTGGCACAAATGGCGAATTCGGTGGCCATGACCACACCGAGGCTTTTCAGTGGGCTGATGTCGCCGACGTCATTACCTAACAGCAGCCGCATGCGCAACGCATTCAGCACCCAACCCAGCAGAACCATGCCGAACATGCAGAGCAGCAAACCTGGCGGAAACTCACGCAGACGCTGAACGGTCTCGCTGTCTCCCAGCAGTAGGGGAACCAGAACGGCCGTGAGCAACGCAATCAAAAGCCAGGCGGCGCCTTTCATGCGGCATTTCTCACTGCGGTAAGTTGAGTGGTCAACCAGTCGGCCTTGGTCATAGGGGTGCGACCATTCACGATCAATCGTTGCAGCAATTGCAGCCAATAATTTCGAGAGAACGAATGGCGCATGTCCACCGGGTGCAGACCCAGGCGGATCGTAGGTGCAGTCTGGAATTTTTGTTCAAGCCGATCGCCTACCAGTTTCGACACTCCACGACGCCAAGCGCTGCGGGCGCTCCAGACAATGCCCGGTGCGTCTATCGGGTTGAAGTCCGGCAGCGTAAACAGATGCTGGGGGTCGCTGGTGTAGGAAAAAGGCAGTTCCCGCAGCACCTCGCGTGTGCCCGGACTCATGAGCCATGCCGGCGCGACGAACCCGTGTAGCGGCCAATCCAGCCGCGCAAACAGTTGGATGCCGGCGTGCAGGCGAGTCAGCGCTTGATCGCGATCGAGTGAATAAAACTCGCCCTCCCAGGTGAAAATTCGCCGCATGAAGTAGTCCCGTGGAGTGCGTGGCGCAGGACTGTCGTCGCAATGGTAATAACCATGCAGCGCCAGTTCATCACCCCGGCCAAGGCGCCGCTCCATTTCCTGTTGAAACCAGGCGTCAGTGACAATCGGATTGCGTTTGTGAAAATCAGGCACCACCAGCAGGGTCATCGCAATGGCGCCCAGCGCGTCGACCGCCTCCACGAACGGTTGATAGTCGGGCCACGTTTCGGGCGACACGTCGTGCAAGACCAGCAGCACGCTGCGTTCTGTCTCAACCATTGGCGAGCACCGGCGGGCGGGTACCCAGCACCGCCTGGTAGTGTTGAAGTAGCCCGGCGACAACCGCGTCCCAGGCATAGCGTTGCTCGACATAATTTCGCGCGTCGGCACCCATTTGCACGCTGCCATGCTTGAACAACTCCCGCACAGCGCTGGCCATGGCCGACGCGTTGTCAGGCTCGCACAGCATTCCGCAAGAGGGCGGCACGATTTCGGTAAAGGCACCGGCTGCCACGGCAACAACCGGGATTCCGCTGGCCATGGCTTCAAGAATCACCAAACCAAAGGTCTCTTGGTCGCCCGCATGTAACAACGCGTCGGCGCTGGCTAACAGCCGCGCGACCTCGCCTGCGGGACAGAAGTGATCAATCACCGAGACGTTATCCGGAACGGCCGCTGGCATGTGCGACCCTACGAGCAACAAATGATAGCCACGCCCCAGTTGCTTCATGCAATCAAGCAAGACAGGCAGATTTTTCTCACGCGAGCCGCGGCCCGCAAAAATCAAAAGACGGGTATCGTCAGTGAGGCCCAATTCAGCCTTGACCCGGGGATCGCGCAAGCTCGGGGAAAACGTCACCAGGTCCACGCCTAATGGCTGAACATGTACATTTTGCACGCCCAGACTGATGAGTTTATTGGCCATCACGCTGCTGGGCGCCAATACCCGGTCGAAGTTGCCATAAAGCTTACTGACGTAAGCTTCGACGTTGGTCCCTATCCAACTTCCGATACGGTTACTCACTAACAACGGCAAATCGGAGTGGTAAAAGCCGATGACGGGGACGTCCAATTGCCGACGGGCATCTAACGCTGCCCAAGCCGTTAAATAAGGATCACCAACTTCAATCAGATCGGGTTGTAAGTCGTGTAAGACTTTTCGCCATGGAGCCAAGCGAAGGGGAAATCGGTAGCCATTGCCAAACGGCACGGCCGGAGCAGGCACTTTATAAATTCCGTCCTTATGGCTCAGGCTGGCCCCCGGAATCAACAGGCTATGGCGAACGCCTGGGTAGCGCCCCAGCCGACGATGTTTAGCATCGAGATAAGTACGCACGCCACCGCTGGCAGGGGCGTAGAACATCGTCATGTCAGCGATATGCACAGTGGGTATCCTTCCGATTTGTCGTCGTCCATTTGGTTGACCACTGGCTGGAATAGATGTTCGGTCCGCAGAGCAAGATGCCAGATGCCCGGTGTTGAAGGGTTTTGCTCGCTTGATCGGGAGTTATCGCGTTTAGTCGCAACTAAGAGGCGCACAGATCGTTGGCTGGGGAGGGGCTTTTAATCGATGTTCGGGAGTTTGAATCGCCCGGCGGGCGGTGCGAGTTGTCCCAGGCAAGCCTGCCCCGCGATGCGCAGGCAGGCTTGATCAAGCAGAGGCTGGGTCAGGCCAGCGCTTTGGAAGCGAGCCAGAATAATCCAGCTGAAAGGGCCACAGTCGCGGGCAAGGTCAGAACCCATGCCAGCAAAATGTTGCGGACGGTGCCGCCTTGCAGACCACTCTTGTTTGCAACCATGGTCCCCGCGACACCGGATGACAGAATGTGTGTCGTTGAAACCGGCAATGCCCATACGTTGGCTAACCCGATGGCCAGCGTCGTCGTGATTTGGGCCGACATGCCTTGGGCATAGGTCATGCCCTGTTTGCCGATTTTCTCGCCTATGGTCAGCACTACTCGCTTCCAGCCGATCATGGTGCCCAAGCCCAAGGCCAGCGCCACGGCCAAAATTACCCAGAATGGTGCATATTCAGTGGTGACCGTAAGGTCCTTGCGGAGCTTTTCCAGATCTGACTTTTCACGCGCACCCAGCTCAGGAATTTTGCCGACCTTTCTGGCGGTGTCGTCCATGCACAGTAAGTAGCGACGCACTTCGATACGACTCTCAGCGGAAAGAGAATGGTAGTCCGTTACCCCTTTGAGTGTGTTCAACAGGGCGTTGATAGTGGGCTCGGTTTGCTCCGGATTACAGCTTGAGCTCGCTGGCAGGTCGCTGTCCTGGGATTTGCCCAGCGCTAAAAACTCACCCAGCGTTGCGTTGTTGCGCTGATAGAACTGGCTGAGATGTAATGTCGCGTCGCGGGTACGTTCGATTTGATAGGTGGTGCTGCTCAGGTCAAGAACGAATTGAGCGGGCACAATGCCGATCAGTACCAGCATGATCAGGCCGATACCTTTTTGACCATCGTTGGAGCCGTGCACGAAGCTGACGGTCATGGCAGAAACCACCAACACCAGTCGATTCCAGAAGGGCGGATGTTTTTTATCGTCGAGTTTGCGCCGCTGGTCCGGAGTTTTGTGCATCTTCGACAGCGGGCGCCACCACTTCAGGCCGAGTAGCAGCAGCGCTGAAACGGCAAAGCCGGCGATTGGCGAAAAGACCAGTGATGAACCGATATCAATCACTTTCTGCCAGTTGATGCCGTCAGCCATCGGGATGTTGTTGATCATTGCGTTGGCCAGGCCAACACCCAGAATCGAACCGATCAGGGTATGTGAACTGGAGGCCGGAATACCGAAATACCAAGTGCCGAGGTTCCAGGTAATCGCCGCCGCCAGCAGCGAGAACACCATGGCCAACCCGTGCCCCGTGTTGACGTTGATCAGCAGCTCGACCGGGAGCAGGTGAACGATGGCGTATGCCACGCCGACACCGCCCAGCAAGACACCGAGAAAGTTAAATGCCCCGGACAGGAACACTGCCAGATGCGGTGCCATGGCTTTGGTATAAATGACCGTCGCGACCGCATTAGCGGTGTCATGAAAGCCGTTGATGAACTCGAAGGTAAGGACGAAGGCCACAGCAAGCACAAGGCTCACGACTACCCAAGCATCCAGTCCGCTGAAAAAATCGATCATGAAGGTTTTATGACCCGGTCTTAAAGGGCCGCGAGTATGCCAGAAAACCTTACAAATCGATGCATATGCTGCTCGCCGGTAACACTTTCAACTGGAACGACAAGCACAGCTACCGCAATACCCGCTACTAGCGGCCGTGAATCACGGTGACAGGTGTTTGGCAGCAACGTAGCTGGCATACCGCATCGGGCTTCTCGCCAACAAGTTGACTCCTGCAGCGGCGAGATACTCAGCCGAGACTGGCGTCAGTCTTCAGTGCTGGGTTCGTCCTTGAGGTCTTTTTCCATTTTTTGCAATTCTTGCTGAAAAGCCTGATCGAGAAGGCTGGCTCTTTTACGCCAAGGCTTTCGTTCCGGCTCTGGTTGCGCGGCGTAGGTGGTGACTTCCCCGCCGTATACGTCCTTGTAACGTTGTTCCTGGCGCTCAAGTTCCACGCGCAGTTCATCTTTCGTCACAGTGTTACCTAATTAAGTCGAGATTTATTCCGGTGAAACGCAGAGCTTGGAAATTTATTACAGTCTATTGCCAGGCTTAGGGCTGTTTAAGCAGCCTGATCCTTGTCGGGCAACGTGTAACACACTTCTTTGCTGCACGCGGCTACGGGCACCAGAAAACAAAGCTGTCGTAGCTACAGTTACGGTTTGTAAGCGCATTGGCTGACAATGGATTCGACGTCTCAACCGCATGTTGACAAAACCTTGCGCTGACATGGGCAAGGTTCAGGTGATTGGATCCACGCTTAGCGCGGTGGAAGGGCAATCACGGCGGGGCATTATAGCCAGTCGAATGACCAATACTATCTCGAAGATGCCGTGCGGCGTCAACTCTAAGTGCGAGTTTATTACGGCAGACTTCTATCTGTGCTGCGTTTTCTTGTTGAGCAGTTCTGAAGTTCTGACGTTTGCAGTATCAATGGAACTTTTCATATCCGATATCTATTACCGGCCATGTCCGCGTTAGCGAAAGCTCGGGAAATAAAAACGGCCCTGCTTCGTGGGCAAGGCCGTGCCCAGGGACTTCTCGTGGGTACCTGACCAGTATTTCCAAGAAGCCACTTTGATGGCCCGTGAAAGGTATAAGGATCTTGGTTCTGGGTCAATTGCGATTATCGCCCGTTCGTTCGATAATCGCCCAAAGCGAACAGAACTGCGCTTCACGCAGGCGTCGCAAACGGCTATAACTCCGGCTTGAAAGGGCAATGACAGGCGGTAACTGGATGAACGATCAACTGCGAAATTCTTTTACGTCGCTGGCTCCGCCCATCGTGGCGTCACCGGCTAAACGAATTCAAGCGTTGACCGGTGATCCGGATTTTATGACCTCGTTAGCCCGTGGGTTGGCGGTAATCCATGCATTTCAGGAGCGTAAGCGCCAACTGACCATTGCTCAGATCAGCCATCGCACTGAGATTCCACGTGCCGCCGTACGTCGTTGCCTGCATACCCTGATCAAGCTCGGTTATGCGACCTGCGACGGCAGGAATTATTCCCTGCTGCCGAAAGTACTGACGCTGGGGCACGCTTACCTCTCATCGACGCCCCTGGCTATTTCCGCCCAGCCATACCTGGACCGCATGAGCGACCAATTGCATGAAGCCTGCAATATGGCCACGCTTGAGGGTGATGACATCCTTTATATCGCTCGTTCGGCCACAACCCAGCGGTTGATTTCGGTGGATCTGTCAGTCGGCGGGCGGCTGCCTGCTTATTGCACGTCCATGGGCCGCATTCTACTGGCGGCCCTGGATGATGTTTCGCTGCATGAATACCTCGATCATGTCGACCTGCAACCGAAAACCAGCCGCACGTTGTCCACGCCCGAGGCGCTGCTGGAGTGCCTGCAACAGGTTCGCCAGCAAGGTTGGTGCATCGTCGATCAGGAACTGGAGCAAGGGCTGCGTTCGATTGCGGTGCCGGTGTACGACGCCTCTGGCCAGGTACTGGCAGCACTCAACGTTAGCACCAGCGCCGGACGGGTGGCACGTAGCGACCTGGAGCAACGGTTCTTGCCGATCATGCTCGATGCCAGTCGTGACCTGAGTACCCAGTTGTTTACCTGACCGGCCCTTGAATCTGAGCTTTACAAGTTGGGCGATTACCGAACAGTTAGTCGATTATCGGATTGTCTGCCTCCGCGCTCAGGCATAACCTGATTCGCAATCCAGCGCCGTTCATTCGCGTTGTTTATCGATTGTTGAATCCGGAGCACCCCATGGCTGAAATTATTTCTTTGCACGATGCCGTGAAGCAATTCGTCAACGATGGCGACACCGTTGCATTGGAAGGCTTCACCCATCTGATTCCCAGTGCGGCAGGCCACGAAATTATCCGTCAGGGTAAAAAAGACCTGACATTGGTCCGCATGACGCCTGATTTGATTTATGACCAACTGATCGGCGCAGGTTGTGCGAAAAAACTGATTTTCTCGTGGGGTGGTAACCCTGGCGTGGGTTCGTTGTACCGCTTGCGTGATGCGGTAGAGAAACAATGGCCGCGCTCGATAGAAATTGAAGAACACAGCCATGCTGACCTGGCCAACGCTTATGTCGCCGGCGCCTCAGGGCTGCCGTTCGCTGTGCTTCGTGCATATGCCGGCTCGGACCTGCCCAAGGTAAATCCGCTGATCAAAACCGTAACCTGCCCCTTTACCGGCGAAGTGCTGGCGGCGGTTCCGGCGGTGCGCCCAGACGTCACGGTGATCCATGCACAGAAGGCTGATCGCAAAGGCAACGTGCTGTTATGGGGCATTCTCGGCGTGCAAAAAGAAGCGGCTTTGGCGGCTAAACGCTGCATCGTCACCGTGGAAGAGATCGTCGACAACCTGAATGCGCCAATGAACGCCTGCGTATTACCCACGTGGGCCCTGAGTGCTGTGTGTCTAGTGCCAGGCGGCGCTCATCCGTCGTACGCCCATGGTTATTACGAGCGTGACAATCGTTTTTACCAAGCGTGGGATGCCATCTCCCGTGACCGCGACAGGTTTACCGCATGGATCACCGAGTATATTCATGGCACCGCCGACTTCGGTGCGTTCAAAGCGCACCTGGCCGCTGCATCGGAGGCTAAATAATGATGTACACAACCAATGAAATGATGACGGTCGCAGCCGCACGTCGATTGAAAAACGGCTCAGTGTGCTTTGTCGGTATCGGTCTTCCATCCAAAGCAGCAAACCTGGCGCGGCTGACCTCGTCGCCAGACGTCGTGTTGATCTATGAGTCTGGCCCGATTGGCGCCAAGCCAAGCGTTTTGCCGCTGTCGATTGGCGACGGTGAGCTGGCAGAAACCGCCGATACCGTGGTGTCTACCAGTGAGATTTTTCGTTACTGGTTGCAAGGCGGTCGGGTCGATGTCGGTTTCCTCGGTGCGGCCCAGGTCGACCGTTTTGGCAACATCAACACCACGGTGGTCGGTGATTATCACAACCCCAAAGTCCGTCTGCCGGGGGCGGGCGGTGCGCCGGAAATAGCCGGTTCGGCGAAGTCAGTGCTGATCATCCTAAAGCAGTCGGCACGGGCGTTCGTCAACAAACTCGACTTCATGACCTCGGTTGGCCACGGCGAAGGGGGCGATTCCCGGAAAAAACTGGGCCTGCCAGGCGCTGGTCCGGTAGGGATTATCACTGACTTGTGCATCATGGAGCCCGAAGCCGTGACCCATGAGTTTGTTGTCACCACATTGCACCCCGGCGTAACCCGGGATCAGGTCATCGCCGCCACTGGCTGGCCTGTGCGCTTTGCCGAAAACGTCGTGTATTCAGACGTTCCCTCCGCTATCGAATTGACCGCTCTGCGTGATCTTGAAACGCGTACGGCTGTCGCTCATGGTCAGACACCGGGAGAAGCATGATGCGTGACGTTTATATTTGCGATGCGATTCGTACACCCATCGGCCGATTTGGTGGCGGACTGTCAACGGTACGCGCCGATGATTTGGCTGCCGTGCCGATAAAGGCATTAATGGAGCGCAATCCTTCGGTGGATTGGAGCCAGGTTGACGAGGTATTTTTTGGTTGCGCTAACCAGGCCGGTGAAGACAACCGCAACGTCGCACGCATGGCGGCGCTACTGGCTGGCCTGCCGGAAAGTGTTCCGGGGGTCACACTGAACCGACTGTGTGCATCGGGGATGGACGCTGTCGGCAACGCTTTTCGAGCCATCGCCAGCGGCGAGATGGAGCTGGCAATTGCCGGCGGCGTTGAGTCCATGTCCCGTGCGCCGTTTGTCATGGGCAAGGCGGATGCGGCATTCTCTCGCAACATGAAACTGGAGGACACCACCATCGGCTGGCGCTTTATCAACCCACTGATGAAAGCCCAATACGGCGTCGATTCCATGCCGCAAACCGGTGATAACGTCGCCGAAGAGTACGGGATCTCCCGAGCCGATCAGGATGCTTTTGCGTTGCGCAGCCAGCAGAAGGCTGCCGTCGCTCAGGCGGCTGGATTTTTCGACGAAGAAATTGTGCCAGTGCGTATCGCTCATAAAAAAGGCGAAACAATCGTTGCCCAAGATGAACACCCCCGCGCTGACACCCGTTTTGAAACATTAAGCCTACTAAAACCGGTCAATGGTGCAGACAAAACCGTCACCGCCGGCAATGCCTCCGGCGTTAATGACGGGGCAGCAGCGATGATTCTGGCGTCCGCCGATGCCGTAAAAAAACACGGTCTGATTGCCCGTGCCCGAGTGTTGGGCATGGCCAGCGCTGCAGTCGCGCCACGGGTGATGGGCATCGGTCCGGTTCCTGCGGTTCGTAAACTGGTCGAACGTTTGGGCCTGGCGGTGACTGACTTCGATGTAATTGAACTCAACGAAGCCTTCGCCAGCCAAGGTCTGGCGGTGTTGCGTGGGCTAGGTATCGCCGATGATGCGCCCCAGGTAAATCCCAACGGTGGCGCAATCGCGTTGGGGCACCCATTGGGCATGAGCGGTGCCCGCCTGGTATTGACAGCCTTGCATCAATTGGAAAAAACCGGCGGCCGAAAAGCCCTGGCAACCATGTGTGTCGGTGTCGGCCAGGGCGTGGCGTTGGCGATCGAACGCGTCTGACCACGCCGTTTAAAACTATCCAGAACAAGGCCTGACGCAACTAAGGCGCAACTTGTTCTGGAAGTTTGCGTTTTCTGGCGTGGGTCGGTAACAGAATATGTCTAGAATGGGGCAGTGACCCCTCAGAGCGAGCTAACAATGACAACAACAACTACAGCCATACCCGAGCCAGCGCATTACACCCCGGAAGAACGCAAAAAGCGCATCTTCGCCATCGTCGGTGCCTCGTCGGGCAACCTGGTTGAGTGGTTCGATTTTTACGTTTATGCCTTTTGCGCGATTTATTTTGCTCCTGCGTTTTTTCCGTCTGACGATCCTACTGTTCAGTTGCTCAATACCGCCGGTGTATTTGCCGCTGGCTTCTTGATGCGTCCGATTGGTGGCTGGTTGTTTGGCCGGGTGGCCGACAAACATGGCCGCAAAAACTCGATGATGATTTCGGTGCTGATGATGTGCGCCGGCTCACTGGTCATCGCCTGTCTGCCAACCTATGCGTCTATTGGCGCATGGGCCCCAGCACTGTTGTTGGTGGCGCGGTTGTTTCAAGGGTTGTCGGTGGGCGGTGAATACGGCACCACGGCGACCTACATGAGTGAAATCGCCCTCAGAGGGCAGCGTGGTTTTTTTGGTTCGTTCCAGTACGTGACATTGATTGGCGGCCAATTGCTGGCCGTACTGACCGTGGTGATTCTCCAGCAGTTTCTTGATGCTGATGAGCTGAAAGCCTATGGCTGGCGCATCCCGTTTGTGATTGGTGCCATCGCGGCGTTGATTTCATTGTTCCTGCGTCGCACGCTTAAAGAAACCAGCAGCGCCGAGATGCGCAAGGATAAAGATGCCGGCAGCATGACGGCCTTGTTTCGTGACCACAAAGCGGCCTTCATCACCGTGCTCGGTTATACCGCTGGCGGCTCGTTGATTTTCTACACCTTTACAACCTACATGCAGAAGTACCTGGTGAACACCGGTGGCATGACCCCTAAAACCTCCAGTTACATCATGACCTGCGTGTTGTTCCTCTACATGTGCATGCAGCCATTGTTCGGCATCCTGGCGGACAAAATCGGCCGTCGTAATTCGATGCTATGGTTCGGCGCCCTCGGTACGCTCTGCACCGTCCCGATTCTGATGACGCTGAAGACCACCACCAATCCGTTCATTGCCTTCGGGTTGATCACTTTCGCTTTGGCGATTGTCAGCTTCTATACCTCCATCAGTGGCTTGGTGAAGGCTGAAATGTTTCCGCCTCAAATTCGAGCATTGGGTGTAGGCCTGGCGTATGCAGTCGCCAACGCCATCTTTGGTGGCTCGGCTGAATACGTCGCGCTGAGCCTGAAGAATCAGGGCATGGAAAATAATTTCTACTGGTATGTGACGGTCATGATGGCAGTCGCCTTCCTGTTCAGCTTGCGCTTGCCGAAACAGCCGACGTACCTGCATCACGACCATTGATCCAGTTGCGCGCTCGTTTGGGCGCGCGTCTTTCAGACACTGCGTATAAGTGACGGAGCTGCTATGGGATTTTTACAACTCGGCGACGGTGAATTGCATTATCAACTTGAAGGGCCGGAGGATGCGCCGGTTCTGGTGTTATCCAACTCGCTTGGCACCCATCTGGAGATGTGGGACGCCCAGATGCCGACCTTCGTCAAATACTTCCGTGTATTGCGTTACGACACGCGAGGGCATGGTCGTTCGCTGGTTACACCGGGCCCTTACACCATCAGGCAGTTGGGTCTCGATGTATTGACCTTGTTAGATGGGCTGGAGATTCCCCAGGCGCATTTCTGTGGTTTATCCCTGGGTGGCCTGACCGGCCAGTGGCTAGGGATTCACGCCAATGACCGGCTGCACAAGCTGGTGCTGTGCAACACCGCGGCAAAAATCGGCGGTCCCGAGATGTGGGGCCCGCGCATTGAAGCGGTGCAACGGGACGGCGCGGCAGCTATGGTCGCATTGCGTGAAGGTTCCATTGCTCGCTGGTTCACACCAGCGTTCGCAGGCGCCAACCCGGACCAGGTCAAGCGCATCACTGACATGCTCGTCGCTACGTCGCCAGAAGGTTATGCCGCCAGCTGCGCCGCCGTGCGTGATGCGGATTTCAGCGAGCAACTGGGTTCGATCAGTGCCCCCACATTGGTGATCTCAGGCATCCACGATCCGGTAACACCACCGGCAGGCGGACGCTTTCTCAACGAACACATTCCTTGGTCATTGATCGAAGAAGTCCACGCCGCACATCTTTCCAACGTCGAGGCGAGTGAGGTGTTTACCAGTCATGTGCGTGAGTTTTTGTTGACGTGAGGGGTGACATTTGACACCCGTTTCATCTTTGTTGGTACGATGCCTCCGTCGATACAGACCCGAACCTTTCGCTGAACAATCAGGCAAGCCCAACGACGCCGAGTCATGGGTAAGGTGTCCAGGGCTTGGCTACGCTTAGGATAATTTTATAGCGTTCCTCTTCGGGGCGGCTATCGTCCTTAAAGCGATGCACTGTGAGCGTGGCTTGATACTTGTCGC
>NZ_JAQGNX010000087.1 GCF_028293835.1 Pseudomonas sp.
GGCCGTAGCGCACGGGCAGTAACTGGACAGTTTCAAGCGTCAACGGACACACGCCAATTTGGCCGAAGGGAGTAGCGCTTTTGGACATGGCAACCAGATTGGCCATGTGGCCGCGCGGGGTCATGAAGTCAGTCATTACGCGTTCCTTGCTGTGCAAAATTTGCAGCCTGAGGCAAAGGCGCTGCTGGCTCAATGCACTGAATGACGTTTGGGAAAAGGCCTACAAGTGCTGTCTGCACTTTCCTGTGTGCTACCTCTGGCATGAATCCTGCGACCGCTCATCGTTATCGAGTTGTTGGTGAGTATGCGAGCGGCTCTTATGGTTCAGCATACGAAAGCGCCGTCCCGATAATAGAGACCTTCCTAACGAACACGCCGAGGCCAGCATGACAACCCAAGCAACGGAGCAGGTAGACCCTGCCACCTTGAGACGCGTCATCTGCGCGGCGGCCATCGGCAACTTCGTCGAATGGTTCGATTTCGCCGTGTATGGCTTTTTGGCGACCACTATCGCTCAGCAGTTTTTCCCCAGCGGCGATTCCAGTGCAGCGCTGCTGAAAACCTTCGCGGTATTCGCCGTGGCGTTCGCCTTTCGGCCGTTGGGCGGCATTTTTTTTGGCATGCTCGGAGACCGGGTAGGGCGCAAAAAGACCTTGGCCCTGACCATTTTGTTGATGGCCGGTGCGACAACCTTGATTGGCATCCTGCCCAGTTACGCAGCCATTGGCGTCATGGCGCCGGTGCTTTTGACCGTGATTCGTTGTGCTCAGGGATTTTCCGCAGGTGGCGAATACGCGGGGGCCTGCGCCTATTTGATGGAACATGCGCCGCGCAACCAGCGCGCCTGGTACGGCAGCTTCGTGCCGGTCTCAACCTTTTCCGCGTTCGCCTGCGCCGCCGTAGTGGCCTATGCGCTTGAGTCTTCGCTGTCCCTCGACGCCATGAGCAGTTGGGGCTGGCGTTTGCCGTTTCTGGTAGCGGCGCCGTTGGGGCTGGTGGGCGTGTACCTGCGCTGGAAACTGGACGAAACCCCGGCGTTCAAAGCGGTGGCTGAAGAACGCGCGGTAGCGCACTCACCGTTGCGCGAAACCCTGACAACCCACGGCGCCGCCATCTGTTGCCTGGGCGCGTTCGTCTCGCTGACGGCGTTGTCGTTCTACATGTTCACCACCTATTTCGCCACTTACCTGCAAGTCGCGGGCGGGCTGAGCCGTGCGTCGGCGCTGCTGGTGTCAGTGATCGCATTAATCTTTGCGGCTGCAATCTGTCCGTTGGCCGGGGCATTTTCCGATCGGGTAGGGCGCCGTACAACCATGGCCAGCGCTTGTGTGCTGCTGCTGGTTGCGGTGTATCCCGCCTTTCTGATGGCCAGTTCCGGGTCGTTTATCGCATCGATTGTCGGCGTGATGCTGTTGGCCATCGGCGCGGTGTTGTGTGGGGTGGTCACTGCCGCTTTGCTGTCCGAGACTTTTCCTACGCGTACCCGTTACACCGCGTCGGCGATTACTTACAACATGGCCTACACGATATTCGGTGGGACCGCGCCGTTGATGGCGACGTGGTTGATCACCGCCACCGGTAGCAACCTTTCACCAGCGTTTTACCTGATGGCGGTTAGCGTGCTGGCATTGCTCGGCGGCATGATGCTGCCAGAGACCTCGAAAATATCCCTGCACGGCGCGGACAGTGAAAACGGTCACCGTTTGCAACAAAAAATGGCACTGACGCGCTAAAAAGTGGCACATTGGCGCCCTCGGGCGCTGATGACTCCTTTGCAAAGCGCGTGTCCATTTAAACGGATGAACTTCATGGCTCTTACAAACGCTCAGACGAGCGCGATACCTCCGGTGGCCTCGACCCAGAGCAGTCCACTGGTGATGCGCATCATTGGTGCGGTGGCATTGGCGCACTTGATCAACGACTTGATTCAGTCGGTACTGCCGTCGATCTACCCGATGCTCAAAGCTAACTATGGCCTGAGCTTTACTCAAGTCGGCTTGATTACCCTGACGTTCCAGGTCACTGCCTCGCTGTTGCAGCCGTGGGTGGGTTACTACACTGATCGTCATCCAAATCCGTTGCTGTTGCCCGCCGGTTCTATCTGCACGCTGCTGGGTATTTTGATGCTGTCGATGGTCGGCAGCTTTCCGCTGATCTTGTTGGCCTCGGCGTTGATTGGTATCGGTTCGTCGACCTTTCACCCTGAGGCATCGCGCATCGCGCGGCTGGCTTCCGGCGGACGCTTCGGTCTGGCGCAATCGACCTTCCAGGTGGGCGGCAATACCGGGTCAGCGTTCGGGCCGTTGCTGGCCGCGGCGATCATCATTCCGTTCGGTCAGGGGCATATCGCCTGGTTCGGGTTAATTGCGGTGTTTGCCATCGGCCTGCTGTACGCCATTAGTCGTTGGTACAAGGCGCACTTGAGCCTGTTCAAGCTCAAGGCCGGACAGAAAGCCAACCATGGATTGTCGAAAAATCGAGTGATTGCGGCCTTGGTGGTGCTCGGATTTCTGGTGTTCTCCAAGTATTTCTATATGGCCAGCTTCACCAGCTACTTCACCTTCTACTTGATCGAGAAATTCAGCCTGTCGGTGGCCAGTTCACAGCTGCACTTGTTCCTGTTCCTCGGGGCCGTGGCGGCGGGTACGTTCTTCGGTGGGCCGATTGGCGACAAGGTGGGGCGCAAGACCGTGATCTGGTTTTCGATCCTCGGCGTGGCACCGTTTACCTTGATGCTGCCGTACGCGGACCTGTTTTGGACCACGGTGCTGAGCGTGATCATCGGCTTCATCCTGGCCTCGGCATTCTCCGCCATCGTGGTGTTCGCTCAAGAACTGGTGCCAGGCAATGTCGGCATGATTGCGGGTGTGTTCTTCGGCTTGATGTTCGGCTTCGGCGGGATCGGCGCAGCGTTGCTGGGTTACCTGGCAGACGCCCACGGCATTATCTACGTGTACACGCTGTGCTCGTTCCTGCCGCTGCTGGGGATATTTACCGTGTTGTTGCCGAATACCAAGCACGTTTAAATCTCACGTCCCTTGAAGGAGCCAGCTAGTTGGCGAGGCGGTGTTTCAGACACACAGCGTGAGAAGCCTCGCCAACAACTCGCCAACAAGTTGGCTCCTAGAGACGAGGGTGTTTGCGGGGTGGTCAATTATCAACGGACCAACGCCGCTGCGCTGACGGCGTTGGTGGTGTTCCCCAGGTTTGGCCATTGGTCCGAGACCAGAAACAGCCGTTCAGCTTCTTCCCACTCACCCGCCTGGTTTTCGCTCAAGCGCACCAACAGTTGCGCGGGGGCCAGGGGGTCGAGTTGATCCAGCCACTCGTGCAGTTGATCGTGCTGCCAAGTGTGCGCCTCGCGGTAATGCGCGGGGGCCAGCCAGGCATGGCGTGGTAGCGGTTGCCAACGGCCAGGGGGACTTTGTGCGCTGAATGCCGGCCAATCTCGCTGGTGCAGCCAACGCCCGTTCAAATGCTGACGGTGCACACCAAGCGGCGACTCTGCGTGACCCGGCCACGGATAGAGCAAATAGCCACCCAGCCACAGCTCGGCGCTGAAATGAGAGATATCCAGTGCATTCAACACTTCACGGCTTTCCGGTCGTGCGGATATCGGCAACTGATGCTGGGCCAAATGTGCAAGTTTGCGGTCCAGCCGGTCGTGACAGCCTGGACCCAGCCATTGGGCCGGGTCCTTGCCATTACCGTCTTGCGGCCCCAGATAGAGTTTGATCGCCAGCTCCACGTGATGCACGCCGTCGCCGTCGCGCAGCAGCATGTCCAGCTCACCCAACGTATGCCCACCGACACGGATCGGCAGGTTGGCGGCGATCATCGCCACGCCGGGTGCTTGATGCACGGCAAATTGCCACAGCCGCTCGTAATACAGACCCAACCGCCGAGTCGCACCCAATGCCAGCCAATGATTGAGGGCGCTGCTGTCTTGATCCAGGCGTATCAACCAGTCAGCCAGCCGTTGCGGAGATTGCACCCAGTCACTGCCGGTCAGCGGGTGGCGTTGTGGCCAAGGTGTCTCGCTGAGCATCGGTGGCGCCAGGATCACCCACGCCAGATCCCGCACCTCGGGATGGCGCAACTGGCGGGGAAGGTCGAGTAAGCTCGGGAACAAAGTCATGCTGCGAGAATAGCTGGTGTTGAATGCTGCAGGAGCCAACTTGTTG
The DNA here is from genome assembly GCF_028293835.1 of Pseudomonas sp. Taxonomy (GTDB): domain Bacteria; phylum Pseudomonadota; class Gammaproteobacteria; order Pseudomonadales; family Pseudomonadaceae; genus Aquipseudomonas. The sequence goes on from NZ_JAQGNX010000087.1 coordinate 4,185, forward strand.
GCGAGGGCCCATAAAAGTGTGCGCCATCAATCGCCTCGCCAACAAGTTGGTTCCTGCAGAGGGGCTTCATGAAATAATAGGTGTTGGTTTGCCGCTACCCCGGCCTTTCACCCATAATCGTCTTCTTTGAGTCGCATCGAATCCCGCAGGAGCCCCATGGAGCAATTTCGCAATATCGGCATCATTGGTCGCCTCGGCAGTTCGCAGGTGCTGGATACCGTGCGCCGTCTGAAAGCATTTCTGCTCGAGCGGCACATGCACGTGATCCTCGAAGACACCATCGCCGAAGTCTTGCCGGGCCATGGCCTGCAAACCTCGACCCGCAAAATGCTCGGTGAAGTCTGCGACATGGTGATTGTCGTCGGCGGTGACGGCAGTCTGTTGGGCGCGGCCCGAGCCTTGGCGCGGCACAATGTGCCGGTGCTGGGAATCAACCGCGGCAGCCTTGGCTTTCTCACCGACATTCGCCCAGACGAACTGGAAGTGAAAGTTGCCGAAGTACTCGACGGCCATTACCTGGTGGAAAATCGCTTCCTGTTGCAGGCCGAAGTGCGTCGTCACGGCGAAGCCATCGGCCAGGGTGATGCGTTGAACGACGTGGTTCTGCACCCCGGTAAATCGACGCGCATGATCGAATTCGAGCTGTACATCGACGGCCAATTCGTCTGCAGCCAAAAGGCCGACGGCTTGATCGTCGCCACGCCCACCGGTTCGACCGCTTACGCGCTGTCGGCGGGCGGCCCGATCATGCACCCTAAACTCGACGCTATAGTCATCGTGCCGATGTACCCGCACACCTTGTCGGGTCGGCCAATTGTGGTGGACGGTAATAGCGAGCTGAAAATCGTCGTGTCCAAAGACATGCAGATTTATCCACAGGTCTCCTGCGACGGGCAGAATCACTTCACCTGTGCCCCCGGCGACACCATCACCGTAAGCAAAAAACCGCAGAAATTGCGCCTGATCCACCCCCTTGATCACAACTATTACGAAGTCTGTCGCACCAAGCTTGGCTGGGGTAGCCGGCTCGGTGGTGGAGGCGACTGATGCTCGATCCCGCGCGTGGCTATGATCTGATCGGTGACGTGCACGGATGTGCCCATACGCTTGAGCACCTGCTCGACACCCTCGGTTACCGTTTTCAGGGCGGCATCTGGCGCCATCCAGAACGCATGGCGCTGTTTCTGGGCGACATCATCGATCGTGGTCCACGGATTCGCGAAGCGCTGCATATCGTTCACGGCATGGTCGAAGCCGGCCAGGCGCGCTGCATCATGGGTAATCATGAATTCAATGCACTGGGCTGGAGCACGCCAGCACTGCCAGGCAGTGGCAAAGCATTCGTACGCGAACACACGCCGCGTCATGGACGTTTGTTGGGCGAAACCTTGAACCAGTTCGAGCAGCATCCGGCGGACTGGAAGGATTTCCTCACCTGGTTCTACGAACTTCCGTTATTCATCGACGCCGGACGTTTCCGCATGGTCCACGCCTGTTGGGATGCGGATTTGATCGGGCAGTTGCGTGCCGTTCACAGCGACGGTTGCATAGACGAGGCCTTCGTCCAGGCGTCTGCGGTGGCCGGCAGTTTTGCCGCCAATGTATTTGACCGCTTGTTGCGCGGCACCGACATGCGCTTGCCCCACGGCCTGACGCTCACTGGCGGCGATGGCCTGACGCGCGCGTTCTTTCGTACCAAGTTCTGGGAAGATGACCCGCAAACCTACGGCGATGTAGTGTTTCAGCCAGATGCGCTGCCCGACCTGGTGGCGAAAACGCCATTGAGTTCTACCGAGAAAAGCGCCTTGCTGCGCTATGGCAGCAGCGAGCCGATGCTGTTCGTCGGGCATTACTGGCGCAGCGGCCATCCCGCGCCTATTCGGCCAAACCTGGCCTGCCTGGATTACAGCGCCGTGCTATACGGCAAACTGGTCGCCTATCGGCTGGACCAGGAAACCCAGATCGACCCGCATAAATTTGTCTGGGTCGACGTTGAACGTCCTGAGGCTGCGCAATGAGTTCTGTTTCTGTATTTCGTCTGCCGTTGACCACCGATTTGAGTGGTTTCGTCAGCCTGTTGCAGCGCTTGCGCGTGCCCCATCGCGTCAGCGAAGACGGTGGCGAGCAGGTGCTGTGGGTGCCGAATGCGCAATTGGCCGAGGACATCCGCGCGTTGTATCAGCGTTTTCCTGAGGGCGATCCCTCCTACGAATTACCGAACCCGGAGCAGGGCACAGCCTACGTCCGGCCCGGCTTCGTCCAGCAACTGCGCAACAGCCCGGTGACGGCCTTGGTGTTGCTGCTGAGTTTGATCGTTGCTGGCGTCACCCTGTTCGGTGACAACCTTGAAAGTCTGAGCTGGCTGACCTTTCTCAATTTCAGCGTGCACGGCGACTACCTCCAGTTCACCCCGCTGGCGGACAGCCTGGCAGCGGGCCAGTGGTGGCGCATCATTACCCCGATGCTGGTGCACTTCGGCGTGCTGCACTTGGCCATGAACGGTATGTGGTTTTGGGAGCTTGGGCGACGGATTGAATTGCGTCAGGGCAGTTGGCACTTGCTCGGCCTGACCTTGGTGTTCAGTGCAGCGTCCAACTACGCACAATATTGGTACAGCGGGCCGACGTTGTTTGGCGGCCTGTCGGGCGTTCTTTACGCATTGCTCGGCCATTGCTGGATCTACCAGATGCTGGCGCCGAACCCGATTTATCGACTGCCACGTGGCGTGCTGGTGATGATGCTGGTGTGGCTGTTGTTGTGTATTTCAGGCCTGGTCAGCATGCTGGGCTTTGGCGCCATCGCCAACGGCGCGCATGTGGGCGGCCTGATCATTGGTTGTATTACCGGTCTTTTGGGCGGTGCGTTAGCCCGTCGTAATCGCTAAAATCGCGCAACTACTTTTGGAGAGTGATATGTCCTCTTTCGTCGAAATGATTGAAAACATTACCCCGGACATCTACGAAAGCCTGAAGTTGGCGGTAGAAATCGGCAAATGGTCCGACGGCCGCAAGTTGTCGCAAGAACAGCGAGAGTTGTCCTTACAGGCGTTGATCGCCTGGGAAGTGCAGAACTTGCCGGAAGAACAACGCACCGGTTACATGGGGCCGCAAGAGTGCGCGTCGAAGTCGGCGCCGGTGCCGAATATCTTGTTCAAGTCGGATTCTTTACATTGATTGAAATTGGTCGCGGTGCAGTCAACAAAATGTCGGTGCGTCTGGACACGCCGACGGTGCAATACGGTTTTCGCTTGGGCGATGCGGACATTCCAGTCAATCCCATGATCGGCAAAACGGTCCGGCTGGAGTACTTGGGTGCGATCCATTGCAGCCATTGCGGACGCAAGACCAAAACCAGTTTCAGTCAGGGGTATTGCTACCCGTGCATGACCAAACTGGCGCAGTGCGATGTGTGCATCATGAGCCCGGAAAAATGCCACCACGAACACGGCACCTGCCGCGATCCGGCCTGGGGCGAGCAATTCTGCATGACCGACCACGTGGTGTACCTGGCCAACTCCTCTGGGGTCAAAGTCGGTATCACCCGCGCCACTCAATTGCCGACCCGCTGGCTCGACCAGGGCGCAATTCAGGGTTTACCCATCGCCCGGGTCACTACCCGCCAACAGTCCGGGTTCGTCGAAGACCTGTTTCGCAGCCAAGTGGCTGACCGCACCAACTGGCGCGCATTGCTCAAGGGCGATGCGCCAGCGGTTGACTTGAAGGCGGTTCGTCAGCAACTGTTCGACTCCTGCCGCGAAGGCTTGCTGGGCTTGCAAGAACGATTCGGCCTACAGGCTATCCAACTCTTGCATGACGTCGAACCCACAGACATTCGTTACCCGGTCGAGGCGTACCCCGCGAAAATCGTCAGCTTCAATCTGGATAAAAACCCGATTGTCGAAGGCACGCTGCTGGGGATCAAGGGCCAATACCTGATCTTCGACACCGGGGTTATCAACATTCGTAAATACACGGCTTACCAATTGGCCGTGCATCACTAGACTTTGAATCACTAGGCCCGTCCCATAAGGACGCGCACCAGTAAGGGGATTCCAGCATGCGCACAGAACAACCGAAAATGATTTACCTCAAGGACTATCAGGCGCCTGAGTACCTCATTGACGAGACGCACCTGACCTTTGAGTTGTTCGACGACCAGACGCTGGTCCATGCGCAGTTGGTCATGCGTCGCAATCCGGCGCGGGGTGCCGGCTTGCCACCGCTGGTGCTGGACGGGCAATTGCTTGAGTTGCTGGCTCTGAAGCTCGACGACACCGAACTGAGCGCCACCGATTATCTGCTGACACCGGATCACCTAACGGTGCAGCCGAAAGCGGCCCAGTTCACCCTCGACACCTCGGTGCGTATTCACCCGGAAACCAACACCGCCCTGGAAGGCCTGTACAAATCCAGCGGTATGTTTTGCACCCAATGCGAGGCCGAAGGCTTCCGCAAGATCACCTATTACCTCGACCGCCCAGACGTGATGAGCAAGTTCACCACCACGCTCAGCGCCGAAAAACATCATTTCCCAGTGTTGCTGTCCAACGGCAACCCGATTGCCAGCGGCCCGGAAGAGGGCGACCGGCACTGGGCGACCTGGGAAGACCCGTTCATGAAACCGGCGTATCTGTTTGCGCTGGTGGCCGGTGATTTGTGGTGCGTCGAAGATACGTTTACCACCATGAGCCAGCGTGAAGTGACCCTGCGCATTTACGTCGAGCCAGAAAACATCGACAAATGCCAACACGCCATGACCAGCCTGAAAAAATCCATGCGCTGGGACGAAGAGACCTACGGTCGCGAATACGACCTGGACATCTTCATGATCGTTGCGGTCAATGACTTCAACATGGGCGCCATGGAGAACAAGGGCCTCAATATCTTCAACTCCAGCGCCGTGCTGGCCCGTGCCGAAACCGCCACCGACGCCGCGCACCAGCGGGTCGAGGCCATCGTTGCCCATGAATACTTCCACAACTGGTCGGGCAACCGCGTCACTTGCCGTGACTGGTTCCAGCTGTCGCTCAAGGAAGGCTTCACCGTGTTCCGCGACTCCGGCTTCTCCGCCGACATGAACTCGTCCACGGTCAAGCGTATTGAGGACGTGGCTTACCTGCGCACCCACCAGTTCGCCGAAGATGCCGGCCCCATGGCTCATGCCGTGCGTCCTGACGGCTTCATCGAGATTTCCAACTTCTACACCCTGACCGTGTACGAAAAAGGTTCGGAAGTGGTCGGCATGATCAAGACCCTGGTCGGCGCCGAAGGCTTCCGCAAAGGCAGCGATCTGTATTTCGAGCGCCATGACGGTCAAGCCGTGACCTGCGATGACTTTATTGCGGCCATGGAAGACGCCAACGGTGTTGACCTGACCCAATTCAAACGGTGGTACAGCCAAGCCGGTACCCCACGCTTGGCAGTCAGCGAGTCTTACGACAGCGCGGCGAAAACCTACAGCCTGACCTTCCGCCAAAGCTGCCCGCAAACCCCGGACAAGCAGGAAAAATTGCCGTTCGTGATCCCGGTGGAACTCGGTTTGTTGAACGCTACCGGTCATGAATTGCCATTGCGCTTGTCGGGCGAAGCGGCAGCTGGCAGCACTACTCGGGTGATTTCAATCACTGAAGCCGAGCAGACCTTTACCTTCGTCGACATCGCTGAACAGCCATTGCCATCGTTGCTGCGTGGCTTCTCGGCGCCGGTAAAACTCAGCTTTCCTTACAGCCGCGATCAACTGATGTTCCTCATGCAGCACGACAGCGATGGCTTCAATCGTTGGGATGCGGGTCAGCAGCTGTCGGTGCAAGTACTGCAAGAACTGATCGGCCAGTACCAGAAAGGTCATGACCTTGTGCTTGATCAACGGTTGGTCACGGCGCTGAGCAGCTTGTTGGCCAATGATCAGCTGGATCAGGCCATGGTGGCGGAAATGCTGTCGTTGCCCGGTGAGGCTTATCTTACTGAAATCAGCGAAATCGCTGACGTGGACGCAATCCACGCCGCCCGGGAATTCGCACGTAGGCAATTGGCTAGCGCGCTGTTCGATGGCCTGTGGAAGCGGTATCAAGCGAATCGTGCACTCTCCAAGGCTACGCCTTACGTGGCCGAAGCCGAGCATTTTGCCCGTCGCGGCCTGCAAAACATCGCGCTGTCGTACCTGATGCTCAGCGGCAAGCCGGAAGTATTGGCGGCGTGCCTTGAGCAGTTCGATACCAGCGACAACATGACCGAGCGCCTGACGGCCTTGGCGGTGTTGGTCAATTCGCCGTTCGCTGAAGAAAAAGCCAAGGCGCTGGCGACTTTCGCCGAAAACTTCAAAGACAACCCGCTGGTCATGGACCAATGGTTCAGCGTCCAGGCGGGCAGCACCTTGCCGGGTGGATTGGAGCGGGTCAAGGCGCTGATGAAGCACCCCGCGTTCAACATGAAAAACCCCAACAAAGTACGCTCTGTGGTGGGCGCATTCGCCGGTCAGAACCTGATCAACTTCCACGCGGCAGACGGTACGGGTTATCGCTTCCTCGCGGATTTGGTGATTGAACTGAACGCGTTCAACCCGCAAATCGCCTCGCGCCAATTGGCACCATTGACCCGCTGGCGCAAATACGACAGCAAACGTCAGGCGCTCATGAAAGGCGAACTGGAACGCATCCGCGCTTCCGGCAACCTGTCCAGTGACGTGTTTGAAGTGGTGAGCAAAAGCCTGGCGTGATGGGTCTTAAGTAGCCCATGTATCTGTAAGAGCCAACGTTGGCGAGACGATAAACCTGACACACCACGTTGGGGCTCTCGTCAACACGTTGGCTCTTACAGAACTGGTTTCACGCGAAAGTTGAGCTACAACGCACCCTTCACCGCATCGGCATCTTGCGGGGTAATCATGCAGCGCTGGGCGATGGTTGAATCGGCGACCGAACCTTGCTTGCCTTCCAGTATCAATACATTACGATGCTGGCCCTTTTTATCCCTTAGCGCGCTGTAATAATCAGGCGAACGCTCCAGCTTGTCGGTCAACGGCAATGCCTCTGCACGGCCGTCGACGATGCCACCCACGGTGCTGAGGGTACTCAGCGTGTCATAGGTATCGCTGTCGACGTTGCCGAACGGGTCCAGCACAAAACTGGCGACTTTGCCGACGCTGTCCCTCACGTCCGATGAACCAAACAGCGGTAACTCCACCGTCGGCCCGCTGGCCAGTCCCCACACGCCAAAGGTCTGGCCGAAGTCTGCGTCGTGATAAGGACGACCCCAACCGGTAGCAACGTCCATCAGACCCAGCACGCCCACCGTGCTGTTCAACACAAACCGCTGCAGCGTATTAGCAGAGCGCCGCACGTTGCCTTGCAGTAAGTCATTGATGAAGCGCTTCGGTTCGCCGAAGTTAGAGGCGAAGTTATGCACCCCGTGTTGAACCATCTCTGGCAAATGCTTATAGCCGTGGGCCACTGGTTTCAGGGCGTAGGTATCAAGCCCCTTGTTAAAGGCAAAAATGCTGCGGTTAACCGGCGCGCCAGGGTCGTTAACTTGATAACCCAGTTGTTCACAGGGCACTTGCGAAGATACCTGCGCACACGCGCCGAGAATCCCTGTACCAATTAATAGCCCGAAGACCTGAAACGGCGTTCGCCATGCTTTCACAGGGTTTTTCCGAGTGTCCGCAAGGCTGTTTGATAACTGCATGATGGGGTTTTCCGTGGATGGCGTTCACCCAAGGATGGCTAACTGACCTTGCTGGAATATGTCTCGTTTATGCTGCTGCGGTAGGATTATTACTGGATTGAAATATATGACCGGGCCGTTTAATTGACTTAGATTAGGGCTCGCTAATAGCCCCGGCTGGACCCTCGTGAGCAAACTCTTGATCGTCGACGACGACGTCGAAATCCTCGACCTGCTGAAAAGATTTTTCGTTCGGCATGCCTACGAGGTGGAGGTCGCTTGCGATGGCGTGGCCATGTGGGCTTCTATTAAAAACCAACGCCCGGACATTATTATTCTGGACGTGATGTTGCCAGGAGAGGGCGGTTTAAGCCTGTGTCAGAAACTTCGCGCAGAATCCAACTTGCCGGTGGTGATGCTGACTGCCATGAGCGAAGTCAGCGACCGAATCATCGGCCTTGAGCTGGGCGCTGACGACTACCTGACCAAACCCTTCGACCCGCGGGAATTGCTGGCGCGTTTGCGCTCGGTGCAGCGGCGCACATCAGAACAGCCCTTACGTTCGGTGGACGAAACGCGACCGGTGATTGTGTTTGGCGATTGGCAACTAGACGTGACTCGCCGGGAATTACGCTCAGCCCAGGGCGTCATGGTGCCGTTATCCGGGGGCGAGTTTGACCTGCTGCGGGTGTTTGTCGACCACCCACAGCGGATTCTGACCCGGGAGCAGTTACTTGACTTGGCCCGTGGGCATAGCCATGACGCCTTTGATCGCAGCATCGACGTGCAAGTCAGCCGCCTGCGCCGCAAGATCGAACCCGACAGCAAACGCCCGGACATCATCCGCACCGTGCGCAACGGCGGTTATATTTTTACCGCCAGCGTGGGTCGGCAATGAACCTGTCCCACGGTTCTCAGGACACAATCGTGCGCTGGATCGCGCTGACCATTGCCGCTGCGATGGTCACTTCGCTGGCGCTTTATGCGTTGTTTATCGAAGCGGCTGGCGTCTGGTCGCGCCCATCGCTGGAGCAGATCGGCCTGCTTGAGCAGGCTGCGGCCATTACCCGGGTGATTGACGTGGCGCCAGCCGAATTACGTCCAACCTTAGCCAGGGCGGCGACCAGTCAGCTGTTTACCGTCGGGTGGTACATAGACCACAAGAGTGTCGGCGCGCCCATTGAAACCGGCGGGCATTTCCGAGACGCGGCGGTGGTTCAGCAGTTGACCAATTCCCTGCATCGCCGAGTAGAAGCCTTTGATCCTGATGATTGGCCGTACGCTGATCCTCGCGCCCGCTACATGCTGGTGGTGCAGTTAACCGATGCGACCTGGTTGTCATTTATGACCCCCGATCGCTCATGGGGCATGTCCCAAACGGCCCGTAACGCTGTTGTCGCCTTGCTGGGCCTGAGCGCTGCGTTGTTCGTCGCCTGGTTCGCCACCCGCCGACTCGCCAGCCCGTTGAGGCGTTTTGCCCGTGCGGCCAAACGTTTCGGTGGCGACCTTAACGCCCCTGCGATCATCCCCGAAGGTCCCTATGAAATACGCCAGGCCATCATCGCGTTCAATGCCATGCAGGCGCAGATTCGGCATTTCGTGACTGATCGCACACAAATGCTCGCGGCCATTTCCCATGATTTACGTGCGCCACTGACCCGCATGCGTTTGCGAGGTGAGTTCATCGAGGATGAGGAGCAACAGCGCAAACTGTTTCGCGACGTGGATGAAATGCAGTCGATGATCACCTCGGCCCTGGAGTTTTTCCGCGACGATGCACGGCTTGAACCGGCCACCGCTTTCGATTTGTCAGAACTTATCCAGACGATTATTGATGACTACCGTGATCAGGGTGTAACGGTAGAATTTTCCGGCCCCGGCAAGCGGGTGTATTTCGGCCGTCCTCTGGGGATAAAGCGCGTCGTCACCAATCTGTTGGAAAACGCGATCAAATACGCCGAGTCGCCACAGATCAATCTGTCTCAGTCAGAAACCTCGATCATCATTGAGGTGATCGACAATGGGCCGGGCATTCCCGAAGCGCTGCTTGAGAAGATATTTGAGCCGTTCTTTCGTCTGGAGGCTTCACGCAATCGCAATACTGGCGGCGTCGGGCTCGGCCTCTCGGCGGCACGGGCGATTGTCCTGGAACACGGTGGAGAGTTGCGCCTGCATCGACGGCGCGAAGGCGGCACCCTCGCACGGGCGTCGCTGCCCAACCAGTAAATGCCCGGCTGTAGGGGCCAACGTATTGGCGAGACGACCGCTTCGCCAACAGGTTGGCTTCTACAGATCATGTTGGCTATCCATCATGCAAACGAATACCCCATCATCAATCCGTGTCGGCTTAACAAAAGATAACGTCATGTCGATTGTCATACGTTTCCAAAGCTGGATAGGATACGGCTGCTTCCGAAAGGCTGCTGCTAGAGCGCTTGCGACCCGTTGCCTGGCGTAACCTGAAGGTCGACCCAATAACAATAAGAAGGGGAATAGTCTATGAGTGAGCCTGTAAACCGGCGCACCCTGGCGACCGCATTAACGATACTCGGCGTGCTCTCGGCGTTTGCGTTTTGCACGCCTGTGTATGCCGCCCAGGCCGGCGCCGAAAACCCTGATGCGTCTATCCCATCGTCCCGTTCCTCTCGCAGCCTGCTGCTGGGCATTACCCATGCTGGCGCGCGCTTGGTCACCGTGGGCGACCGCGGGCACATTCTCTATTCCGATGACCAGGCCAAGACTTGGACCCAGGCCAGCGTCCCGAGCCGACAGTTGCTAACAGCGGTGTTTTTTGTCGACGACAAACACGGCTGGGCGGTCGGTCATGATGCGCAGATTTTAGCCAGCACCGATGGCGGCGCGACCTGGGCCAAACAATTCGAAGACGTCAAGCGCGAAGCGCCGCTGCTGGACCTCTGGTTCAAAGACGCCAGCACCGGGTTTGCGGTGGGTGCTTACGGTGCGCTGTTGGCCACCACTGACGGCGGCGCGCACTGGGCGGACGTCAGCGACCGCATCGATAACCAGGATCAGTTCCACTACAACGGCATTGCCTACGTGAAGGACTCCGGCCTGTTTATCGTTGGCGAACAGGGCAGCATGTTCCGCTCCGCCGATGACGGACAAACCTGGGAGCATGTGCAAAGCCCGTATCAGGGTTCATTGTTCGGAGTGGTTGGCACTGCTAAAGCTTCGACGCTCCTGGCTTATGGGCTGCGCGGCAACTTGCTGCGCTCCACTGACTTTGGTGACACCTGGACCGCCATCAAGCTGAAAGGCGCACGCGGCCCGCTGGAATTTGGCCTGTCTGGCGCGGCGTTGTTGCCGGACGCTTCCCTGGTCATCGTTGGTAACGGCGGCAGCATCATGCGCAGTAGCGATGATGGCCAAACGTTCGTTGTGAGTAACCGTTCTGATCGAATTTCCCTGGCCGGGGTGACCGTCGACGACAAAGGCGATCTGATTCTGGTAGGCCAGGGCGGTGTCCATGTTACCTCGCCCGCCGGCGCTGAGCTGGTCCAACAATAAGACCTATTAAGGCGAGAATTTTCTTATGACCAATCACCAGCCTCTGCCGCAATCCAAGCCCACATGGCTTGAAGACTTGATCTTTAACAACCGTCCAGCAGTGATTTTCATTTGCCTGGTGGTCAGTGTTTTTCTGTTCTACCAAGCGACCCTGGTACGGCCTTCCACCAGTTTCGAAAAAATGATTCCCCTTGAGCATCCGTTCATTCAAAAGATGCTCGAACACCGCCATGACCTGTCCAACATGGGCAACACCGTGCGCATCTCCGTGGAAGCGGTGAAGGGCGATATCTTCACCAAGGACTACATGGAGACCTTGCGCCAAATCAACGACGAGGCGTTTTACATCCCAGGGGTCGATCGCTCCGGAATGAAGTCGTTGTGGAGTCCCAACGTGCGCTGGACTGAGGTCACTGAGGAAGGCTTTGCCGGCGGTGAAGTCATCCCGCAGAGCTATAACGGTTCTGAAGACAGCCTCGATCTGCTGCGCAACAATGTCCTTAAATCCGGGCAGGTCGGGCGTTTGGTGGCTAACGATTTCAAGTCCAGCGTGGTAGAGCTTCCACTGCTGGAGGCCTACCCGGACCCCAGCGATCAAGCCAAATTGCTGGCCCTTGATTACCGGCAGTTCTCCCATCAGCTAGAAGAGAAAATTCGCGATAAGTTCGAGGCGCAAAACCCCAACGTGAAAGTGCACATCGTTGGGTTCGCGAAGAAGGTTGGCGACCTGATCGATGGGCTGATCATGGTAGTGATGTTCTTCGGTGTCGCGTTCATGATCACCTTGGTGGCGCTGGTCTGGTTCACTCGCTGTATGCGCAGTACTGTGGCTGTGTTAAGTACCACGTTGATCGCGGTGGTCTGGCAGTTGGGCTTGATGCATGTTGTCGGCTTCGGTCTGGACCCGTATTCAATGCTGGTGCCGTTCCTGATTTTCGCCATCGGCATTTCCCACGGCGTGCAGAAAATCAACGGTATCGCGCTGCAATCCAGCGATGCCGAAAACTCTCTGATGGCTGCGCGAAGAACCTTCCGCCAACTGTTCCTGCCGGGCATGATTGCGATTCTTGCCGACGCCGTGGGTTTTATCACCCTACTGATTATTAACATCGGGGTGATTCGCGAGCTGGCAATTGGTGCTTCGATTGGTGTCGCGGTCATCGTGTTCACCAATTTGATTCTGCTACCCGTGGCGATTTCCTACGCGGGCATCAGCAGGAGGGCCATCAGCCGCAGTAAAACGGATGCAGTACGTGAGCATAAGTTCTGGCGCCTGCTGTCCAACTTTGCCAATCCGAGAGTCGCGCGGGTCTCCGTCGTATTGGCGCTGCTGGCATTCGGCGGCGGGCTTTGGTACAGCCAGAATCTGAAAATCGGTGACCTTGATCAAGGCGCACCGGAATTGCGTCCAGACTCCCGTTACAACAACGATAACCGGTTCATTATCAACAATTACTCCACCAGCTCCGACGTACTGGTGGTGATGGTCAAGACCCCGCCAGAAGGCTGTTCGGCGTACCCGACGATGTCTGCGATTGATGAATTGACCTGGAAGATGGAGAACACGCCCGGCGTGCAATCAGCGATTTCTTTGGTGACTGTGTCCAAGCAGGTGATCAAGGGCATGAACGAGGGCAACCTGAAATGGGAATCGCTGTCGCGTAACAAGGACGTGTTGAACAACTCCATCGCTCGGGCTGACGGGTTGTATAACAGTGATTGTTCTCTGGCACCGCTGCTGATCTTCCTCAACGACCACAAGGCCGAAACCCTCGACCGGGCAGTGACCGCCGTAAAAGACTTCGCCAAAGCCAACGACCGTGACGGTCTGGAATTCCAGCTCGCGGCAGGCAACGCCGGGATCGAAGCGGCCACCAACGAGGTCATCAAAGAGTCTGAGCTGACAATTCTGATTTTGGTCTACGTCTGTGTGGCCACCATGTGCATGATCACCTTCCGCTCATGGGCGGCGACCTTGTGCATCATCTTGCCCTTGGTGCTGACCTCGGTGCTGGGTAACGCCTTGATGGCGTTCATGGGCATCGGCGTCAAAGTCGCCACGCTGCCGGTGGTGGCGCTGGGTGTGGGGATTGGTGTCGACTACGGAATTTACATCTACAGCCGCCTGGAAACCTTCCTTCGCGCCGGTTTGCCGCTGCAAGAAGCGTATTACGAGACGCTGAAATCCACCGGTAAGGCCGTGTTGTTTACCGGTTTGTGCCTGGCAATCGGGGTATGCACCTGGATCTTCTCGGCGATCAAGTTCCAGGCCGATATGGGCCTGATGCTGACTTTCATGCTGCTGTGGAACATGTTCGGCGCGCTGTGGCTGCTACCGGCCATCGCACGGTTCCTGATCAAACCAGAGAAGATGGCGGGACAGGTTGGGCACTCGTTGTTTTCTCACTAGATTGTCAGGCACATGTCTGTAGGAGCAACGTGTCGGCGAAGCGGTGTACCTGATACACCGCGCTATGACCTTCGCCAACGAGTTGGCTTCTACAGAGATGGTTGAACATCGAAATTCCGTTGCCATCCATTCAAATCGATCAATGTGCCAGAAGCGACTGTTGGCGTGGGAACTTACACCCTGTTGGGTATCCAAATGTGACCTTACCCCACGATTTCGCCTACAATTCGCGCCTTTACTCAGGCGATATATATGACCACTCCAACGCTTCTGACGATCCTGCAAGCCCCCAACATGCTGGAAATCGATGGTTTGCACGCTTTTGAATACTCGCTGAATGACAGTCAGCTGGTCGTCGAGGCCATTGACGGTCGTGAGCGCAAGGTATGGAAATTCAGTCTTGCCCAGGTCGAAGCCGCAACGTTCGACGCTCAATTGCAAAGCTGGGTGCTGACCGACGGCAATGCCGATCACCGTTTGGTGTGCCTTGATGCGTTCACTCCGAACAACAACGACGACGATAACGAAGACACTGCCGAACGAGACTGATTGTCCATGGGTAAACGCCGACAGCGGCTAATAATGCGACGTTTCGGTGGTAATTTCTGGTAATGCGCGACGCGCAATAAAACTAGTTGATGGGCGGCGCTGTCTTACAGCGGAGGTCAAAGTTGACCGCGTGCGGCGCCCCATAAGCTTAATAACCAGAGAGATGCCCATGAACCGTAAAATTCTGCCTTGGCTGGCAATGGCCGGCGGCCTCGCTGCTTTCCCTGTCTTGGCGCAAAACATGACTGATTATGATCTGCTGGTGGGTGCTTATACCCAGGGCAAGAGTGAAGGTATTTATCGCTACCGGTTCGACAGTAAAACCGGGCAGATCGACTCGACACCGCGGCAAGTCATCAAGAGTGAAAACCCGTCCTGGCTAACGCTTTCCAAAGACCAGCGCTTGCTGTTTGCAGTCAATGAAAACGGTCCGGGTCAGGCTGACACGGTCGGCAAGGTCAGTAGTTTTGCGATCGATGCCAAAAGCCATGAAGTGACACCGATCAATCAGGTAAACAGCAAAGGTGACGAACCCACCCACTCCAGTTTAAGCGCGGACGGCCATTTCCTGTTTGTGGCCAACTACGCTGTTCATCCTGATCCAGGTGGCGTGCTGGCAGTGGTGCCGGTGGATAAGTCCGGCAAGCTCGCGGACGTGTCGCAAACCCTGACTCACCCGGCCAGTAAGGTTGATCCCGAACGACAGGCGTCTTCCCACGTGCATTCGGCGGTAGGGTCGCCCGACGGTAAATACTTGATTGCCAGTGATTTGGGGGCCGACAAGCTGTTTGTCTTCCATTACACCGGCAAAGGTCCGCAGCCTCTGCAACCGGCCAAAACCCCGTCGGTTGAGTTGCCCCCAGGCAGCGGCCCTCGGCACTTGTTATTCAGCAATAACGGTAAACACGCGTACCTGACCTTGGAGATGGCCGGGCAGGTGGCGTCGTTTGATTACCATGACGGTGTTTTCAAACGTACGCAGCTGTTGGATTTGTCCGACAAAAGCGTCAAACAGAAAGTCGGTGGTGGTGGGCTACACAGCTCAACCGACGGCAAATTTCTCTATGTGGTTGACCGGGGCGACGTGAATGAGCTGGTGGTATTCGCCATCAACTCATCCAGTGGTCAGCTTAAGGAAATACAGCGTCGGTCTGTCGAAGGCATTGAGCCACGTGAGTTCAGTATCGACCCAAGCGGGCATTTCCTGCTGATTGCAAACCAGAAGAGCAACCAGATTGTGACCGTTCGCGTCGATCCAAAAACCGGTTTGCTGGGGGATACCGTGCAGAAAATGGATTTCGATTCCCCCTCAGACTTCAGGTTCCTTACCAGATAGCACCCTGTTGATAAGTTGCAGCCCCCGGTTTACGTGGGCTGCAGCCATTATCAATTAAATTGATAAGGTCTAGTGGTACAAAGCATTTCTGACATCGATGGCGCGGGCGTAAGTTTGGTTCAACGGCCTGAAACGGCAGCTATCCAAACCGAACATCGAGGCTTCCTAAAATGAACTTCAATCTCTTCTCCGTCATTGCCGCATCCGCTATCTCAGCCACTGTCGCCCTGCCTGCCAGCGCCAGCGTTGAGATCTGCCAGAAAAAATCCAGCATCACCCAGACCTACACCACCAAATACCTGCAACAAAGCGCCAACTTCTACGCTGCACTGGACCATAAGATTCAACAATGAAACTGCTCACTAAATGAATCCATTCCCCGTTAACGATAATACCGATAACGGGGAATGGATTCGTCTGCTTTTTTTTGTTTTCTTTCATGCCAAGCATTGTCCCTGACTTCGCTTCGCGGACAACTTCGCTCCAGGTGTTGTGTCTCTATTACGTTGATTGGCTTATTTAATAATTAACGCCACTGATGTCTACTATGGAATTACTTCACTTCTCGATGTACCTCATTTAGTTGATTCTGTCGGCCTGAAACGTGCCCGCGGAGCTACACCAGATGACCACTGCCATCCTTCACTCAATCAAGCAAGGCGCTTACGTCGCTATTGCTCTTTATGTTGTATTCATCGCAGTGGTCACCGTTACCAGCATGAACGCGACATCCATCCACTCGATCAACGCCGCGCTCAATACGCCGGTCGTTGACACCCAGCGCCCTGCGGCAAATGTGCAGGAGCGTGCGACATGAAAGGTACGCAATTATGGGTAATCGCCTTTCTTACAGTCATTACTAACGGCTTCTCCCTGATTGGTTTGGGTCAGGCTTCTTCTGGCGGCCTCGCCAGGAGTATTGAAGCCAAACATGAAATCGCCCACGCGATTGAAATGGCCAGTTCGCAAAAGTTGCAGGCTGGAAACCCACCGAGTAAATACCGGTTGTTTGATTCTGGGCCGTTTACGGTTATGTGTTGATTGCGGTTTTTATATTACCAGTTAAGCGAGTAGCTTATCCCCAGCGTCCGGCCTTCGGCGTTTGCATAGGGTGCACGAGCATTGGCCTGGGCAAACATGTTTTGATAGGTCCTGTTGGTAAGATTGAATACCCCGGCTTCAACCCTGCCTGAGGGTAATTCAACTGAACCCAGCAGGTCGACCAACGTGTAACCATTAATCGCTCTTCCATTGCTGTCCTTGGCAGCGGCGTCGTAGTTTCCAAGGCGCATGCCCTGCAGGCGAAGGTCATATGTTTGACCGGTGTAGCCGACAAACAAAGTCGTCTTTGCAGGTGATACACGGGTGGCTGGTAAGTCGATCCATTTCCCGGTTCGACGTGTCTCACCTTTTGCCCACGCATAGGTACCGCCGACCGACCACTGTTCTGTTGGATAAAACGTCAGGCTGTTTTCTATCCCACGCACGCGTTCCTTCTGGTTTATCAGACGCAGAACACGCTCTGTAGCGTCATAAAACTGAGTGACACCGGATGTATTTTCATAAGCCGTCACATCGGCTTGCCATCGATTCCAGTGCCCGCGCCAGCCCAGTTCGTAACTGTTGACTTTTATCGCCTGAGCGTTGAGTGTCTGGACATCAAAGCGGCTATCGGCATCGCGCAGAAACCGCTGAATGTCCGGCAGGGAAAACCCTTGGCTGAAGTTGGCGAAAAGGTCTTGGGTATCGCTCAGGTGGTAAACCGCGCCGAGGTTATAAAGGGTGTCGTCGTACTTAAGGGACCCTCCGCGCAATGTCGCCCAGTGTCCTGTCTGAACGATTTCTCCGTAAGCGATGCTGTCGGCGACTTCGGTTTCGATCCATTCGCGTCGTGCTCCCCCGCGTAACGTCCAGTCAGAAATGTCCCACGACATTTGGGCGAATAGCGCTTTGGTCCTGGTTTCAATATCCGGGCCCATTTCATAGGTCGTGGCTGTCTTGGTGTATTTCACCCCGTCGACAACGTAGCGATCTCCTCGTTGGCGCGAACGTTCATTGTCGTAGTCTGCGCCCCATACCAGATTGCCGGTTGCCATGCCGATAGCGGGCAGAGGGGTGTCAACGGCCGCGCGTAAACCAAACACATTTTGCACGCTGTTGTTATCCGAAACGCCGGCCTTGCCGCGTTTCAGGGCAGGAAAAAACAAGGCGTCAGCACGCCGCCAATAGCTTTCGAGCATCAAGCCCTGGCCATGAAAATCCCTGTCGCTGTAGTTGAGGTTAACGGCCTGGTTGTGGGTATACGGTTGCTCATTGAGCATCAGTCCTTTAATGGCCACGGCAGTTTTATCGACCGACGCCTTGGCGTAATCCGTGTCCTGCTTGTCCTTGTAGTTCTGTAACGACAGTTTGATTGTCTTGTCTGAATCTAACTCAAAACCGAAGCGACTTTGAATATCGTACGTGGCAGTGTCCATGTTGCTGCCTTGGGACGTGTCTTGCGGGATGCGGTTACCGTTGCCGTCCAACAAGTCGTTGCGGACCACCCACTGACCCGACACATAAGCGTCCAATGGGCCGTGTTTGGCAGAGACGCTTTGGAAGGCGTCATAGGCATTGCCATGTGAGCCGAAGTTAGCGCCGGTGGTCAGACCCAAGCGGCTACTCAAAGCGATTTTCTCGCCCTGATTGCGTTTGGTAATGATGTTGACCATTCCACCGGAGGCCCCTGCGCCGTAGACGCTACTAGCCCCCGACACCACTTCGATGCGTTCGATGCTGGCCGGTGAAATGCTGTTGAGTTGTCGATAGTTGTCTCGTGTTGCGTTCTGCGATACGCCGTCAATCAGCACTAACATAGCGCGACCGCGTAAGGTTTGGCCAAAGTTGCTCATCCCTCCCGACGTTGGCGCGAGGCCGGCCACCAGTTGCCCGAGAATGTCCGATAGTCGACGTCCTGCACCGCTTTGCTGCTGGATCTGCTGCGCATCAATGACTTGGACCGAGCCGGGAATAGAGGCAATGCTTGCTGCGTTGCGTGTGGCTGAAACCACGGTGTCAGACAAGGCCATTGTGCCTGGTTGCTCAGCCTGATCCGGACGCTCCGCCCAGATGGGCTCGCTGAATGTACTGAGCAGTGGAATAACAAACGAGAGCCGACGTTTGGTCATATATGGAACCTTTTATCAGGGTTGAGAAAAGCGCAAGCAGCAGGGGCTGTATGAGGTGGTTGCGATAACGAACGAACCCAGCGGATGCCGAGCGCAGCAAGGGTGTAAGTCAGCGCGACGAGCCAGAAGCTGTTGGCCAGCCCGACCACGGCCACGCCGATGCCACCTGACGCGAGACCGCATAACGCGCCGGCTTTCGCGGCGCTGTTTGCAATCCCGAGGTTAAAACCCTGTTTGCCAGGTGCGGTGGAACAGGCGATCAATGTATAGGCCACCGGCAGGAGTGCGCCTTGCCATACACCCCAGAGCAAGCGGGTTGCGAGAAAACCAACCCATTCGTTGGCGAGCGCAGTGCAGGCAAGCGTCAGTGCACACAGCCACGCCACTCTCTCGATGACCTGCAACGTATGGGACGGCTGCCAGCTGTCAATCAGCCGACCCCAATAGGGCGCTGAAAGGGCTAACGTGGCCGCGCTCGCCGCGTAGCTGACACCGATAAGCCAGCCGGGAGCATGCAGAATTTCCGAAACGTATAAGGCGTAGAAGGGTTGCGGCATCACTTTGGCCGCCTGGATCAAGACGATGATCAGTAAAATTCCTTTCAGCCAACCTCTTGGCAATGCCGCCGTCGTTTGGTTTTCAGCGTGGCGCGTCCGAGCGGCATCGTCGGGTAAAAACAGGCTGAGTACTGCACACAAGAGGCAGATGGCGGTTGCGCTAAAGCAGAGCGAGGCAAACCCCCATCTATCGATTAGCCATCCGCCCAGTACCGGCCCCATCAACGAGCCAACGGCGGTTGCCGTCTGGAGGCGTACGAGGATTTTTCCGCGACCTGTGTCGCTGAAGCTGGTCAAGGCGTAGGCTTGTGCCGCCGCGATAAATCCTGCGAGCGCGCCCTGCAACACGCGAACCGCAACCAGCACCCACGGGTCTGTCGCCAATCCGGCAAACCCTTGGCACAGGGCGAGCGCCACCAGGGCGCGGACGATCATTGGCTTGTGGCCAGTCCGGTCACCGAGCTTCCCCCATAAGGGTGTCAGTATCGCCGCAGCCAATAGCGGTCCGACATAAACCATTGTTGATAAAAACCCGATGTAGTGCGCCTTCTCAGCGCCTAGCAGCCGCTGAATCTGCAATGGCCAGAATGGGCCGCTGATCTCCATGGCGCCCATGGAAACAAGTTGGATAAGGACCAATAGGCGTAGGAACGCGGCTTTAGGCAGCATGGTTGGCTACCCGTAACGGATTGCTCAGGCGACCCACTATGTCGGCTTGGTTGTCCAGCAGGCGCATTCTCATGAAAGACTTGGCTGGCCAATCCGATTCCAACACAGCCTTGCGTTCAGTCTCCCAGCGCAATGGATCAACGCGGCCGCGAAACGCGTCGAAGCATTGACTGACGTGTTCAGCCAACTCTTGCCATAACCAATCCGGCGATACTTCCCAATGACGAGCGCACAGCAACGTCAATTCACCCAAGTGGCACATAAAGGCGCTGTGTAGCAACTTGTCACGGACATGATCAGCGCTGTCATACAAGGTCATCGTTGGGTCGTGTAACTCGATGTCCAGACCCCTGGTCTGAAAGGTGCTGCGGTCAATACGGATATCACCGAAGTCGCGCAGCAAGAGGCGATCAGGGTGCCCATCGGCGCCCATGACCATGAAACTATTCTGCTGGTGGGCCTCAAATGCTATGCCGTATAACAAGTACATGCCCAGCAACCCTGGTACGGCTATCGACAGATAATTTCGGAAGAATGACTGCATGGCGGCAGCGTCTTCTCTGCCGTATGCACGCTGTATCCATTGTCGCAACAGGGGCTGCCCTTTAAGGTCGTGGGCGAACAGACTGCCAACCGGAACAACCAGCTCGCCTGGACTAGCAAAGCTCAGGGGGTTATCGCGGTAAAGCGCCGATAAGTGTCGTGCACGATCGTCGTGCTCTGATTGTGGCTGGTAATGAACCCCTATCCGTTCAGGGACGATCGAAAGCCACCGCTGCAGGTGCGGTTCTTGATCGAGGATCTGCCGCAGCAAATGGCTGATGCGAGGCCCCATACGTACGGACCGTGGCGACAGGGTCCGCTGTACGCTGGTCAAGCGCAGCGCCACCGGAAGTTTAATCATGGGTGCGCGGCTGCTGGCGTCGGGAACAACGGTTCTGAAGGACATGGACGGGTGCCCGTTGAAAGCAACGACATTGCTCAGTACCAATAGCCTGGCGCTAATTTCGTTCGAAAATGCTTGCTTCAGTTGTTCATCTGCTTGCCAAGGGTGTACGGGCAGCGGGATGTACTGTGTGGCGTCCAGCCCCAGAAGCTGCAGCTCGGCGATAAGCTGTGTGGCTGCTTCGGGAAAATGGATGTCCCACCAAGTCCAATGCTCGGGTGTGCCGGGGATGGCTTCTATGTGAGCGTATTGGCGGTGGAGCGCGCACAGAATCACTGGGAAGCTTGCTTCGAACTCGGGGGAAAAATTAACTATCTGATGAGTGGCTAAGCCCGGTTTTGTTTTGTAATTTGGGTGCCAGGGATGCCCTAGTGTTCCCCATTGTTCCAGTAGTAATGTAGGGTTTATTGCGCCTGATTGATCGGACAGCCATGCGAATAAGTTAGGCGCATTGTCATCAAGCATTTGATGTTGCAGTCGAAGCGTCCAGGCATCATGAAACGCAAGACACAGCGTGTCATTGATGAAACTGTCATCTAGCTCCAACGCCAAACGTTCTAAAGCTTTAATGCATACGGCTGATTTCAGTACTGGTTTCAATAACTTCAATAAGTCGGACGGAAACTCGATCAGTTGCGGAACCTGGCCGAGTTCATGTGCGGTTAGGTTTCCGCTCAACTCCCAACTGCACATTCGTCCCGACGACAGATAATCGAATCGCAGCTGAGTGTTGTCTGCGACTGACAACCAATAGCTGTCCCCATCGTTTTTTCTGCACGTTTTAGCCTCAATAAGATCTTCTCGGATGAGCGATTGAACCAAGCGTTGCAGGCTCCGTTGTCGGGCGTGCGGCAACACTTTGGAAAGGGCGTCAAGGGTCAGGTGGCGTGAGCGGAATGCGGGGGTGGCAATCGCTTCACTCCAGCGGATAAGTAACTGTTGCTGCTTCACTGTTTGGGCCTGCTTCATTGTCCAGTTCCTTATGGACGAGATATAACGCACCCGCCAATAGCCGAAGCCATTGGCAGTAACGATGAGGGGGTTGGCTATGCGTTTCCAGGAGCGGGAAGTTAGCGCTATTTTGGCCTGATGAAAATCAGCCGAAGACGTGATGGTTGTAAGGGAGGTCCTACTACCTTGTCGGAGCTTTCACCTAAATTCGCTGTAGAGCCGACGCGCGCGTGGTCAAAAACACGAGTAGTGCCAACTGCCAAGATGATGGCTACTACAGAGGGTTAATATTGGCTTAAACCTTAGCCATCACCGATATAAACAATTCAGAAGCCAAAAACCGCTCTAGCCAGTTCCGCACATGGGGATATGGACTTTGCCAAAACCATTGCGGGTCGACATAGCAGAACTGCCGCACGAATGGCGCAAGGGCGATGTCGGCCAGGGTTAAATGCTCGGCCACTAAAAACTCATGCCGCAATAATCGTGTTTCAAGGGCGAGCAAAAACACTGCGCCGAGGTCGCGGTAGTGCTCCTGGGAATAATCGGGGTAACGAATAGCGTATTTGTAGCGATCCAGATGTTTCTTGAAGACGTTGTCGTTTTCTTCGATCAGTTCGGCGCTTTGTTTCTGAGCCGAAGCATTGTGGGTCAGCAACCAATCGTCAGGGTCGTTATAGGCCAACGCCCAACCCATGATTTCCAGGCTTTCATCGATAACGCCGGTGTCGCAAACAAGCACCGGCACCGTGCCCTTGGGTGAACAGGCGAGCATGTGTGCGGGTTTGTCTTTCAGACTGACTTCGACTATCTCCACCGCACGCCCCGAGTACCACACGGCCATGCGAGCACGCATGGCGTAGGGGCAGCGGCGGAAAGAGTAGAGGGTCGGCGTTGCCGTATTCAGCGCAACCACCGACGCTGTCATTTAGGCCGCGTCGGTCAGTTGACCGCAGTCTGCGATGACCACTTTCTTGCTGGTTTTGCCGGACTGCGAGCCCAATGCTTCGATGGCCTTAACCACGTCCAGGCCTTCGGTGACTTTGCCGAACACGACGTGTTTGCCGTCCAGCCAGCTAGTGACGATGGTGGTGATGAAGAATTGGCTGCCGTTGGTGTGCGGACCTGCGTTGGCCATGGACAGGTCGCCCGGTGCGGTGT
This sequence comes from Pseudomonas sp., assembly GCF_028293835.1. Lineage (GTDB taxonomy): Bacteria > Pseudomonadota > Gammaproteobacteria > Pseudomonadales > Pseudomonadaceae > Aquipseudomonas. Next base: position 27,123 of record NZ_JAQGNX010000087.1, read on the forward strand.
GCTTCAGGGTGAAGTTTTCATCCTTGAATTTTTCGCCGTAGATCGACTTGCCGCCGGTGCCGTTGTGGTTAGTAAAATCGCCGCCTTGCAGCATGAAGTCAGTGATCACGCGGTGAAATGAAGAACCTTTGTAAGACAGGCCTTCGCCTTTCTCGCCGGTGCACAGGGCGCGGAAGTTTTCGGCGGTTTTTGGAACCACGTCTTCGAACAGTTCCATCACGATGCGGCCCATCGGTTCGTCGTTAGCGGTGATGTCGAAAAAAACTACTGGGTTGGTCATGGGATTACCTTTTTCATTGAGCGTGGCGCGACCAGGCGCGCCGTGGGTGTATAGGGTCGCACAAAAAGTCCGTTTACCGGTTTTGTGCGACTCAAAAATCTGATTCGGGTTCGGCATTGCCCCGGTTTTGTTACTTGCTGACCTCGATCGTGCTCAGGCCGTTACCTTGACGCCGCACTTGAATCTGCACCGGAATCCGCTCGTGCATTTCTTGCACGTGGGAAATTACCCCGACCTTGCGACCTTGCGCTTGCAAGCCGTCCAGGGCGTCCATGGCCAGTTGCAGCGACTCAGGGTCCAGGCTGCCGAAACCTTCGTCGATGAACAGTGACTCGATTTTCAATGTGCTGGACGCCATCGACGCCAAGCCCAGGGCCAGCGCCAGCGACACCAAAAACGTTTCGCCACCGGACAACGAATGCACGGAACGCAGTTCGTCGCCCATTTCGGTGTCCATCACCAGCAAGCCGAGCATGCTGCCGCCGCGTTTCAAGCGGTAGCGGCGCACCAGTTGCCGCAGTTGCGCGTTGGCATGATGCACCAGCAGGTCGAGATTATACGCCTGTGCGATCTTGCGGAATTTGTCGCCTTCGGCCGAACCGATCAACGCGGCCAGTCTGGCCCAGCGCTGATATTGCGCGTAAGCCTCGGCGATCTGCTGTGCCAGCGCTTGATTGGCGTCCTGGCGGCGTTGGTCCTCTGCTTGTTGTGCGCGCAACTCGGCGCACGATTGCTCGCTGGCCGACGATTGTGCGTGCAGTTCGGCCAACGCACTGTTGAGTTGCTCGGCATCAAGTATTTCGTTGTGTTGCGCTTGATGGGCGTGGAGGCGCTGTTCGCGTTCGAGCAACAAGACCTTGGCCTGTTCAATGGCTTTTTCACTGTGGTGCAACTGTTGCCGCAGTTGGTTGACCTGTTCATCGTCCACGCTCAGCAACTGCGCCAAGCCGTTGTCGTCCAACTCTGGATGACGGCTGCGCCAGTCGGCAATTTTAAGGCTCAGTTCACGGTGTTCAAGCTCAATGCCGCTCAGGCGCTCTTGTTCGGCCTTGAGTTCAGCGCCGAGCTGGGTCAGCAGATTGCGTGCGTCCTGCAGCGCTTGGCCCGCGGCGTTTTCAGCGTGTCGGGTGTGTTCAACGGTCTGCTCCAGCTGCTGTTGCCAATGCTCAGCGCTGCGGTGTGTGCCGAGCCATTCGCTGAGCTGGTGTTGGCTAGCCTGTTGTTGCTCGGCAAGGGTCCGGCAACGCTGTTGCAACTGTTCCTGAGCCTGCACGCGAGTGGCTTGCTGCGATTGTTCCAGTTCGATTTTTTGCTGACGCTCGCGTTGTTCCAGCTGTTCTTCCCGCTGTTGCTCCAGTTGATCCAGACGCTGGGTGACCTGCTGTTCCAGTTGCATGACAGTGGTTGCGGCTTGGTTGCGCAAGCCATCCAGGGTTTCGGCCGGCAACAACGGGGCAAAGGCGGTCAGTTCTTCTTCCAGGCGCGCCCGGTCGCTGGCCAATTGGCGGTGCTGGTCCGCCAATTGCTGAGCAGCCCCTTGGCTCGCCTCGGCGGTAACGTGGAGCTGTTGTTGCAGACGGGCGGCGTCTTTTTGCAAGGTGAGCAGGGCGTTCTGTCGCTGCTCGTCCTGAGTAATATTTTGCGCCAACTGATTCAGGTGCTGAGTGAGCCACGTGTCGCGTTTGGCCGCATCCTGTTCCAGTAATCGAGGGCTGAGCGGGTGGGCGTCGAGGTCGAAGCTCAAGGCCTGTTGCTGGGTCGTCAGTTGCTCTTGTTGTTGCAGGAATTCTTTTTGCCGGGCAATCACACCTGCAACTGCGGCGCGCATTTCATCCAGCTTTTCTTTCAGCGTGTCGACGGCCTTCAACGCGTTGGCTTCTTCGCTCTCGTCATGTTGCGTCAGGCTTTGCAACAGGGCGTCAGGCTGGTGATACGGATGTTCATTGCTGCCACAAACCGGGCACGGTTGATCGTTTTGCAACTGCCCGCGCAGTTCTTCGACGCTGGCGCTGCGGGCAATACGCTGACGCTCCAGCAACTGCCGGGTTACTGACAGGGTTTGCTCGGCGACGGTGAGTTCATTTTTTGCTTGCAGACCTTCGCGGTTCAATCGCTCGCGCTGCTGCTGAGCATCCTGCAGTTTTTGCGTCAGCTCCAGCGAGCGCTGGTCCAGCTGTTGCTGACTGGCCCAAAGTCGTGAGAGGTCTTCGAACGCCCGTTGTTGTTTGCGGTTGTCTTGCAGCAGGCTGCCGAGAATCTCGATCTGCTCGCCAACGGCGTGAGCTTCAGCGCCTGCTTCGCTGTACAGCAACTCTAAGGCGCTGCGCTGCTCGGTAAGTTGCTGGCTGGCGCTGGCGGCGCGTTGCTCAAGCTGTGGCAATTCAGCCTGGCCTTGATTCAGCCGATTACCGGTTTGTAGCAACTGTTTCAACCGGTCGCGGTAGGCATTCCACGCATCGCCGAGCGGTGCCAAATCAGCACTGAGTTCAAGCTGCGCGGCGATTCTCTCCAGACGTTCGGCCACCAGCCGTTGTTGCTCAAGCAGCCCTTGCAGCGTGCTTTGGCCCTGAGCGCTTTGCTGCTCGGCCTGCTGCCTGAGTTCGGTGACCTGGGCCAGTTCCTGGATCAGCCGCGCTACGGTGCTTTGGCTGTCGAACGCCTGCTGTAAGCGTGGTTTGGCCTCGGTCAATTGCTGCTGCGCGTTGAATGCGGCGGATTGTGCGTCAAGGCGGGCTTGTTCACCTTGTTGCTGCTGAGCCTCCAGCGCGGTCTGTTGCGCCCGATGCTGCTGAATGCTCGCTGCCAACGGACCGATTTGCGCGTTGAGTTCCGTCTGCCGGGCAAACTGATGACGTTGCGGCGCGAGGTTTTCCAGTCGCGATAAATTCAGCCGTTCGGTGCTTTGGCTTTCCCAGCGTAACTGGGCTTGTTGCAGCTGCTCGGCAGCGCTTTGTTGCTCGTTCTGCAACTGCACCAGCATCGTCAGCCATTGTTGCTGGAGCTCAAGCTGCTTGAGTTGCGCTTGCTGGGTTTTCAATTGTTGCCGGGCGTCATCAAAGCGCTGGTCGAGGTCTGCGCGGGCGTCCGGCTCCAGTGGCGTGACCCCGGTGGCCAGTGCTTTAAGGTCGTCGTGGAGTTTTTCGGCTTCTTTACTCTTGCTATAAGCACGTCGGCCCAATTGGCTATAGATCGCAGTATCCGTAAGCTTTTCCAGCAGTTCGCTGCGCTCTTTGTCGTCGGCCTTGAGGAACGCGCTGAACTCGCTTTGCGCCAGCATCACAGCGCGGGTGAACTGTTCGAAGTTCAGGCCCAGACGCGCTTCGAGCATGGTTTTGTATTCGGTTTTATTCTGGCTGCTGAGCACCTGTTCACTGTCCAGATCGATCAAGGTCTGGCGGCTGGCTTGCAGCTTTTTGCTGGCATTGTCCCTGGCGCGGTTGGTTTCCCAACGGGCTCGGTAACGGCGGTTGTCGATGCCGACGAAATCCACTTCGGCATAACCGCTGCCGGTGCCACGGCGCAGCAAGGTGCGAGGGTCGTTGGTGCTGATGTCGCCGTCGATTTCCGGCACTTTTGATTGACCGACGTTGCTCAACCGCGGAATGGCGCCGAACAACGCCAGGCACAACGCATCGAGCAGGGTACTTTTCCCGGCCCCCGTTGGCCCGGTGATGGCAAACAAGCCCGCGCTGGCCAAGGGCTCGGCGGTGAAATCCAGTTCAAACGGGCCGGCCAGCGAGGCGAGGTTTTTCAGGCGAATAGCGAGAATCTTCATGGCTGTTCGCTCTCCATCTGCACGTCTTGCAACAGCGTGGCGAAGTCCTTGAGGGTTTGCTCGTCGACCTCGCTGCCATAGTTGTCGAACCAGGCACGGCTGAACAGTTCTTGTGGGCTGAGTTGATCGAGATCCACCAGGCCTGCGCTGCCGTCATCGCCATCGCTGCTGCCCTTTCCCGCGTATTCGGCGCCGATTCGTACCAGACGCACAGCTTTACCTTGCAAAGCGGTTTCGATCTGATGACGCAGGTCCGGTTGCGGCTCATCCAGGCGCACCCGTACCTCTAGCCAGGGCTGGCGCTCGGTGTCGGCCAGCAAATCGATATTGGGCAAGGACGCCAGTTGCAACAGCAGTTCAGCCAACGGTGCCGGGCCAACACGTTGCAGATTGACGGCCCGTGGAATCAGCGTTGGTTCGACACTGAGCAGTTGCTCGCCGTCACAGTTGATTTCGAGAATTTGGTGTTGGTAGCCGATTTCCGAAAATGACAGTGGGATCGGGGAGCCGCTGTAGCGAATGCGATCCTCACCGTTGACCTTCTGCGGTTTGTGCAAGTGACCCAGCGCGACGTAGGTGATGCTTGGGCCGAACAAGCTGGCGGGCAGTGCTTCGGCGTTACCGATGATCAGGCTGCGTTCGGAGTCCTCGGAGACCGAGCCGCCAGCCATGTGCGCGTGGCTGATGGCGATCAGCGCTTGTCCTGGCGTGCGCTTAAGGTTGGCGGCGTCGATCAACAGTTCATGCACGCGACCAATGCCGCGTAGATAGTCATCACCCAACGTGGCGCCGGTGACTTCAGCGGGACGCAGGAAGGGCAGGGCCAGGCACCAGGCGGCGGTTGCTCCGGTTTTGTCCGGTAGTGGCAACAACAGGCGTTCGGCGTCCAGTTGACCATCGTCGAGCCACATGACGCGACCCAGCGCATGGGTGCGTAAGCGGCGCATCAGCGGCGCGGGCAGTTCGATGCGCGAGCCGGAGTCGTGGTTACCGGCGATCATTACGATGGTCAGCAGTGGTTGCTGTTCGTGGGCGCTGACGATGAATTCGTAGAGGCGTTCCTGGGCTTTGACCGGCGGGTTGACGGTGTCGAAGATATCCCCTGCGATCAATAGCACGTCAGGTTCGCGCTCGGCGATACGGCCGAGCAACCAACTCAGAAAACAGCCGTGCTCGAAGTCACGCTCTTGTCCGTGAAGGTTCTGTCCGAGGTGCCAATCGGAGGTATGAAACAGACGCATTGGAGGTCCTTGTGTAGCGTTGGATGGGACGGTAAATATCCCTTTAGGCGCCAGCTGTAATCGGGTTATTTCGGATACAACGGCGGCAGGCTGGTGTCGGTTGCCAGGGTTTGAGTTCGTTCGCTGGCGGGTAGTGTACGCACCGCGCTCCATAATGCTTCGCCTTGCCACTCGTGGCCGGTTTCGCTGTACAGCGCGCCATTCAGGCCGTCCAGGGCGTCGGACAATGGCACGAAACGCGCGGCCATGTCGGCGAGGGTTTCCGGCTGTTGGCGTGCCCAGGCGTCCAGCGCTTGACGGGTCGCCTGTGGATCGTTGGCCAGGCTGGCGCGTTTCAGCTCATCGAGCACGGTCCGAGGGTTCGGGCCGGATTGCACCACGCGCGCCTCGGCCGGCTGCCAGCGTGCCCGCCACCACAGACCGAAGCCGAGCAGGGTTGAGCAAGCCAGAAAAAAAGTGCTCAGTTGCCATGGCCAGAGCGACGGTCCGCCTGAACCCAACCCATTGTTAGTGTTCACCGGCGTGTCGACGGACAAGCCAGGGTTGCTTGCGACTTGTAAGGTACGGGCGGGCAGGCTGCTGTGTTCCAGATGGTCTTCCCGGGTGTTCCACCACACCACGTCCAACGCCGGTAATTCAATAGTACCGGTGCGGGTCGGCACCAGCGCTTCGCGTTCTACGCGACTGCCAATCAGACCTCGGTCACTGGCCTGGTTGGACAGTTGCGGCTGGTCGGGATAACGGCGCAGACCACCGACGTTGGTAGCAGGCAATGGCGGCAGTTGAGCGCTGGACAGGCCTTCAACCTTGACTGTCAGGCTGCGAGTCAAAGAGTCCCCCACCAGACTGTGATCGGGTTCAGGATTCCAGTCCTCACTCAAGCTCACACTGCGGGCCGGCAGCCATGGGCTGTCCATGGGGTAATCTACCGGTTTGGCTTTCACCGACAGGCGGATTTCCACGGAGCTGACGTGCATTAACTTGCCCGGCTTCGGCACCGCGGGTTGCGCGTTTTGCCCTGGGTCTTGAAGCTGACTCGGCACATCCTGAACCAGGGTTGCGCTGAATACTTGCGCAGGGATCAGTAGTTCGCCGCTGTGCTGGGGATAGATCGCGTAACGCATCTCGATCACGCCATGGCGGATCCCATTGATCAGTTTTTCATAGGTGCGGGTTTCGCCCAGTTTTTCTATGCGAGCATCCGGAATCACCAGTGGTGTCAGATTGCTATCGTCGAACAGCGAAACCGAGTGGTAGATGCGTAGCGTGAGCACGGTTTGTGCTTGGACGTAGACACTGTCCAGATCAAGGCTGGCCTCGATAAATACCGGCGCCAGGTGGCTGGCTTGGGTCTGATCTTCACCCTGTAGCACTTGCAGTGTAATCGGTTGGCTGCTGAGTTGGCCCAACTGCAACGAAGGAATGACAACGGTACCGTTCTGTTTTGGCAGCAGGGTGATGATCCAGCGCGTCGTGGCCTGGGAGCCGCTGTCCAGGGTTGTCAGGTGGTTGACTTGACGTGTTCCCTGAACGTTGAAGCTACCCTCCAGCGCGCTCAAGTCCGGTTTGCCGAACAGCGTAGGGTCGTCGGACTCCAGGGTCAGCTCCACGGTCTCGCCAGCATTCAGCCGCTCCCGGTCTACGCTGGACACCAGCGATGCGGCTAGCGTTTGCGGGGCTATGCAACACAGCATGAGACTGATCAAAAAAATGTGCGCGCGACTCATCGAACCGGTTCCTGATGTTGTTGCTGTTCATACCAGAATTTACGTCGCAACAGCTCGCCCGGATCGTCCGGGATCTGCCGTAACCATTGCTCCAACGCTTGTCGCCGCTCACCGTCGAGGGTGGTGTCGGTCGGTCTGATCGGCGGCCGCGTGTGATCTTCATTACCCAATTGCGAGCCCGGAACGTCGTTGCCGCTGGACGTCGCCGTAGGATTACTGAAGCCGTTATTACGGGTGACGCTGTCATCGCCAGAGGGCGACGTCGGTTGTTGTGGATTCTGCGGAGCGCTGGTCGCACCAGGCTGAGGAGCCTGCTCAGTAGTTTCGGTTTTAGTTTCAGCCGGTTTTTCCGGGTTGATGTCGCGTTGCTGTTTTCGCTGTTCCAGGACCTGTTCCACCAGCGCCTTGTTGGCGAGTGCCGGTTGCAGGTCGGGTTGGCGCTCCAGCGCCTGTTCATAGGCATCCAGCGCCGCCTCCAGATCGCCGGACTTGGCTAGGGCATTGCCGCGATTATAGTGGTCGGCGGCACCATTGCCTTCGGCAAACCGCTGCGCGGCATTGGCATAATCACCTGCCTCGTAGAGCGCGACGCCTTGCCACTGGCTGTCTTCGAAACGCCTGGCAGCTTCGGCCGGACGACTATCTTCAAGCAAACGCTGGCCTTGTTGATCGGGCCGCAACCAGAGGTCGTTGAACTCAAAGGCATAGCTCGGCTGCGGCAGCATGAACAACAGCGGCAGGCAGAATAACCAGCCTTTGCGCCCGGCGCAGGCGGCCAACAGCAATAATGGCAAGATCAGCCAGGGGCCTTGATCATCCCAGCTGTCCAGGTGCAGGCTTTGACCGTTTTTACGCAGTCGTTGCGGGCTGTCGAGCAGGCCCAGGCCGCGCAGATCCGAATCGTCCAGGCGTGCCTGGCGATAGAGACCGTCGAGTTGGCTGGCAAACGCTTTGAGGCTCGGGCCGTCCAGGCGCGGCAGCAGAATTGCGCCCTGGTCATCCTTGAGGAAGCCGCCCTTGTCCTGAGCCACCGGCACCCCATCGGCCGTCCCGATGCCCAGCAACAACAACGGCGGCGCGTCCCGGCCCAAGGCCTGGCGGATGCCTTCGCGCTCTTGCTCATTCAATGACGAGCCGATCCACAGCAGGCGGCCCTGGCCTTGGGCGCCTTGCTTGAGCAGGGCCAAGGCTTTCTTCACAGCCAGATCGGCGCGGTGCCCGGCCTCGGGCATGATCGATGGTTTGAGCGCATCTAACAGGTTACGGCTGGTGCCCAGATCATCGGATAACGGCACCAGCGTGTGGGCGCTGCCGGCATAGACGACGATGGCGGTCTGTGAGTCGCTGCGGCTTTGCAGCAAATCGAGCAATTTGCGCCGAGCTTGTTCGACACGGGTCGGCGGGGTATCGGTTGCAAGCATTTCCGGGGTCAGTTCGAGCATTACCACCAGCGGGTCGGCGGGCTTTTGGCTGATTTGTTCGACGCGCTGCCAGCTGGGTCCGAGCAACGCCAATAACGCCAGTGTCCAGCCCAAACCGAGGACAACCCACTGCTTTTTGCTGGCGCGGCCGTTGCCGCCGCCGAGCAGCACCCCATGGAACGCGGCGGGCAGAATCATCTGCCAGCGTCCGGCGCGCTGTTGCCGGTTCCATAACTGCCAGAGCAGCCAGGCCAGCGGCGGGAACGCCAGCAGCCAATCAGGACGAAGCCAATGGGGCCAAAGCGCGATCATCGACGCCTCCGCAACCGCTTAATTCGCTGGCGCCATTGTTCATTGGATGGCAAGAATATTTTTCGTTTGAATAGCCGCTGCAGCAGGGTGTCCGGCCAGCGCTCGCGCACCGCCAACAACAGACTCATCAGTAACGCGGTAGCCAATGGCCACTGGTAAAGCGCTTGCGCCGGGCGTGCTTGAGTGGGTTGTTGTGCCACCGGTTCGAGCTTGTCGAGGGCCTGTTTGATGTTCTGTAACTGCTGACCGTCACGGGCGCGGAAATACTTCCCTCCGGTGATGTCGGCGATTTCCTTGAGGCTCGGCTCGTCCAGGTCAAGACTCGGGCTGAGGCCGAGCATCGCCAGCGAGCCACCCTGGTTTGGGTCGGCACCGATGCCGATGGTATAGATTTTTACCCCTTCGCCAGCGGCGAGCTTTGCGGCGGTAATCGGGTCGATCTGACCGGCGTTATTCGCGCCGTCGGTGACCAGAATCAACACCCGGCTTTGCGTCGGGCGCTGGCGCAGACGCTTGATCGCCAAACCGATGGCATCGCCAATGGCGGTGTTTTTGCCTGCGATGCCGATTCGTGCATCATCCAGCCAAACGCGCACGGTGCGTCGATCAAAGGTCAGGGGCGCTTGAACGTAAGCGCGGCTGCCGAACAGAATCAGACCGACGCGATCACCTTCGCGGTTGGCCAGGAAGTCTCCCAGCAGATGCTTGACCAGTGACAGTCGGCTGACGTCGTCGTCATGCCAGCGCATGTCCGGGTAATCCATGGAGCCGGAGACGTCCACGGCCACCAGCAGGTCGCGACCACTGGCAGCAATAGGCACGGGCTCGCCCAACCATTGCGGGCGCGCCGCGGCCATCAGTAGCAATACCCAGAGCAAAATGAACGGGCTTTGCTGACGCCACGCCGGCAAATTAGTCCGCGCCCGGCGCCCGGCCAGTTCTTCCAGTTCACTGAGGAAACCCACCTTGAGCGCTGCTTCGCCGCTGTCGGCGGCAGGCAGCAGCACGCGCATCAACCACGGCAAAGGCAGCAAGATAAAGACCCACGGCCAGGCGAGTTCAAACATGTTTGCGGATCCAGGTATCCACCGCTTGATTCAGGCCGGAGATGGCCTTGTCATCAAGTTTGCACTCCGGTTTGTAAGCGCCTTCGACCAGTATCATCCAGCGCGTCAGGCCTGCGGCAGGGCAGCGGTTATCCAGAAATGCCAACCACTTGCGGCCATTCAGCGTGTGGCTTTGGCTGTACGGATAGTGATTGCGGCACAAGCGTTTGAGCAGCGCGTTGATTTGCTGCAACCAGGCGCCAGCGGGGGCGCCGTCATAGGGTTTGGGCAGCTGCGCGAGTTCGTCCAGGGCGGCCAGTCGCAGTGGGTCTAAGGGTTGCTCGGACCTGATGATCAAGCGCTTGCCTGGCCAGTAGCCTCGTAGCCACCACACGCCCCACGCGGCGAGCGGTAGCAGACACAGCAGCACCCACCAGCCCGGCGCTGGCGGCCAGGTATCGATCGCCGGTGGCATGATCAGTGGTTGCAGTTGCTCCAGGCTGCTCATCGTTTTTTTCCGGGACGCTGGGCGCTCAGGTATTCACGCAGTTGTTCGACCATGCCGCTTTGGGTGCTCAGGGGAATCGACAACACCCGTAATTTTTGCGCGAGCAATTCCCAGCGTGCCACCCGCGCCTCGCCCTGGGCGCGGTAGGCCTGACGCAAGTCCGGGTTCAAGGTGTCCAGCTCAAGCTGCGCGCCGCGTTCGGCAAATCGTAACAAACCTGCCGCTGGCAAGGCATGGTCCAAGGGGTCGGACAAGGGCAACAGTAGCAAGTCGCAATGCCGGGACAACAGGCTTAACTGCTGCTCGGCGGCGTCAGAAATGGTTCGTTCGTCGCAGATCACAAACACAAAGCTGCCGGGACGCAGCACCTCCCGCGCCCGGCGCAAGGCAATGCCGAACGCATCGCGGTCGGCGGCGATCTCGGTGTTCAGCGACTGGTTGACCCGCACCAGTCTGTTTAGCAACTGCAACAGACTCTGCTTGCTGCGTCGTGGTTTGATTTCGTAGTGTTCGTTATCACCAAACACCAGTCCGCCGACCCGGTCGTTGTGGGCCAATGCTGCCCAGCCGATCAGCGCGGCGGCTTGAGCGGCCAGCACCGACTTGAACATCAGCCCCGAACCGAAAAACAGCCGACGGCTTTGCTCCACCAGAATAAAGATCGGCCGCTCGCGTTCTTCGTGGAACAGCTTGGTGTGCGGTTCCTGAGTGCGGGCGGTGACGCGCCAATCGATGGTGCGTACGTCATCGCCGGCCTGGTAAACCCGCACTTGATCGAAGTCCACACCACGGCCACGGAGTTTCGAGTGGTGTAAACCAATCAACGGGCTGCGCTGGCTGGGCGTTGAAAACAACTGCACTTCGCGCACGCGATGACGCATCTCGATCAATTCGTCGAGACTGACGCGTATTCCAGGGGTGGCAATCGGCGATTGCATGGGCTCAGGCGACAGCCACGACATCGAGGATGCGCTGGATCACGCGGTCTTGATCGATCCCGGCCGCTTCGGCTTCGAACGACAGAATGATGCGATGGCGCAGCACGTCGAACAGCACGGCCTGAATGTCTTCCGGGCTGACAAAGTCACGCCCGGCCAGCCACGCATGGGCCCGGGCGCAACGGTCCAGGGCAATGGAGCCGCGTGGGCTGGCGCCGTAGGCAATCCAGTCGGCCATTTCCGGGTCGAACTTGGCCGGTGTGCGGGTGGCCATTACCAATTGCACCAGGTATTCCTCCACCGCGTCGGCCATGTACAGGCCGAGGATTTCCTTGCGCGCAGCAAAAATCGCCTGCTGGCTGACCCGGCGCTCGGGCTTGGTTTCACCATTCAGCGCTTCGCCACGGGCCTGTTGCAGAATCTTGCGTTCCACCGCAGCGTCCGGGAAGCCGATTTTGACGTGCATCAGAAAGCGGTCGAGCTGCGCTTCGGGCAGCGGGTACGTACCTTCCTGCTCGATGGGGTTCTGGGTCGCCATCACCAGGAACAACGGCGACAGTTCGTAGGTGCTGCGACCGACGCTCACCTGGCGCTCGGCCATGGCTTCCAGCAGTGCCGATTGCACCTTGGCTGGTGCGCGATTGATTTCGTCCGCCAGTACAAGATTGTGGAAGATCGGCCCCTGTTGGAAGACGAAGCTGCCGGTTTCCGGACGATAGATCTCAGTGCCGGTGATGTCGGCAGGCAATAGGTCGGGGGTGAACTGGATTCGATGGAACTGTGCTTCGACGCCTTCGGCCAGTTCTTTGATGGCTTTGGTCTTGGCCAACCCCGGTGCTCCCTCGACCAACATATGGCCGTCGGCGAGCAGGGCAATCAACAGCCGTTCGATCAGTTTTTCCTGGCCGAGAATCTGCGTTGAAAGAAAAGTTCGCAGCGCAATCAGCGCTTCACGATGTTCCATCGTATGACGTGTCCTGGCAGATGATCAGCGGCGCCAAACGACACCGAAGCTGGGGGCGTTACTTTAATCCATCCGGGCGGTGCCGACTAACGGCGCAGCGTGATTTCTCAACAAAACATGCTGTCGGGCTGTTCATCAGCGCATAGCGGTGTCTGAGTCTTGGTCGGCCGGTAGCGCCCAAGGCACCTGCACGCCATTCGTCGCGTGGTGTCTTCTACTTGGTCAGCCTCTGCTTAGCTTATGTTACGCCGGGTCTGGATCGGCCCAAGGAGCAATTTTTCTCAGGATGAGACTTCGCCATGGTCAGCAAGAAGAAGGTCACCACGTCTTTATCGGCAATGGATGTGCTGCTGGGTAAAGACGGTCAAACCCGTAGCATCCCTCTTGTCCTGTCCGAGCATTACCCTACGGTGCTGAGCGTTGCGCGCAGTGACGTAACCGGGCTGTTGAACAACAATCCCGGCCTACACATCACCCAGGCCCGCGAACTGCTGCAGCGCGCCCAAGCCATGTCGGTGGTAACTGCCCGGCAATTTCGTGAACAACGACTGACCGCGTCGGTGCGGGAGGCCAATCGCCCGCCCACGGGTATCAAGGGACTGGTAGAAGGGCCTACCTACACCGACATGTTCAATCCGGACTGGGCCAACCATTGTCCGCCGGATGCCATCGAGGCGACCACCTCGCCGGTGGCCTATCTGGCCGACCTGTATCGCTACGCCAAAGAACTCGAAGCCTCCGGCAAGCCAGGCGAGGTCATCACCCTCGATGCTCGCCGGCCGGACCTGAAAGACCTGATGCTGGACCACACGGCCTTGAATCGGGTGGAACCCACCATCGTATTGGTCAATGAAATTCTGGAAACCTCTATTCGCAGCCATCTTGACGGTATCGCTCTGGAGGACAAGACCGTCGACGACGCCTTGCTTGAGGCTCGCTATCCCAACGCCTTGCCTTTTGAGCGCTATACCAGCCAGATCAATTATGTGCTGGGCCGCAAGGGCTATTCATTGGGCGACGTGATTCGCCTGGCTGACCCGGCGTACCCCTACTTCAAGGAGCCGGGTGTGCATTCGGCGTTGTCCGACACCGCGCTCATTCAAGACACGGGCTTTGGGCCGGTACAGCAGGCGCTGCTGCTGGAGGCGCCGTACTTCCCAGATGCTGACGGGCAGACGCGCTCGCTGATTGCCAACAAATGGCGCGTAGACCCGCGCACCCGCCTGCTGGTGGAGGCGGTCGGGGATGAGTTGCAGGCGACCCCGTTTTTTCAGGACAACTTCGGCGTCGGTGGCCCTATTGATCTTGAAGATACCCAGACCTTCTGCCTGCGCACCGGGCTGAAAACCGAAGAGCTGGAAGCGCTGCTCTCAGTGGGCGCATTTGCCCCCGGCCGCTCAGCCAACGTTGCAGCTACCGCCCAGGGCGGGGTGGACGGCAGTCTGGCCGGGTCGGTTTACATCAATGGAGGCCAGCCCCCGGCGATGGCCATCGAAACCCTTCCAGGCACACTCGCCGATGGCGTACTGGTAGAGGGCCCGCGCCATCGCATCACCAATGCCAGTGCAGACCGTTTCGACCGAATGAACCGCATGATTCGCCTGGCCCGCTGGATGGACCTGCCGTTTGATGAGGTGGATCAATTGTTGGTCGCTTCGATGCAGGGGGAACAGCGCGCGGCTACCGTTACCCGCCGCACCTTGGCTGCTGAGGTGGCATCGACGTATGTGATCACCCAGAACACGTTGCGGGCTTTGGGGTTGTTCCAAAGCCTGCGCAAGAATTATCAAGTTGAAGCAGCCGATTTCGCGGCGCTGCTCTACGGCGTGAGTGTGTATGCGCGAGGTAAAAGCGAGAGCCAGTTTGATCAGATCTTCAACAGCCAGGCGTTGTTTTCCATTCCATTGATAATGGACGACACGCCGTTTGTCATTACGCCGAAAACCGATGCAGAACGGCAGAAGATTGATCATTTGTGTGCGGCGTTGGGCATGACGTATGAAACGTACCGCTTCGTTGTGAAAGTCATCGAGCAGACGTATGCGGGGGATAGGCTGACTTGGTCGAGGGAAGTGATTTCTGCGTTTTACCGTTTGGTGAAACTGCCGCGTTATATTGGGTTGACCACCGTTGAGGCATTGGCATTGCTGGAGTTGCTGGATGGAGGCGGCAGTCAGCTAATGTCGAAACTGGCGGGTGTAACTGAAATTGCCACGCACTACGCATCGGCCGATACGGACACCTTGAGCGTGCTTCATGCGCTGGTGGACTTCAGCAGTTGGCTCAAAGAAAGCAAATGGACTGTCGCGCAGTTGTGCCGGCTCCTGTTGCCATCTGCGACTCAGCCGATCGCTACCGACGCCGAGGGTAATCTGCTTCAGGAAATGCATTCGCGGCTGACCTCAGCACTCATTACCGACAGCAGTTTTGCTCAGGTAGGAGCTCCCGATGTGTCAGTCACTGCCAGCGAGCCGATTGACTGGTTTGCGGAACTGGCCCAATTCATAGACAGCGGACAGGAAGCCTCTGCGGCCAAGGGCCTGGTGAAGTACCTGACTGGCGAAACCGAGGAGACGTTTGAAAAGGGGGTAAGCACTGAGGTTAAACTCAAGTTGGAATCCTACGGACTTATGGAGGAGGAGCTGCACTCGAAACTGACCAACATGATCATGCGCGCTCGCGGAGCACAGGAGGCCTTGCTCATGGAGGGCCTCGGCAATTATCTGAATACCTCTGCCGGTCTTGCGAAAGCCCTGCTGACCTGGACCGAGGGCAACCGTTATCAACTGCTGCTTGAAGTCGTTAGGGTTTACGGTGAGTCCCTGTTGGGCACCGTTGCTATTGGCGATGAAGTATTGTTGGTGCTTGATGCGTTGGCGAAACGCGCGGCAGTCAGTTCGCATTTGAGCCTGAGCCCTGCGCTGATAACTCAGCTTGTGGAGCACTCAGACTGGTTCGGTCTGGAGGATGCTGAGCTGTCCCTGCAGAAGGTATTCTTCCTCAGTCAATACGCGATGATATTGCGCCTGAGCGAGCAAAATGAAGACACATTGTTGGACTATTTTCGTCTGATCAACACCCTGTGGCAGGAATCAAACGACGGAGACAAACGCCTTATACGCGACAGCGCTGCCAACAAGCTGGCAGGATTTTTACGTTGGAGTGTGCGGGAAGTGCTGTCATCGGCGTTCCATGTAGAACCCGAAACCGGCGTCATTTTTACCCTGTGCGAGTGCGACACAACGGTCCGCATAGCGTTGCTCAGTCGCGATACCGGTCTGGATGCTAACGCGTTATTGGCGCTGCATCTGCTCACACCCACCAGCTCCACGGAGCTTTACCGTCAGGCCGCGGGACTGGCATTGAGCTGCCTGACCGAATCGCCGCCGGGCAGCTCCGCTGGAGAGATAGGACAAAGCCTGTCCAGCGTCATAACCGTGGCACCGGATTACCTTGTTGCCAATCGTCCGCATGACAGTGCGACTTATACCATCACATTGTGCGACTTCATGGATAACCCATTTGATGGCGTCACTGTCAGGTGGAGCGTTAATTTGGGGGAACTGGATCAGGTGGAAACAACCACTGATGAGAGCGGGGTCAGTTCTACAACGTTGCACAGTGGAACGACAGTAGGGCTTGCAAGCTTAGTCGCGAGTTTCGGACTCGGCGAAACATTGAAAGCACCGCTTGTCACCATCGACTGTGACGAGCAGACCATTCATTTTGTAGAAGGTGAATATGGGCCATCTACAGCGCTGGCGAATAAACTCGAACCTATAAACTTCAGTGTCATGGCGGTGGATGATTACGGAAACAAAGCAGTCGATCGGGCAATAGAGTGGGGGGCGACGCTTGGAGAGTTTCAGCGTTACCAAACCATAACTGATCAGTCGGGGATCTCCCATGCTCAATTGCGTAGCCGTTCCGCTGGCATTTCGGAAGCGATTGCGCAGTACAAAAATGGTCGAGACTGGGAGTTTATAGCGGTAGAGTTTGTCAGCATTCCTTATTTTCAATATGTCAGATTCTTCACCACAGTCGTTGTCGGTGTTGAAGTATCGGTAGTCTGTCGTCTGGTGGAACTGGATGGAACACCTAGAGTGGGAGAGAAGGTAAGCTGGAGTTCCGATGTGGGTGAGCTACTGGATGAGGAGAGTGTTACGGATGACGACGGTGTCGCGACGGTGCGTTACGTGGCTGCAGACGTGGGTATGGTAATCGTTGCCGCAGCCGCTGCAGCACCTATCGTGACGAAAAGTACCGGGCAGACTGTCATTAATCCATTAGCAACAATAGTGCATCAAGAGGCGAGCAGCGAAGAGTTTTTGGTGGGCAGTGCAGACCCTATCGTATTCAAGGTCTGGTTGGAAATGCATGGGGAAGTAGCTCCCCGTACGCTTGTAGAATGGTCAACGTCAGAGGGCGGGTCGAGCATAAGCTATTCTGACCATAAGGGTATCGCAACGTTCAATTCGAAGTTCAAGCGTGGAGAGCAGAGCGTTACTGCGACGATAAGTGGCACCGATGATTTGGTTATATTTAATGTGACCGCCATGCCGCCCGTGGAATTTAGCGTGACCATGGAGGGTGATAGATTCGATGATGAGTCTCCTGACCTATTGTCCCGTATTGCTACCTATTACCTTGTAGTGAAGACGGCTGATGAGGCTGGAGAGTCCATTGAAGGTGTTGAGTTCTCGCTGGATTTTGTAGGTGACCATCCCTCGTTGATAGGACTGAATATAGAAGGTCTGAGTCAAAAACATATATCCACTGCAGAAGGGTTAAGATTCAAAATAAAAGCGGAACCTGGAGACCGCGGTATCGTTGCCTTGAAACTCACTGGGGCACTGCTGGAAGAGTGGCGGGAGACTTATAGGCTAGGTTGGATTTATCAATATTCCACTGCAAGACTGCCAACCAGCGAGGAGTTGGATTTGAGGTGGACATGCAAAATAGCCGATTTGGATCCTTATGACGGAGCGATAATAGAAAACCTTGGTGTCATAACGTTTTCCGTGCCCGAACACCAGGTAGAAGTGTCGCTACCTGTGCGACTGGCTGGGCGCCCACTTTATCAGAACACTCCAGCGGTGGACATTTCCAGCCTGAAAAAAGGAAATCTGACAAAAGTAACTCGCCTGGTGGCGTTGGATGGGTACCTGATAATGCCAGCAGGGGAACTGGTTCTGGATTAGATAAGGGATAGCTCTATTTAAATACGTCGTAGTTTGGCGTGGTCCGAGTAGTGATCTGAGAGGCTCACTTGGCTTGGAAATGGTTGCGGTGAAGCCGTAGCGAGAGATGTTGCAGGGTTTCGAAAGCCTGCTTTGATATTCGTCTTGGAGCGTTGCGAAGATGGAAGCGACAGTGAGTTCGCAGCCAAAGTTCGATATTGCATTCCTTTTGGTGAAGTTGTACTAGTCACAAAAAATAAAGTGAGGTTTATCATGAAAAATCTTGATTACAATCAAAAACGAGATGAAATGACAATGGATGACGCTCCCGAAAGTCCTGAGTTTTCGTTTGAGTGGAGTCTGGAGGGCGAAAAACTCGAACCTGAGGGGCAACCATTGCTGCTGGGCCGAAATATTCGCTACAAGCTTAATGTCAAGGCTGTCACGAAGAATGGGACCCCGCTGACGGGCATCAAATATTTCTTGAGATCTAACAAAGGTAGCAATTGGATGATAACCATCTCTGGGCAGGACGATGAGCAGGTGACAACGGAGACTGGGAATAATTTTGAAATCTTCGCGTTCACGGCCACCAACGCATCGCAGCATGCCCATATGAATCAGGCACTTACTATAAGCCTCACATCAGATGAGGGTGTTGTTGAAGATATTAAGTGTATGGTCGGTCGGCTTGCTTACTGGGGGAGCCCTCATGCTTTCGTCGATAGATCGACTAGTTCAATGGTATTTAGCAGTTCTTCCTACTGGGCGGGCGAGGGAGGAGGGGATTCTTGGCATTGGGATTCATTTGCTCCTAAAGGCAGGATGAAAATCACTAGCCTAGAAATTGATTCGACACGCTTTACTTACGAATCCGGCTATGAGTTTAAATGTGACCACCTCGTTGACCTGAAAAAGTTTGAAGGTTTGACAGAGGTAGTCGTCGAATTTTTTCCGACTTTTTCGGATAATGGATATACGGGTGTTCTGCCTCGTGCAGTAAAGGTCGGATTACCTGTCAGCTAATATTCTGGTAGGCAAAATGAGTGGGTCGATTGTAGCTGTTAGAGCATAAAGGGCGTGATTATCATGGACGGTAACTATCATTCGCAGCTCGAAGAACAACGCCGCGACGCCCTCGTGGCCTATTACCTCGGCCAGTTAATCCCCAGCCAACAAACAGCCGCGCCCGACAGCATCGTCACACCCGACGACCTCTACGAATACCTGCTCATCGACAACCAGGTTACTGCCGCCGTCGATACCAGCCGTGTGGCCCAAGGCATCGCCAGCATCCAGCAACATGTCCACGCCATCTATAACGGCATGGAGCCGGGGTTTGGTCAGGTGCCGGACATTGCGCAGCACAGCGAAGGGTTTCAACAGTGGCAGGACACTATGAGCCAATACAGTATCTGGTCGGGGTATCAGATGTTGGTGGATTATCCTGAGAACTACCTCGATCCGTCATTGCGCTTAGGCAAGACCGAGTCCTTCAAGACCTTTGAAAGCGAGCTGGCACAGTCGAGGCTGACGCGGGACAACTTGCAGAATTCACTGGGCAATTATCTGGTCCGGTTCGAGGAAGTGAGCAATCTTGGCATCGTGTGTTGCTACATCGACGGCGTCGATTTTCGTCGTGCCGATTACTACTTCATTGGTAAGCAGCGTATCGAGCCGTTCGCCTATTACTGGCGCAAGGCAGCCATCGACCTGGATGAAAAAAGCACCCATGTAACACCTTCGGCATGGACCGAATGGAAGAAGATCGATGTGTCGCTAGGCGATACCGTTACCCATGTGCGCACGGTGGTGGTGGAGGGGCGGTTGCACGTAGTGTGGCTGGAGCAAATGCGTGAGGTCATGGACGACAAAGATAAGCCTGTTGCAGACAGTTATCTGTACCACCTGAACATTAGCTATCTGCAGAATAATGGCCAATGGAGTCCGGCCATCTGCTTGCAACAATGCACCCTGCCATCGGTCACTACGCTGGACCAGAACCAGTACGTTCTGGTGGCCGCTTTGGACAGCCGCGTGTCGGCTGAGCCGAGGCTAGTGGTAGGTCTTATTGAGCGAATGAATACGCAGTTGGTGGCCCCCGCTTTTCTTTGCGTAAGAGACAAATACTGGCAACCGGTCACATTGAATAGTGCATCGCAGAACTCCTTGCTGGCTGCATTGATGACGCAATTGGGCACGGACCCAGGGCGAGCGCAGTACGTCATGGAGGGCGCGGACACCAGCGGCAAAGTCTGGACCCTGGACAGCGTTAAGTGGAATGAATTTGGTGATAATCACCGGGGATCGCTTAGCCGTTATCTCGAGCTCGACATACGGATAAAAACCATCAACGGCGAATGTAAAATGGAGGCTATTGGTCTTTGCACCAAGCCGTGGTACGAGCCGGACGATTCAGGAGTTGTCTTCCGTGGTGACTTTGGCATTTGGAAAAGTACGCCTCGTCCCTCTTCAGCGCTGGTACTCAATGGCTACGCACGAACTTCGGTAGAAACTCACCCGTGGGGCACGCAAACGGTTCCTCTTGTCTATCCGATGCGCTTCGGAATGCCCAACAAAGACACCGGCCTCGGCTTCAACGAATTCACCATCACCCGCAAACTCCGTTCCGATGCCGTACCGACCCAAATAACGACTGCCGACGGCGGTCAATTCCTCGACTTGCATGCGTTGGAATTGCCCAACCTGCGCCATGTACGCTTAAACACCACTTTCGCCGCAGAACTGGTTCGCAAGGCTGAACGCTCACTGGACGGCGCTATAGGCTGGGAAGCGCAGCACACACTTGAGGGACCGGCACCCGATAGCGACGCGGCTACCCCCATCGATTTCAACGGCGCCAATGGTCGTTACTTTTGGGAGTTGTTTTTCCATGTGCCGCATCTGGCCGCGTCGCGCCTGAATCAGGCATTTGACTATGCAGGCGCAGAGCAATGGCTGCATTATCTGTTCAACCCGCAGGTGCGGGTGGCACCGTTGTATCCGGCTCCAGATCAGGTGAATTGGCAGCCGTATTGGACCAGTCGCCCGTTGGGATTTGCCGATGATCCGCTGCGTGACACGGCGGCCCCGCGTGATCCGGATGCGATTGCCTATGGTGCGCCCTCGCACTACCGCAAAGCCATTTTCATGCTTTATCTGGACAACCTCATCGCCTGGGGCGACACGCTCTATCGCCAGGTCACCCGCGATTCTCTCACCGAGGCCAAGCTGCTTTACGTCCGAGCGCTGTCGTTGCTGGGGCCACTGTCCAAGGGTCGCAGTATCAGCCAATGGACGCCCCAGTCGCTGGAAGATGCGGCCAGGTACCAGCCAGACTCATTCGCTGCGGTGGAGTCCTCTGGCCAGGACTGGCTGCAGCACGACACGCCGCATACGCTGGGCGGTCAGCCCTGGTTGCGGTTGATCGATGCGCCCGGGTTCCGTCTGCCGGTCAATACTCGATTGCTGGACCTGTGGGATCAGCTTGATCTGCGCTTGTACAACCTGCGACATAACCTGACGCTGGACGGCAAACCGATGTTACTGGCGTTGTACGAAGCGCCTGCCAATCCTGTAGACCTGTTGCGTGCGCAACTGGCGGGTAACAACAGCATGGTCCGGCGACTGGGATCGATGTCGGTCATCCCCCCTTACCGTTTTACCGCCATGTTGCCACGGGCGAGGAATGCTGTAGACACGCTGATCCGCTTTGGTGAACAGGTGCGACTCCATATGGAATCCCGAGACCGCTTCGAGCAGGAGGGGTTGCAGCAGGGGCACGTGCTGGAGCTGTCCGGGTTCGTCGAAAGACTGGATGGTATGGCTATTGAGCACGCACAGTTCAGCCTCGATCTGCTGCACGCCAGCGGTAAGCAGTTGCAAGCGCAGGTCGAAACCTTTGATCAATGGCTGGCACAGGATGTGAGTGATGCGGAAAAGCGCGCCGAAGAGATGTTTTCCGGCGCCAGTGCTGCCCGCATCGTGGCATCTGCCAGTCGTGCCGTGGGTTATGGCCTGACCACAGTGCCCAACACACTCACTGTTATCCCATTGCCCCCCCTTGTTATCCCCGGAGGTTGGCATTGGTCCGGGCCGTTTTGGACGGCCGCCTCGGCGGCGGAGAGTGTGGGTGTATACATGGCGGACAGTGCCGACGCGCGCTTGCGGGCGGATGCGCAAGAACGCAGGCGTAAGGAGTGGGAATTTCTCAAGGATCAGGCGCAGAAACAGCTTGAATCTGTGACGCTGCAGGTGGAGCAGCAAGAGGTGTTGATCCGCTCGGCGGAAATGAAGCGGGCCCGTTCCAAAAAAGCCGTCGAACAGGCGCAGGCGTTTTATGCCTTCATCCAGAACCGCGCCACCAACGCTGCCTTGTACCAGTGGCTGCTGGGGCAGATGTCCACGTTGTATTTTCAGTCGTATGACGCGGTGTTGTCCATCTGCCTGGCCACCGAAGCCTGCTGGCAATACGAGATTGGCGATGGCGATACGCGCTTCATTCCGGTCAATGCGTGGTTCGATAACCGCCATGGTTTGACCGCAGGTGAAAGTCTGAGCCTGGGTCTTCTGCAGATGGAATCGGCTTTTCTCGCCCGGCACGAACGACGTTTGGAACTTGTAAAAACTGTCTCGCTGCGCCGGTTGCTGCACGATTATCAAGGCGAAAGCGCGGAGACGGGCTGGGCAGCGGTTATCGGCAGCCTGCGCGGCACCGGCACCCTTGAGTTTACGCTTAAGCCGTCTTTGTTTGATCAGGATTACCCCGGTCACTACCTGCGCCAGCTCGTACAGGTGTCGCTGTCGTTGCCGGGCGTGCTGGGTCCCTATGAAAACAGCTGTGTGCTGCTCGGTCAGCTGGCCAGTAGCTATTTGCTCAAACCTGATATCGGCGGCTGCAAGTACATGTATCAGCAGGCACAGGAGCTGCCGGGTGAGCATGACGATATCAACCCGCGGTTCGTCATCGCCAACCCGCGTCCCAGCCAACAGATTGCGGTGTCGGCTGCCAATGATGAATCCGGCGTATACAGGGCGCTGATGGATGATGAGCGTTATCAGCCCTGTGAGGGCACCGGTGCAGTGTCCACCTGGACATTACGGTTCCCTCGGTACGCCAGCGCCCGGCAGCAGGCATTGTTCGATGACCTGCACGACATCATCGTGCACGTGAACTACCGCGCGATGGACGGAGGTAAACCGTTCGCCGAGCAAGTGAAAGCGTTGAAGCAACAAGGCATCAAGGGCAGCACCGGACAGTCTCGACGACTGGCGCGCGAGCAGTTATTGCCGCGGGTTTGAGGCTGTTCAATCCCATCAATGGATGATGAAGGGAACTACCACCATGAGCCAATCAATCATAGGCACACTGGAGCAGCAACGCAGGGACGCACTGGTTGCCTATTACCTCGGGAATTTGGTGGGGCTGGATAATACGCCGCACCGCATTGCCACTGAAAACGATCTGTACGAATACCTGCTGATCGATAACCAGGTGACGGCACAGGTTGATACCAGCCGCGTCGCCCAAGGTATTGCCAGTGTGCAGCAGCACATTCACGCCATCTACAACGGTATGGAGCCCGGCTACACAGGTGTGAGTGACGAAACGCTCACGCTGTGGCGAGAGGGCATGTCGCAATACAGTTTGTGGTCCGGTTATCAGATGCTGGAGGATTATCCGGAAAACTACCTGGACCCAACCCTGAGGTTGGACAAAACTATTCCGTTCAAAACGTTCGAGTCGGAGCTGGCCCAGGCACGGCTGTCGGCAGACACGGTGCAATCGGCTTTGGGTAACTATTTGCAGGCCTTCGAAACCATCAGTAACTTGCAGATCACCGGTTGTTATATCAACAGCTCCAACTTCATCAACGCCGATTATTACTTCATTGGTCGGCAGAGCATTGAGCCGTTTGCCTTCTATTGGCGCAAGGCGCGTCTGTACCAGGGCGCGTCTGCCAATAAAGCATATATGGCCGGTTGGACCGAGTGGAAAGCGATCGAATCGATCACGGGCGCGCATATCAAATACTGCCGCCCCGTGGTCATGGACGGTCGCCTGTATGCGGTATGGGTAGAAAGTAGTAAGGCCGTGCTTGATGCAAACGGGGCTAAAACGGGACGCTTTGAATATCGCATGAAGCTGGCTTTTCGACGTTTGGATGAAAGCTGGAGTGTGCCCATCCTGTTGTTTGAAGGTGAAACCAACGACGAAGCATTGGCCAGTACAGTGGGCGCGGACGGAGTTATCAGCAAGGGCTATAGGCTCGCGGTTTCCACGGATCATGGCCACGGCGGGAAGTCCCGGCTATTGGTGGGCTTCAGGTCGGTTGGCCATCCACCTGAAGTCAATGATCTGGTGGTTCGTGATGACCTGTTGAATCCGCTTCAAATTAGCGATGCCGAGAACGTGCAGAACGCCCTGCAATATTTATTGGGGACGGACAATCGGCGTGTTCAGTTTTGCAGTGATCAGTTGCTTGGTGGTGAGGGGCTTAGTTGGAGAATAAAATCAGTAGTGCCCGATTTGACAGGTCCTGCCACAACCATTTCGAATTCCGAACTTTCGGTGAATGACAGCCTCGAGTTGCGCGCTGAATGGCAAAACGGGACATTGGCTTTGCAAGGGTTTTGCAGTAAGCCTGTTGGCTTGCCTGTCCGCAAAGCTTTTTACTATCACAAGGACATCAACTACACTGTAAATTCAGGGATTGAGTTTTCAGTCAGCGCGACGGAAAATTCTATGTTTTTTAGAGTTCTTAAGCGTGCACCCTCTGAGGATCATCTAATTCCTTTTACCTATTCGCTGTTTCACACCGGAAGTGTTGCAGAAGCCACTCCTGAATGTTTTGTGCATGTACGGGATGAGAAGTACTTTAGCTATTGGGTAGCTGTAATTAATATTGATCTTGATCCAAATTTTTTTCGGCTCGAAGGATATGCCGGTGGTTTTTTCGTGAAAATAAATTCTCGCGATAATATCTTTCTTGATGGGCCCAATAATTACGTCCAACCCGGATATGTAACTGCGGAAATGGAATGGGGTATTGCGCACTATGAACGCCAATGGCTCGCGAGATATAATACTGTTCTATTAAATGGAGCAGCGAAGACTCCGGTTATTTATCACGGTTGGCCAGCCACAGACGACAACCAGAGAACCTTCCAATGGGGGGAATATGTTGAGAACCCCAAAGGTTTTGGACTGAACGGCTTCATTGTCACCCGGGAGCCCATGACCGACCCGGCCCCACATATAGCCACCACCGAATCCGGCGCGCAATATTTGGCTCTGGACAAGATTGGTATAGAAGCCAGCAGCGCCTCGATCCGCCTCAATACCCTGTTCGCCAAAGAGCTTACACATAAGGCGAGCCTGTCTCTGGGGAGCGCCTTGTCCTGGGAAACTCAACACACTGAAGAACCGCCATTGCCTGGGCAAACGGCGCCGGTGTATGTCGACTTTATCGGTGCCAACGGCCTGTACTTCTGGGAGCTGTTCTTTCATGCCTCCCATCTGGTGGCCTGGCGTCTACAGCAAGAGTTTGACTATTCAGGCGCGCAGAACTGGCTCCACCGTTTGTTCAACCCACAAGTACGCGTTGCACCGCTGTACCCACCACCCAGTGACACTGACTGGCGACCCTACTGGACCTGCCGACCGTTGGGTATGGCGGACAATTTCGCGCTGGAACTGGAGGGCTTGACCAACCCGGATGCCATTGCCAGGGGTGCGCCTTCGCACTACCGCAAGGCCATCTTTATGCTGTACCTGAATAATCTGATCGCGTGGGGCGACATGCTGTATCGCCAAGTCACCCGCGATACGCTGAATGAAGCCAAGCTTCATTACGTCCGTGCCTTATCCTTGCTTGGGCCGCTGTCCAAAGGGCGCAGCATCAGTCACTGGACACCGGTGACTCTGGAACAGGCTGGTGAAGAGGGTGGCCAGGGGTTCGCAGCTGTTGAGTCGTCAAATGTCCAGGCGTTGAAAGAGTTGACGCCTGTAGCCATGGGCGAAGCGCCCTGGCTGCGCCTACTGGATACGTCGGTCTTCCGCTTGCCCGTCAACAGCCAGTTGCTTGACCTGTGGGACCGTCTGGACCTGCGCCTGCATAACCTTCGCCACAACCTCACGCTGGACGGCAAGCCCCTGCAATTGGCGCTGTATGACCCCCCCGCCAACCCGCTCGATCTGTTGCGTGCACAACTCAATGGCAGCAGCCTTAGCCAGCGTCGTCTGGGCTCGTTGGCAATCATCCCGCCCTATCGTTTTCGCGCCATGTTGCCCCGGGCGCAGAACGCCGTGGACACCCTCATTCGTTTCTCGCAACAGGTGCTGGGCCACATGGAACTGCGAGACCGGGCGCAACAGGAGGAACTGCAGCAAAACCACGTACTGGATGATC
Organism: Pseudomonas sp.; assembly: GCF_028293835.1. GTDB lineage: Bacteria > Pseudomonadota > Gammaproteobacteria > Pseudomonadales > Pseudomonadaceae > Aquipseudomonas. The sequence goes on from NZ_JAQGNX010000087.1 coordinate 52,926, forward strand.
TCGTCACGTTTGCCGAGCAGCTCCAGCAGGATGCCATCGACCAGGCGAGTAAAGGGCGTGAGGTGCTGCAAGCCAACCGTCAGGCTGTGTCTGCGCGCAAGCAGTATTACGATGAACTGATTCACAGCGACGTCAGCCAGCAGGAAAAAACCGCTCATACCGAACGTACGGCAGCAATGGCCAGCATGGGGACCGCCCGGGTGCTGACGGCCGCAGGGCATATCGCGACCATGGTTCCTAATCAGTTTGGCTTGACATCCGGAGGGATGAACTGGGGTGGGGCTTTATTTGCAGCAGCAGAAGGTCTTGAAGCCAGTGCGGCAGTGCTTAACGAACTGGCTCAACAACAATTGACCCATGACATGCAAAACCGTCGCCGCGCCGAATGGCAGCACATGGCGAAGCAGGCGGAGCTTGAACTGGACATTGTCGACCGGCAGATCGAAGCACAGAATGTTGAATTGCGTGCGGCCACCACCAGCCTGGAGCAAGCCATCAAGGCTCGCGAACAGGCCGCAGCGCTGTATGCGTTCATCAAGAACCGTGCTACCGGAGCCGGACTGTATCAATGGCTGTTGAGTCAGATGTCGACCTTGTACTTTCAGGCCTACGATGCGGTGCTTGCCCTGTGTCTGGGCGTCGAGGCGTGCTGGCAGTACGAAATCGGTGACCGAGACACGCGGTTTATTTCTACCACTGCGTGGGCGGATAACCGTTTCGGATTAACCGCAGGCGAAACCCTTAAGTTGGGTTTGTTACAGATGGAATCTGCATTTCTGGCGCGTCATGAGCATCGTCTGGAATTGACCAAAACGGTTTCCCTCAAGGGCCTGCTCGCCGACTACGATCCCAATGGCGCACAGGTTGCCGGTACGCTGGCCACCGGATGGGCAGCTGCGATCGAGACGCTGCGCACAAATGGCGAAATCCAGTTCGCGTTTAAATCCTCCGCTTTCGACCGGGACTATCCGGGACATTACTTGCGCCAATTGACAAGGGTATCGGTCTCGCTACCGGTGGTGCTTGAGCCGTACCAAGACATCCATGCGACATTGAGCCAGCAGTCCAGCAGTTACCTGTTGAAGCCGCAGATCGGCAATGTGAAACATCTTTACCAACAAGCCGGTGAGTTGTCTGAGGGTAACGACGACGATATTCGCCAAGACCAGATCGTCTTCAACCCGCGGACCAATCAGCAGATAGGTATCTCCACGGGTGTCGATGATCACGGCCTGTTCACCCTTGATTTCAATGACGAGCGTTACTTTCCGTTCGAAGGCACCGGGGCTATTTCCAGCTGGACCCTGAGTTTCCCCAACCATGAGTCCGATGAGCAGCAGGCGATGCTGGGATCCCTCACTGACGTCATTCTTCATGTGCGTTATCTGGCGGTGGATGGCGGCAAGGTCTTCAGTGACCAGGTCGAGACGCTGGTCGCTGCGCTGGAGTCGACTGAGTCAGTCAAGCAGCGACCGCTGCTGTTGCCGCCGGCAGACAATGCTTAATCTATTTCGCTGACGTACGTCCCCACATCATCAAGAATTAGCTGCAAGGTTTCTGCAACCTCCCGAAGGTCGGCTGCCGACATGCCGTGACGGATTTCATACTGGCTGTGGCCTTCCAGTTGCTGGGCATCCGCCGGATCGATTTCGATCAGCAGGCGTTCGGCGCTTAACGTGGCTTTCAAGCTTTTAAGCTCAAAGGTCTTGTCATCGCCAACCGTGATCTCTACCTGATTTTCGTCAGGGAAACGGGTCAGCGAAAACAGGTCGCCGGTTTCGCCGTGGCAGCACAGCAGGGCCATGTCGTCATATTCGTCGTCGCATGGGTTGACGATGATGCTTGTGGTGTTGATCAGCATGGTTGGCTCCGGGGCTATCAAAAGCGGACAGGGCGTGATCATACCTCAGTGGGCCGCTCAGTTTTTATCGGCTGCCGCAGCCGCTATACTCTCTCGCATTACATTTTCGTAATGCCCAAGAACGTTTAATCGATATGACCCTGATTGTTAGAGACAGCAACGGCACCCAACTGGCCGATGGCGACAACGTGACGCTGATCAAGGACCTTAAAGTCAAAGGCACGTCCGTCACCCTCAAGCGCGGGACCATGGTCAAAGGCATTCGCCTGACGGACAACGAAGAAGAAGTCGAGTGCAAGGTGGAGAAAGTCAAAGGCCTGGTGTTGCGCGTCGAGTTTTTGAAGAAAGCCTGATTCATTTATTGGTTGTTTGTTCAAGGGTGCGTTTGTCGCACCCTGTGACGTTTTTCGTCAATCCCCGTTTCTCCCCCCCTCCATGACGCCGCTATGCACCTTTTACGTGCCGATGACCGAATATGTCGCCGCACCGCAAGCACAGTCGGACCCACTGTCGTTAAGCTGCGCAGCAGATGTACACCGGTAAAAATCACAGCCTGCCTGGGCGGTGTTTTTCTTGATACGGGCATCTACACACCACGATTCAGCCAAAAAAACAGATGTGACTAGCCGTTTGTGACAAGCGTTTGTTCTATAGCTTCACTACCCTGTCATGCTGTGCTGCTTTTGTTTTGTTTCCAGCACGCGTGATGGCGATCCCCTAGACCGGGATGCGACGTTTCCATCAATAAAAGCCCAAGCGGAGTACCACAGATGGCGTTCTTCACCGCAGCCAGCAAGTCTGACTTTCAGCATCAACTGCAAGCAGCACTGGCGCAGCACATCAGTGAACAGGCACTGCCACAAGTGGCGCTGTTCGCTGAGCAATTCTTCGGCATTATCTCCCTTGATGAACTGACCCAGCGGCGGCTATCCGACCTGGCCGGTTGCACCTTGTCTGCCTGGCGTCTGCTTGAACGTTTTGAAAGTATTCATCCGCAAGTGCGGGTCTACAACCCTGATTACGAGCGCCATGGCTGGCAGTCGACGCATACCGCCGTCGAAGTGTTGCACGATGATTTGCCGTTTCTGGTGGACTCCGTCCGCACCGAACTGAACCGCCGTGGTTACAGCATCCATACCCTGCAGACCACCGTACTCAGCGCACGCCGCGGCGCCGACGGTGAACTGCTGGAGCTACTGCCCAAAGGCACGACCGGCGAAGACATTCACCACGAATCGCTGATGTACCTGGAAATCGATCGCTGCGCCAACTCCGCTGAAATGAATGCGCTGGCGCGGGAGTTGGAACAGGTACTGGACGAAGTACGGGTCGCAGTCGCTGATTTCGAGCCGATGAAAGCCAAGATCGGCGACTTGCTGGCTGGCATCGACGCCATGGAATTTGTCGTCGAAGAAGGCGAGAAATCCGAGGTCAAGGTGTTCCTGCAATGGCTGACGGACAACCACTTCACGTTCCTCGGCTACGAAGAATTTGAGGTCGTTCGTGACGAAACCGGCGGCTATCTGGTGTACGACGAGTCGTCGTTCCTTGGACTGACCAAGCTGCTGCGCGCCGGGCTGACAAAAGCCGACCTGCATATCGAAGACTATGCAGTGAATTACCTGCATGAGCCGATGCTGTTGTCGTTCGCCAAGGCCGCGCACCCAAGCCGTGTGCATCGCCCGGCATACCCGGACTACGTGTCGATTCGTCAGATCGATGCTGCCGGCAACGTCACCAAAGAGTGCCGTTTCATGGGCTTGTACACGTCGTCGGTGTACGGCGAAAGCGTTCGTCAAATTCCGTACATTCGCCGCAAGGTCGCCGAAGTAGAACGTCGCTCCGGTTTCGACGCCAAGGCGCACCTGGGTAAGGAGCTGGCCCAGGTCGTGGAAGTGCTGCCACGTGACGACCTGTTCCAGACGCCGGTGGATGAGCTGTTCAGCACCGTAATGTCCATCGTGCAAATTCAGGAGCGCAACAAGATTCGCGTGTTCCTGCGCAAAGACCCGTACGGCCGCTTCTGCTACTGCCTGGCCTACGTGCCGCGTGACGTTTACTCGACTGAAGTTCGCCAGAAGATCCAGCAAGTGCTGATGGATCGCCTGGGCGCCAGTGATTGCGAGTTCTGGACCTTTTTCTCCGAGTCGGTATTGGCCCGCGTGCAGTTGATCCTGCGGGTGGACCCGAAAAGCCGTCTCGACATCGATCCGCAGCAGCTGGAAAACGAAGTGATTCAGGCTTGCCGTTCGTGGCAGGACGACTACTCGAGCCTGGTGGTTGAAAGCTTCGGCGAAGCCCACGGCACCAGCGTGCTGGCGGACTTTCCGAAAGGTTTCCCGGCGGGCTACCGCGAGCGCTTTGCCGCGCACTCGGCCGTCGTAGACATGCAGCATTTGCTGAGCCTGACCGAAGCCAACCCGTTGGTGATGAGTTTTTATCAGCCGCTGGCACAGGCGGGCAAACAACAACTGCACTGCAAGCTGTATCACGCTGATACACCGCTGGCCTTGTCGGACGTGCTGCCTATCCTGGAAAACCTCGGCCTGCGAGTGCTGGGTGAATTCCCGTATCGCCTGCGCCGCAATAATGGCCGGGAATTCTGGATTCATGATTTTGCCTTTACCGCTGGCGAAGGCATCAACCTGGACATCCAGCAGCTCAACGACACCCTGCAAGACGCGTTTGTACACATTGTCAGCGGCGATGCCGAGAACGATGCGTTCAACCGTCTGGTGCTGACCGCTGGTTTGCCGTGGCGTGACGTGGCGTTGTTGCGTGCTTATGCGCGTTACATGAAGCAGATCCGTCTGGGCTTCGACCTGGGCTACATCGCCAGCACCTTGAACAACCACACGGAAATCGCCCGCGAGCTGACCCGTTTGTTCAAGACGCGCTTCTATCTGGCGCGCAAGCTCACCGCTGACGATCTGGAAGACAAGCAACAACGTCTGGAACAAGCGATTCTGACGGCACTGGACGAGGTTCAGGTGCTTAACGAAGACCGTATCCTGCGTCGCTATCTGGACTTGATCAAAGCAACCCTGCGCACCAACTTCTACCAGCCGGACGCCAACGGTCAGAACAAGAGCTACTTCAGCTTCAAGTTCAACCCACGGCTGATTCCCGAGCTGCCGAAACCAGTACCGAAATTCGAGATTTTCGTGTATTCGCCACGGGTCGAAGGTGTGCACTTGCGCTTCGGCAACGTCGCCCGCGGCGGTTTGCGCTGGTCGGACCGTGAAGAAGATTTCCGTACTGAAGTGTTGGGCCTGGTAAAAGCCCAGCAGGTGAAAAACTCGGTGATCGTGCCAGTGGGCGCCAAGGGCGGGTTTATTCCCCGTCGTCTGCCACTGATTGGCGGCAGCCGTGATGAGACTCAGGCAGAGGCAATTACCTGCTACAAAATCTTTATTTCAGCCCTGCTGGACATCACCGACAACCTTAAAGACGGTGGCTTGGTGCCGCCGCTGAACGTGGTGCGTCACGACGAGGACGACCCGTACCTGGTGGTGGCGGCCGACAAAGGCACCGCGACCTTCTCTGACATCGCCAACGGCATTGCTATTGAATACGGCTTCTGGCTCGGTGACGCCTTCGCTTCCGGTGGTTCGGCAGGTTACGACCACAAGAAAATGGGGATTACCGCCAAAGGCGCCTGGGTCGGTGTGCAGCGTCACTTCCGTGAGCGCGGCATCAATTCGCAGAAAGACGTCATCAGCGTCATCGGCATCGGCGACATGGCCGGTGACGTGTTCGGTAACGGCCTGTTGATGTCGGAAACGCTGCAGCTAGTGGCTGCGTTCAACCACCTGCACATTTTCATCGATCCTAATCCGGAACCGGCCAACAGCTTCGTCGAGCGCCAACGCTTGTTCGACCTGCCGCGCTCATCCTGGACCGATTACGACACCAGCATCATGTCCCAAGGTGGCGGAATCTTCCCACGCACTGCGAAAAGCATTCCCATCAGCCCAGAGATGAAAGCGCGGTTTGACATCAGCGCCGACAAGCTGACCCCGACTGAACTGCTGAATGCGCTGCTCAAGGCGCCGGTGGACCTGTTGTGGAACGGCGGTATCGGCACTTACGTTAAATCCAGCGAAGAAAGCCACGCCGATGTTGGCGACAAGGCCAACGACGCGCTGCGTGTGAACGGCAACGAGTTGCGCTGCAAAGTGGTGGGCGAGGGCGGTAACCTCGGCATGACCCAGTTGGGTCGGGTCGAGTTCGGCCTCAATGGCGGTGGTTCCAACACCGACTTCATCGACAATGCCGGTGGCGTGGACTGCTCCGACCACGAAGTAAACATCAAGATCCTGCTGAACGAAGTGGTGCAGGCAGGTGACATGACTGAAAAGCAGCGTAACCAGTTGCTGGAAAGCATGACCGACGAAGTAGGCAATCTGGTACTCGGCAACAACTATAAGCAGACACAGGCGCTGTCCCTGGCCGCGCGTCGCGCTTATGAGCGGATCGCCGAATACAAACGCTTGATGAACGACCTGGAAGCACGGGGCAAGCTGGACCGCGCCATCGAGTTCCTGCCAGCGGAAGAACAACTGGCTGAACGTGTCGCGTCGGGCCACGGCCTGACCCGCCCTGAATTGTCGGTGCTGATCTCGTACAGCAAAATCGACCTCAAGGAAGCGCTGCTCGAGTCCCGTGTGCCGGACGACGATTATCTGGTTCGCGACATGGAAACGGCGTTCCCGCCGTCCTTGGGCTCGAAATTCGGTGAGGCCATGCGTCGCCACCGTCTCAAGCGCGAAATCGTCAGCACCCAGATCGCCAACGATCTGGTGAACCACATGGGCATCACCTTCGTTCAACGACTCAAAGAGTCGACCGGCATGAGCCCGGCGAACGTGGCCGGTGCGTATGTGATCGTGCGCGACATCTTCCACCTGCCGCACTGGTTCCGTCAGATCGAAGCCCTGGACTCCAAGGTTCCGGCTGAAATTCAGTTGGCACTGATGGACGAACTCATGCGTCTGGGTCGCCGCGCCACTCGCTGGTTCTTGCGCAGCCGTCGCAACGAACTGGATGCCGGTCGTGATGTGGCACACTTCGGTCCGCACATCGCGGCGCTGGGCCTGAAACTCGACGAACTGCTGGAAGGTCCGACGCGGGACGTCTGGATGAACCGTTACCAAGCGTATGTCGAAGCCGGTGTACCGGAACTCCTGGCACGCATGGTGGCAGGCACTAGCCACTTGTACACGCTGTTGCCGATCATCGAAGCGTCGGACGTCACCGGGCAGAACGCTGCCGATGTGGCCAAGGCTTACTTCGCCGTGGGCAGCTCCCTGGACGTGACCTGGTACCTGCAACAGATCAGCAACCTGCCGGTGGAAAACAACTGGCAGGCACTGGCCCGTGAAGCGTTCCGCGATGACATCGACTGGCAGCAGCGGGCGATTACCGTGTCGGTCCTGCAGCAGCAGGATGCACCGGAACAAATCGAAGCGCGCCTGGACATGTGGCTGGAACAGCACCTGCCGATGGTCGATCGCTGGCGGGCCATGCTGGTTGAGTTACGTGCGGCAAGCGGTACGGACTATGCGATGTACGCAGTGGCCAACCGCGAACTGCTTGATTTGGCCATGAGCGGGCAAACCAGTGTGATCTGAGGGTTCGTTAAAACGCTGTAATCAAAAGCCCTGCATCGAAAAATGTGGGGCTTTTGATTGGGTTTACACATCATCTGTACGAGCCAACGTGTTGGCGAGACGTACATTGCCTCGCCAACACGTTGGCTCCTACAGAGTATCTGCGTATCACTGGTAGTTCTGGCCATAAAAAAACCCGCACAAGGCGGGTTTTTTTAACGCTGTGTTTCTTTACGCTTGAATAACCGGGATGTTGGCATTGGCTGCCGACTCGCGGAATTCAGCGATCTGGTCGAAACTCAGGTAGCGGTAGACGTCCGCTGCCATGGTATCGATTTCCTTCGCGTAGGCCATGTACTCTTCAACGGTCGGCAGGCGACCGAGGATCGAGGCAACGGACGCCAACTCGGCCGAGGCCAGGTACACGTTCGCGCCATCGCCAAGGCGGTTCGGGAAGTTACGGGTTGAAGTGGAGACCACGGTGGAGTTCGGTTCAACCCGCGCCTGGTTACCCATGCACAGCGAGCAGCCCGGCATTTCCATGCGCGCGCCAGCCTTGCCGTAGATGCCGTAGTAACCTTCTTCGGTCAACTGGTGAGCGTCCATTTTGGTCGGCGGCGACAGCCACAGACGGGTTGGAAGCTGACCTTTAACCTTGTCCAGCAATTTGCCGGCGGCGCGGAAGTGACCGATGTTGGTCATGCACGAACCGATGAACACTTCGTCGATCTTCTCGCCAGCAACGCTGGAAAGCAGACGTGCGTCGTCCGGGTCGTTTGGCGCGCAGAGCACAGGCTCTTTGATTTCGTCGAGGTTGATTTCGATGGTTTCGGCGTATTCGGCGTCAGCATCGGCAACCATCAGCTCAGGGTTGGCAACCCAGGCTTCCATCGCTTGAGCACGACGTTCCAGGGTACGCGCATCGCCGTAGCCTTCGCCGATCATCCAGCGCAGCAGGGTGATGTTCGAGTTCAGGTACTCGGTGATCGATTCTTTTGACAGCTTGATGGTGCAACCGGCGGCGGAACGTTCTGCCGAAGCGT
>NZ_JAQGNX010000092.1 GCF_028293835.1 Pseudomonas sp.
CACGCACGAAGGCTTGCGCAAAACCTATTATCTATCCCACATCAGCCCTGCCGCCCAAGGCGGCAAGGTTTACGATTTCGACAATATGCGAGTTATGTTGCGAGGCTAAAGCTACGCTGAGTCGGAGAAATCCGGTTCATGAAAGGAACACGCCGACGACATGGCGGATCGTTTGATTTGTAAGCTGTTTTAGAAACGCCCGGTTGGTTTCGTTAATCGAGAGCAACTCGGGCGTTTTTTTGTCTGGAATAACGTCTCGCCAATAAGTTGGCTCCACAGTGGCAATCACCTCACTGTCTTCGGCGCTTTACCCGCTTTCATCTGCTCCAGCAATGGCGCGCATTGGTTGGGTTCGCCGCCACTCGGTGCGACCAAGGCCAACAACCCTGCTGCCGGGCCCATTACGGCGCCGAGCAGGATCATTCCCGCGCCGCGCAGTATCAAGGGGCCGGACTGCACGCCTGCGTCGGGTTTGCCGAATGTGCCGCGTACGTATAGCGGTGAGCGCAGCGAGAACACGCGGAAGCCTTTGGACTCAGGACTGATCTTCAGATCCAACTGCTCGCTGGCAAAATTCGCGGTGCCGTTGATGTAGATGATCGCGTTTTCGGTGTCGAAGACGAACAGTTTGGTGGTTGCCAGGCCGTTTTTGACGTCGAAATCGGCGGCGGCGCAGTTGATCTTCACTTCCTGGTCACCAAACATTCTACCCACCACGTAATTGCCGACGTTCAACCCGGCGATCTCCATGAGACCTCGACTGATGGCGCCGTCGTTGACTAACATTTTCAACTCGCCGTTAGACGTGCCCAGCAGCGCCGAAACCGAATTACCCTTGCCGCTGATGTCCGCGTCGCCGTTCAATTCGCCAAAGCTGGTTTTCATGGGTTCAAATGTTGGGAACAATTGCTTGAGTTTGAAACCCCGCGCGCTGAGTTTGGCGTGGCCTTGCAACGGCGTATTGCGGCCGTCCAGGCGGATATCGGCGTCCAGCTTGCCGCCCGCGACACCAAAGCGCAGCGGTTGCAAGTTAAGTTGGCCGTCGTCGAGCACGACGTGGGTGTAGAGGTCGGTGAACGGTAAGCTCGCGCTCTGGACGATTTTCTTGCCGGTGAACTCGACGTCAGCGTCCATCACCCGCCAGCGGTCGGTGTGAAACTCCTCGACCGGCAGCACTTTGCCCGTGGGTTGCTTGCTTTCGCCGCCACGCTTTTTCTGCGCCGCGTTGGAGTCGGCACCAATCAATGGCGCCAAGTCCGCGAACAACAGCTGCTCAGACACCAGCGCCCCCGTCAGCTTGGGTCGCGGCTGGCTGGCGACGTAACCCAGATCGCCATGGATATCGCTGTTGCCGATTTTGCCGTTGAAGCCTTCATAACGGAACGATGCCCCTGCGGCGTCATGCAATTTGGCGATCAGATGACCGTCGGTGGCATACGCCGGTGAGTCCGGCAAATTCACACCGGTCAATGGATACAGATTGCCCAGGCTGCTGCCTGACAGCTTCAAGCGCAAATCCAGCGCGCCAAGATTTTGTGGGTCGGTCAGGGTGCCGGCTAACGCGATCCGGGTGTCAGCGATCTGCACGTCAGCCTGCACCGGGAACGGTTGCGCGGCGTCCTTAAGCGCCAGTAAGCCGCCCACTTTGCCGGTGCCGTTAAGTTTCTGCTCGTGGTATTGGCCTTTGACGGTCAAGCCGAACGCATAGTCCTGGGGTGCCGTGCCTTTGTCTTGAGCTTTCTTCGCTTCGCTGCTGCCAACGATATCGCTGAACGGAATCGGCTTGCCCAACGGGTCAATCACCAGGTCCAGTTGCGTCTTTAAGGTCTGGTCGTTGAGGCTGACAAGGCCTTTGTCAAACTTGATAGCGCCGATATCTAGCACCCATTTCGAAGGCTCGGCGTTAGGGTCGGCCTTGGGTAGGTCGAACGTCCAGTTGGCTCGGCCATCAGCGAGACGCTCCAGTTTCGCGTCGGGGGCGGTCAGGTCAATCCGTGGAATCACCACCTGATGCAGCAGCAGTGGCAACGGCGCCAGCCGAAATTCCACACGTTTGAGGGTGACCATTTGCGGGTTTTTCGACCAGCCGGGGTTGCCCAGGGTCAGGTCTTGCGCAACAAAATGGGGCCACGGCACCCAGGCGCGCCAGCCGCCCTGATCCGGCTCGCGCTGCCACAGCACCGCAAGATCGCCGTTAATCGCGAAGGGCCGATGCAGTGCGTCAGAGACTTTTTCGTTAAGGGTCGGCTTGATGCGATTCCAATCGAAGGTGACGATCACGATGGCTAGAACGGCCAGGACCACTACGATGATGATTCCGGTCCAGCTAAAAATTTTACGACGACGCGTCATGCATGACTCTCCTGACTATTCATCTTCTTGCCTGCAGCCGCCTTTGCCTAAGCTAACCGGTGCATAAAGAAGCTTTGTCCTTCGACTGGAAAAAGCGCCGCAGGTTTGATCACCCGAAAAAATAAGCTGAATGCGGATAATGGCGCCTGCAAAAACATTAATGTGCCGGTTTCCGTTTTGGGTTTGCTTCGCGCAAATACAGCACATTTGTTAAAGTGCCGCGCAGTCTCTATTCAGATATCCGCCCATGCTGCCCCGTGCCGAACAGAAACAACAGACCCGCCATGCCTTGCTCGACGCCGCGCACAGCTTGATGGCGAGTGGCCGGGGGTTTGGCAGCCTAAGCTTGCGTGAAGTGGCGAAAACGGCGGGCATCGTACCGACCGGGTTCTATCGCCATTTCGATGACATGGACCAATTGGGCCTGGCATTGGTCTTCGAGGTTGGCCAAACCTTTCGCAAAACCATTCGCCTGGTGCGTCACAACAAGTCGGTGGTGGGCGGCATCATCGAGGAATCGGTAAAAATCTTCCTCGAAGGAGTGTCGGCCAATCGCTCACAGTTTCTGTTTCTGGCTCGCGAACAATATGGCGGCTCGCTACAAGTACGCCAGGCCTTGGGGGAGTTACGCGGCGGTATCAGTGCCGACCTTGCTGCCGACTTGGCATTGATGCCCAAGCTCAAACACTTGGACGCTGACGATCTGTCGGTAATGGCCGACCTGGTGGTGAAGAGCGTCTTCGCGATGCTCCCGGAATTGATCGACCCTCCCGCCGACACCCTCGCCGATCACCTTACGCCTCGGGCCAAAATCACCCAGCAGTTGCGCTTTATCTTCATCGGCGCTAACCACTGGCAAGGGCTTGGCAGCACCGAGTGATCACTAGTGGTGCACCAAAGCCCCTGACGCACCCAATTGGCGCGCCCTTTTACAGCGCGTTTAACCGGCGACGCCATCTGTAGGCGCCTTCCTATATTGGCAAGCCCCTTGCTCTGGCTATTGCATCGCAAATTAGCTGGAAACCTTCTGATGCTGGTGATCCACCAAAGAATTGATTCGCAAGCCGAATGGACAGCCGAGTTGCACCTGAATTTCGAGGCACGCAGCAAGAGCCGCTTGCGTTGCATCAGTGCCGACGGTGAGGACGTTGGGCTGTTCCTTGAGCGCGGCCAACCGCCCTTGCGCGATGGCGAGTACCTGCAAGCGCAAGACGGTCGCATCGTGAAGGTCTGTGCCCGACCTGAACTACTGATGCATGTCACTTGTAGCAACGCTCACGAGCTAACCCGCGCGGCGTATCACTTGGGCAATCGTCACGTTGCATTGCAAGTGGGCGATGGCTGGCTGCGTTTACTCGATGACTACGTGCTTAAAGCCATGCTTGACCAACTGGGCGCCACCACTGAGTCCATTGAAGCGCCGTTTCAACCAGAGCATGGCGCGTACGGCGGCGGTCATCATCACTCCCGCGCCGGTGAAGAAGATTTCAATTACCCACCGCGCCTGCACCAATTTGGCGTGCGCACGTGAACAGTGCGTGGGCGCTGCTGCGCCTGGCCAGTCCGCAATTACCCATTGGCGGTTATAGCTATTCCCAAGGTCTGGAGATGGCGGTCGAAAACGCACTGGTCAACGACACGCGCAGTGCCGGCCGCTGGATTAGCGACCAACTGTTGCTGAACCTCGCCCGTTTCGAAGCGCCTTTACTGCTTGCTCATTGCACCGCAGCGGCGCAAGACGATTGGGCACAATTGCTGCAATTGAGCCAGGAACACCGCGCCAGTCGAGAAACCCGGGAGCTGTTTCAGGAAAGCCGGCAGATGGGCTATTCCCTGAATCAGTTACTCAGCGGCCTACCGGAACTGGATGCGCCTGCACGAGGCTTTTTTGAGCAACTGCCAGAACCGCACTTCGCGTTGGGCTGGGCCTTGGCGGCCCGTGCATGGGGAATCAGCCCACAAGACGCGTTGGCCGCCTGGCTATGGAGCTGGCTGGAAAACCAACTCGCCGTATTGATGAAAACCCTGCCGTTGGGCCAACAGGCTGCGCAACGCCTGACCAGTGAGCTGCTGCCTTTATTGCAACAGGCACAGCAGCGGGCGACGGATATTGACCCCCTGCATTACGGCAGTGCCGCGTTTGGCTTGTCACTGGCGAGCATGGCCCATGAACGTCAATACAGCCGACTGTTTAGGTCCTGATATTTTTTACAGCCTCTGCTCAACGATGGGTCGAGAGCCATTAACCGCTCATTGGAGAACGTTATGAACAGCCAACCTCTGCGTATCGGCATCGGTGGACCGGTCGGGTCGGGCAAAACAGCCCTGACGTTGGCGCTGTGTCTGGCCCTGCGCGAGCGCTACAACCTGGCCGTGGTCACCAACGATATCTACACCCGCGAAGACGCTGACTTTCTGGTGCGCAACGAAGCGTTGGCGCCGGAGCGGATCATCGGCGTCGAAACCGGCGGCTGCCCACACACGGCGATTCGTGAAGACGCCTCGATCAACCTCGAAGCGGTGGACCAGTTAAACCGTCGCTTCCCAGGGCTTGACGTGATCATCGTCGAATCCGGCGGCGACAATTTGTCAGCAACCTTTAGCCCGGAGCTGTCAGACCTGACGATTTATGTGATCGACGTTTCTGCTGGCGACAAGCTGCCGCGCAAAGGTGGGCCGGGGATTTGCAAGTCCGACCTGCTGGTGATCAACAAGGTCGACCTGGCGCCGTTGGTGGGCGCTTCGCTGGAGATGATGGACCGCGACACGAAGAAAATGCGTGGCGAAAAGCCGTTCGTGTTTAGCAACCAAAAAACCGGGCTGGGCCTGGAACAGATCATCGCCTTCATTGAACGCCAAGGCCTGCTGACCGAAGCGGCTTGATTTTACTTTTCAGGGAAACTGTCCATGAAGTACAAAAATGTCGTCTACACCCTCGCACTGCTGTTGACCCCCGCATTGGCGTTCGCACACCCAGGCCATGATGAAAATGGATTGATGGCGGGAATCAGCCACCCGCTCAGCGGCATTGATCACTTGCTGGCAATGGTGGCGGTTGGCTTGTGGGCGGCGCAGCAAAAGGGATCTGCGCGCTGGGCGTTGCCGTGCACCTTCGTCGGCATGCTGTTGATCGGTGGGGTATTGGGCTTTGCTGGCTTGAATGTTCCAGCGTTGGAAAGCGGGATTGCTGCGTCGGTGCTGGCATTGGGCTTGGCTGTGGCATTGGCGGTGCGACCTCCGTTGGCAGTGGCCGTGGGCGCGACAGCGTTGTTCGGGCTGTTTCACGGTGTGGCGCACGGCCTTGAATTGCCGGAAATGACCAGCCCGTGGGCCTATGCGGCGGGATTCGTAGCCGCGACTGCGGCGCTGCATGCCGCCGGCTACGCCGTGGTGCGCTTCCTGCCGCAATCGGCTTCGCCGCTGGTGCGTATCGCCGGGGCCGCCTCGGCCGCGACGGGCGTTTGGTTGATGGCGGGCTGATCTTTATCGCCTGAACTGGCCTCTCGCCAACAAGTTGGCTCCTACGAAGAATTGCGTTTTTTCTGTAAGCGCAACTTGTTGGCGAGCGGTTTCCGCATTGCGTTACCATGTCGCGCAAACGCCCTTGCCGTGACGCCAGCCGATGCCCGATGTTTCCAGCTCCGCCTCTCAGTCTGAATTGACCGCCTTATTCGCCGCCGTGCAGCTGCATTTCCAGCAGGTGATCATCCCGCTGTGGCTTGGCCCTGGCTGGAATTCGCACCTGGCGCTGCCTTATGAGGCTGTAGACGCCGATCATCAACCGTTGCCGCCTCAGCGTTATCGCGCCATGGCCTGTGCGCGTCAGCTGTATCTGTTTTCCAGCCTGATCGACCACCCTGCTGTCCCCCAGGGCAAAAACCGCGCGGCGGCGCTGTTCCGGTCTTTGCAGCAGCATTTCCATGACGCCGAGCACGGCGGCTGGTTTTACAGCATTGATCCCCAGGGCAAACCGCTGGATCAGCGTAAAGACCTGTACACACACGCCTTCATTATTTTTGCCTGCGCCCACTATTGGGCCAAAGTACGCGAGCCGTTGGTGGAGTCTGTGCTGAATGCCGCGCTCAACGTGGTTGCCGAACGTTTTTCCGATGGCGCCGGGTTGTACGAAGCGAACCTTGATCAGGACTGGTCATCCCTGGGTAGCGGTCCGTTGCAAAACCCGTTGATGCACTTGGCCGAGGCTTTTCTGGCCACGCTGTCGGTCCGCGAAGACCCCGCCACGAAAACGGCACTGTTGGCATTAGCCACCGCCATGCAGCAACGCTTCGTTGACCCTGCGCAGGGTGTGATGCTGGAAAAACCATTGGGCGCTGTGGATAACTGGTTCGAGCCAGGCCACCAGTTTGAATGGTTCTTCCTGCTGGCATCTTCACCGTTGTTGCAGGGCAGTCCACTGCACAAGTCATTGACCCGGGCGTTCGATTACACCGAGCAACAAGGTGTTGATCCGCTGACAGGTGCGGTCAAAGCGATGCTGGAAGTGGGCGGCAGTGTGCGCGACGGCAGTCAGCGCATTTGGGCGCAAGCGGAATATCTTCGGGCCTTGGTGCTGCGGCCTGATAGCGAGACGACGATGGGTCGGCAATTGGACGCGTTGCAACAACTCTTTCTGCACCCGACCGGCTGGAATGAGTGTTTGAATGCCAACGGCGTTATTAGCCGCAGCGATATGCCGTCGACCACCCCTTATCATTTGGCGACGTGTTACAGCGGGTTGGTTGAGTATTTCGCCCGCTGAATCCTTCGCGAAGGAATTCGCTTTTCGCTGATGCCCAATTCACCGGTAGGAGCTGCCGAAGGCTGCG
>NZ_JAQGNX010000157.1 GCF_028293835.1 Pseudomonas sp.
GCGGCAATTCCCCAGAAGTTATCCGCGACAAACACATCCCGAAGTTTGGACGGGTTGGTTCTATTCAACCGCCGTAGAGAGCGTCCGCGGCTCAGTACCGCCCCGAGCGCAACCCCGTACGCCAAGAGATGCAGGGTTGCCAGGAACCATTTGAAAAGCATGGTTTATCATCTCCAGTCATGAACGCAAGAACAGCTCCTATCGAACCGTTGGTAAAAGAGTTTTAGCCCACGGTTCGCGCTTTTGCCAAACTTCTCTACACCCTGGCGATATATTTTCGCCACAGTGAATGACAAATCAAACCGTTTGAAAGTTCATCCATTTGAGAACGAGCGGTGTGATTAACCCGGCGGCGATGGCTGTGTGATACACCGCCATCATGCGAGATTATTCTTTGGCCTGAATGCCGATCTGCTTCATGGTCAGGTTTTTCTCATTCCTGTACAGCACTGCCACCTGCGGCGCCGGGCCGCTTTTACCTGTTTCCATCCAGTTACGCATACGACCAGCATCGGCGAAGTGGGTGAATTTACCGAACGCATCGAGAATCACCACTGACACCTCACGATCAGCCATGGTGGTCAGTAGCACGAGGCAGTGCCCTGCCTGATTGGTGAAGCCTGTTTTGGTCAGTTTGATGTCCCAGCGGGAATTCTTGATCAGGTGATCGGTGTTGTTGAAGACCAGGCTGTAGGTTGGTTTGTGAAAGGTCACGGTTTTGTCTGGCGTGGTGCTCAGTTCGCTCAGCATCGGGTATTGGCGAGCAGCGAGGACCAGCTTGCTCAGGTCGCGGGCGGTGGACACGTTATAAATCGACAAGCCGGTAGGCTCGACATATACCGTTTGTTTCATGCCTAGGGATTTCGCCTTGGCGTTCATCGCGATAATAAACTTGTTGTAGCCGCCCGGGTAACTGGCGGCAAGGCTTGCCGCGGCGCGGTTCTCTGATGACATCAACGCAATCAAAAGCATGTTTTTGCGATCAAGCTCGCTGCCGAGTTTGACGCGGGAAAACACACCTTTCATTTCTTTGGTGTCGACAATCGACACTGGGATCATTTCATCCATGGGCAGTTTGGCATCGAGTGTAACCATGGCTGTCATCAATTTGGTGACAGAAGCGATGGGCACAACCACATCCGGATTATTGGCGAACAATACTTTGTTGGTTTTCAGGTCGACGACCATGGCACTGCCAGACGCCAAGTGAAGTTGTGAAGGGTCACGATTAAAGGGGGCAGGTTCGTTTGCTGAAGCACCTTGAGAGAGTGCGGTGCCTGTAAATAGAAATAATAGGCTAAAAATGGAATGACGAATTTTCACGAGCGAGGCTCACTGATAATGGATATGCCGTTTAGCACGGGGTGTCTATAAAACCTCGTCCAGTTTATGAGTAGCTTTGTGCGCTGTCGATACGTGTTGTGAGTTGAATGCCTGTTAACCACGGTTGTACGCTTTTATAGACCAAAAAAGCCAGAATTGCTGTGGGAATCAGCGATATCCGTGGTGTCTGGCGGACGCAACGATTAGCATCCTTCGCCAATTGATACCAAAGTGCTCTCAACGATTCAGGAGTCAAGCAATGCCCAAGGGTTTTATCAGCAAGGATTACGTCGTACTGGTGACAGTGGCGGCTGTGGTTGCGGTGCTTTTGCTTGGGGTTGGCGCGTTCCAGCGGCCCGCTGACTGGGCCGGATGGATCCAGGCAGTTAGCCTGATCATCGGTTTGATGGTGGCGATCACTGTCCCTGCGATTCAAAAAAGGCAGGATGCGATCGCAAAACACAAACACCTGCGTGAGCGTGAAATAGGGTTTTCACGTCGAATGCAGTATTTGTGCGCAGAGCTGAACGAGTTGTTGACCAAAATCAGCGTGAATCTGGCCCACTTGCGCGCAACAGACCGCCACCGTTTGCAGCATACATTGCAAGATTATCTGCACCGTTTGTTTGAATCTCATAAAGAAGATTTGAATGACGACCGTGTGGTGATCGCCCACGAACTTCGCCAAGTGGTTAACGAGTTAGTTGACGAGTTGGAAAGTGGTCGGGCAGATCGTGGAGTGTTAATGAGTTTAGATAAGCGCCTGCAAAAGCTGACACACAAGGCCCAGGTCAACGCGACGATGGCGGAGCGCGTTTGATTCGTTGTGGCTTTTGATACGCATAAAAAAGCCCGCATCAGGGATGCGGGCAAGGGGATGTGCGGAGCAACGCACGATACAGGGTGAAACGTGATCGTTAAAAACCGGGGTTGGCGGGGCAAAATCCCATCAGGCACTGAGTTGGCGTGCTTCGTATTTCTCCGATAAGGCCTGGGCCGCCGGCAATGTTTCGAACGGGCCAGAGACGGGTTCGCCGTTCTGCACCAGGTACCAGCAAGCCAGCAGGCCGAGCTCTCTGAGCGAGGCTGGAACTGCGCTGCCAATGACCGACATTATTTGGACCTGATTCATAAGTGCCTCCATCAATCTATGGCGCTACTCTACGGCGCCAGTGGAAGGAGGGATAATCACCGCTCTCGATAGTCGACATTGATGCTAGCGAGGTCCTTTATTCAGCATAAAGAGCGGGCTTCTTCGATTAATCGACCACTTGATCAAGCATATCCATCACTTCGTGATCGCTGATAATTCCTTTCTCAACCAGATTTTGAGCCAGCAACGACAAGAATTTTGCGCTGCGATGACCTTCAAGGCTTTTGAGCTCAGTGAGTGCGCAATACACTTTGTTCGACGTGCATAAACCCGCCGCGCGGTAGGGGTGTTGAGTGGGCATCGGGAGTCCTTATTGTTATGAAGTATGAGATAAACAGTAACCAACCATCGTACAGAGTCGCAAAGTTGTAGACCTTTACCCATGGCCGGGAATTCATAGCGATGTGGTAAATAATGACTGACGGCCTATTGACCCATTGTCTTGCCTGCGACCTGTAACACGCTAATCTGGACGCAAAAAAATGGCCCCGCCCTTTGGAGGGGCGGGGCCAGTATTAGTGCCACTACTCGTATTCCTAGTAACCATATCCGCGTGGATGACCATAGTAGCCGCGGGGTGGACCGTAATACCCAGGGCGATAGTAACCAGGGCCGGGAGCTACTACGACCGGTTGGTAATAAACCGGAGGCGGTGGAGCCTGGTAGTAAACCGGCTGTGGCGCGTAGACCGGTTGTGGTTGGACATACACTGTCCGGGGTTGAGAAGCTACGGCGCTACCGACAACAGCACCAACCACCGCGCCTACCGCAAGACCCGGACCCCAGCCGCCGCCACCATGGGCTGACGCCTGGGTTGCGATTGCTAGGACACCTATTAACAGGGCAACCTTGGGGATTTGACGAATCATGACTATTCCTCGACTTTCAATCCCGTTGTCGCGAGCTTGCGTTACTCTCAAGCACTGCCACGGGATACTTCTAAGACAGCCGTTTTGCAGCAATCTGCGAAACGCGTGAGTAAAGATTGTGTAAGTGTGTCTGAACGTATCTGAGCGCTATTATCGCGCACCTGCTGAAGTACGCAATGGAAAGCCGATAAGCTGTTGATATGCGGGGCTATTCCAGCCTTGCCAAGCGCTCTTCCAGCGCGGCGATGCGTGCCTCCAACTCGTCCATGCGTTCCGCCGATGCTGCGATCGTGCCGCCTGTAGAGCGCTCCGGCGAGGAATGCCGCGCAGCGAGAATCGCTTCGATGTCGTCGGGATCGCCCAACGAATGCATGTAACGGTCTTCGCGCTGGCCCGATTGACGCGACAGCAGCGTTGCCAGACCACGGGCAATCAAGCGTTCCAACTGGTGAGTAACCTGCTCCACGTCTTCGAATTCATGCATGCGGCTACTGCGGGTCAGCAGTTCGTTGACCGTTTGCGGTCCACGTAAAAACAACAAGCCGCTGAGGATTACCTGCGCCGGCACCAATTCCAGCGCCTTGTCGACCCGGTGCTCCCAACGATCGGCGCGGCTGCCCATGACCAGCCTGGTAAAGCCTTTACCTTCCAGAGCCCGCAGACTTTGACCGACCTGGCCTTGGGTCAGGTTCATCACCGGTTCGCGGCTGGTTTTTTGATTGCAGGCGGTGACCACAGCGTTAAGCGTCAGCGGGTAGGTCTCGGGGCTGGTTGCTTTTTTTTCAATCAAACAGCCCAGGATGCGCAATTCGGCGCTGGTGAGCTGCAGCTTTTCAGCGGATTCGGCTGAATCGGTAGACATGTCTTCTGGCCCCTTACTAACAGTTAAAACCATAGTTCATCCAGTTCGCTTGGCAACGCGCCTGCTCAGACAAAGTCTGGAAGGCCCTCAGGACGGAGTGTCGCCAATACTGACGTCTTCCGCATAATCAAGCGCGTCCTTTTTGATTTTATTGAGAATTATCCAAACCAGTTTCCTGTCGGCGTGAAACGAACCCTTTCAAGGGGCTTAAACGCTATTGTTTGAATCCGTGGCGAAACAAAAGACCAGCCGCTTCCCTGGCCACCATGGCTATAATCACGCACCTTAAATTCAGGACTTGTCATGACTATCTCCCTGTACGCAACTTCTATCCCGGTTTTCAAGCAAATGCTTTCCGCGTTGAGCGACGTTCTGGCCAAGGCTGATGCGCACGTCACTGCTAAATCCATCGAGCCTGATGCATTGCTGCAAGCCCGCTTGTTCCCGGACATGTTTCAACTGGTCCGCCAGGTGCAAATCGCTGTTGATTTCTCCAAAGGCGCAGCGTCTCGCCTGGCGGGCATTGATGCACCTAAATATGACGACTCGGAAAAATCCTTCGCCGATTTGCAGGCGCTGATCGCCAAGACCTTGGATTTCCTCGCCACTATTAAGCCTGAGCAAATCAATGGCCAGGAAGATCGCGAGATCATCACCCGTCCAGGCACGCCGAAAGAAAAACGCTTTGACGCTCAGACTTACCTGCTGGGCTATGGCCTGCCGCAGTTCTTCTTCCACGTCACCACTGCCTACGCGATCCTGCGTCACAACGGCGTTGAAGTCGGCAAGCGCGACTTCATGGGTTCGTATTGATTTATTAAATACGCTACACCGTTGAGCTTCGATGTGTGTAAGAGCTGCCGAAGGCTGTGATCGACCGGGACCGGTCGCTTTCTTGATACCGCTGAAGGTCGTGCCGGTCGCCCGCGATCCCGGCTTATCGCAGCCTCCGGCAAGCTCCTACAGGCTCTGTATTTCCTGCGTACAGCGCGGTGTCGGAGACGAGGCGCAATCCCCTACGGATCGTCCCTGGACTGATCCGTGTCGTCGCTTTGGAGTTTTCATGTTGTTCCCTATTTTGCTGTTGTCGGCCGCTGGCTTCACCGTGCTGACCACAGAGTTCGTCATCGTCGGTCTGTTGCCTGCCATCGCCCGTGATC
The DNA here is from genome assembly GCF_028293835.1 of Pseudomonas sp. Taxonomy (GTDB): domain Bacteria; phylum Pseudomonadota; class Gammaproteobacteria; order Pseudomonadales; family Pseudomonadaceae; genus Aquipseudomonas. The sequence continues at coordinate 5,368 of NZ_JAQGNX010000157.1, forward strand.
TGGAGATCAGCGTGTCGCAAGCCGGCCTGCTGGTGACGTTGTTCGCATTCACCGTGGCTACTTTCGGTCCGTTCCTCACCGCGTACTTCGCGCGTTTTGAGCGCAAGCGCCTTTTTGTCACCATCTTGGTCATCTTCGGTTTTTCTAATGTGCTGGCAGCGCTGGCGCCGAATATTGAGGTCATGGCCTGCGCACGACTGCTGCCCGCGTTGGGTTTGCCGGTGTTCTGGGCATTGGCGAGTGAAACGGCAGTGGACATTGTCGGCCCCGAATACGCCGGGCGCGCCATTGCCAAGATCGGCTTCGGTATTGTCTGTGCGACTGTGTTCGGTATTCCTGTGGGCACCCTGATTTCGGACGCATTTGGCTGGCGCAGCGCTTTTGCAATTCTCGCCGTGGTGGCCTTTGGCAAGGCTTTGTTGCTGTGGATTTACTTGCCGGTCACCCATAAGCACGAAGCGCCAGTGTCGCTTTTAAGCCAGTTCAAAATTCTGCGAAGTCCTTTGATGCTTGGTCACGTGTTGCTGTCGGTACTGGTCTTCAGCGGGATGTTCACCGCCTACACCTACCTGGCGGACATGCTCGAGCGTCTGGCTGGCTTTAACGGTACGGTGGTGGGCTGGTGCTTGATGGGCTTTGGCGCTGTAGGTTTACTTGGCAACTCAATGGGCGGGCGCATGGTTGATCACCATCCGTTGATAGCGAGCCTGGTGTTCAGTGCCTTTATGATCACCGGGATGGTGGCCGTCGTGCCGAGCATGCACTCGGTCTTGGGCCTGGCGCTGGCCTTGGGTATTTGGGGAATTACCCAGGCGGCATTGTTTTTGGTCAGCCATGTCCGGTTAATGAAGGCTGCGCCCCATGCACCGGCTTTTGCTGCCTCCTTGAATATTGCCGGGGCCAACCTGGGTATTGGCGTTGGCGCAATCATTGGTGGGCGGGTCATCGATCATCTTGGCCTCGACAGCCTGGGATTCGCTGCGGCAGGGATTATCCTGCTGTCGATTTTGCTGGCCCTGTGGATGATGTTTTTCAAACCGGTGCCGCTGAGTCCAGCGCCGTGAACAGCTCCCGTCGAGCGCCTTCGGTAATGGCCACAATGCCGGGGTGCTTGATCTTGCGCTCAACCGAAATCGCGTAAAAAGATTCGGTTACCGCTTCGGTGTGACCGATCAGTTGGACTTGATACTGCGCACGGACCTCGTCCGCGATCACGCTGGGCGCAATAAAAATGCCGCTGCCAGACTTGCCGAAGGCTTTCATCAGCGCGCTGTCATCAAACTCGCCAACGATACGCGGTCGAATATTTTGCTCGGCAAACCAGCGCATCAAGCGACTGCGTACCACCGTGTCCTGACCCGGCACAAGCAGCGGCGCACCCTGCAAACCGGCCGGGAAGTCTGCCCCATAACGTTCAGCCAGCTCCGTGGTCGCGAAAAAGCTGACGCCACATTCGCCCAGCTTCTGGCTATAGCCTTTAATATCCAAGTGCGAGGGCATCGGGCTGTCGGAAATCACCAGGTCAAGGCGTTGGATGGCCAGGTCAGCCAACAAACGCTCCAGCTTGTCTTCACGGCAGGTAATCCGAATGGGCTCAGCCAATTCCATGGTGGGCGCAATCAGCCGGTACACGATGGATTTAGGCACCACGTCCGCGACACCGATGCGGAACAAAATCTGTTGCTCGTCGGGCTGGGCGCGGAGCAATGCTTCCAATTCGCCGCCGAGCTGAAACATTTGTTCAGCGTAGGGGAGGGCGACGCGGCCAGCTTCGGTCAACTCCAATTGTCGACCGACCCGGCGAAACAAATCGATGCCATACGTCTGCTCCAGCAGGCTGATTTGCCCGCTGATGGTTTGTGCGGTCAGGTTCAACTGTTCCGAAGCGCGGACAATGCTGCCGGTTTTTGCCACTACCCAGAAGTAATGCAGTTGTCTGTAATTAAGCATGTGATCGCCGATTCGTAAAAACCGAAGTATATACGGTAGAAATACGAATTTTACTGATGTATTTGTCTGCTTAGAATGCGCACTGTCATTTAGCCTTATGTTCAGGCTCATTCATCAACGTTCAGGCTGAATCAGGGTTCTCATACATGGAATATCTTTTACAACTGGCTGCCAGTCCTACGGCTTGGATTGCCTTGGCAACCTTGGTGGTGATGGAAATCGTGCTGGGCATCGATAACCTGATTTTCATCTCGATTCTTACCAACAAATTACCCGAGCATCAACGGGCCAGAACCCGGCGCATCGGCATCAGCATGGCGCTGATTTTGCGCTTGGCGTTGCTTAGCACCGCCGCCTATATCGTGCGGCTGACCGAGCCGGTAATTGAGGTTTTCGGCCAGGTATTTTCCTGGAAAGACATGATCCTGATCGCGGGTGGTCTGTTCTTGTTGTGGAAAGCCACCACCGAGATTCACCATAGCGTTGCCCACGACAGCGTGGATGAAACGGCCACCAGTTCCGGCGTAACCCTGGGCTTTGCTGCTGCTATCGGCCAGATATTATTGTTGGACATGGTTTTCTCCATCGATAGCATCATTACCGCTGTGGGCATGACCGAGCATTTGCCGATCATGATGATCGCTGTGATTGCTGCGGTTGTGGTGATGCTGGTTGCTGCGGAACCGTTGGCAAAGTTCATCAACGACAATCCGACCATCGTGATGCTGGCGCTGGGTTTCTTGATCATGATTGGTATGACCCTGATCGCCGACGGTTTCGGCATGCACATACCCAAGGGCTACATCTACGCAGCCATGCTGTTCTCGGCGGTTATTGAAGGGTTGAATATGTTGTCGCGCAAATCCAGGCGCAAAAAGGCAGCTAACTGATGCGTGGGCGGGGACCGCTGGTTCCGAACTGAGCATTTTCAGTAGCAGTGGGCTGAGCACGTGGGTGATGGCGGCGAGAGATTCGCATCACCCCCCACAACATGGCCAAAGCCACTGCTAGCCAAGCGGCGATCAGCATCACAATTGTCATTCCCAGGCTCATACAATCCCCCGACGGTTCTGACGGTCTGCGTCTCTATAGAGGACAGTCTAGTGGAGGGTATGTTTCTGTCTGTTGACCAACGGTCCCGAAGGCAGGACTGTTTTGCTCTATCCAACCGGAAAAACTATAGATATCGAGCTATACCCCGGGCTTGAGGCGTCTTATGATCGCTGTCCAGGCCGGGTAGCGGTAGTCCGGCGTTAGTTTGAGCGAGTGAACATGCTGCGGGTATTACCTCGATTTCGTGCTACCACATCCACGCGAGTTAGCCTGGTTCTGGCTCTGATAGTGTCTGTTTCGGCCTGTTCCAGTGGCGTAAGCCCAGCGATGCAGCGCTTGCCGGATCGGGTCGAATTGAATTCGGTGCCGTTCTTCAGGGGCAATATCCATCAGAGTGGCCCGGGCGTTTTGGCCGCCATGTTGTCGCAACAGGGCGTAATCATCACACCAGGGTTGTTGGATAAGCCGCTGCAGTTGCCAGGCGACGAAGGCAAGCTTGAACAGAACATGCAAAACCTGGCGCGCCAGTATGGCTTCATGGTTTATCCGCTGGATAAAGAGCTGGACGCGCTGTTGACGCAAGTCTCCGCCGGGTTCCCGGTCATGCTGCGTATTACTGAAGGCTCTGCGTGGTGGTCTAAGCCACGCTACGCCATTTTGGTTGGCTACAATCGCAACAAACAAACGGTCATGCTGCATGCCGGCATGAACCGTCGGCTGTTGATGAGTTTCAGCAGCTTTAACTCGGCGTGGAAAGACGCCGGGCAGTGGGCGGTATTAATCCAGGGCCCGCGTCAGCTTCCGGCACAGGTAGATCAGCAACGCTGGCTGAGCGCGGCGAAGGATCTGAGCCAGGCCGGACAAGAACAGGCCGCCAGTGAAGCGGCCAAAGCGTTGAGGGCACAGTAACGGTAGGACGTTACACAGGTTGTGTAGGCGTTAATGTGTTTGCGACGCATTTATCGCGGTTTGTCAGATACACCGCCTCGCCAACAGGTTGGCTCAGGTATTTTGCGATCAAACCCCCACTTTATCCCGCAGCGCGTAATACCACGCGCCCAAGGCAGTAAGAGGGGTGCGTAATAACTGTCCGCCAGGAAACGGGTAGTGGGGCAGGCCGGCAAATGCGTCGAAACGCTCAGCTTGCCCGCGCAAGGCTTCGGCGAGCACCTTGCCGGCCAAATGCGTGTACGTCACGCCATGACCACTGCAGCCTTGGGAGTAGTAGATGTTGTCGCCGAGTCGCCCGACCTGGGGCAAGCGCGACAGCGTTAGCAGGAAATTTCCTGTCCATGCGTAATCGATCTTCACCTGCTTAAGCTGCGGAAACGCCTTGAGCATTTTTGGGCGAATGATCGCTTCAATGTCGGCGGGATCCCGCGCGCCATACACAACGCCGCCGCCGAAAATCAGGCGTTTGTCGGCCGAGAGGCGATAGTAGTCCAGTAAGTAATTGCAGTCTTCAACGCAGTAGTCCTGAGGCAACAGGCTGGCTGCCAACTCATCGCTCAGGGGTTCGGTGGCGATGACCTGACTGCCACACGGCATAGACTTCGCCGCCAACTCCGGCACCAGATTGCCCAGGTAGGCATTGCCGGCCACGATCACGAAGCGCGCCCGAACCTTGCCCAGCTCGGTATGGACAACCGGACTGGCGCCGCGCTCGATCCGAATCGCAGCCGATTGCTCATAAATGACACCGCCCAACGACTCAACCGCAGCGGCTTCGCCCAACGCCAGATTGAGCGGATGAATATGGCCGCCGGTTTTATCCAGCAGGCCACCCACGTACAGCTCACTGCCAATAGCCTGGCCGATGCGGCGCTTGTCCAGCAATTCCAGTTGGGTATGGCCGTAGCGCTCCCACAGTTTTTGCTGTGCTTCCAGATGGCCCATTTGCTTGGGGGTAATGGCCGCGAAGACACCGCCCTGTTTCAGGTCGCACTTGATGTTGTACTTATCCACCCGCTCACGAATGATCGTCGCGCCCTCGAACGCCATGCGCCCTAGTAACTGCGCCTGCTTGGGTCCGACGGTGCGCTCAATCACATCGATATCACGGCTATAACTGTTAACGATCTGGCCACCGTTGCGCCCAGACGCCCCAAAGCCAACCTTGGCCGCCTCCAGGACCGTAACCTTATAGCCATGCTCCAACAGAAACAGGGCGCTGGACAGGCCGGTATACCCAGCGCCGATGATGCAGACGTCAGTGTCCACATCGCCGTCCAGCCGTGCGCGTTCCGGGGCGATATTCGCGGACGCAGCGTAATAAGACTGTGGATAGGGCGTGTTCGTCATCCTGCAACCTCCGTTCTGTATTTTTTACGGGCGTCAGGATCCTACCTCAGAAGAAATCCAGCCACCAGTGAGCGTTGAAATCACGCCCCACAGAGGAGTCAAAAAAAATACGCGTATTCATGGGGTTAGCGCAAAAAAAGAGGTTGACACACATTCAGATATCCGTAGAATGCCGACCCACAGCAGGCACGTAGCTCAGTTGGTTAGAGCACCACCTTGACATGGTGGGGGTCGTTGGTTCGAGTCCAATCGCGCCTACCAAACAAAATCCGCTCTGCTGGGCGGTCTAGAAGGG
>NZ_JAQGNX010000171.1 GCF_028293835.1 Pseudomonas sp.
TCATTGAGTCTAGTTTTCTGCCGCTGTCCTGTAAGTGTGACGCAAACAGTGATGGATCTTTAATGACTCAAATTTTCGATAAAGCTACCGGTCGCGTCGACCTGTTGGTTGGGGGGGTATCAACGGCTCGCCTTTGCAGCAGCCGCGAGATAGTAAGACTCGTAACCGAACTGCGGGCCGAACTTGAGTTTGTCCAGAAGGATAAGACTGGCGGTGTTGTCAAGCATGCGGTTTGATACCCTCAGCAAGACGTAGGCAAAACCCCGACGGTTGGCCCTACAGAGGTGTGAGAGTCTGCCCAACGAACTTTTGGTAGCTAAGCGGCCGCCATTTGTGTGGCAGCAACTCAGTAATCTCGCTCGCTCGTTGCGTCGGCAGGCGCGTAAGGACATCCTTCAAATAGGCGTACGGATCGTGCCCGTTGAGTCGCGCCGACTGGATCAAACTCATGATCGCCGCCGCTCGTTTTCCGCTGCGTAACGAGCCTGCAAACAACCAGTTCGAGCGTCCAAGTGCCCATGGCCGGATTTGGTTGTCGGGTAGTCAGACGCGGTTGCCCGCGTCCAACCCCCTAAGAACCGTGCATGCGAGTTTCCCAGCACACGGCTCAAGCCTCTGCTAAGGCGCTATTGGGCACCCGGTTATACATCGTCGACATTGGCAAATTGCACATCCCTTGGGCACCGCAGGTGGAAGATCTCAAGATTGGCGGACGCATCCGTCCCTCCGTGACTCAGCTTCACAACATGGCGGCTATGCCATGGTGTGTCTTTGGTGACCGGTTTAAGGCATGCGCAGCAGCGGCCGCCTTGCTGTAGCCACGCCCGATACAGCTTGGCTCGACCCTTTGGGGAGATAAGCATTCTTTTGCCCCATCGGGATTCGAAGTACTCATCCCATTCAGGGTCGTGAGGGTTGGCAGAAGCCTTGATCTTGATATGTCGCACAATTGGCGTGTCCGAGGCGTCCAATAACGTGTACTGACGCTTCCGACCATCGGCGGATTTTTCAGCACATGAGAATACCCATCGACGCGCCCCTTGTACTTTGAAATACCGATCCTTCAACCATCGGCGTGTCTTGCGAGGGTGGCGACGTACCGCCCATCGCCAGAGCATTTCCCACACTGCGCTGTCCACCTGGTTGAAGACCTTCTTGGCGACGACATGACCGTGATAGTTCGCCCAGCCCCGTAGAACCGGGTTGAGCAAACCTATCAAGTTAGCCTGCCGTATCGTTTTGTTGGTCTTGATCAACTCTCGCAGCTTGGCAAGTAAAGCCCCGATGTTCGCCTTGGACGGCTTGATCAGGAGCTTGCCGTTGTACTTGCGCAGGTTCCAGCCGAGGAAGTCGAACCCGTCCCCTATGTGCGTTATTTTGGTTTTTTCCGGAGAGAGGAGTAGTCCACGCTCTGCCAGAAATTCAACCACGGCGGGCCTGACTTCATTTTCCAGCCACTCTTTCGAACAGCCAGTGATGATGAAGTCGTCTGCATAACGCACCATCTGCATTTTTCGGGCTGTCCACTTTGCGTTGGGAAACCTCTTTGCCAGCATCGCTTCCAACCCGTCCAGCGTCATGTTCGCCAACACCGGGGATATGATGCCTCCCTGCGGGGTTCCTGCGTGGCTGGGGAATAGCTGATTTTGGTAGACATAACCGGCTTGGAGCCATTTCTGCAAAATCGCCTTATCCATGAGGATGTTGGCGATCAGCCAGTCATGGCTGATATTGTCGAAGCAGCCTTGAATGTCGCCCTCTAACACCCACTCCGCGTTTGCTTTTCGTGACAGCAAACCAAAGCACTGCGCGGCGGCATCCGCAGTTGAGCGTTCCGGCCTGAATCCATAAGAGTTCGGGTCGGCGGTGGTCTCCGCTATCGGTTCCAGAGCCAGCAAATGAAGCGCCTGCATGGCCCGGCATTTCATCGCAGGAATTCGAGAGGTCTAGTCTTACCGTTTTTCTTCGGAATGAGGACTCTCCGAAGCGGAAGCGGCGAGTAGCCTCGCCGCTTCAACGACTCTATCGCAACGATCTTGGCCCTAGGCGTATTCCAAGTGACCTTGTCCACACCGGGAGTATTTTTGCCTTTGTTTTCAGACACACGTTTCACGGCTAAAGCTTTGCCGCTAAACGAGTGAGTCAGCAGCCATTGCAAGGCTCTCGCCTTGTTATGCCTGCCGTCTTGTACAGCCTTCACAATACGCGCTTGCAGCCCTTTGACACGTCGTTGTACGGCGATCCAATCGATGCCGTCCCACGACGTGCCGGAAGGTGCACACGCCAATGCTGCTGCGTTCATTTGCTCTCCTTCCGTTGAAAGGGTTCTACCTACTCTCGTGTGAAGAGAGACCATTAGGACGTCTGCCCGCTTTCGCGTGAAGTGATGTTTCAACCTCTATCCAACCCATTACAGGATGGCGTTCGCTTTTTCCTCGTTCCTTCGCCCGCACCGCCATGGGCAGTTTTTACAAACGGCTTTCCCTGACGGGAGCGATACGGGATTTCCACGTTCCGCCTACTGAAGTGCGTCGGGTTAGGTGCCTGCTATCGACCGGGAGGCATGTGGGTCACGAGTGCGTAGTCGAAAGACGCAATTCCCACCTCCATTACCATTTTGGTTCGAGCGTGTAAGCCATTTCCGCTAGCTCAACTTAACGATCGTTGCGCAGATTCACATGCGTTCACCATACCGACTATCTAGCCCTTGTCCGGCTATGGCTGCCAGAAGGGTACGCCTCTCACGATTGGTACCCCGCACCTTGCGGTGCCTCGTTCCATTGTCGAATGGCGCTCTTGATTCAGCCTTCTAGATTCACCCGGTGACACGGGTGGTTCCCGCTGGGGGGAACAACTTCATTAAGCGACTTCGTGTCGCACCTCGACCAGATTGTTGTCGATGGGCACAGCCCCATCGTCCAAGTAGCGCGTCAGCGCTACCCAGCGTTTAAGGCAGTAATTTAAGGCTTTGGCCGTCGCTGATCCATTGGGCACCAGATCCCGCTGGGTCAACATCCAGACATGCAGCGTTTTGATTATCGGTGCTGCCTTTTCCTGGCGTATTGCCGGACGCTTACAACGTACTGTCCGGGATTAGTTGACCACTACAGTGCCCACGCTGAGCCCGAAAATGAAATGGCAGACCTCATTTTCCGTGTAATGCACGCAGGCTGGGGGAGCTTTGATCCTACGGAATAAAAACTGTCGCATCTAGCCCAGCAAACACAGGGGCTAGCCGGCGGGGAAAGCAGAAATAAAAACTGTCGCCCCCAATTTCCCAAGGGTTTAGCGGATGGCCTAGCAAATAAAAACTGTCGCGAACACCTAACCTACCGATTTTAAACATTTCTTAAAGCCTAGAAATGATCTTGTCCGCTGACAAAGAGAGGGGCGGTAGTCCGGTTTGGTATCGACGCGCACCGCAAGTGCTTAACCCATTCCTAATTCCTGGGCTTGTGCAGCTAGCTCATCCACGGCATCAAGGCTCGCTTTATCACGCTGTTCCTTATAAATCATCAGGTCAGCAAGCTTGAGCCTACGATGCCGGCCAGTTTTGGTGTGTGGTAACGCACCTTGATCCAGCAACTTTACCAGATGAGGCCGCGATACGTTGAGCATGTCCGCACCCTCCTGAGTCGTCAGCTCGGCATGAATGGGAACGACCTTGACGGCATTTCCCAGCGCAAGTTCGCTTAGAATTTCAACGAGTAAACGGAGGGCAAGCGTAGGTAGCTCAACGACTTCGCGCTGTTGCGTTTCGTAAGCCAACTCAATGCGCTGGGTCTCAAGTTTTGTCGTGAGAAATGCGGCTAGCTGGCGACTTGACTCCACAGCCGCAGCGATTTCTTTCTCATCAGGAAGAACGGTGCGAGTGAGGTCGGTGGTGCTCATGATTATCTCCAATAACTGTGATTCAACTGTATTGGTGGCTACTGCTAAGCCCCCACTGCTAACCTTTTATTCGAAATAAACGAAAAGCACAACAACCGAAATGGCTGAGTGGCAAAGGCAAATCCAGTACAAGGCCTGAATGTGCTCGCTATCGAGTTCGACTTTCGACCGCAGACGCCTCAGACGGCCGTTTATTTGAGCGACAGCTAAGGGTCGGATAGAGACCTCCACTCATTGTCTAATCCACCCTTGTCCTCCCTCAACATGGAGGACGAGCCATGAACATTATTACTACAAACAGCCATCAGCCTTGGAACAAGGGAAAGCTTGTCGGGCAGAAAGCCCCGCTTCGAGTCAGAGATATCTGGGCCATTCGGGTCAGACTCCAGCTTGCGGAGAAGACACGGGATCTGGCGCTATTCAACTTGGCTATCGACAGCAAACTGCGTGCCTGTGACTTAACCAAGCTGCAAGTCCGGGATATAGCCCATGGAGAGGATGTGTCGTCACGGGCCATCGTGATGCAGCAGAAAACTCAGCACCCAGTGCAATTTGAAATCACTGAGCAAACACGAACGGTTCTGGAGGCTTGGATGCATCAGGCCCGCCTTCGTGCTGAGGACTTCTTGTTTCCGACCCGGCTGCACGACTCAGACCATCTCTCCACCAGACAATACGCTCGAATAGTCAAAGCGTGGGTGCCCGCCATTGGCCTTGACCCAATTATGTACGGTACTCACACGCTACGTAGAACCAAGGTATCGTTGATTTATCGCAGGACGAAGAACCTGAGAGCGGTCCAACTCCTGCTTGGTCGTACGAAGCTTGAAAGCACCGTCAGATACCTGGGAATCGAGGCCGATGATGCTCTGGAAATGGCGGAACAGACGGAAGTATGACCATCCATAGTGATGGTCGATGCTAGATCGTCTGGTTCAGTAGGCTGGGTGATTTGGCGAGCCCGGCCCGCCAAAGATTGCTCATCAACTCGTGCTTTCTAGCGAAGCAGATGCACTGCCAGCCCGACGAGCGCGCAGGCCATCAGCACTTGGATAACGCCCCGCTTGAAGCGGAACAAGGCAATCGCCGCCGCTATCGCGATCAGCACGGATGGCCATTCCAGGCTGCCGCTGAAGCCCTTCGGCCAAAGCACGTGATAGCCGAAGAAACACGCCAGATTGAGGATCACCCCGACCACCGCCGCTGTAATAGCGGTAAGCGGTGCAGTGAATTTAAGTTCGTTGTGGGTCGACTCCACCAGCGGGCCGCCTGCAAGAATGAACAGGAAAGAGGGCAGGAAGGTGAACCATGTCACCAGAGAGGCAGCGACAGCCCCAGCCAGAAATACATGATCAGCCCCGAACAGTTGCGAGACATAGGCCCCGACAAAGCCGACGAAAGCCACAACCATGATCAACGGCCCTGGTGTGGTTTCTCCCAGCGCCAGCCCGTCGATCATCTGTGTCGGGGTTAACCACCCGTAATGACCGACTGCACCTTGGTAGACATACGGCAGCACAGCGTAAGCCCCGCCAAAGGTCAGCAATGCCGCTTTGGTGAAGAACCAGCCCATTTGGGTCAAGGTGCCGTCCCAACCAAAGAGGACGGTCAAAATCCCCATCGGCAATGCCCATAACACTGCACCGACAAGTGCCAGCATTGCCAGCTTCAGCCAGCTAAAGCGTGCATGTTCGGGGGATGGGGTGTCGTCATCGATCAAGGCCGGGCCGAAGGATTTTTTGGCAGCGCTATGGCCGCCTGTTCTGAACTTCTCAGGCGCCAGGCGCCCCCCGATATAGCCGATTAACGCTGCCCCCAATACGATCAGCGGGAACGGAACATTGAACGCGAATATTGCGGCAAATGAAGCCGCCGCTATCGCCCATAGCCAATTATTCTTCAATGCCCGAGAGCCGATACGATGTGCTGCTTGCAACACGATGGCCGTCACGGCGGGCTTGATTCCATAGAAGATGCCGGCCACCACGGGGACTTCGCCGAATGCGATGTACATCCACGACAACGCAATCAGGATAAACAGCGAGGGCAACACAAACAGCACCCCGGCGATCACACCTCCCCAGGTTCGATGCATCAGCCAGCCGATGTAGGTGGCTAACTGCTGAGCCTCAGGCCCAGGCAGCAACATGCAGTAGTTGAGGGCATGTAGAAAGCGCCTCTCGGAAATCCAGCGTCGCCGTTCGACCAACTCCTGGTGCATGATCGAAATCTGTCCCGCTGGCCCACCGAAGCTAATGAAACCGAGCTTCAGCCAGAACCAGAACGCCTCACGTAAGCTGATCGCTTCCGGCCTCGACAGATCCTCTTCAACTGCGGATGCCAATACCTTACTCATTGGGTTGTTCCTCTTTCACGAACCCGGCGAGCAGGCCATCGAAGATGGTACTTGCAGCTGCCAGCAGATGGTCGTCATCGGTAATGGTTTCACGTAGTCCTGCCAGCACCCGTTCGATACCAGCAGCTTCACACGTACATTCGCCCTTTGCACAGCGGCCATTTTTTCAGGCCGCTTCATGCGTTTCCACTTCCTGATGTCTTCCTTGCTGCGCCCGCAACTCACACACAGATCGCCACTCAACTGGCAAACCGAAATGCATGGATTTTCAATCTCTTTAGCCATCGTCAATAACCCTTGGTTAAGCGAGATTGCGCAAGGCGCTTGTGCCAATCACCACCATGAATACATTGGCACTCCTCCTCTGAGTCGAACCGGACAGTTTGATCAGAAGTCCTTACATCGATGTTTGCTTCGATCAGCGCCATAGCTGTCAGCTCAAAAATCCGCACTTTCGTACTGGCTTGGGCGACTTTTTTGTCGGCTAAGGTTTCAAACACCCAAGTCACCTTCAGGGTTTCAGCAAGTGCGTCTAAGTCAGCTGTGTGGGTGAGCCAGATGAAGCCTTTGATTTCACCTTTTGCTGTCTCGCATGCGTCGGTAAGCGTTGTAATTAAAAGGCGCTCAATCCGCGCAAGTTCACGTTTGCCTACGGGCATAGCGGGCTCCTTTGGAGATGAAAAAAAGCGAGGCACTCTGCACCGTGTGTAGGGAGACAGTAGCCAAGGGACTCAATGAGAGCCCTTTGCCCTAGAAATCAGGCGAGTCGAAACTCGACAGTCAGATGGCTGACTTCGTGAACAGGTTTGAGACGTTCACGAATGCAATCGGCGTTCGCAGTAGCTTCGCCAACGACGCTGACAATAGCCGCATGCGCTTCTGGCCCAACCCGCCAGACGTGCAGGTCGGTGATAGTTGCATCGCCGGGCTTCTCAACCAGCTCCCGGATTTCCTCTGCGACGTGCTCATCCGTTTGATCCAGCAGCACACCTGAGGTGACACTCATCAAGCTCCATGCCCAACGCGCGATCACAATGGCGCCCACGATCCCCATCGCAGGATCCAACCATACCCATCCAAGGTATCGACCCGCGAGCAATGCCATGATGGCCAGCACGGAGGTCAGAGCATCCGCGATGACATGGACGTAAGCTGATTTCAAGTTGTTATCGTGTCCATGATGCCCGTGGTCATGATGATCATGATCGTGCCCATGACTGTGGCCATGGCCCAGCAGAAGTGCGCTAACGATGTTGACGATCAAACCGACAATCGCAATCAGCGTAGCGGTGCCAAATTGAACCTCTGTTGGCTGCAAGAGGCGCATGACTGACTCCACGCCGATTGCCAGTGACACCATGCCGAGAATGAGCGCCGAAGCGAATCCACCCAAGTCCCCAACCTTTCCCGTACCAAAGCTGTAACGCTTGCTGGAGGCGTGGCGCTTCGCATATGCGTAAGCCAACGCCGCGATACCCAAAGCGCCGGCATGAGTCGCCATGTGAAAGCCATCGGCAAGTAGCGCCATCGAGCCAGTGATATAGCCGGCGGTGATTTCGCCAACCATCATCACCACCGTAAGCGCCACGACCCAGAGGGTGCGTTTGGCATTTTCTTCGTGCGCAGACCCAAGGAACACGTGGTCGTGCGCGTGATTGATGCTGGTGCTCATGAACCTGTACCTGTACCTGTTGACGTCACTTGGAATAACGGCGGATGGCTTCAAGAAGCTCTTCCACACCTTTGTTGCGTTCCTCTTCGCTGAGCGCAGGGTTCGCTACATGTTCTCGGGCGTGATCCTCAATGATTTCCTCCATCAAGCCGTTGATAGCTCCACGTGTGGCCGCTACCAGGTGCAATGTTTTGGCGCAATCGAGATCGGACTCCAGCGCACGCTCAACGGCCTGGATTTGCCCGGCGATGCGTTTAACGCGTTTGAGAAGATCGTCTTTGTTGGACGCAATATGACCCATGGGATACCCCTCTTACCTATGCAAGTTGCATGATAGGCATACCCCCTATACCTATACAAGATTGTTCGGCGGAGAAGGTTGCCGAAGGCGTGGAAACTGCTTCTCAGGTGGATTTCCTGAAGGGCAGTCGCTGCGACATTTTTCAGGGGCATTACTTTGCCAAACCGATGCTCTGTGCAGAAATCGAAGCTTTCCTGAGCCATCCCGCTTCCACATCCCTGACCGGCAATTCTGTCTGGTCCAAGCCCTGAAAATCAGACGCTAAGGCAAATTTTCAGACCCCAGTGCAGAACTCCATCTCCCCAGGCAAGGCGCTCCCTGCGCCTTTCTCACACACTCGGCTCTAACGCTTTTGGAGATGGTGCCGTGCGAAAGCTGGGTTTGGGCTTGCTGGTAACTGGGGTTTTTGGACAACTATCAGCCCTACTATGGATCTACACGTCCACAGGACCAATTTGTCAAAATAACGTCGACAATTCATACAACCAACAAAAAGTGACAAAGTTCGAACAACCACTCGATGACACCGCTAATAAAGTTGCGACAGAGCTCAGTACAAAACATTCCGACGGGCTCGCGCACCGTGAGAAAAACGAATCCCGCATACCCGACTCAACGGTGACTGACGCCGTACAGTTTTTGATCGAAAAGCCAGACGAAACACCAGTACTTATGCTGCCTTCATTGCCCACACAGGCACACAAATGGACAATTATTCTCAGCGGCCTGATTGCTTTTACCGGCCTGCTCTTGGCACTCTTTACCCGCAAAAAAACCATTGATCCGCAATGGCATGTCTTTCGCACCGTACCAGGCTCGCTAATCACGCTAGAACGCCCGTGCTTGACGTGCGGCGGCTACATTGTCCAAGCTAAAAAAGAAGCTTCAACCACGCCTTCATCCGGCCTATGGGTTGTCGAAATTGCATTGGACACACCCAGCCGCCATCGCGCACTAAAAGCCATTCAGCAGATGGAGTTGCCGGTAGCGCGTAAAGAAAACAACTTTGTCGTCATCGGCCCGTATAAACAAAAGCAGGACGCGGCTCGAGTCGTGAAAGAGCTGAGTGAAAGTCATGGCGTTCGAGGATGGATGATGGCAGGAAATTGACATAGTCCGATTGAGCGCTGGGCCGACCTCGAACAACCAGCTACTTACTGTATGCCACAAGAGAGCATTCATGATCGCAAAAGAACTTAGAGGCGAACTCGCCCTGAAGAAATTCCTGGACGCCAACTTATGGATCCAACTTGAACTCAGTGAGCTGAACTACAGCCTCGCTGAAAACTGCGGGCTCTCGCCAGAAGAATATCGCCTTAAATTTCTGAAAGAAGCATTTGAAGCAGAAGCGGACGCTCACGACTGCGATGGCTGGGACTTCATCCTGCAGTGGGTAGCCGAAACTAAAGAAGAACTTGAGTTGATGCGCGAAGAACGCATGAAAGAGATTTATGACTGTCTGGACAATTAATAGACTCTGCAAATTTCGTAGTCCATAAAAGTCGCCAGTTTCAAGATGGAAGACTCACTTCATCGGCGGGAGTATTACCCCAATACCCCCGTCCTCCTCTCGGTTCAGACCGTCGCATAACAATACACGACACGCCGATACTGGCTGGGTGAAGCTCCGTTGTGCTGACGGAAAAACCGTGTGAAATGACCTTGCTCGGAGAACCCGAGGTTCTCCGACAACAGGCCCAACGTTCCACTGCTCTCACGCTCAAACCAGGCAAAAGCCCGGCGCATGCGCGCGTCGTTAAGCAGCAGGGTCGGCGTCATGCCGGTATCTTTCTTGAACAGCGCAAAGAAGTGCGCCCGCGACAGACCACAAGCCCGCGCGGCGTTGTCGATC
>NZ_JAQGNX010000173.1 GCF_028293835.1 Pseudomonas sp.
ACCTTCGGTGCTACGCACGCAATACTGCGTTAAAAACAGGCTCGTGCGCGAGTCCGATCAAAATGCTCATTTACAACCCGTAGAGTCGATCGCGACCCCGGCCGTTTCTCGCCTGTTTTTGCCTTGTTCTGCCTTCGCTCGCTACGTTTTCACCCGGCCTGTACAGCACGGTGCGAATGATCAGCGGGACAATGCCAGCGCTACGCCCTGGCCACCACCTATGCACAGTGTCGCCAAGCCTTTTTTGGCGTCGCGCTTGATCATTTCGTGCAGCAGGGTGACCAGTACGCGGCAGCCTGACGCTCCAATCGGGTGGCCCAGGGCGATGGCGCCGCCGTTGACGTTGACTTTGTTAGTGTCCCAGCCCAATTCCTTGGCCACCGACAGCGATTGAGCCGCGAAGGCTTCGTTGGCTTCGATCAGGTCCAGTTGATCAATCGACCAGCCGGCTTTGTCGAGGCAACGACGGGTGGCGCTGACCGGACCGATGCCCATGATGGCCGGATCTACACCTGCGTTGGCATAGGCCGCGATACGCGCGAGTACCGGCAAACCGAGTTTTTCGGCCTTGGCGGCGCTCATCAGGATCACCGCAGCAGCACCGTCATTGAGCGATGAGGCGTTACCTGCGGTGACCGTGCCGTCTTTCTTGAATGCGGGTCTGAGTTTGCCCAGGGATTCGGCGGTGGTTCCTGCGCGTGGTTGCTCGTCGGTGGCGAATGACACCGGGTCGCCCTTGCGCTGGGGAATCAGGATGGGGGTGATTTCATCGACAAAACGCCCGCCTTCAATCGCCGCTACCGCTTTCTGCTGCGAGGCGGCTGCGAACGCGTCTTGCGCTTCGCGGGTGATTTCATACTTGTCGGCCAGGTTTTCGGCCGTGATACCCATGTGGTAATCGTTGAAAGCATCCCACAAGCCGTCGCTGATCATGGTGTCCACGAGGGTGCTGTGGCCCATGCGCAGGCCGGTTCGTGCGCCCGGCATGACGTAGTTGGACAGGCTCATGTTTTCCTGACCGCCCGCGATGATCACGTCGGCGTCGCCACAGCGAATCGCCTGGGTCGCCAAGTGCAGAGCTTTCAAGCCTGAGCCGCAGACTTTGTTCAGGGTCATGGCAGGAACGGCAAACGGCAGACCGGCTTTGATCGCGGATTGACGAGCGGGGTTTTGTCCGGCACCAGCGGTTAATACCTGACCCATGATGACTTCATCGACTTCGGCCGGATCGAGACCGGTTTGTGCCAGCAATTGACGAATCACGGCAGCGCCCAAATCCACTGCGGAAATATTCGCTAAAGCACCTTGGAATGCACCGACTGCGGTACGGGTGGCAGCAACAATTACGACGTCTTGCATGGCAGGGTCCTCACAATGATTAAGATGCACGCGGGGCCAGGTTCGGTCGACCCGCTGCGCTGCAGCGTTGGCTGTGACAAAGGCGCACATGTTGTCACATATCAGCAGGCCGGTTCCAACTGCGAACTGCGCAGTCAGCTAATGGCGGTAGGTCAAACCCATGCGCCGATGCGCTCGCTGAACGGAGCCATTGCGCATTGCCCAGCGCAACACCGGGGCGCTACGCTTGACGCCGGCGCGAATCAAGCTGCGTTGCAGTGGGTTTTGATGCAGGCCGAACAGATCACTGGCCCAGCTTGGCAACAACTCGATGCCGGCTTGCATCATCAGCGCACCAAAGGGTTTGGCCAGTCGACTCGGTGCGGGTGCTTCCAGCAACAGGCGCAACACTTCCCGGCTGCGTTCGTCACACACTAATTGCGAGCGCAAGCGTTCAAGGTATTCAGCCACTGCCTGGCGCGAACGCGGTACGTCGCGGGCGCCGAGGCGTTCAGCAATGGTTGCGACTTCTGCGTAGTACAGGTCTTGGTCGGCAAGGGAAAGGTCCGGATTGCGATAGCGCAGATGGGCGCTGAGAAAACTGCTGACCTCGGCGACATGCACCCACGTCAGCAAATCCGGATCACTGGCTGCATACGGACGTCCATCGGGCGCGGTGCCGGTCACTTGCAGATGGATGGTACGAACCTTCTCAATCAGCCAATTGGCGTCCTGGGTCGAGCCGAACGTCGTACCGGCAATGAACTGCCCAGTCCGCCGCAGACGGCCCATCATGTCCTGACGAAACGTCGAATGATCCCAGACCCCCGCCAAAGCCAGTGGGTGCAGCGCTTGCAGCAGTAACGCACTGATTCCACCAATCAGCATGCTGCTGAAATCGGCATGCACCTGCCAACACATCGCGTGTGGTCCAAACAAGCCGGGGTCGCCCCTGGGATTTTCCAGGTCCAGTTGGCCCAAGGACAATCCGGTCAGGCTCGTGACTTGGGTTTCAATACGGCTACGAATGAATTCCATAGGTTCTCGGCAGGTTCATCGGTTCAGTCGTTTATCAATCAAACCTTCGACCACGCTTGGGTCTGCCAGGGTCGAGGTATCGCCCAGGCTGTCTAGCTCGTTGCAGGCTATCTTGCGCAAGATGCGGCGCATGATCTTACCCGAACGGGTTTTTGGCAACGCGGGCGCCCATTGAATCAATTCCGGTTTGGCGAAGCTGCCAATTTGGTTGCTGACCTGCGCCAGTAATTGCTTTTTCAGCGCGTCATTCGGCTCGATGCCATTCATGGGGGTGACAAACGCGTAAATGCCCATGCCCTTGACGTCATGGGGATAACCGACCACCGCCGCTTCGGCGATGCTGTCGTGCAGCAGTAAGGCGCTTTCAACTTCTGCGGTACCGATGCGGTGACCGGAAACATTGATCACATCGTCCACGCGTCCGGTTATCCAGTAATCGCCATCGTCGTCGCGGCGTGCGCCGTCGCCGGTAAAGTAATAACCCGGATAGGGTTTGAAATAGGTGTCGACCATGCGCTGCGGGTCGCCATAGATGCTGCGGATTTGCCCTGGCCAACTGGCTTTAATCGCCAGCAGGCCGCTGCCCGCGCCGTTGATTTCCTGGCCTTGCTCGTTCAGCAATACCGGTTGTACGCCAAACAGCGGACGTGTTGCGCAGCCGGGCTTGATTTGCCGGGCGCTGATCAGCGGCGTAAGCATGATGCCGCCCGTTTCGGTCTGCCACCAGGTATCAATAATCGGGCAGCGCTCTTTGCCCACATGGTGGAAATACCATTCCCAGGCTTCCGGATTGATCGGTTCGCCGACGCTGCCCAGCAAGCGCAGGCTTTCCCGCGAGGTGCTCAGCAATGGCATGGGTCCTTCGCGCATGAGTGCACGCAAGGCGGTGGGCGCTGTGTAGAAAATACTAACCTGATGCTTGTCGATGATCTGCCAAAAGCGCGAGGCATCCGGGTAATTCGGCACACCCTCAAAAATCAATGACGTTGCGCCGTTGGCCAGTGGGCCGTAAACGATATAGCTGTGCCCGGTGACCCAACCCACGTCCGCGGTACACCAGAAAATTTCACCGTCGCGGTAATCGAACACATACTTGAAGGTCATCGCGGCCTGCAGCAGGTAGCCGCCGGTGGTGTGCAATACGCCCTTGGGTTTGCCGGTGCTGCCCGAGGTGTAGAGAATAAACAGCGGGTCTTCGGCGTCCATCGGCTCGGGAGGGCAGTCGTCGCTGATGCCATGCGTAGCTTCGTGATACCAGATATCCCGGCCGGTAATCCAGTCGACGTCGCCTTGGGTTCGTTCCACAACCAGCACGGTGTGGACGTCCGGGCAACTGTGCAGGGCGGTATCGACGTTCTGTTTCAGCGCAATATATTTGCCGCCGCGTACGCCTTCATCGGCGGTGATCACAACTCGGCAGTCCGCATCCAGAATGCGATCACGCAGCGCATCCGGTGAAAAACCGCCAAACACTACGGAGTGCACGGCACCGATTCGCGCGCAGGCCAGCATTGCATAGGCAGCTTCAGGAATCATCGGCATATAGATGCACACCCGATCGCCTTTTTGCACGCCGCGACCCTTAAGGACGTTGGCCAGGCGGGCCACATGGCTGTGCAATTTCTTGTAGGTGATTTCAGCGGATTCGGAAGGACTGTCGCCCTCCCATACGATAGCAATCTGCTCGCCCCGGTCTTTTAGATGGCGGTCGATGCAGTTATAGCTAACGTTTAATTCGCCACCTTTGAACCAGGCGGCTTGCCCGGTCTTGAGGTCCGATTGCTGCACCTGTTGCCACGGCTTCGACCAGTGAATAAAGCGCTGAGCCTGTTCAGACCAAAAAGCGTCGGGGTCGTCTATGGACTGTTGATAAAGCCGCTGATAGTCATCGGGGCTCAGTTGCGCCGCTTTACGCACGGCGTCGGCGACGGGAAACTTGCTGATATCGAACATGAACGCATCCTTATTCTTGCTGACCCACCACCTGATCAGGTTGCGCTTCGGACGGAGTCGTTTCAAGGGAATAGGTGTGACGATAAAAGCTCAGGGACAAAAAGTTGGGGCAATAAAAAACCCGCCTGCTTGGTGAGCGGCGGGTTCTGCCAAGCAGGCTTGGGATCAGCCGCGGTGACGACCACGGAAATAATTGATCAGGCCTTGAGTTGATGCGTCGTCAGCGGGGGTTTCTTCGCTGCCGGTCAGGCGGTTGTAGACGCCTTTGCCCAGCTCTTTGCCCAATTCCACGCCCCATTGGTCAAAGGCATTGATGCCCCAGATGACGCTCTTGACGAAGACTTTATGCTCGTACATCGCAACCAACGCACCCAGACGACGAGGGCTGATACGTTCAACCACCAAGGTGTTGCTTGGACGGTTGCCTGGAATCACCTTGTGCGGCGCAAGTTTTTGCACTTCCTCTTCGGCCATGCCCTTATCCCGCAGCTCACCCTCGGCTTCGGCGAGGGTCTTGCCCATCATCAGGGCCTGGCTTTGCGACAGGCAGTTGGCGTACAGCCACTGGTGATGGTCGGCGACCGGGTTGAAGCTGACGATTGGCACGATGAAGTCAGCCGGGATCATCTGTGTGCCTTGGTGCAGCAACTGGTGATAAGCGTGCTGACCGTTGGCGCCAACGCCGCCCCAGATAACCGGGCCGGTATCGGTGGACACTGGCGTACCGTCCTGACGCACGCTTTTGCCGTTGGATTCCATGTCCAACTGCTGCAAATGCTTGGTGATGTTGCGCAGATAATGGTCGTACGGCAGGATCGCGTGGCTTTTCGCGCCCCAGAAGTTACCGTACCAGACACCCAGCAGGCCCAACAGCACCGGCATGTTCTGTTCGAACGGCGCGCTTTGGAAATGCTGGTCCATGGACGAGGCACCAGATAACAGTTCCTTGAAGTTGGACATGCCGATGGCCAGCGCAATAGGCAAGCCAATGGCCGACCACAGCGAGTAACGACCGCCAACCCAGTCCCACATCGGGAAAATGTTTTCTTCGCGGATACCAAAGGCTACGGCTGCCGCGTTGTTACTCGAAACCGCGATGAAATGGCGGTACAGCTCAGCCTCGGAACCACCTTGCGCCAAGTACCATGCACGAGCGGCCTGGGCGTTTTTCAGTGTTTCCAGGGTGTTGAACGACTTCGACGACACGATGAACAGTGTGGTCTCGGCGCGCAGCTTCATAGTCAGTTCATGAAACTCACTGCCGTCGATGTTGGCCAGGTAATGGCAGCGCACGCCTTTTTGCGCGTAGGACAGCAGCGCTTCAGACACCAGTTCCGGGCCCAGGAACGAACCGCCGATACCGATGTTGACGACGTCAGTGATAGGTTTCTCGGTGTAGCCGCGCCACAGCCCGTCATGGATGCGGCCCACCAGGTCAGTGATCTGATTGAGCACCTTGTGCACTTCAGGCATCACGTTGACGCCATTGACCGACAGCTTGTCGCCAACCGGGCGGCGAAGCGCGGTGTGCAAGGCTGGGCGACCTTCGGAGGCGTTGACGATTTCGCCGTCGAACAGCGCTTTGATCGCGCCCTTGAGGTCGACTTCGTTGGCCAGGTTAACCAGCAAGTCACGGGTTTCAGGGGTGATCAGGTTTTTCGAGTAATCGAGGAATAGCCCACAGCTGCTAAGGGTGAATTCATTGAAGCGCTGGGGGTCTGCGCTGAACGCGTCGCGCATGCTGAAATCCTGCATGGCTTTACGGTGTTGGGTCAGCGCCTGCCAGGCGGGTCGGGTGGTCACGTCGAGAGGAGTGCGGTAGTACGCCATCGCTGCGGATTTCCTTGTACTTGAACTGCCTTTTGGGCACTAAAAAGGCCTGGACGGTGTATGAAGAATCGAAGCACGATCACTGTGCGCATACAGGCAGCCGAACACTAACCCCAGTCTGCTCGCCTGTCTGCGCCTTGTTTGACCTGTACTTGGTACTATTTCACACCTCCGTGGCCGGGCTTCCCAGTGGGTCGTTGTCTACGGTGTCAAAACTTGTGTCGAAACTCATTTCAAAAAGTCAGGCTACCTGTACCGGTATGGCATTGCTGGTGTGGCTAAGTTCATTGCCGGGGGCCATGTACAGCATCCGCGGTTTGAAATTGAGTAGCTCCGCTTCGCTGTAATGAGCATAGGCCGCGATGATGACACGATCACCCACTTTCGCTTTATGTGCAGCGGCGCCGTTGACTGAAATCATCCGCGAGCCCTCTTCGCCGCGAATGGCGTAGGTGGTGAAGCGTTCGCCATTGTCGACATTGTAGATCTGGATTTGCTCGTACTCGCGAATTCCGGCCAGGTCGAGCCATTCGCCGTCGATGGCGCAAGAGCCTTCGTAGTCGAGTACAGCATGAGTAACCTCGGCACGGTGCAGCTTGGCCTTGAGCATGATTGCGTGCATGTTTATTCCTTGGTCAGGTGCAGATTGTCGATCAAACGGGTAGTGCCCTGATACGCCGCAGCCATGATCACCAGGTCGGGATCGGTCGCTGTGGTGGGTAGCAGGGTGGTCGCGTTGCGAACTTCCAGGTAGTCGAGGCGAAAGTGTGCGGCTTCGATCAGCTTCAGGCCTTCGGCGCGCAACGCCTGCACATCCTGCTCGCCACGTTGAATGCCGTCGGCGATGAGCTTGATGGCTCGGTACAGCGCTGGTGCGGCTGCACGCTGTTCCTGACTCAGGTAAATGTTACGCGACGACAGCGCGAGGCCGTCAGCCGCGCGTACGGTCGGTTCGCCAATGATCTGGATCGGCATGTTCAGGTCACGCACCAGGGCGCGAATAACCGCCAACTGCTGGAAGTCTTTTTGGCCGAACATCGCCAGGTCAGGCTGAACCATATTGAACAGCTTGCTGACGACAGTGGCCACGCCATCGAAATGACCGGGGCGGCTGCCGCCGCACAAGCCTTCCGACAGGTGCGGGACGCTGACACGGGTTTGGTGGTCCATGCCATGGGGGTACATTTCATCGACTGAGGGCGTGAACAGCAGATGACAACCGGCCTGCAGCAGGGCTTCCTGGTCGGCGGGCAACGTCCTTGGGTAAGTCGCCAAGTCTTCATTGGGGCCAAACTGCAGCGGGTTGACGAAGATGGTTGCCACAACGAAGTCGGTGCGTTGCGCAGCCTTGAGCACCAGCGCCGCATGGCCGCTGTGCAAGTTGCCCATGGTCGGCACAAGGCCAATGCGTTTGCCATCGCTGCGTGCCCGAGCGACGGCGGCGCGCAGCTCGCGGATGGTTTTTACTGTGTTCATGCGGAAAACCCGTGTTCAGTTGCCGGGAAACTTACTGCTTTGACAGCGGCGACATAAGCCTGAAGTGCTGACTGGATGTCCGGTTGGCCTGCCATGAAGTTTTTCACGAATTTGGGCACCCGTCCGGTAATGGAGAGGCCGAGCATATCGTGCAGAACCAGGACTTGGCCGTCGGTCGCGCTGCCCGCGCCAATGCCGATTACTGGCACTTTCACCGCTTGAGTGATTTCCAGGGCCAGCTCGCTGGGTACGCACTCAAGCAGAATCATGGCTACGCCCGCTTGCTCAAGCGCGATGGCATCGGCGCGCATCTGGCGGGCTTGCGCTTCAAGGCGCCCCTGCACTTTATAGCCGCCGAGAATATTGACCGACTGCGGGGTCAAGCCCATATGCGCGCACACCGGAATGCCACGTTCGGCCAGCAGCTTGATTGACTCGGCCAACCAGGCAGCGCCCTCGACTTTAATCATGTGCGCACCGGCCTGCATCAGCTGCGCACTGTTGGCAAAGGTTTGTTCGAGGGTGGCGTATGCCATAAAGGGCAAGTCAGCGAGGATCAACGCGCCCTGGTTGCCGCGCTTGACGCAGGCGACGTGGTAAGCCATCTCTGCATTGGTCACTGGAAGCGTGCTGTCATGGCCCTGCAGGACCATGCCCAGCGAGTCGCCGACCAAGAGTATTTCGACACCGGCCTGGCTGACAGCGTGAGCAAAGGTCGCGTCATAGCACGTCAGCATGGTGATTTTTTCACCTTTTTGCTTGAGGCTTTGCAGGGTCGTCAGGGTTATGTCTGGCATGGAAAGAATCCTCGTTCAGGCGCTGTGAAACTACTGCGAGCAACGCATGAGATCATCTGGAAAAACAGGCACACCGTCGTATGCGGTGTTTTGCAAAGGCCTGATTCGCGCCCTTTTGCCGAGTGATCGGCAGCGGGACGCCTATCTTCGTGATGAGGGGGCGTGAAGTCAATTACGGGTGTTACCGTTTGTTGGGGTCTGTTACTGCTGGCGGGGCGCAGGTAACCATCAAAAAACCCTGTAGGAGACAATTTGTTGGCGAGGCGTCCGATTGGATGTGCCCGATCAAATGCCTCGCCAACCAGTTGGCTCCTACAGATGATAGAGGGGTTACAGGCGTTCGAGGCCAACGAAAGGGCAATCGGACAGTAGTTGATCAAGAGTGCGGCCATCGGCCAGTTGCAGGTGGGGGGCCAGTTCGGCCAGGGGGTAGAGGACGAAGGCGCGGGCCTGCAAATGGTAGTGGGGCACCTTGAGCCGCGGCTCATCAATCACCCGATCACCGAACAGTATGATGTCCAGGTCCAGCGTTCGCGGCCCCCAGCGCTCATGCCGTTCGCGGCCTTGTTCCAGTTCGATGGCTTGCAGCGCATCGAGCAGGGTTAGCGGGTCCAGGTCGGTATTCAGCGCAGCCACGGCATTGGTGAAGCGTGGTTGGCCGGGCAGTAGGGAGTCGCTGGAATAAAAGGACGACACTCTCACCAGCTCGGATGACGCCAACTGCGCCAATGCGTTGAGGGCACTGCGCAATTGTTCGGCAGGGTCAGCCAGATTGCTGCCCAATCCGATGTAAACGCGTTCCATGATCAGTCGCCTGAGGTCATGGGGGCGTCGCTGGCGTTGCGTTTACGCTTGCTGCCGCTGCTGCGACGGCGTTTACGCGGGGCTGCGCCACTGGCGTCGGGCTTGCTGCCCAGGTCGCGAATCATGTTACGACGATCGCTTTCGTTGCCTTCCTGGTAATCGGTCCACCAGTCGCCCAGGCCATCGGTTTGCTCGCCAGCGATTTCCCGCAGCAACAGGAAGTCGTAGCCCGCACGGAAACGTGGATTATCGAGCAGCAGGTCAGCGCGCTTTCCGGTACGGCGCGGCAGGCGTTCCTGCATGTCCCAGATTTCCCGGATCGGCATGGTGAACCGTTTAGGGATCGCGATGCGTTGGCATTGCTCAACGATCAACTCGTGGGCGGCCTCCTGCATGGCTGGAATCGGCGGCATGCCACGTTCCTGCAAGCGCAGCACCTTGGCCGGGAGGGCAGGCCAAAGCATGGCAGCAAACAGAAAGGCAGGGGTGACCGGCTTGTTCTGCGAAATACGCAGGTCGGTATTGGCCAGCGCTTCGCTGATCAGGGTATGGGTGTAGGTCGGGTTCATTTCCAGCGACTTGGCGCTGGCCGGGAACAACGGCTCGAACAGCTCAAGGTCTACCAGCATCTCAAACGTGGATTCGGCGTAACCGGATAGAAACAGTTTCAGGACTTCCTCGAACAAGCGCGCGGAAGGAATATCCCGCAACATCGGCGCCAGTTGCCGAATCGGCGTGGCACTGTGTTTTTCGATGCCGAAATCCAGCTTCGCCGCGAAACGCACTGCGCGCAACATCCGCACAGGGTCTTCTTTATAGCGCTGTTCAGGATCACCGATCAGGCGGATCAAACGATTGCGGATGTCGTGCACGCCATTGGCGTAGTCGAGAACGCGCTCGGTGACCGGGTCGTAATACAGCGCATTGATCGTGAAGTCGCGACGTTGCGCGTCTTCTTCGAGGGTGCCATACACGTTGTCACGCAGGATGCGTCCGCTTTCGTTGCGGGAAGACTGATTGCTGTCTTCCTCTTCATCGTCTTGCGGATGATTGGCGCGAAACGTCGCAACCTCAATGATTTCCCGACCGAAGTGAACATGGACCAGCTTGAAACGCCGACCGATCACTCGCGCATTGCGAAATTCAGCGCGCACTTGTTCCGGCGTAGCACTGGTGGCGACGTCGAAATCCTTGGGCGTGATATTCAGCATCATATCGCGCACGCAGCCGCCAACCAGATAGGCCTGATAGCCGGCAGTTTGCAGACGCTCGACAATGTTGACCGCGTAACGACTGAACTGGCCGCGTTGCAGCGAATGCTGGCTGCTAGAGAGCACTTCTGGCGTGCTGCGTATGTGTTGCGTTTGTTGCGGTCGGCGCAATGGGGAGCGGAATGACTGGAACAGCTTTTTCAGCATGGGATGCACTGTTTGGAGGAATATTCGGCCAAAAAAGAAGAATGGCCGCATGATGGGCGGGGATTCTAGCATTTAGTCAGGGGATGGTGTAGGAAGCTGCACATGGCGGCTGTCTGAGCGGGTTTCAGGCCAGGAGCGAGAATGACAGAAGCTACTGGGGGAGCCGAAGCTCCCCCAAAGTTGTTTGCGCTTTATTTTTATTATTGAGTCGGGCTTTTTGTTTTTATTAAGTGCCCAATCCACAGGCTTACGCCTGCGAAACCTCCCAATCGGGAGTCAAGAGCAAACGGATTGCTTTGGTCGCTGCGTTGCAATGATCATTCGATCCAACCAGTTCAGGCGCTACCTTAGGGTAGTTTTTGTTGTTCTCAGCCTGGTCGCGGGGCAAGCCCCAAATACAACTCCTCTCCAAAAGAATCAGTTAGCTGCGCCTCCGCCGTCTTGTTTTTATTATGCGTGAGTCGATTCGTCTTATTTTTATTAGGGTGTGTTCGATGCTTTTTATTGTTCTTGTACTAGAGATATAGCAGGACCTGTGCCAACTTTTGAAATTCCTTTAAAACCGGGGGCTGGAGCAAGGTCGCGGGTTTTGACGGGCATAAAAAAGCCGTGCTTTCGTTACCTTAAGACCCGGCCTTTGTTACGCGCTAGAAATGGGGTAACAGTTGTTGCCGAAGTGGGAGGGGCGCGGGCCAGAGCCTCGCGCACATCGGTATTACTTCAATTGCTTCAGCTTTCGCTGGCAACGCTGGTTTTGCGCCGGGGAATACCCAGTCTCTGCCGGCGTTCCCACAAGCATTTACGGCTTACCCCCAGTTTCCGAGCCAATTCGGTCTCGGTCATGTGGTCCTGATGCTCAAGCACGAAGTGCTGGAAGTAGTCTTCCAGCGATAAATCTTCGGTGGGCTCATGGCTGGTGGAGCTGTTGGTGTTTTGCTGCGGGCCCAGACCGATGAAGTCTTCATCGTCCAGATCGCTCAGCTCAATATCGATGCCCAATAGTTCTGCAGAGATTTCCGGGCTTTCGCACAAAATCACCGAGCGTTCGATTGCGTTTTCCAATTCGCGAACGTTGCCTGGCCAAGTGTAATGACGTATCGCCTGTTCAGCATCGGGGGCAAACTTCAGGTCGGTCCGGCCGACCTTCGCGCTTTGTCGGGCCAGAAACGAGTGGGCGATTTCAAGCACGTCGGCGCCACGTTCACGCAAGGCGGGCAATTTCAGCGCAATAACGTGCAGGCGGTAATACAAGTCTTCACGGAACTGGCCGACTTTGGCCAGGCTCTTGAGGTCTCGGTGAGTTGCGGCGATCAAGCGCACATCCACTTTCTGCGACTGCACCGAGCCTACCCGGCGAATTTCGCCTTCCTGCAATACTCGCAGCAAACGTGCCTGAGCTTCGAGCGGTAACTCACCGATTTCGTCGAGGAACAACGTACCGCCGTCAGCGGCCTCGACCAGGCCGGCACGACCTGCGCTGGCACCGGTGAACGCGCCTTTCTCGTGACCGAATAATTCGGATTCGATGAGGGATTCGGGGATCGCGGCGCAGTTCACCGAAATCATCGGTGCTTTGGCGCGTTTGGACAGGTTGTGCAGGGCGCGTGCAACCAGCTCTTTGCCGGTGCCAGACTCACCCTGGATCAATACGTTGGAGTCCGTCGGTGCGACTTTGCGGATTTTGACGTAAAGATCCTGCATTGGTGGACACGAACCAATGATGCCGATCTCGCCGTTGCTGTTGTTTACCACGCCTTTGTCAGAAACGCTGGCAGGTTTCAACGCGGCAGCGCTGTGTTCGGCTTGCAGGCTTTGGATCGATTGTCGGTCACGCAGAATGCGGGCGACAGCCTGGAGCATTTCGTCGTGGTCGAAAGGCTTGGCGATGTAATCCACCGCGCCCATTTTCATCGAGTCCACGGCAGAGCGCAGGCTGGCATAGCTGGTCATGATCAGGACAGGTTTGCCCTGGCCCAGTTTGATCAGCTCAGTGCCCGGAGCGCCAGGCAGGCGCAAGTCGCTGACAATTAAGTCAAACGAGGCAATGCTGAAACGTTCCTGTGCTTCCTGCACTGAACCGGCTTCGCTGACCTGATATTGGTTACGTTCCAACAGGCGTCGCAGGGCCGAGCGGATAATTGTTTCGTCTTCGACGATCAGAATGTGCGGCATGTGATTCGATACTCTCGACGGTCTCAGTTCACAGCGGACGTCGCTTCGACATGACGCGGCAATGTCACCCGAATACGGGTGCCGCGTTGATGCTCGGGGTCGGCCGGGCTGTCGATGGTGATTTGTCCATAATGCTCTTCAACAATGGAATAGACCAGTGCAAGGCCCAGTCCGGTGCCTTCCCCCGGGTCCTTGGTGGTGAAGAACGGCTCGAACAATCGGTCCATGATTGATTTTGGAATGCCACTGCCTTCGTCTTCTACGATCAGATCGACAGTGTGTTCCGATACTTCGGTTTTAACTCGCACTGCGCTGCCCGATGGCGAAGCGTCACGTGCGTTGGTAAGCAGGTTTATCAAGACCTGCGCCAATCTTTGAGGGTCTCCATCGACCCAGTGTTCCGGGTTGCACAGATTGAAGAATTGCACCTCGTAATTGCGGCGATTCAGCGCCAGCAAACCGATAGCATCCTGGGCCACTTCCGCCAGGCATACCGCTTCGTCGGAATGTTGGTGGCTGCCGGCATGGGCGAAGCTCATGAGCGATTGCACGATGCGTGAAACGCGTTTTGTTTGCTCTAGAATCTGGCTGCTGATCTCGGTCAGCTCGCCATCGTCTTCACGCTCTTCGCGCAGATTTTGCGCCAGGCAGGCGATGCCGGTAATGGGGTTGCCGATTTCGTGAGCAACCCCCGCAGCCAAGCGCCCGATACTGGCGAGACGCTCGGAATGCACCAGCTTGTCTTCAAGCATTTGCGTGTCGGTCAAATCTTCAACCAACAACACCAAACCGCTGTTACCCGGCGCGAGCGGCTCATCGATAGCGGCTTTATGCAGGTTTAGCCAGCGTGTTTGGCCATCCAGGCCCAAACGTTGTTTATGTAAATGTTCGTCCGGCAGGTCGATAAAGCCCTGAAGCAGTTCTCGCCACGGATCGGCGATGGTTTCCAGCCGAGAGCCCACCACTCGCTGGGCGCCAATGCCTGTCAGCTCTTCCATGGCTTTGTTCCACATCAGAATCTCTTGATCCTTGGCCAGCGAGCACACACCCATGGGCAATTCTTGCAAGGTTTGGCGGTGATAGCGGCGCAAGGCATCGAGTTCGGCAGCAAGGCCAGTCAGCCGTGAGTGGTAATCCTCCAGGCGGCTTTCAATAAAGTGGATGTCTTCGGTGACATAATTTTCGCTGCCGGATTTATAGGGCAGAAACGTTTCAACCATGTCTTGAGCAACGCTCGGTCCCATCAGCCCCGAAAGGTTGGCTTCAATGCGGTCACGTAAGCGGCGCAACGCATATGGCCTACGCTCATCGAAAGGCAGATAAAGGTCACGCAGGGCCTGTTCAACTTCTTTCTGCGCGGCTTTGGCACCCAAAGGCTTGGCCAACTGCGTGGCGAATTCTTGAGGTGATGCAGCGTGTAGTTCTCGCCGTTGGGGACGCCGGACGTTATCCACCGCACAGGCCTCGGCCGCGCTGGCTTCTTCCGGGCTGCCGTCGGTGAACAGCGAGATCAACGTAAAGATCAGAACGTTGGCGGCCAGCGAGGCGATGGCTGCCATGTGCCAACTGTCGTCGCTAATCAGGTAAAGCCGATTCAGCATCGGTACGTAGATTTCTTGAATGCCGCCGATCAGCGGTAGCAACATGCTGACGAACCAGACGCTGATGCCGGCTAACAGCCCAGCGATAAAGCCGCGGCGGTTAGCGGTTGGCCAATACAGCACAGACAGCACGCCGGGCAAAAATTGTAAGGTCGCAACGAAGGCCACGATGCCAAGGTTCGCCAGATCCTGCTGTTTGCCGAGTAATAAATAGAACCCGTAACCCAGCATGATGATCGCGACGATCAGGCCGCGACGGGTCCACTTCAGCCAGCGATAAATATTACCTTCGGCGGGCGGTTGGTACAGCGGCAACACCAAATGGTTAAGCGCCATCCCCGACAACGCCAGGGTGGTGACGATGATCAGTCCACTGGCTGCCGACAGCCCTCCGACGTATGCCAGTAGCGCCAAGGCTTTATTGTTGGCGGCAATGCCCACCCCCAAAGTGAAATATTCCGGACTGGTTTGGGCGCCAAGCTTGAGCCCTGCCCACAAAATGAGTGGCACGGCGAGGCTGATCAGTAGCAGAAACAGGGGCAAACCCCAGCTGGCGCTGACCAACGAGCGCGGGTTGAGGTTTTCGGTAAACGTCATGTGATACATGTGCGGCATGACGATGGCAGAGGCGAAGAACACCAATAGCAGCGTGCGCCATGGACCTTCTTGCAACGGTGTATGCAGCGCGGCGAGGGCCGCCTGATTTTGCAGCAGCCATTGTTCCAGTTGCGTCGGCCCGTCGAAAACGCCGTATAGCGCGTACAAACCCACGCCGCCCATAGCCACCAGTTTGATGACCGATTCAAAGGCGATGGCGAACACCAGCCCTTCATGCTTCTCGCGCGTCGCAATGTGCCGCGAGCCGAAGAAGATGGTGAACAGCGTAATCAACGCGCAGAACGCCAGTGCGACGCGATTTTGCACCGGTTCGCGGGTCAGAATGCCGATTGAGTCAGCCACCGACTGGATCTGTAAGGCCAGCAGGGGCAGTACGCCTATCAACATGAAAATAGTGGTCAGTGCACCGGCCCAGGTACTGCGAAAGCGAAAGGCAAACAAATCCGCCAATGACGACAGCTGGTAGGTGCGAGTAATTTTTAGGATGGGGTAAAGCAATACCGGCGCCAGCAAAAATGCTCCGGACACACCCAGGTAGCTGGATAAAAAGCCGTAGCCGTACTGATACGCCAGGCCCACCGTGCCGTAAAACGCCCAGGCGCTGGCGTACACCCCAAGCGAAAGGGTGTAAGTCAGCGGGTGGCGGATGATCCAGCGCGGGATCAGGCCACGTTCACTGACCCAGGCCACGCCGAACAACACCAGCAGGTAGGCGGCGCTGACCAAAATCATCTGGGTCAGGCTAAAGGTCATCGGCATCTCGTTGACTCTGCAGAATAAAGGTCACGACGATCAGAATCAGCCAGAGCAAATACGGGCGATACCACGCGCCTGTCGCGTCAATCCACCAATCCATAATGGCTGGGGAGAACAGGTATATCCCCACCACCAGGAGCAGGACCAATCGATAGATGTACATGTTGGCCTCACTAAAAAGGTCGGGCGATGGTACTGGATGGTAGCGAAGCTGCAAGTGGCGTTTTAGTCGTCGTTACGGCTTGATCACGCCGAAGGCTCTAATTCAGCTTAACTCGGCCTCTTGTATGTGCCGAGTCCGAGGTATCAGGTCTGCATTCCAGTGCTTGATTGCCCATCCCAATACCTCTTTGGGGCTGGCGTATTCCAGCCCATCGTCAGTTGGCTGACCCAGCGCGCGTAAGGCGCGTACGAGTAACGGGGTGGCTTGATCAGTTGGCAGAGGTGGGGAGCGGTACGACTTGCCCAGCTTATTGCCGTCGGGCTGAGTGATCAGGGGGAGGTGCAGATAACGGGGCTGGGGCAACCCCAACAGCTCTTGCAGGTAAAGCTGTCGGGGCGTTGAATCGAGCAAGTCGGCACCGCGCACAATATCGGTAATGCCTTGCCAGGCATCGTCGATCACCACCGCCAATTGATACGCATAAAGGCCATCACGGCGACGAACCACGAAGTCGCCTACGTCGCTGCCCAGGTGCTGAGCAAACACGCCTTGCACTCGGTCTTCAAAGCGATATTCCAGCTCGGGGACCCGGATGCGTATGGCTGCGTTTTGCGGCTGGTGTCCAGCGTTGCGGCATACGCCGGGGTAAACCCCATTAAATGCCTCCAACTGCTTGCGCGAACAGGTGCAGGCATAGGCCAGCCCCTGGCTGAACCAGCGATCGACCACTTGCGCATAGGCTTCATGTCGCTGGCTTTGGTTGATCAATTCGCCATCCCACTCGAGCGCGTAGCTTTCCAGGGTACGCAAAATAGCCTGTTGTGCCCCGGCGACTTCTCGAGGCGGGTCGAGGTCTTCCATGCGCATCAGCCATTGTCCACCTACGGCACGGGCGTCGAGGTATGACGCCAGGGCTGCGACCAATGAACCAAAGTGCAAGTAACCGCTGGGGGTTGGCGCAAAGCGCCCAATGTACGAGGGGGAATTCATGGGCTGATGTTACTGGAACAGCGCGATGACGATCTACCAAAATAAGCGCGTCAGAAACGACAAGGGGCGCCGGAGCGCCCCTTATGACAGGTCACTTACCGACCTGTTTTTCCTTGATTTCAGCCAAGGTTTTACAATCGATGCAAAGGTCTGCGGTAGGACGAGCTTCAAGTCGGCGAATGCCGATCTCTACGCCGCAGGATTCACACCAGCCATATTCCTCGTCTTTGATCAAACCGAGCGTCTTGTCGATTTTTTTGATTAATTTGCGTTCTCGGTCACGCGCTCGCAGTTCAAGGTTGAACTCTTCTTCCTGGCTTGCACGGTCTGCCGGGTCAGGAAAGTTGGCCGCTTCGTCCTTCATGTGATCGACGGTCCGATCAACCTCTACCATCAGCTGCTGCTTCCACTTGTTGAGGATGCTGACGAAGTGAGCGCGCATGGGCTCGCTCATGTACTCCTCGCCTTTACTGATAGCGTAGGGTTCGAAGTCACGAACTTGCGGACTGTTTTGCTGCTTTTCTTGGGTGGGCATGAATGGACCGCCTCTCGCTTTTCTATCCATTGCGCAGGAATATTCCTTCACCGACACCTGCCGGCCCTGCGGCTGCAAGCGGGCGAACTTACCAGATCAAATCAGAGTGCGCTACTCCCTGATGACGAGCGCACTGTTACCTTTTTGTCTTTCAACAGCCTGTTGCTTCAGTGTGTTGCAAAAAAACCATTGCAAAAATGGATTTTACTCCCAGCCAGCCGGCGCATTCGGATTTTTTAGGGCCGGGATTTGTTATCAGGCGGCCATTTTATAAACCAGACTACGGGGCTGTCGGTTGGGTAGAATCAGCCAATTATCAGTTCGACTCTCGCATTAAAGGAAGATTCATGGCTCACCCCTACAGTGCGCGAAGTCGCGCCATCGAACCCTTTCACGTCATGGCCTTATTGGCGCGAGCGAACGAACTGCAGGCGGCAGGCCACGATGTCATTCACCTCGAAATTGGAGAGCCTGACTTCACCACGGCTGCGCCAATTATTGCTGCCGGTCAAGCTGCATTGGCCGCCGGCAAGACCCGTTACACCGCTGCTCGGGGGTTGCCGGAGTTGCGCGAGGCCATCGCCGGGTTCTATGCGCTACGCTATAAAGTGACCATCGACCCAAAACGAATTCTTGTCACGCCGGGTGGCTCAGGTGCCTTGTTGTTGGCAACCAGCCTGTTGGTGGATCCCGGCAAGCATTGGTTGTTGGCAGATCCGGGGTATCCCTGTAATCGACATTTTTTACGTCTGGTCGAAGGTGCGGCGCAATTAGTGCCCGTCGGGCCGGAGGTGCGTTATCAATTGACCCCTGATTTGGTGGCCCGGCACTGGGATAAAGACAGCGTCGGTGCGCTGGTTGCATCGCCTGCCAATCCAACCGGCACGATGTTGACCCGGGATGAGTTGGCGGCGCTGTCCGCTGCGTTAAAAGCGCGCCATGGGCATCTGGTGGTAGACGAGATCTACCACGGCTTGACCTATGGTTGTGATGCAGCCAGCGTGTTGGAAGTCGATAACGACGCCTTTGTGCTCAACAGCTTCTCCAAATATTTCGGCATGACCGGCTGGCGGCTGGGTTGGTTGGTTGCGCCAGAAGATGCCGTGGCTGACCTGGAGAAACTTGCGCAGAATCTCTATATCAGCGCGCCAAGCATGGCGCAGTACGCGGCGCTCGCCTGTTTTGAATCGCAAACCCTGGAAATCCTCGAAGAACGGCGCGCCGAATTCGGCCGGCGCCGAGACTTCCTGCTGCCCGCATTGCGCGAGTTGGGCTTCGGTATCGCCGTCGAGCCTGAGGGTGCGTTCTATCTGTATGCAGACATCAGCGCTTTTGGCGGTGACGCGTTCGCGTTCTGCCGACACTTTCTTGAGGTTGAGCACGTCGCTATCACGCCTGGGCTGGATTTCGGCCGCTTCCAGTCGGGTCATCACGTTCGTTTTGCATACACCCAGAGCTTGCCTCGATTACAAGAAGCCGTTGCACGAATTGCCCATGGGTTGCGGAGTTGGCAAGGCTGATGCGTTTTTTTCCAGAGCTCGAACACGGTCGTCTGTTGGTTCGCTATAAGCGCTTTCTGGCTGACATAGAAACTGACGGGGGTGAAAAATTGACCATTCACTGCCCGAATACCGGCTCAATGTTTAACTGCATGGCCCCGAATGGTCGGGTCTGGTTCAGTCGTTCCAGCGACCCAAAACGGAAACTACCGGGCACGTGGGAAATTGCCGAAACGCCTCAAGGGCGGTTGGCCTGTGTCAACACTGGGCGCGCCAATAATTTAGTCGAAGAAGCCCTGCGCGCCGGACTGATAACCGAACTAAACGGCTTCACCGCGCTCAAGCGGGAAGTGGCGTACGGCCAGGAAAAGAGTCGGGTGGACTTCCGTCTGGAGTTTCCAGGCGGGCCAGCGTTTGTGGAAGTCAAAAGTGTCACCCTGGGGTTTGATGACTCGCCGATTGCAGCGTTTCCTGATTCAGTGACCCAGCGTGGCGCGCGCCACCTGCGGGAGTTGGCGGTGCTGGCGCGGCAGGGTACACGGGCGGTGCTGCTGTATTGCGTCAACTTGACCGGCATCGAAGCTGTGCGCCCGGCCGAGGAGATCGACCCGCTTTATGCGATGGCCCTGCGTGAGGCGATGCTGGCGGGGGTCGAAGTGTTGGCTTACGGCGTGCAGTTGACCCCGCAAGAAATTCGCATCGACCGTCGGCTGGAGGTGCATTTGGCGCCCGCTCCGGTCAAGCAACTCATAATTTGCTGAACGAGCAGCTGCCACGAATTGTGTTTGCTCGCAGTGTGGGGTCTGCTAGTCATCCGCAGGAAGACTGATCCAGATGCCACTTGAGTCTTCGCGACAGTTGATCGCCCTCAGTGACTTTCCCGCGCAGGGGCCAGCTACGCATTCGCCGCTCTCGATGAGAAACAGTGCGCCATGGGTTGCGCATTGGATCAGGCTGGCGCTGGCGTCGAGAAACTGATCGGTCTTCCAATCAAGGGGTACGCCTCGGTGCGGGCAGCGATTGCGGTAAACGAACACCAGCCCTTGTCGGCGTACAGCCACTAGTTTCTGCCCGTCTATTTCAAAGCCCCGACTGTGCGCTTCAGCCAGATACTTCGCGTCGCAGAGGAATTTCATCCGGGTTGTCCCGTCGTATGGTCAAGGCTGTGCAGTGTCGCAGGTCCCGATGCTCGGCGCTGCTTAACGTGCCCTAGAGCCTCTGCACCGGCTCGCCTGGCGGCAAGAACGCATATTGCCGACCAAATGCGCTGTGCTGACCGTTATCTTCAATGACGTGAGGCGTGCTGCGGGGTATGTTGTCATTTGCAGTTATAAGCGTGTCAGCGTGTATTCGTTTGGCAATATTAAGTGGGCATACCCCCTTGGCAAAACCCTCTTGAGCATGTGGATGTAGGCATGATTCGTGATTTAAGAAATGGGCATAAACTGACAGCGCAACAGCTCGCTGAACGGTTGGCACAGGCAGCCATAGTGTTGGTCGGGGAGCGGCACGATAATCCGGATCATCAAGCGTTAGAGCTTTGGATCATGCAGGTGCTGGCGGATCGGCGTGCCCAGGGGAGCCTATTAATGGAGATGCTCAACCCAGGCCAGCAGTCAAAAGTCGATGAAATCACTGCCGCATTCAAATCGACTGACCCAGCAAATATTCCGACTGCCCTGGAATGGCAAGACGGCTGGGACTGGGCTTTATATGGACCTATCGTTCGTTACGCTCTCGGGCAACCCTATCCGTTGTTGTCGGCTAATCTGAGCCCCGATGAGATTTGCGCAATCTATTCGCATCAACCCACGCTGACGGGCACGCATTCGTCAGCTCCGGCGGTGCGTGAGCTACTGCAAGCGCACATTGGCGATGCCTATGATCACCGGTTGCCGGAAGAATCCCTCCCAGGGCTGCTCGCTGTTCAGCAGCAGCGTCACCGCTGTATGGCTCAGCGACTGCTCGTAGCGCCTGCGCCTGCGCTGCTATTCGCCAGCGCTTACCACGTACGTAAGGATATCGGCGTACCGCTGCACCTTCTCGACCTGGGAGCGGTGGACGGGGCAGTGGTATTAATGTTGGCGGAAGTGGGTGTGCACGTGACATCGGCTGCTGCTGATTACGTCTGGTACACCGGCGCCTTATCCGGGAAGGACTACGGCGGTTAGGGCGGACGAACCTTCGTCAGCTCGCCCACTGTTGCTCCTGGTTAGGATGCTTCCTGTATTTGTGTAGTCCTTTTCCCTGTTCGGGGATCGATCAAGTTTGAAACCTTCGTCTCGTTTATTGTCCTGGCTGTCACCCAAGGATTGAACGGATGGAAGGCATGAATGCACAAGAGGAGCGATTGGCGCTTCAAATGATCAAGCTGCTGGATTTGACCTCGCTCAACGTCGGTGACGACGAAGAGCGCGTCATCGCCCTTTGCCGAAAGGCGGTGACCCCGGTGGGCGTTGTAGCATCGGTGTGTGTCTATCCACAGTTTGTTCAGTTGGCGCGGCGTACTCTGGACGGTTTGCGAAGCGAGAGTGTGCGCATTTCCACGGTCGCCAATTATCCCTACGGCGGGTCGAGCCTTGAGGCCGCTGTTTATGAAACTCGGGCTGCTTTAGCGTCCGGTGCAAATGAGGTCGGCGTGGTTTATCCCTACCGCATGCAGCTCACCGGAGACAAGCAGGCCGCAACTGACGTGGTCGACGCCTGTAGAGAGACCTGCGGGGACAGGGCACTTTTGAAGGTCATTCTTGAAACCGGTGAACTGAAAGATCCGCAAATCATCCGCAATGTGTGTCTGGACATGATCGCGGTAGGGGTCGACTTCATTGAAACCAGTACCGGCAAGCTCACAACCAATGCCACCCCGCAAGCCGCGAGGATCATTCTGGAGGCCATTGCTGAAGCTGGCGGGCAGGGTGGTTTCAAAGCGGCGGGCGGTATTCGAACGTTTGAAGATGCCAGGGTCTATCTTGACCTGGCGAAAGCCCGCTTCGGCCCACACTGGGTTAACGTCAATCGAGTCCGGCTGGGCGCCTCCAGCTTGCTTGATGACGTGCTCACGCGTTTGGGAATTCTGGCACCTGGGCGCTGATGGGGCTTGAGTCGGTTTTCAGCGCGCAAAAAAAAGACCCGGCAAAACTGCCGGGTCAAATAACCGTGATTTGCCTGATGAGGAGATAACCTGAGATTCCGAACCAATGGTCTTTCAAATCATCGACTGGTCTCGCGACCAGATGCGAGAATAATAACAATTCTCATTTGTATGTCAACATCCTCGATCAGCTATTTTCATTGCTGGGAGCGCACCTCCGGATCCGCTGTTTTCGGCCGAAGGGAAAGGGCCTCCAGTTGGCCATTCAGTGCTTCTTTGCGCTCTGCCGGGATATCAGTCCAATGGATGTCGAGCAGCGCTCCTTCAATGGCATAGAGCAAAACCTTGGACGCGCGAAAACCTCGGGTACGTACCGCCCGGTAGGCATCCACGGGGCCTAGCCGACGTAAATCAGAAGCGCTGTGAATCCCCACGGCATGTAGCCATTGTGCGGACGTCTTGCCGAGATTTTTGAGGTGTTGCAGCTCATCGTTCATTCTGCCTCCTTGCTATGGCCGAGCACTGCACTGTGGTTTCCGTACTGACAAACCTGCAAGAAGTGTAGCGGGGAGTAGAAAAAGCGCGTAGAGAGCTGCTTATCGGCTGATCAGTCGAGGGGGGCGCCAGGAGGCGAGTTCAAGCTCGCTTGATTGGGAGCTGCGATCAAGCGCTGTCGGTCGCTGCCGCACGACAGCGCGTGCGGGCAGGTCTGATGTTTCAAGCGTCAGTGGCTATCTGGTTCTGTAGCGCAGACGCGTTCCGAAGTTGACCGACATCAGAATTTCATCTGCGGTCAGCTCAGCCGGGAAAAAAGCGCCGGAAATTTGCGCATGCCCGAGACTGGCGCCTTCCATTGCGGTGTGACGCAAATCCAGGCCGCGTAGATCCGCTGCCCGGAAATACGCATCGGTGAAATCAATATTGCTGGTATCCAATTGACGCAAATCCAGCCCGCGGAAGTCGCCGCCCGCCATATCAACCGTGCCTTTCCGGGGCTTCTGTAAATTGAAACCTTCGACGTTTTCGTTGTGCAGCAGCACATAAAGCGGCGAATCGAGCTGCTTGGGTTGGCTCATGAATCGTCTTCCCGTTAGATTTATGACGCCATTATAATGCCACTACTTTTGAGCCGTGAAGCGTTAACCGCCGCACGGTCAAAAAATATATTCAGAGGCCAGGCAAGCGCTGACGAATATTGGCTACAAGGCCATCCAGGTCGCTGCTGTTGTTGGTTTCGACGCGCTTGCTGCGCAAAATTTCATCAGCCTCCAGGGGTTCACGATTTGCCTGTTGGGCTTCGATGACTTCCAGGGTGGCGTCAGACGGATCGTTGTTTTTGGCCTGACGTTGAGCCAGCCAGCCAGCGATCACGGCGTGTGGCGCGTCGCAGTCAAGAATCAAGAACGGTGCCCCGGTCGCTTCTGCAATCCTGGCTGCAGCGTTGCGTTGCTCACGCTTCAGATACGTCGCGTCGATGACCACCGGGAAACCCGCGCGTAACACGCTGTCTGCCAATTGATGCACGCGGGCATAGGTTGCGGTGCTGGCATCAGCGCCATACAACGTGCCGATTTCACTGTTATTGGCGAACAAACGCTTACGCTCGATATCCGACCGTAGGCGAATGGCGCCCAAGGCTTCCACCAAGCGCATCGCCACATGGCTTTTACCCACGGCTGAAACACCGTGGGTAATGATCAGAAAGCGTGACGGTATGGCGCTGTAGCTTTCTGCGAGATTGGCGTAATTGCGGTACTGACGCAAAGTCGTCGCTCGTTGCACCGCGTCGGCATCCGCGGACAGGCTGAACAGCGCGACTTTTGCACGAACCAGGGCTCGGTAGGCCTTATAGAAGTTCAGCAGTTCAAGGCCCTGGTAATCGCCGGTCAGCTCCAGGTATTGGCTGACAAGACGACGCGACAGGGATTTCAGTCCGCGATCTTCGAGGTCCATCGCCAGAAAACCAATATCGGCATAGACGTCGGTAAAACGGAACGGCTCGTTGAATTCGATGCAGTCGAAAATCACCACCTTGCCGTCTATCAACGTGGCGTTACCCAGATGAATGTCACCGTGGCATTCGCGAATGAATCCTTCGGCCTTACGCTGGGAAAGCAGGCTTTTGAGACGCTCGAAGCTGCTCTGCGCCCAGGCTTCCAATGCCTCGAGTTGTTGCAAGTCGGCTTTGTCGCTTATCAGTGCACGAATTTGTTCGAAGTTTTGCAGGACAGGCGCCATCACGGTTTCAGGAGTGCCTTGGGCATGCTCCAACGGAACGTGCGGGGCGCTCAGGTGAAATTCGGCGATTTGTGTCGCCATCTGATCAATGTGCGCCGTGGTCAATTCGCCATTGGCCTGCAGGGTGCTGAGCAGTTGGCTTTGCGGGAACTGGCGCATCTTCAAGGCGTACTCGATCACCTCGCCATCGCCGCCGAGGGTTGGAGCGTCCGCACTGCCGGTGATCGGCAAGACTTCCAGATAAAGATCGTTTGTCAGGCGTTGATTCAAGCGTAATTCTTCGCCGCAGAAGTGTTTGCGTGCCGACAACGTGGTGAAGTCGAGGAAACCGAAATTCACCGGTTTTTTGAATTTGTACGCATAAGGGCCGGTCAGCAGCACCCAGGAAATATGCGTTTCGATGACCTGGAAATTCTCGACCGGGTGGGGGAATAAGGTCGGGTTTTGTAGGGCTGCAATCAGGGATTGGCTCACAGGCGATCCTTTAAAAGATTAAAAATTCTGGCTGCCATTATGGCGACTCAACGCAGCGCTGCAAACCGCTAGAAGCGTGCCTGTCGGTCATCGATAAAATGCGTATAATCCGCCGCCATGACACGTACCCGCACTCCTCGTACCCCCCCAAAACGTCCCGCTGGCGGTCTTCGCCCCTGGTTAGGCTGGGCGATTAAGCTCAGCTTGGTCGGCCTGGTCGTGCTCGCCGGCTTCGCGGTCTACCTCGACGCGATCGTTCAGGAAAAGTTTTCCGGCAAGCGCTGGACCATTCCGGCCAAGGTCTATGCCCGCCCGCTAGAGCTGTTCGTCGGGCAAAAATTGTCTCAAGTTGATTTCCTGACGGAGCTTGACGCGCTGGGCTATCGCCGGGAAGCGGTGGCCAATGGACCTGGTGCGGCGGCGGTAAGCGGCACCACGGTCGACTTGAATACCCGCGGTTTCCAGTTCTACGAAGGCACTGATCCTGCTCAGCAGGTTCGCGTGCGCTTTGCCGGTAACACGGTCGCTGCCTTGTCAGCGACCAATGGCTCGAAATTGTCGGTGGCTCGGCTGGAGCCGCTGATGATCGGCGGGCTGTATCCGAAAAACCTCGAAGACCGCATTTTGATCAAGCTTGATCAGGCGCCGCCGTATCTGCTCGATACGCTGGTGACGGTCGAAGACCGGGATTTTTATCACCATTTCGGGGTGTCTCCCAAGTCGATCGCCCGGGCCTTCTGGGTCAACGCCTCTGCCGGGCAGATGCGCCAGGGTGGTAGTACGTTGACGCAACAGTTGGTCAAAAACTTCTACCTGACCAACGAACGCAGCCTTAGCCGTAAGTTGACCGA
Source organism: Pseudomonas sp. (assembly GCF_028293835.1). Taxonomy (GTDB): domain Bacteria; phylum Pseudomonadota; class Gammaproteobacteria; order Pseudomonadales; family Pseudomonadaceae; genus Aquipseudomonas. Next base: position 25,643 of record NZ_JAQGNX010000173.1, read on the forward strand.
AGCGATGATGTCTGTGCTGCTGGAGATTCATTACAGCAAACAGGAAATTCTCGAGGCGTACCTCAACGAAGTTTTCCTTGGGCAGGACGGTCAGCGTGCGGTGCACGGCTTCGGTCTCGCCAGCCAGTATTTCTTCAGCCAGCCGCTGTCAGAACTCAAGTTGCATCAGGTGGCGCTGCTGGTGGGCATGGTCAAAGGTCCTTCTTATTACAATCCGCGTCGTTACCCCGACCGGGCGTTGGAGCGGCGCAATCTGGTGCTGGACCTTCTCGAGCAGCAGGGCGTAGCGACTGCGGATGTGGTCGCCGCCGCGAAGAAAATGCCGTTGGGTGTCAGCAAAATGGGCAGCCTGGCGGACAGCTCGTTCCCGGACTTCCTCGATTTGGTCAAACGCCAGTTGCGTCAAGACTATCGCGACGAGGATTTGACCGAAGAAGGCCTGCGCATCTTCACCAGTTTCGATCCAATTCTGCAGATGAAGTCTGAAGCGGCAGTGACCGAAGCGTTCAAAAAAATGGATGGACGCAAGGGCGGTGACGAGGTGGAAACGGCCATGGTCGTGACCAACCCGGAGACCGGCGAAGTTCAAGCCCTAGTGGGCAGCCGTCAGGCGGGCTACGCCGGTTTCAACCGAGCGCTGGATGCCGTGCGGCCTATCGGCTCGCTGGTTAAGCCCGCTATATATCTGACGGCACTTGAGCAGCCGAGCAAATACACATTAACCAGCTGGATTGCCGACGAGCAATTCTCGGTCAAGGGCGCGGACGGCCAGGTCTGGAAGCCGCAAAACTTCGATCACAAGTCACACGGCAACATATTTCTGTATCAAGGCCTGGCGCACTCTTACAACTTGTCCTCGGCTAAACTGGGCCTGGAACTGGGCGTGCCTAGCGTGTTCAAAACCCTCGCCAAGTTGGGTATCAGCCGCGATTGGCCGGTATATCCGTCGATGCTGTTGGGCGCAGGCAGTCTCAGTCCGATTGAAGTGGCGACCATGTATCAGACCATTGCCAACGGCGGATTCAATACGCCGATGCGCGGTATCCGCAGCGTACTGACTGCTGAAGGTGAACCGCTCAAACGGTATCCGTTCCAGATTCAGCAACGCTTCGATCCAGGGTCTATCTATCTGCTGCAAAATGCCATGCAGCGGGTGATGCGAGAAGGGACGGGCAAGTCGGCTTATAGCCAACTGCCGAGCACGTTGAATCTGGCGGGTAAAAGTGGCACAACGAACGATTCGCGTGATAGCTGGTTCGCCGGTTTCAGCCAGGATTTGTTGGCGGTGGTCTGGGTCGGTCGCGACGATAACGCCCAAACACCATTCACCGGTGCTACCGGTGCGTTGCAGATATGGACCAGCTTCATGCGTCGGGCCGATCCGCTCTCGCTGGATACCGCGCAACCCGATAATGTGGTTCAGGCCTGGATCAATTCCAGCACTGGCCAAGGCTCTGATTCGTCCTGCCCGGGCGCGGTGCAGATGCCGTATATTCGCGGCAGTGAACCGGCACCCGGCACTGCCTGTGGCGGCGTTCCTGCCGCAGCCGACTCAGTCATGGACTGGGTTAAAGGCTGGTTGAAATAAGCAAAGAGGATGTGACGTGAATAAGTGGTTGATTCCAGCTTTAACAGCGGTGGCTTTGCTTAGCGGCTGCGCTACCGAACAGCGTGGCTCTATCCCGGTAGAAGATTCCGGCAGCAAGGTTTCCAATAGCGAACGTGTGCAGGGCAATGGCGGCTATCGCCAGAGTGCCCCGCAGCAGCAACAGCAGCCGCAAGCTGATTCTCAGGATTCCGGTGTGACGGTAATGGTTCCGGGCGGAGGTGGTGCTCCGATTCAGAGCTACCCGGCTTCCACCGGGGCGCCTCAGTTCAATACCAGCCCCATTGATACCGCGCCGATCAATACCGCACCAATCGATACCGCTCCAGTAAATGCGGCACCGATCAACAACAGCTACAACTCCACCGCGCCGACAGGGATTCCAAGTAGCGGTGGCGGCTTGTCTGCGGATGAGCAGCTTGACGGCCCGGTACTTTCGTTGCTCACCACTGCCCAACAGCAGCAAGCCAGCGGCGACCTGAACGGTGCTTCGTCCAGCCTGGAACGCGCACAACGAGTAGCGCCGCGCGAGCCCCAAGTACTGTTCCGTCTGGCGCAAGTACGTTTGTCCCAGGGCGATGCGCCACAAGCGGAGCAACTTGCACGCCGGGCCCTGACCTACGCCAATGGTCGGCCCGATTTGCAGGCCAGCTTGTGGGGTTTGATCGCTCAATGCCGAGCGAAACAGGGTGATGCGGCGGGTGCGGCATCGGCACGTCAAAAAGCGGGGACTGGTTCCTGATGGACAAACGCTTTCCGCAAGTCGCAGAACAATTGCTGCTGATTGAGCGTGAGTTGCGGGTTTTGGGATGGTGGCGTGACGCGCCCCCAAGCCCCGAAGCATTGGCCAGTAATGAGCCTTTTGCGGTCGATCAGATGGATTTTGATCAGTGGTTGCAGTGGATATTTCTGCCACGCATGAAGGTTATTCTGGAGCGGGACCTGCCGCTGCCTAATGCGTCGGGCATCCTGGAAATGGCCGAGATGGTGTACGCGGGCCAGCAGCAAACCCACACGCTTCAGCAGTTACTGGCCCAGTTTGATCGGTTGATCGTCGAAACCCGTTAGGTGTCGATGCACGATACGGCCTACGCCAGGGTGTCTGGCGGGCCTTATTGGCAGTTGTCTTCTATCGCCTTTTCAGCTTCGGCAGTACGCGTCTCACGTTCTTCGTCAGTCAAGCGTCGGGTTACACCGTTTATGTCCAGACGTGCCCGCGGATTATTTCGCAACTGAGCCAGGTTCATCCTTACGGCTTCGCAATACGTGGCCCGCTTGGCTTCCTGAACAGCTACCTGCTTTTTAACCTTGGCGTCTATCGCGTCTTGTTCAGACTGTGCTTTGTAGCCGTTTTCTGGCAGCGGAGGGAGCGGCTTTGGCGGCGGCGGTGGCGGCAATTGCTTGATATCAATCTGCTGCACGGACTGGTTGACGGGTGGCTGTGAATCAAAATGGGTCTGACCTTGGGCGTCGACCCACTTATAGATTTGGCCTGCCTGGCAGACAGCGCTCAGTGAGCACAGCAGGGCCACCGCTAAAATCCTGCAACGCATGGTGCTTCCTTTGATGACTTCGCACTCGGCAACCTACCATAACTGCGGGGTCGGGACCGTGAATCAGTGAATTTTCATGCTGTTAGTCGGAAGAAAGCGCACGGATGACTTGACTTGGCCAGGTGTAATCACAACAATCCCAAGTTCGCTGAAGACGGACTGCCAGAAGCAGGCCATATCAGTAGATCATGAGGCGCACATCCGCGCCGACCTGTAACACCCGCAACGCGTTACCTCGCGCTGGGTGGGAAGGCCCCGCAACACTTGGGGACCTCCCAATACTTGCTCAGTCAGTGCTGACGTAGTCGGCGACCACCGTCGCTCATGCTCTGCCAAGCAGTAAACCTAATTAAGATCCGTCCCGCGTGTGGACGGCATTCTGGCGTTTCAGAGGTGGACAACGTGGAGCTTTTATCTGGCGGGGAAATGATTGTCCGCTTTTTGCGTGACGAAGGCGTCAAGCATATCTATGGGTACCCTGGTGGTGCCGCATTGCATATCTACGACGCACTGTTTAAAGAGCCTGCTGTAGAACACATCCTGGTTCGCCATGAGCAGGCCGCTACTCACATGGCCGATGGCTATGCGCGGGCGACCGGCAAGGCGGGTGTCGTACTGGTGACCTCCGGTCCTGGTGCGACCAATGTCATCACCGGTATCGCCACGGCGTACATGGACTCGATCCCGATGGTGATCCTGACCGCTCAGGTGCCAAGCACCATGGTCGGCACCGATGCGTTCCAGGAAACCGACATGATCGGTATCTCCAGGCCGATCGTGAAGCACAGCTTCATGATCAAGCACGCTTCGGAAATTCCTGAGGTGTTGAAGAAAGCGTTCTATCTGGCGCAGTCCGGACGTCCTGGTCCGGTCGTGGTCGATATCCCGAAAGACATGACCAACCCTGCTGAAAAATTCGAATACGTGTTTCCGAAAAAAGCCAAGCTGCGCTCTTACAGCCCGGCTGTTCGTGGGCATTCGGGTCAGATCCGCAAGGCCGTGGAAATGTTGTTGGCGGCCAAGCGACCGATCATTTATGCCGGCGGCGGCGTAATTTTGGGCCATGGCTCTGCGCCGTTGACCGAGTTGGCGCAGCTGCTCAACGTACCCGTGACCAATACCCTGATGGGTCTGGGCGCGTATCCAGGCACTGATCGGCAGTTTCTGGGCATGCTCGGCATGCACGGCAGCTATACCGCTAACCTGGCGATGCACCATGCCGACGTGATTTTGGCGGTCGGCGCGCGTTTCGATGACCGTGTCATCAACGGGCCGTCCAAGTTCTGCCCGAACGCCAAAATCATCCATGTCGATATCGACCCCGCATCGATTTCCAAAACCATCAAGGCCGATGTACCTATCGTGGGGCCGGTGGAGAGTGTGTTGACAGAAATGGTCGCGACTCTCAAGGAAATCGGCGAAGTCCCTAATCAGGAATCGGTTGCCAGTTGGTGGAAGCAAGTCGAAGAGTGGCGCGGTGGCCGCGATATGTTCCCTTACAATAAGGGTGATGGCAGCAGCATCAAGCCACAGACCGTGATCGAGACGCTTAGTGAAGTAACACGTGGCGACGCGTATGTGACTTCCGACGTGGGTCAGCATCAAATGTTCGCGGCGCAGTACTACCGGTTCAATAAGCCTAATCGCTGGATCAACTCCGGTGGCCTGGGCACCATGGGCTTCGGTTTTCCAGCGGCCATGGGCGTCAAACTGAGCTTCCCGGACGCCGACGTTGCCTGTGTGACCGGTGAAGGCAGCATCCAGATGAACATCCAGGAGTTGTCGACCTGTCTGCAGCACGACCTGCCAGTGAAGATCATTTTGCTGAACAACGGCGTGCTCGGCATGGTCCGGCAATGGCAGGACATGAACTATGGCTCGCGTCACTCCCATTCCTACATGGAATCGTTGCCTGACTTCGTCAAGCTGGCTGAAGCCTACGGTCACGTTGGTATGCGCATCACCGATCTGAAAGATTTGAAGCCGATGATGGAGCAAGCGTTCGCCATGAAAGATCGTCTGGTGTTCATCGACATCAAGGTCGACGCCAGCGAGCACGTCTATCCCATGCATATCAAAGACGGCTCGATGCGCGATATGTGGCTGAGCAAGACGGAGCGGACATAATATGCGGCACATTATTTCGTTACTGCTGGAAAACGAACCCGGCGCGTTGTCGCGCGTGGTGGGCTTGTTCTCCCAGCGCAACTACAACATCGAAAGTCTGACCGTTGCGCCTACTGAAGACCCGACTTTGTCGCGTCTGACGCTGACCACGGTGGGGCACGATGAAGTCATCGAGCAGATCACTAAAAACCTCAATAAGCTGATTGAGGTGGTCAAGCTGGTTGATCTGTCCGAGAGCGCCCACATCGAGCGTGAGCTGATGCTGGTCAAGGTCAAGGCTACCGGCGCCCAGCGGGCCGAGATCAAGCGCACCACGGATATCTTTCGCGGGCAGATCGTTGACGTAACCAGTAGCGTTTATACCGTGCAACTGGCAGGAACAAGCGACAAACTGGACAGCTTCATTCAGGCCATTGGTACTTCTGCCATCCTGGAAACGGTACGCAGCGGCGTGACGGGCATTGCCCGTGGCGACAAAGTACTGAGCATCTAACTCAAATTTGACAATGGCCTGAATGGCCAAGATAACAGGGGTATTTCATGAAAGTTTATTACGACAAAGACTGCGACCTTTCGATCATCCAGGGCAAAAAAGTCGCCATCATCGGCTACGGTTCCCAAGGCCACGCTCAAGCGTGCAACCTGAAAGACTCTGGCGTAGATGTCACTGTTGGCCTGCGTAAAGGTTCGTCTACTGTCGCCAAGGCTGAAGCTCATGGCTTGAAAGTGACTGACGTTGCTTCCGCTGTGGCCGCTGCTGACCTGGTCATGATCCTGACTCCGGACGAGTTCCAATCCCAGCTGTATCGTGACGAAATCGAGCCTAACCTGAAGAATGGCGCCACTCTGGCCTTCTCCCACGGTTTCGCGATTCACTACAACCAGGTTGTTCCGCGTGCCGATCTCGACGTGATCATGATCGCGCCGAAAGCACCGGGTCACACCGTGCGTTCCGAGTTCGTCAAGGGCGCAGGTATTCCTGACCTGATCGCGATCTATCAAGATGCGTCGGGCAACGCTAAAAACGTAGCACTGTCCTACGCCTCGGGCGTTGGTGGTGGCCGTACCGGTATCATCGAAACGACCTTCAAAGACGAAACTGAAACCGACCTGTTTGGCGAACAAGCCGTGCTGTGCGGCGGTACCGTTGAGTTGGTAAAAGCAGGCTTCGAAACACTGGTTGAAGCCGGTTACGCGCCAGAAATGGCTTACTTCGAGTGCTTGCACGAATTGAAGTTGATCGTTGACCTCATGTACGAAGGCGGTATCGCCAACATGAACTACTCGATCTCCAACAACGCTGAGTACGGCGAATACGTGACCGGTCCTGAAGTCATCAACGCTGAATCGCGTCAGGCCATGCGCAACGCTCTGAAACGCATTCAGGACGGTGAGTACGCCAAGATGTTCATCAGCGAAGGCGCCACCGGCTATCCTTCGATGACCGCCAAGCGTCGTAACAACGCTAACCACGGCATCGAAATCATCGGCGAGAAATTGCGCTCGATGATGCCTTGGATCGGCGCTAACAAAATCGTCGACAGAACCAAGAACTGATTTCAGTCCTTACGGTTTTCGTTGTAGGAAAACGCGGCTTCGGCCGCGTTTTTTCGTTTTGCGGCACGCTTCTGGTATAAAGCTGCATCGTTTGACAACGAACCTTCGTTGCAGACATCTATTGAAACTCTCCACCCCGCTGCAAGGTAACTGTCCATGAGCGAACGTCCCGAAGAGCCAAACCAGGCCTCTGACGCCGAAAGCCTGCTACCCATCGATGAACATATTGAAGAAGGTCATGATGCCGAAGGACGTAAAGTCCGGCATCGAGGGATCTATCTGCTGCCTAATCTGTTCACTACCGCGAATCTGTTTGCCGGCTTCTACTCCATTATCAGCTCGATGAGTGCGCAAAGCGCGATCAGCGCGGGAGACCCGGCCACAGCGAGCAAGTACTTTGGCTTCTCTGCCATCGCTATTTTTATTGCCATGGTGCTCGACGGCCTTGATGGTCGAGTGGCACGCATGACTAACACGCAAAGCGCTTTCGGTGCCGAATACGATTCCTTGGCCGACATGGTTGCTTTTGGCGTTGCGCCGGCCTTGTTGGCGTTTGGCTGGGCATTGGGTGACATGGGTAAAGTCGGCTGGATGGTTGCATTCATCTACGTCGCTGGTGCCGCGTTACGTTTGGCGCGCTTCAACACCCAGGTCGGCAAGGCAGACAAGCGCTACTTCATCGGTCTGGCCAGTCCGGCTGCGGCGGGTGTAGTCGCCGGGCTCGTCTGGTCGTTCAGCGATTACGGGATCCAGGGGTCGAAGATGTCGTTCCTGGTCGCGTTGTTAGTAGCGGCGGCTGGTATGTTGATGGTCAGCAATATCAAATACAACAGTTTCAAGGAACTGGACCTAAAAGGGCGCGTGCCGTTCGTTGCCATTCTCGCTGTGGTGTTGGTATTCGCGGTGGTGTTCAGTGATCCTCCGCGCATCCTGTTGCTGATATTCCTCGCGTACGCAGCGTCTGGTCCGGTTCAATATTTGTTACGACTGCGTCGTCATAAATCGGCTGAGTAAGCTGTAATTTCCCCCATACTCCACAGTCTATTGGTGCACGTGCCCCCAACGCTGTGGAGTCATCATGTTAATCAAGCTGCCTTCGGCGTCCGGCTGTAAAGAGTCGGATGTCACCCCGGAATCTTTTTACCTCTCCCGTCGAGCGTTGCTCGGTGCCTCTGCTGCCGCTCTGGCTGCCAGCACTTTGCCACGCTGGGCCGATGCGGCCGGTCCTTCTCCTTATGCTGGTGTCGAGCCCGGTGCCGCGCCCGGCTGGTTCAAGGCAAAGCTGCCAAATACACAATGGCAGGCCGTTACTGTGAAGGGGGAAGCTATCACCCCATTCAAGGACGCTACCCATTACAACAACTTCTATGAATTCGGCACCGACAAAGGTGACCCTGCGCAAAACGCGGGCTCGCTGAAAACCGAGCCGTGGACAGTTGTGATTGATGGTGAGGTCGGTAAGCCGGGTCGTTATGCGCTCGAAGACTTTATGAAACCCTATCAACTGGAAGAGCGGATTTATCGACTGCGTTGTGTCGAAGCGTGGTCGATGGTCATTCCCTGGATGGGTTTCCCCCTGTCTGCATTGCTCAAGCAGGTAGAGCCAACGGCCAACGCCAGATACATACGTTTCGAGACGCTGCAGGACCCCAAGTCGATGCCGGGTCAGCGCTCCAGCTTTGCCTTGATCGATTGGCCGTACGCGGAAGGCTTGCGCCTGGATGAAGCGATGAATCCTTTGGCGATTCTCGCGGTGGGAATGTATGGCCGCGAGCTGCCCAGCCAGAACGGTGCACCGCTGCGCCTGGTGGTGCCATGGAAGTATGGCTTCAAGAGCGCCAAGTCTATCGTCCGGATCAGTCTGGTCAGCGAGCAGCCGAAAACTACCTGGCAAACGATCGCCGCGAATGAATACGGTTTTTACGCCAATGTAAATCCGACGGTGGACCATCCTCGCTGGACCCAGGCGCATGAGCGGCGACTGCCAAGCGGGTTGTTCAGCCCGAACATTCGGCAAACAGAGATGTTCAACGGGTATGGGGAGGAGGTTGCTTCCTTATATACAGGTTTGGATCTGCGGAAGAACTATTGATGCGTTATCCATTTTGGCGGGTTGGCGTTTTTGCTGCGGCCTGCGTTGCGCCTGTTTTGTGGCTGTATCAGGCATGGATCTTCGCGTTGGGACCTGATCCTGGCAAGGTTCTGGTTGATCGTCTTGGGCTTGGCACGTTAATTCTGCTGTTGATCACGCTGGCGATGACACCTCTGCAGCGCTTGAGTGGATGGCCGGGCTGGATAGCGGTCCGTCGACAGTTGGGGTTATGGTGCTTTGCCTATGTGGTCATGCATATGGGGGCGTACGCGGTCTTTATCCTTGGGCTGGATTGGTCTCAGTTGGGTGTCGAGCTGGCCAAGCGGCCTTATATTATTGTGGGTAGCTTGGCGTTCCTGTGTTTACTCGCGCTAGCGATTACGTCCAATCGCTATAGCCAGCGTCGGCTGGGGGCGCGGTGGAAGAAGTTGCATCGCCTTGTTTACGCGGTGCTCGGGTTGGGGCTGCTTCATATGTTCTGGATTGTCCGGGCGGACCTTAGGGAATGGGCACTCTATGCAAGTATCGGTTTGGTGCTGTTAATGCTTCGGGTGCCAATGATTGCCGGGCGCATCCCTCGACTGGCTGGGCAAAAACGATCTAATGCTACAAAGGTATGAATAAAGCCTTGACGTAACTTTTTCCGGGCCTATAATTCGCACCTCTTCCGGAGCAGATGAAACGGAAACTCCTTGGTAATCAATGAGTTACACGGTTCAGGTGCGAGCAAGAGGCTTCGATCGCGGTGATCGGAAGCGGTGAAAAAAGGCAGTTGACAGCGAGTTGAAACGCTGTAGAATTCGCCTCCCGCTGCCGAGCAACGTGAAG
>NZ_JAQGNX010000175.1 GCF_028293835.1 Pseudomonas sp.
AGCAAGAGCATGACTGTTGGGGATCGGACGCTCAGGTATGACCCTGCGACCTATTTCGTCATGTCCATCGATTTGCCTGCGGTGGGGTCGGTGCACCCCGCCGAGTCAGGCGAGCCATATCTGGCCGTCAGCCTGACGCTTGATCCGGCAGTCTTGTCGACGCTGTTCGCCGACTTGCCCAAACCTGCTGCGCGCGTCGAGAACAATCCTGGCTTCTCAGTCGCCTCGGTCACGACCGATCTGATGGATGCCTGGGTGCGAATGCTGCGACTGATGGGCGACCCGGATGCCATCGCAGCCTTGGCCCCGGTTTACGAGCGCGAAATAATCTTCCGCGTGCTCCAGGGGCCCCTTGGCTGGATGCTGCGCGAGATCGCAGCGCCCGATACCGCCATGGCCCGCGTGAACATGGCTATCCAATGGATTCGCCGCGACTTTGCCGAGCCCATCGGCGTGGAACGTTTGGCGGAACGAGCGTCAATGAGCGTCTCGGCATTTCATCGCCACTTCAAGGCAGTGACCAACTTGAGCCCTTTGCAGTATCAGAAACGCGTGCGCCTGCTCCAGGCTCGAACCCTGATGGTGGCAAGTGCCAAGAGTGTCATGGCTGCGGCCTTCGAGGTTGGCTATGAAAGCGCAACGCAATTCAGTCGAGATTATGCGCGGGTATTTGGGCTCCCTCCTGCGCAAGACACTGGTAGGATCCTCGGCAATACAAGAGCCGTCAAACGCTAGGCGGTTGGCGGATTGGACGGACGGCAGCTATCGGGCCAGAAGCGGTCATTCAAGACGAGGCAATAAGCCCTGTTACCAACAGAGGACATACCTGCGCGGCTCGCTCGGCAAGGAGATTGCGCAGAGTCTGCATTTGTTTGACACGTTCATCCAGTAAAGCAATTTTCTCGTTAAATAACTGGGCCAGTAAGTCCTTAGAGACGCCTTCGCTGTTCCACAGCAGTGGCAAATTTTCGCCAATCTCCCCTAACGAGAACCCAAGCTGCTGCGCCAACTTTATATACCCCACCAGTTGCAGCGTTTGTTCCGGATAGAGCCGATAACCGTTGGCAGTACGCAGAGGCTTGATCAGCCTTCTCGCTTCATAAAACCGCAGTGCGTCAACTGACACACCCGTACGTTTCGCCACTTCTCCGATTCTCATAATCACCCGTACCTGTGTTGACTCTGGACCTAACACTAGGGTTTAGCCTGCGGGCTCAAACAATGAGGGCAGATTATGATTAGCGTAAAGAACAATCTACATATCGTCCGGGGTAGCGCTTTCTATGACCTCATAGCTACGGTGGGCTTCATGACGCCTTGGACAGCATCACTGGTCCTTAAAGGCTTCGCAGCGTTGTCCGCCGCTTTGGCATTGGGCCGCCCAGTGCCGAGCTTAGACATCAACGGAATGCTGTTCGCTAACCTGCTGGGCAGCGTGGTCGTCGTCTGGTCACTTTGGCGACTTAAGCACCCAAGCCGTAGCGTTGGTATATATGATGCACTGGCGAGAATACTGTTCGCCTTATGGCAAATCTTTGCCGTAGCGCATGGGGCCAGTTTTCTGATCCTAGGGTTCACGTGCCTTGAGGTAGTATTTGCCGTCGCGCAGATCCTACCCTTGATTGATCCGCGAACGAGCGTGGGCAGGAAGCCGTCTGGTTTGCGCGTGGTATAGCCGTAATGTCCGCTTCGGGTCGATAGCTGTCATTCCCTCGGTGCTAGCGCCAAACGTCGAGTCCGTCGCAGATGTAGCTCGGCATCCTGCTACGAGACTTCCTGGATGAAGTTAGCGGAATACGTGCTCCACAAGCACAAAAACCTAATTGTGCCAATCAAATGAACGGTACGTAATCCTAATTTCATCCGGACCTCCCCCGAGACGCTACCTGATCTGAGCTACCCACGTCAGAAACAAAAAGCCAAAGGTTCGCACACAACCCCCGCAGCTACCTGCCCAAGTTGATCGCAGTGGTCATGTAATCAATGGCGGCTTGACTGGCTTGACCTCAAATGGTCTGCTCACTGCGTCACTGAAGTTATCGTCACCAACATTGAGAAACTACATGATCGATAGCTCGGCTGTTCTAACTGTGTTCTGGGTGTACCTCGCCGGTGTCGTCATCCCGGGTCCGAATTTTGTTGCGGTTGTTCACAAAGCCGTATCTGCCACACGCTCTGAGGCTCTAGCTCTGGTCGGAGGGATCGTGCTGGTCAATCTGTTCTGGTCTACCTGCGCGATTGCCGGGATCGGTGTGGTCTTCTCTGCGTTCCCTTGGGCCGCGCTTGTAGTAAGAATCGCTGGAGCTGCCTACCTGATGTGGTTCGGCATTAGGCTGCTGATCAATTCAGGTAATAATGTAGTGACTGCGCCGCATCACATAGCGGATGGCAACTGCCGAAAGTCCTTTGTCCAAGGCGTGATCACCAACATCGGCAATCCTAAATCGGTGGCGTTCTACGCAGCAGTTTTTTCAGCCGCAGCCCCCGCTCATGTATCGCCCGGAACGTTTTCGGCGATGCTGGCTGTTGTCGTATTGGTATCATTGAGCTGGTATGCGATGGCTGCGGTGACCCTGTCGCAGCCCAGAATTTCGTCCGCCTATCAGCGTGGCAAGAAACAAATAGATCGGCTGTGCGGCGGTTTGATTTTGGCCCTTGGGATTCGTCAGTTGGTTTAAGGGGTCACAGGAACCTTTCCTGCAATATTCAGAACCCTCCCTCACCTACCAATCGGCTGGCGGACAGGCTGCTACGCGCCATAAGGCCAAGGGCAGCAATCTCCAAAGGCGGACAGATCACGTCGGAAGAGCTGACATGGCTGACTACAACCGCCAATAGCGGCGCTAGTGACGCCTGCGGTCGGTTCCCTCACTTGAAATTCACTTTTCTTCGAAAAAAGCTAAAGCTCTATAGCGATAGTTGAGGGAGAAGTCCTCCTTCCATGTTCCAATCCTTACAGGTTGTGGTGGCAAGACCGCGCTGCTCGGCTGGTGCTGCGATGGGTGATAGACCAGCCCAACGTCGGCTCTGGGTCTATTACGTCAGGCCAGCTCACTTTGGGTTGCCATTAAGGCGGCCCCAAACACTGCGGGACCGCCTTCAACAACCCAAGCCAAACCTTTGCCCAGTCGCTGTTATGGCCCATACCCGGCACGGAGCGTATTTGTGTACAGCGATCTCCGGTGCTGTTTGCGAAGCGTTGAGCAATTATTTCGGGCACAACTCTGTCTTCGCTGCCGTAATAGTGAATCTGCGGCACGCTACTGATCTGCGATGCGACGTCGATTGCGTTAAGTGATTCCGGCATTGGCGTCACACGGTGCAGGCGATTGAATTCGGCGGTGTCCAGATTTCCAGCGACGGTGCGCAGTGTGGCAACGTCTTGGCGCCGGGCGGCAACAAGCACCGCAATGGCGCCGCCGCCTGAGTAACCCACCAGATTGATGCGTTGCCCCGGCACTTGCCTGGCGTAATAGCTCACGGCTTGGTTCATCGCCACAACTACATCTTCAGCAAAACGCTTGTTGGTCCAGTAGCTCACCACACAACCTGGGTTAGCCGCCATCGGTGTGTATTGGCAAGGCCGCGCAAGGTAAAGCCTGTTGGGTGCCGGATCGACCGAGGCCAGTTCGAGGCCTATTGGTTTGTGCGGGGTGGGGTTCGTTGACGGCTGGCTGCGAGTGCGCCAAGAAAAACCGTCGCCTTCTATATAGACGGTCAACGGCAGGTCGGGCCGAGTGATTTGGTAAAAGCTGGTCAGCACAAAACTATCAGTCTGAACCTGTCCTCGTATCAAACCACTGGACTTCGCCAGCCTGTCTGCGCGCTGGTCGAGATCAGCAATACCGGGAGCATCGACGCAGCCCCCCAGCGAGAAAATAAACAGGCTCACCAGCAGGCCGCGCCTTATAAGCGAGGTTGGTTTAAAGGTGAAACATGGGAAAGCAATGTGGGCGTTGCGCATACAGGCTCGTTAACAATGAAGGCTGTGAGAGCGGCGACTGTACGTTAATAATCAGCAGCCTAGTAGACATGAAAACGCCCATTTCCCAGGAAGAGAAATGGGCGTAAGTGTTACATCAGCGTTTGTTTAGAAGGCCCAGCGCGCCTCGGCCGAGGCTGTCTGGTTGAGGAAGTTGATGCGCTTTTCAACGTCGTAACGTACTGACAATTGAAGCGGACCGCTAACCTTGTAGCTCAACTCGGTACCGCCACGAACCAACCAGCGTTGCGGCTCGCCACCATAGGTGGTGAAGGCCGCACCGGGTGCTCCGGCGAAACTGCTAACCACAGAGTCACGGCTTGCCTGGAAGTCATAACCAGCGCCCGCAGTGCCGCTCAAGCTCACCCGATCGGTGAAGTCATGAGCCAGCTTGCCGTCAAACCCAACAATGAATTGATCTGTGTTGCGGCTCTTGGCTTGCAAGTCCAGCGCATCTGCACCTTTCTCGGTGTAGGATTCGTCCTTGATCCAAGTGTAATCAGCCCGCACAGAAGGTGTGAAACGAGTGGCACTGGTCAGGCTGAACGTGCGGTCCAGTACGACGCCCGCGTGAGCGGTCCAGGAGTTGTAGCTGGATTTGGCTTGCAGCCCGGCGAAGTCGATATCGCGCTTGCCATCGTTACGGTTCTGACCGCCATCGATCTGAAAGCTCAAGTCGGTAGTGTCGTCCAGGTGATAGGTGCCATAACCCACCAACTGGTAAACGTCAGTGGTTAGTGACTGACGAGGCGAGTTGCCGCTGTTATGGGTGTCGGCTTTGGCGTAGACGAACGCAGTACCAAGCACCCAACGATCATTCAGGCTGCCGTCTAGACCAAACGCCATCCCTCCAACACTTGACTCGACTCCAGGCGTGCCGCCATTGCTGTTCAGATCAGCCCAGGAACCAAAAGGCTTGATCCAGAAATGGTCGTCACTGAAAGCGCTATCACCGGAAGACACGCCACGCACTGTATCGGAGCGCGCCTGAACCACCCGGTTGATGCTGGTCAGCGCGGTTTGCGCCGCCACTGTTGAACCGCCGGTTTGAGGCAAGACTTCACTCACCGCTTTCGACACTTCAGCTTGAGTAGTCAATGGAACCAGGTAACTGGCCAACCGGCCACCGGGACTGCTGGCGATAACTTGATCCAGCACTACAGCCGCGCCCCTGCCCTGGGTATTGCCTAGTGCCTGAATACTGCCCACAACCGTGGTCGGGTTGCTGCCGGTATTACCGGTATTACCACCGCTATTGCCGCCACCGCTATCGCCGCCACCGCTACCAGTATCGGTACCGCTGTTGGCACCCACAAGATTCAAGTCGACACTCTTGCTGTTGTAAACCGGAGTGAAATTGAACAGCAGGCTGTTATCGGTGACGTGACTGAACTGTCCGCTGAGCGTGCCAGTGGTGCTGACCACATTGGCGAGTTGATTACCAGCAGCCAAGGTATTACCACTTTTGACATCAACGTTTAGCGTGCCGTCCAGTTGGACGTTACCTGTAGCGCTAAGCTTGCTGTACTGCGTCGCACTGTAGGCACTCACCTGCAAGGTGCTATTTGCACTTTGAGTAAAGGCGCCGCCGACAGTCAACGTTGCAAAAGGCGAGGCAGTTGTGCCAACGACCACGGAGCCTGCGTTATTGAGGTCGCCTCCGATAGAAGCGTCGCCGGTATTGAGTGTTGCACCGCTGCTGACATCGACCGTACCTAAAAGGCTTGAACCGCTGGCCATGGCTAAGGTGCCGGCGCTTACCGTCCAGTTTTGTGTGAAGGTGTCGGTGCCTGTCAGGGTCCAGGTACTGGCGCCCTCTTTTTCAAAGTCAGCAAAACCCTGGTATTGCGCCGCACTCCCTACAGCACCGACCGAGCCAAGGTCGAACGTAGTGGAAACTACCAGGTTTTCGCCGCCGAGAACCAATACATCACCGCTACCGCCAAGGCCACTGTTGCTCACCACGTTGCCGTTAATGACGGAGCCCGCTTCAAGCACCAGCTTGTTATCACCGCCGGACAGCTCGATTGCATTGGCTCGGGCGCCGCTGCCGTTATTGGCAAAACCACCGGAAATAGTCCCGGCGTTGTAGATGGCCGAGCCTCCCCCTGTGGCCACGATACCGGCACCACCGACACCTGCGCTGCCGGCCTGGCCGTTGGCGCCGACCTGACCAGCAACCAGACCTGTACCGCCCAAACCGCCCGCACCACCTGTACCAGCAATGCCACCGTTACCGCCTTGAATGGTTCCGGTATTGACTATCTTGATGTGCGAACCGGTTATGCCTGCACCGCCGGCTCCGCCGTTACCACCATTACCACCAGCGCCGCCGTTGCCACCGTTGCCATATTTACTGCTGTTTAAAGCAGCCCCACCGTTACCGCCTTGACCGCCGGTACCACCAGTAGTGCCAACAGAACCATTACCACCGGAGATGCTGGCATTGTTGATCACGGAAAAGTAACTGCCTGAAACACCAGCGCCACCGGCAGAGCCAGCCCCGCCACTTACGCCAGCACCGCCGTTACCACCTGCTCCGCCGTGGCTAGCAGAATAGTAGCCAACGCCGCCGTTACCGCCAGCACCACCAGTGCCCGGGGCCGCATTAGATACGCCGAGGCCCCCGGTCACTACGGCATTGTTAGTGATGGCAAAAAAACTTCCACTGATGGCAGCAGAACCATTAGATGGAGAGAAATACTTGCCGGTTGAACCTGCTGAGCCGACGCCGCCAACGCCTGTGCCACCAGACGTACCGGCTGATCCCGCCCCGCCGGCGGCTCCAGTTCCTGAATATATACCATTACCCGAAACGCCAGTGAACCGCCCTGAAATCGTCGACGTCAGTGCGCCTGCAAGAACGTTCGACCCGGTCAATAATAACGATCCGTCACTACCGACCAAGCTCCCCCCGGTGATGGTCACCGGAGCAGAAGCAGTTATTCTCGTTAGTCCGTTGTAGGCTGCCAGGTCGGAGGTGAGCGTAACCGTGCTGACGCCAGAACCAATAATCACCGAGCCGGTGGATGGCAGTAAGTCACGCAACGAACCTGCCCCCGAATCAGCACCTGTAGTGACGGTAGGGTTCGCGCTCGCAAATGCTAACGACGCCATACTCATCGACAACAACGCCAGCGGCCAGACGGCTGCTTTACCACGCGTTCTCGAGGTGCGGGCTCCCGGGCCGCTGACCGATACTGAACCACCACAGGTTTTCGACTTGGCGACTTCGGAAACGACTTGTGGCGCCCCCAAACGACTATTCCACACCAGCCGGTAAATGGCCTTATTCATCTAACTAAGCTCCAATGGTTTTCTTTTTTTTCAGGGTTTTCAAAGAATCTTGACCCCTTGTAGGTTGTGTTGGGGATGTTGCCAAAAAGCGTCATTACTGAAGCGCGCAAACACGTCGGGCGGCAGGATTGTCGGCCGGGCGCTGGCTTGCACACTGGGTTTCACGTCGTGTAACCCAGGCATGCCAGCGCGCAGATCGAACGCCTGCGCGTCGAACTCAATGTTGTGCACGTCATGTTTAAAGGAGGGTTGGTTGATAAAGGCATAAATGCCCTTAAGCACTGCTTGCGGGGCGCTGACCAAACTTTCGTAGCGCACCAACAGCAAATTTTTGGTGTGCGCCCCGTAAAACGCTTCTTTAAGCGCGTTGTAGGGATAACCGAGCAAGCCATCAGCCCCGGCCACGGTATCTGCGCGGCTATAAACCGTGCCGCCCGCCTGAAAGTTGAAAAGGGCTGAGGGCGAAAAAGTATTGCGTTGAACGAGGCGTTCAATACTGTCGATGATCCACGGCACGTCACGCACACAGGCGATTACTTTGCTGTCCGGGAACAGGCTTTGCAGCAACCCCATGCGCGAACACCATGCACGATTGCTGTCAAAAATCACCGGTTTAGCAAACTCGTCGCCGTAGAACTGCTCGAACAACCCACGCAGAATTCGCTGGCGCTGCTGATCAGTAATAAACAGCGAATACTCGTTACTGCCGCTCATGCCGTTGAGCAAATCGTTGACCATGCCCGCCACGGGGCCGCTCATGTTCGCGTGAAAACGGGGATTTTGGCGCAACAATGCCGACAGCAAAGTCGAGCCAGAACGAGGTAGTCCGGAAATAAAATGCAGGGTTCGCTCAGTCATAAACAGGGCTCCTTGCCAAGTTGGTCATGATTTTTGGGGTGATGGCAGAAACAGCCGATGCCAGACGCTTTGGCCGCTGCTATCGAGGCCAAAACGCTGAAAACCGACGCTCTGAATAACGCGAACACCGGCAGCAGTTTCCAGCTTCGGATTCTCGGTAACGATCATCAGTCCCGCAGGTGCCCGGGCTTCACCGGCATAGGCCAACGCCAGTTGCTCATAGGTATGAGCAAACACACGGGGAGCCAGGCCAACGTCGCGGCAGTCCTCTTGGATGAAAGTGCGGTAGAACCAATACAGCACCTTGCCCGCGGCAGGACTGGCGCAATACACCGAACTGACCCCCACGACTCGGCCCTCGGCATTCAAGACCACGCAAGCCACTTCAAACGTTCTGCGCCAAGCCTCTATCGGATCTTGTATCGCACCGTTGTCACGCCAGAAGGCGATGAGTTCGTTGCGCAGCGCAGGTGTGGTCTGATTCCAAACCCAGACAATTTGATATTTTTTAAACGAACTGATGACTGACACAAGGGTGTTCCGCTATAGAAGTCAGAGGGAGGTTCACGCCGTCGCTGCTTGAAAGATCCATACGCAAGCGGTCGTCATTCAGGAACAACTCACACCATAGACGCCAGAGTCTGATCAGCCGTTGCTGGCCACCGGGATGGCGCATATCTCGAGTCGCCCGTGCCAGCACGCTGGCGAACGACTGAGCGTAAAGACGACAGCCGCTGCATTCGATATTTGGCGTACAGCATTTACCGGTGCTTTGGCTCAAGTCGGTGTTGTAGTGGCGCAGGGATGAAGTCAACAGCACGCCACAGTCGCGAGTTATCGCACCTGCGCCTTGGGCATCGGGATATAAACCAGCCGGATCGTGTACTAAGTTATTGAAATCATTGTCATAAAGGACTCGTTGTCCCGACTGTTGCAACACCAGCGCGATACTGTCCCGAGCAAGTCGTAAGTCGTCGTCACTTAAAATCAGATTGTCTGTGGCAGTACTGGTGATGTGATATTGGTCGGCACCGGCGCCACTGCCGATAAAGTCCATGTACTTGGTAGTGGGGCTGTAATGGTTGAAGGTCAGCGCCAAGTCATTGTCCGCACACGTTTGGGCGATATACGGAATATCGTCGAGGTTACGCGCGGTCAAAGTGAATACGAAAACAGCGCGGTGGTCGCCACGGTAATTCTTGATCTGCTTGGTCATGATGTCAGCGCCGCGTAGTTCGCGACTACGTTCGGGATTGCCCCAAAGCGAGACGTGCACTCGATAATCGATCTCGGCGCTCAAACGCTTTATGCCATTGGTAAACACCACGCCATAGGGAATGTGTTTGTTGGCAATGACTAATTTTTTCTCGGCGAGCGAAGGCTCCGCCCCGCCAAAATAACCGTAGCGCACGCCCCGAGCGCTTTCGCCTGTGAAAAATGCTTCGATGACCTTCAAATCCTTGGCGTCTTTATGCCCAAGATAGTCATCACCTGAAAAGAACAGACAGCCTTCGCAGGTAAGGTTGCATATTGAAGTGATGTCGTACTGGCTTGGACGGAGGGGCAGCAACTCTTTGCGCAACAGCTTCCAGAATTCGATGTCATTGAGCATTAAAAGCCCTGCATTAGTCCCTGAACGACGTAAAACGCTCACCGGCTCTGATCCCGGCAAGCGTTTAAAGCTCCAAACAACCGAAGACCAAGGATCTGATCATAACCAAGCCCTGCGGTTATGCCACCGGGTTTAAGCAGTAGCATTATTTCGCCACTATCATAATGCTAATATTTAAAATTGCCATTTATATATTCAAGTCAACGCCCTTAATTGATGTAAGGAACCTAGAAGCGATCACCACCACCTTCCTGATTGATCGGCTAAAGACCCGTTGGATTAAAAACCACTCAACGCACTCGCTTCGCTCCGCCCGAAACAGCACACCAGGGCTGGTTCTCCTAGGTCACGAGGGGGTATGGACCTTGTATGACTCCCCAGCACGCTGCATCCTCCACCGTGGTCGTCACGGGTTGAAAATGGCTGCGTCAAACGAAGCTGTGTCCCCCCTAGGTACAAGCTCGCGCTGCGACGCAAATCGCAAAAGGGACCAAGTCCAGTCAACCACTGGGCTCGGCAATTCACAGAACACTTTCGCATAGCCGCCGTTCGTCAGTTATTGCCGCTTTCCAAGCGGCCATTGGTCTGGGCGATGGAAATCCTGCCGCGTCTGTACCGGTCGGTAGTTGTGACACGATGAAATTAGTTGATAACTGGAGAACTCGGATGAGTACGACACTTCCCAGCTTGCTGGATGACGTGGCTGGCGTAAAGTCGCAGGGAGTACTCCAAGTACTGACCGACTCGCGGACGACGGTTTCCCAGTGTCTCAGCGCAATACTCACCATCGAACTGGAAGATAACGACGCTTGGGAGATGCTGATTGAACTAACCCGAAAAGCGGGGCATCCGAACATTGCCAGTGAATTCGAAAACGCCTTGAAACAGGAACAGCAGCACCTGCCTGGACCAAAGGGACCTGAATCATGGGAAAAAACTACCTTCTACGGATGTTTTAGTTGTTGGACAACTCATCAGTTGAAGATCCAGCGCAGGCGGGTTTGACATTGAACATTCATCATTTGAATTGCGGTTGTATGTGCCCCTTCGGCGGGCCATTGTTTGACGGCACCACCCTGGGGTTGTTCGCTAATTTGGTCTGTCACTGTTGGTTGATAGAAACTGATCGTGACGGCCTTATCCTGGTAGACACCGGGTTTGGCAGCGCTGATGTCGAGAACCCCTCTCGTATCGCGTCGTTCTTCCGGCACTTCAACAATATAAAGTTCAAGCATTCCCTGACGGCGGTCTCACAGGTCAAACAGCTTGGCTTCGCCCCTTCCGATGTGCGCCATATCGTGCTGACTCATCTGGACTTTGATCACGCAGGAGGGCTGAGTGATTTTCCCGATGCGATGGTCCATGTGATGCAAACTGAATACACGGCCGCGAAAATCCTGGATGGTTGGCGAGCAACGCGTCGATACCGTGAGATGCAGTGGCAGCGCAGCCGTCATTGGCGGTTTTATGAGCCCGACGGCGAGCAGTGGAAAGGTTTTTCAAGCGTCACGCCGGTGCAGGGTTTAGACCAGGAGATCCTGATGGTCCCGCTGCCGGGCCACACTTCGGGGCATGCCGGTATTGCCGTGTGCTCCCAAGGACACTGGAAGTTGCACGCCGGTGACGCATACTTCCATCACGGTGAAATACACAGGCCCCGGCGACACTGTCCACCTGGATTGCGGTTCTATCAACGGATGATGGACCAGGATCATGCCGCGCGTGTCAGTACGCAAAATCGTTTGCGGGCTCTGGCTTTGACCGAACTGGATGATATGCAGATCATTTGCAGCCACGACGCAGCCGAACTTCGGCACGTGCAATCGAATTCGCCTCGTCAGTAAATGGGTCGGCAGTACCTATCGGTGCACCGCTTGAAGCCTATCTCGCACGCGACGAAAAAATTTGAACCCCTTTTCGACCCGTTAGCCTAATGATCAGCTTGTGGATACTTCCATAAGCAATATGCCAATACCGGCATACTCCGAGAGGTGGTCAACGTGGCTAAAGACGAGAAGAAAAGCAAAGGTGAAGCTTCGAAAGCCAGCAAGGAATTGAAAGAAAAAAATTCATCACCGGCAAAGAAATCAGCCGCAGCCTCCGCTGTTTCGAAGTCTTCCGAAAAGAAAGACAAGAAAAAGGATGCTGAGCCAGAAAAATCTGCAAAAAAATCTGACAGCAAGCCAGAAAAGGCTAAGAAATCAGAGAAGGAAGAAAAGCCTGCGAAAAAGAAAAAGTGACATCTGCTATCCGCTAGGGTTTTAGGCCCTAGCTTCCTAAGGCTGGGTTGCCTTCGATAGCCAATAGCCAATAGCCGAAAAATTCAGGTTCGGTTAGGAGCGTGTCAAAAACGGTCACTCAACCTTTGACTGACAGGCGTTGAGCTGCAAACCTTTGGCAAGTGTATTTATGGGGCACTTTGCACCATGATGGGCCGCGTGCCTCCTGCCAATTCTTTCCCGAGTCCCTTGATGACTGCCGACGTCCCCGCTTTGACGCCCTTCAGCCGCTATCAGAAATTCGTTGTCGGCCTGTTGGCCACCCTGCAGTTTGCGGTCATTATCGACTTCATGCTCATGGCCCCGCTCGGCGCGATGATCATGCCGGCGCTCAGCATGTCCACCCGCCAGTTTGGCCTGGTGGTCAGCGCCTACGCCTTCAGCGCCGGACTTTCCGGCCTGCTGACCGCTGGCTTTGCCGATCGCTTCGATCGCAAGAAACTGCTGCTGTTCTTCTACAGCGGGTTCGTCATCGGCACCCTCTGGTGCGGTCTGGCTACCAGCTTCGAGACCTTGCTGCTGGCACGCGTGGTCACCGGCGTCTTCGCCGGGGTGATCGGTTCGATCGTACTGGCCATCGCCGCCGACCTGTTCGCCCCGCAGTCTCGCGGCCGAGTCATGGGCGTGATCCAGACAGCCTTTGCCGCTAGCCAAGTGCTCGGCCTGCCGGTAGGGCTGTACCTTGCCAACCACTGGGGGTGGCATGCACCTTTCCTGCTGCTGGCGGCCATGGGCGCCGCCGGGGGGCTGGTGATTGTGCTGGCGATGCGTCCCGTCGCCGACCATCTCGCTGCTCGCCAGGAACACACGGCCTTTCGTCACCTGTTCAACACTTTGGCCACGCGACGGCACTGGGCTGCCTTTGCCGCCACCGCACTGCTGACCACCGGCGGCTATATGCTGATGCCGTTCAGCAGCGCCTTCACCGTCAACAATCTGGGCATCGACATCACCAGCCTGCCCACCGTGTACCTGTTCACCGGCCTTTGCACCATTGTCACCGGCCCCCTGATCGGCCGGGCCAGTGATGCTTTCGGCAAGCTGCCGGTGTTCTACGTCGGCAGCGCGCTGACCATCATCATGGTCACAATCTACACGCACCTGCCCAACGTGCCGTTGCCATGGGTCGTCTTGGTGAACGCCGTGTTGTTCGTGGGTATTTTTTCCAGGCTGATACCCTTCCAGGCTATGGTCGCCGGCGTACCAGAGCCCTCCCATCGCGGCGCGTTCAACGCCGTCAGCTCGGCCATCCAGCAGCTGTCAGGCGGCTTTGCCTCGCTGTTGGCCGGGCACATCGTACTGATAGGCGTCGACGGCAAATTACAGCACTTCGACGTGGTAGGTTATTTGCTGGTCGCCACCACGCTGATTGCCGGTTATCTGGTCTGGCGAGTGCAGCGCGGCCTGCTGGTGGGCAATTGAGGTGAGGATGCTTCCGGGCCAAAAGCAACCGACCGCCAACGTTGCCTATGGCAGCCTCTCTGGGTTCCAGGCCACCTTCAAAAGGTGCATGTCGAGATCCTGAGAATAGCCAGCATACCCTCCCCAAAAAGTATCTCTCGCCGGGTTGACGACTCCTTCTGTCGGTAAGCCGAGGCCATCCTGGTAAAAACGCACCGCTCTGCTCAGGTCGTCGACAGCCAAGGTGACCAAACTAACGCTACGTTTCATCGCATCAATCCCAGGATTTTAAGGTGGCCTGCTATTGCCTGGAAGACTCATTTTTTGTCTAGCGGGTGACTGCGTCCGTTGCTCAATGGCAGCAAACCCAGGTCGTTAGGATCAACACCGTCTAAACAGCCAACGTTGTACGCATACTGTGAGGGGTCGCTTCGCCTGGTGTGATGGGTGTAAACACCGCAGATGGAGCAGAAGTAGTGACATGCCTGTTGAGTGTTGAAGCGATAGCTTCTCAGCACATGTGCCCCTTTCAATATTCTCAGGGCTGTGAGAGGAACGGTGCCCATCACCGCCCCCCTTCTTTTGCAGAGCGAGCAGTTACATCTTTTCGGGTCAACTACGCCATTCGGTAGCTCAAGTTCGAGCACTACCTCTCCACAGTGGCAGGAAGCGTTGTGAATCAGTTTTATATCTGTCTCACCAATACGCTTGATCATCGGTTACGCCCTTTTGGAATGTTTTTCTAAACGCAGGCAACGGTAGCCCGCGTCTTGCCGCAAAGGCAAACAAAAGCCCGGTTCGCACTGCAATGGGCATCCAAAACGGGATTACCAGCAGTACCCAGACCACCGGTTATCGGAATAGAGCACTGACCATTCAACTAACTGCTGCCTCTCCGAGTCCATGTGAGATGGAACACAGCCAGAGGATCGGATGATGGGACAACTTGCCCGGTACATGTTTCTCATGCTGTGCGCGGCTGCATTATCCGCCTGCGCAACGGCCGAACTAAGCCAGGCGGACAAGGTGAAACTGTCGGGTAAGACGTTCGTAATCACAGGAGCTTCCAGCGGTTTTGGTAGGGGAACTGCAGTGGCCTTGGGGCAAGACCATGCCAACGTTGTGCTTGCCGCACGCCGGACTGAATTACTCGAAGAGGTTGCCACATTGGTCCGGCAGGCAGGGGGAACGGCTCTGGTCGTCACCACCGACGTGACAAGCGCAACGGACATGGGAAATCTTATGCACGCGGCGGTGGCCCGATTCGGCAGTGTAGATTGCTGGATCAACAATGCTGGCATCGGTGCGATTGGTCCTTTTGAAAATATTCCTCTGGAAGACCACTCACGGGTAATCGACGTTACGCTCAAAGGTGTCGTGAACGGCAGCTATGTCGCCATGAAACAGTTTCGAAAGCAGGGATACGGTTCACTTATTAACGTCGGATCGGTGGACAGCGAGGTTCCGCTGGCCTATCAGAGCAGCTACGCAGCAGCCAAAGCAGGCGTCCTCAGTCTAGGCCACACCCTCAATCAAGAAATCCGCTTGAGTGGCGCGGATGCAATTACCGTCTCGACAGTGATGCCTTGGGCAGTCGACACCCCGTGGTGGGAGCATGCCGCTAACTACAGCGGTCATACACCGCGTATGGCGAGCATGGACGACCCGCAAAAAGTCGTTAACGCCATCGTAAGGGCTGCGCTGTACCCCAGCGAAGATATTCCGGTCGGCTGGAAAGCCCAGAGCGCAATCTGGTCCCACCGACTCGCACCCGGTATGACAGAACGGTTTTCAGCAGACGTCGCTCACAAATATCAATTTGAGCAAGCTCCCCAGGCACCAACATCGGATGGCTCACTTTTCATACCGATGGAGTCTGGCCGAGACGTGTCTGGCGGAGTACGTCAGCGGATGGATCGCGAAGACAAGGCTGCGCAGCAATGAGCGTCGCGTGGCACCCATGTCCGTGGGTTGATCCTCCGTTAGTTAAGCGTTGGCGGAAGGCCCGTTAATATATCGGCGAGCTCCCGCCAAGGATAAAGTCCCCCTGCTATAGAACTGCAAGCTGGCAAGTGCACAAAAGGTTTAGCCGCTTCGTCGACGGACCAGGATGCGAGGCAGATGTCGCATACAACAAAATCTCCCATCATGGACCATCGGCTGTTCCATTCGATTAACCTTGCGCCTACGTCGTCACCAACGCTTGTTGATACAGTCGTTCTACGAATGTCTTTTCTATCTGACACTAGTCGTTCTCCATGGCAAGCGCAGTGTACAAATGCCAAGCCTTCAGTTCGATTGCCCTACTGCTGTTAACCATGCCTGGTGTTCCGGGTTGGTTGAACCAGACTCCTCATTGTTTGCCGGCTGCCCCGCTATCCCGGTCTGCTCAGCGCCTGCGACAGAATCAAGTGTATTGGCCTCGGGTGGTTGCTGCTCTGCTTCTAGTTGTTCGCGGGCCTGACGCCAGTGTTCATGCTCCATGGCCTCGGGCTGGCCTTCCAATTCCCACAGCTCATAGGCCCGTTGGCGGATTTTCTCTTCGTCGATCATTTCAACACTCCTGGTTTTTATTGGGACTGCTCATCGCTGCGACGCTTCGTGCTCTAGTTCTACTTCCTGCTCTAGTTCTATTAGGTGACTTTGCCAGGCCGACGAAGTTTTCATTGGAAAGAAACCGCGCGATGACCGGTAAGGGCTTCTTTGTTAACCCTGGGCAGTGCGATGCCGACAGGCGAAACGCTATGGGCGGCCCTGGATGCTTAATCCTTTATGGCGCCCTGAATGCTTACGCCGAGCCGGTGAGCTGAGGTCGACCAATCGGTACATTGGCAATGAGGGCACGGCTCAGACTTTGTCCTGCCAGTGACATATCCGCAGCGGGCGCATGCCTGGGCCTCAACGGCGCCGGTTCTATGAACGAAGTCCTCATCGGAGCCAGGCATGATCCATAAACCAACATGGGGCGTGCGGTATTTGACGAGGGTGAAATCGCCCGTCGCCTCTAGATAGATTCTGCGCAGTTCACCAAGGTGTTGAATATCCATCGCGCGCAACGTCGAATGGACTCGAGCAATGCTCAGGCCCGCCTTACCCAGGTTTTCCAAAAGCAGGCGCCCGTCTTCCAGCAGGAGCGTGACATCACCTTGGGTGGCAATTTCTACCCTCCGCCGGCGGTAGGCGGCATAGGACAGCCCACGTTGAAAAAGCAAAGCGCTCACCAGCAAAACGGCAGCAGGTAATAGCCCTTGGGCTGGCGTTTGCAAAGGCACGCCAATCGCAGCGCCCAGAGTGATCATCACCGCCATCTCCGAGATGCTGAGTTGGGCAGCCATGCGCTTGCCCATAAGTCTCATGACAATAAACAAAACGATATAGATCGTGACCGTGCGAAGGATGATTTCCAGTAGAAAAACCCATGGCGCATCGCCCATCAGTAATCGCTGCACTGTTCCCAGGTTTTCGCTCATGTCAGTCCTCTAACTCTGTCGCGGCTGCCTGCCATGCCCTTGCCTCGCAACGATCGCAAGTCGCAGAGTGCTCAGGCTCCGCCTCACGTGCAAAACCGCAACTTGCACAGCACCACGTTCCGTTTACTTGCATTGCTTGACGCAAGGAATGATCGATATCAGGAACGATGGAAAGACCGTGTCTCGGTGTATCGGCCCACACGACGGCGATATTGCCTGATGGCTCTAGATAAACCCGGCTAAGTTGCCCCAGATGCTGAACGCCCCGTCCACGCAGCAGGGAGAACAATCTCTCCCGCGACAAGACCGCCTTGCGCAGCTCGTCCAGGCAAATCTCGCCGTTACACAGGATGACGCTAACCTCACCGGCCACAAGTTTGTCCACCTTGCCATTTTTCAGACTGGCAAAAGACATACATCTCTGTAGCGCGATCACCACGGCCATGATCAACAGCGGCGGGAGCAGTCCCCGGTCCGTCGCTTGAAGGGGCACCCCAACGGCCCCGGCCAACGTCACCACAACCGACAATTCAAACAGTGTGTATTGGGAAGCAACCCTGCGGCCCAACAGGCGCATCGAGGACATGATCAGGACGAACAGGAATGCCGAGCGGGCAAATACCTCTAAAAGCAGCCACCAACTCCCTTTCCCCAGCAGGATTCGGTGCAAATCATCTAACGAGAAAAAACTCATCGAAATATGTTCCTCTGCCAACATCCATTCGCAAAGATAAGCGCCAGCTGAGTTGAGGCTGTGGGTTTTCGGGTAGGTACGCCCAGGTCTTCGTCGCTCGGCCCACCGAAGCGAGGATGCAGGTCGGTAGTTACCCAGCGACTGCGATGCTGGCTGGGGTTACAGATCCTTCGAGCCGGGCGTAAGGCGACAGTTCTACATAGGCCGATGAGCGGATTATCCGGGGCTCCGGCGCGATCCGGGTGCATGCGAGGTGGTGGTATCCCTCTGTGAGGGATACCTGGCGCTGCCAACGAATACCACTAACCTTTGAAAAAGACAGCGATCTTGTTTCCCGCTGGGTCGCGAAGGTATGCGACATAGAAGTTAGCAGTGTATGCCTCTCGGATACCCGGCTTGCCTTCATCCCTCCCGCCACTGGCGAGACCAGCCGCGTAAACCTCATCCACTTTCGACCTGGAGCCAGCCCTCAGGGCCGGCATGAAGCCATTCCCCGCCGTTGCGGGCTGGCCATCGAAAGGTTTGGCGACATGAATGCTTCCTGGGCCATTGGACTTGTCCGCAGTGTCGGGCAGTGAGAAACAATAATGACCTTCAGACTGATCTTTCTCATAGTCGAGAGGCGAAAGGACGGCATCGTAAAATAGTGCAGAAGCCTCCAGGTCGTTGGCACCTATGAACAGGTAGCTGAGCATGACTTCCTCCTCCAAAACGCATTACCGGCCAAGTTAATTACCCAAGTTGATGCTTGGACATCAACACCTCGGCTATTAGCCCGGACCACTGACGCCCTCGGTAAAATTATTTTGCTGTGGCAGCACAATGCGCTTGGGCTGTTGGTGCATTTCGGCTTCGACAGGCACGGGTTGCGAAGCTTCAAGCTCAGCTGCGACGGCAGCTACATTGTGTGGATCAAGTCGTCGAGCAGGCTGGCTTATCCGAACTTAGTTGCTCGCTGCCCTCGGCAAACTTAATGCGTCCGCGCAGAACCATCTCGTGGGCCAGCTTCTGGTTTATTGACGTGTAATGAGTGATTTGCCTGTTCATACCGCTGCTCTAATTAGATGGAACCAAGGGTCGCCACGTCGCCTCAACTCAGTAATTCCTCGGACTCATCCAACCTCATTACGGAGTAACTCATGAACCACCGGGCAGCTTTCGCACTTTGCGTCATCACCGTTTTACTCGGCAACCTGGCACCGGTTCAGAGCGCCGTGGCTGATCCCGGCTACAGTCTCAAAAAAGTTGCCAGCTTCGACCATCAGGTAACGGGCGTAACGGCGGACGAAACGGGCCGGCTATTCGTCAACTTTCCGCGATGGACCGAGGATTCGGAAATATCAGTGGCTGAATTGCTGCCCAACGGCAGCCTTAAATCCTATCCAGACGCCAGCTGGAACAGTTGGCGCAACGCCCGACAAGACAGCGTTAGCCCAGGCAATCGTTGGGTTTGTGTGCAGTCAGTGGTGGCCGATAAAAAAGGCAGCCTCTGGGTGATCGATGCGGGGGCTCCGGCGCAGGCACAACTAGTACCGGGGGCAGCCAAGCTGGTGAAGATAGACCTGGCGAGCAATAGTGTCGCCAGGGTGTACCCATTCGGGCTGGATGTAGCGCCTCAAGGAAGTTATCTGAACGACGTACGCTTAAGCCCCGACGGAAAATTCGCCTATATCACCGACTCCGGGACTAGCGGCGCGATTGTAGTTCTCGATCTGAATACTGGCAAAGCGCGGCGTGCCCTGGATGGCGCGACTAGTACACAGGCTGAAAAGGGCGTGATGGTCAAGGCCGACGGCAAGCCATTGCAACGGCCGGACGGTCGAGGCGTGCAGTTTTCCGCAGATGGAATCGCACTCTCCCCTAATGGCGATACGTTGTACTGGCAGGCGGTGAAGGGCAACACCCTATACCGAATCTCGACATCGGAGTTACAAACGGCGGCGCTTGGCGACCTGCCCGCAAAAGTACAAAAGGTGGGTGAGAATGGGCCTGCCGACGGTCTGCTGATCGACGCTAAAGGAACGATGTATATCAGCTCGGTAGAAGATCACTCCATCAAGATTCGCCAGGGAGACGTGGTAAAAGTCCTGATTCAGGATAAAGACTTGCGCTGGCCCGATACCTTCGCCCAAGGCGCGGACGGCACTGTTTACGTTACTGATTCGCGTATCCCGGATATGAATTTTTACAACCCCAAACAGGGTCCCACACTGAAGACATCGCTGTACAAAATCGTGGTTAAAGATTGACGCCACGTACGTTCCTGGCCTGCCTGAGAATAAGCTATGAGCCTGTCCGCAAACGAGCAAGCGCTGATACGTCAGCGCAGAATACTTGCCGAGTTTGGTGAGCTTGCATTGATAAGCCCGGATTTGGACACGGTTATTGATTCGGCGTGTTCAAAAGTCGGAGAAGCCCTGGATACGCACTTGGCGAAGTTCATGCAGGTGGACCCCGACCAGCGCTATTTATGGGTAAGAAACGGTGTAGGGTGGACGCCTGAAGTTGTCGGCCAGATAAGAGTACCGCTGCTTCAAGGTACGCCTGAATGGTATACGTTAGGCGTTAACCAGCCGGTTATTTCCCCTGCCGCCAAGCATGAAACGCGCTTCGAACTTCATCCATTTCTTATCCGCAACGGTGTGTCCGCGTTTGTGAACGTCATTGTTTACGCGCCGCATACACAGTTGCCACTGGGTATCTTTGAGGTCGACAGTCGTGTCGACCGTGCTTTCTCTACAAGCGATGTAGATTTTCTTCGCAGCTATGCCAACCTCATTGCAGGATGCTTCGAACGCTTCCGAATTACCGATGCGCTGAAAGTTACCGAAGCGAAACTTCGCGAGAGCGAAGAGCAGTACCGCATCGCGACCAAACTCAATCCCCAGATACCCTGGACAGCGGACGCCAACGGCGCGATTACTTCCCTGGACAGTCGTTGGTCAAATTTTTCGGGGTTGCCCCGTGATGAGACGCTGGGGCAAGGCTGGAGAGCGTTCACCCATCCAGACGACATGCCAGCCATCATTGAGCAATGGACTCATTCTGTCGCCAACTCGACACCGTTTGACATTCAGGTACGTCTGCGCCAATTGTCCAATGCCTACGACTGGTATCACGTACGAGCTTTCCCGGATCTCGACGACAAAGGGCATTGCAGACAGTGGTACGGAACGGTGGAAGATATCAGTGAGCGTGTCCATCTTGAGACAACGCTGAGGGAGTGGAACGATAAGCTCGAGGACCGTATTGCAGAGCGGACCAAGCAGCTGCGGGACGAACAGAGGGAACGCGAAGCGGCCGAATCAAAACTTCGTCAGAGCCAGAAAATGGAAGCGGTAGGGCAGCTTACGGGGGGTATTGCCCATGATTTCAATAACCTCTTGGGCAGTATTTCCACCAGCCTTGAGCTCATGCAGCTACGCATTGATGCCGGCCGTTTTTCGGAACTGGATAAATATCAT
Organism: Pseudomonas sp.; assembly: GCF_028293835.1. Classification (GTDB taxonomy): domain Bacteria; phylum Pseudomonadota; class Gammaproteobacteria; order Pseudomonadales; family Pseudomonadaceae; genus Aquipseudomonas. Next base: position 21,058 of record NZ_JAQGNX010000175.1, read on the forward strand.
ACGCTTGCGCTTACATCCGTGAAGCGAGCAGCTGCGCTCACGGCGCGGTTGCTGGCTTTCTCAAGGCTACAGCCACTCGAGCCTCAAATCGTAGACCCGAACGCGGTCGTCGTGGGGCTCGAAGAGTTGATACGTCGCACAATGGGTCCAACGATCAAGGTCAACTGCAAGCTTTCCCATGGCGGCAATATCAACTGTGACCTCAACCAATTGGAAAACGCCCTTCTCAACCTTTCGATAAATGCTCGGGACGCCATGCCCGGCGGCGGAACGCTAACCATCAGCACTCGGCTCGTTGAGGTGAATGAAAAATCTGCAACTGAACAGGATTTTAAGCCGGGGCCTTATGTGTCGCTCCAGGTCACTGATGACGGATTTGGAATGCCTGAAGAAGTGCTTAGGCGTGCGTTTGATCCTTTCTTTACCACTAAAAAAATCGGCCAAGGGACTGGGCTTGGGCTCTCCATGATTTATGGATTCACACAACAGTCCGGTGGACAGATCCGCATCCATAGCAAGGTTGGCGCTGGGTCAACCGTGACGATGTATTTCCCGGTTGATCTGCGAAGCGTCGACCCCATCGCTGACAACGTCGACAGTGTTGACAAGCCCGTGCTCGATACAAGAAAAATAAATGAAGTAATACTGGTGGTGGACGACGAAGCAGGCGTTCGCGAAATGACGGTCGAATTCCTTGCTGACCTCGGCTATACCGTATTCGAAGCGGTGGACAGCACGTCAGCATTCAATCAAGTAGAGAAAATGCGAGTTCTGGATCTTTTAGTAACAGATATCGGATTGCCAGGGGCGATGAACGGCCTGGTACTGGCGCAGAGGCTTAAAGCGAAACATGCCGACCTCAAAGTTCTATTCATTACCGGCTATACCAAGGCAGAAGCGATCTCAGAAGGCATGCTACTTGGAAAAGTGCTCGCCAAACCGTTCAGCCTCGGGGAGCTAAACACAAATGTGAGGGGCGCACTGGGCTCAACCGATTCATCAAGATAGTGTTTGCCGTTAAGACACTCTATTCAACAGACCGGAAATAAACAAACGAAGCGGCTATTAGCTGGTTATGTTCAATGCATTAACGCGACGGAACACCGCATACAGTGATCGTAACTACCGCTTATCGGTCATCTGTTAATCATCTGAAACATTTCCGGGCGACCGTTATCGGAGATAATGTCCGTCATCAATGATGGACGCTAACCAAACGAATAGTTTAAGTTGATATTGGAGAGCTATCATGACTACGGGCAATAAGAATCCAGGTAACTTCGCTAACGATCGTGAGAAGGCGTCCGAGGCCGGGAAAAAAGGCGGCGAATCGTCAGGCGGCAATTTTGCCAACGATCGCGAGAAGGCATCAGAAGCAGGGAAAAAAGGAGGCGAAAATAGCCATGGAGGCGGACGTAGCAAAAGCTGATTTAAATTGAGTTAATAGTGCTCGGGCAGGGGAGCTATCTCCCCTACCCTTTGAATCGACAACGTCATAGCCGTCAGCCAAAGGACTGTAGGGTGTTGATAAAGCTCCAACTCGAGAAGTCGATGTGTGGATGACAGCGTTTCCACGCTGCGTATATTCATCAGTTCCAGAGGTGCTTGCATGAGACCGTACATCATCAATTTTACTGGCCCCATCAACGCGTCCACCTGCGGTCAGCTCATTGCCAAAGCTTCGCTGGCCGTGCAGAAAGACGCATCGGATCTGATCATCAATCTCGCCACCATGGGAGGTGAATCCAGTTATGGATTCACGATGTATAATTTTCTACTTTCATTGCCCATTCCGGTGCATACCCATAACATGGGGACCGTTGAATCCATGGGCAATATCGTTTTTCTTGCAGGCCAGCATAGAACCGCATGTCTGCACAGCAAATTTCTTTTCCATCCTTTTCATTGGTATCTTCAGGGATCAGTAGACCACGCGCGGATGTCTGAATACGCAATGAGCCTCGATTATGACTTGCAACTGTATTCACGCATCGTCGCCGAGCGAACCCCAGGCGCTCTGGAGTTACTGGAAACGGAGAAGTACCTGACTGCTGCGCCACGTATCCTGGATCCAGAAAATGCGCTGACGTGTGGGATAATTCACGCAATAGAGTTATCAAAGATGAATACCAAGTCTGTCAGCTATAGTATCTATGCCTGACGCCTCGTTCAATCCATGGGTAGTGCAATGCTATTATCGAAAGCGCTCGGCGTTGTTCGGTCCGGTATTGAAAAGCGCAGTCCACTCAATCCCATCTGTGGCAAGTTCTGATATAAATTTGATCGATAAACGGATAGCAGCCCATTTTGCGGTGATACGCAAAAGTTGCCGCAGCCTGGAACTACGCGCTCGTTCTTATTGAAGGCTCTGGATCTGGGCATCATTAACCAGCGCCAAGTCTCCCCGCATCAGCACACGGCAAGCGGCCGCCCTCACCGCCAGCGATTCGCTCTGCCTGATCCTCCCCTTTGCTCAATGCGTCTTGTACCGTCCACTGGTTACCGTCTAGCGCAGAGACATGCTCGTAGCAGGCGGTCCCATCTTTGGCATAGACGCAGACCAGCAGTTGAATATCCCCTGATGGTACTTCCCGTGCGCGAACGTCAATGCAGCAGCCATTCTCAAGGGACTGAGAATAGGTTTCTTCTGGTGCAGCTGCTGCCATCCAATCGTTAAATACTTTACCCCGGACCTGCATGATCAAGCCTCCCTTGCGCTTCGTGATTAAGGCGTACGTCGCTGTCATTAAATAAAGCTCAAGATCTGGCGTTTAACAGGCCAGTCCTTCAAAAGCTGATAGATGGTTACACCTTCACAGCTAACAGCGCTTCGCTTGGCAGCTCCATTCGTCGGTACTGTTAAAACCAACTGAGACAGCGCTCTTCAAACGTCTTGTACCCCAGACGCACCACCAGCGACTGGCTTACCACTTTTGAAAAAAGGAGATGGTCATGTCCGTCCAACCGTCAGTGCTTTGCGCTTGCCCGGATTGCACATGCGTAATTGATGAGCAGCGTTATGAACGCAACGGTGAGTTGTTCTGTAGCAACGCCTGCGGCGACTTGCACCCTCACGGCAAGCCATGTCCGTCCCCTTCATGCCATTGCGAAACAGGCGTGCGTATTGGCGAACGCAGCGTGACCGAATCGAATATTGATGAGGCACTGGATGAGACGTTTCCGGCCAGCGACCCCATCTCGCCCTGATCCAGGCGGCACTGTCGTTACAGCTTTCAGGCTTCGCATAAACGATTAGACGGAAACTTCTAAATGCAAACGCCAACTCCATTTCGCGCCATCGTAGCAGCCGCCACTTGTTGCTTGCTGTCGGGCTGTAATTTGATTGTCTTCAATCCCAAAGGCCACATCGCCGCCCAAGAGCGTGACCTGATTATCCTCGCCACCGCCCTGATGTTGCTTGTGGTGATACCGGTCATTGTCATGACATTCGTATTTGCGTATCGCTTCCGCGCCACTAACAAAAAGGCCGTCTATCGGCCGCGCTGGGCTAGTTCGCACAAGATCGAGGCTGTCGTGTGGGGGTTTCCGTTAGTCATCGTTTTGATTTTGGGCGTCGTGACGTGGCAAACCACTCACGAGTTGGATCCTTACAGACCGCTTGATTCCGACGTCGATCCGATCAACGTTCAGGTCATCGCGACCGACTGGAAATGGTTGTTTATCTATCCGGATCTGGGGATCGCATCGGTAAACGAACTGGCCGTGCCGGTGCACACGCCAGTGAATTTCACGATTACGTCAGATGCCGCGATGACTTCGTTTTTTATCCCAGCGCTAGGTGGACAAATTTACGCCATGGCGGGGATGCAAACAAAACTGCATCTGATTGCCAATGAGGTCGGGCAGTACCGGGGTATCGCCGCGAACTACAACGGGCAGGGCTTCTCCGACATGCATTTCACCACCTTTGCCAGCACGCCCGAGCAATTCGAGCAATGGGTGCAAAAGGTGCGCACCGCCCCCCTGAGTTTGAACCGGGCGACCTATGACGTTCTGGCGCGCCCCACTATCCGTCACCCGATCACTTATTACTCTTCAGTAGACAGCCAACTCTTTCAAACCATCGTCGACAAGTACGAAGGCATGAATAAAGACGGACACGCCCACGAGGCTATGCAGGCTCATCAGGAACATCAACCACACAGCGAAGTTGTACAGGAGGAAAAATGAACATGTTCGGAAAGCTGTCGTGGGAAGCCATCCCGACGAGTGAACCCATCGTCATGTACACCTTGGCGATTGTCGGCCTTATGGGTTTTGCATTAGTCGGAACAGTCACTTACAAGCGCAGCTGGGGCTATTTATGGCGGGAATGGTTTACCTCGGTTGATCATAAAAGAATCGGCGCGATGTACATCATCGTTGCGTTGGTTATGTTACTTCGCGGGTTTTCCGACGCGATCATGATGCGTACTCAGCAAGCGATGGCGGCCGATGGCGGTCCCGGCTATCTCCCGCCGGAACACTACGACCAGATCTTCACGGCGCACGGCGTCATCATGATTTTTTTCATGGCGATGCCGTTCGTTGTCGGTCTGATGAACGTTGTTGTACCGCTGCAAATCGGTGCGCGTGACGTGGCCTTTCCATTCCTTAACTCTCTGAGCTTTTGGTTATTCGTGGCCGGTGCAGTGCTGGTCAACGTGTCCCTCGGAATTGGCGAGTTTGCCCGCACAGGCTGGGTGGCCTATCCGCCGTTGTCGGAGCTGGGTTACAGCCCGGGCGTCGGCGTGGATTATTACATATGGGCATTGCAGATCTCCGGTATAGGCACGCTTTTGACGGGGCTGAACTTCTTCGTCACGATTTTGAAGATGCGCACCACCGGCATGACGCTTTTCAAGATGCCGGTGTTCACCTGGAACTCCCTGTGTACTTCAATCCTTATCCTCGCGGCGTTTCCCATTCTCACGGCGACGTTATTCATGCTTACCGTAGATCGGTATCTGGGCATGCATTTCTTTACCAACGAGGCCGGAGGTAATCCAATGATGTATGTAAACCTGATCTGGGCCTGGGGGCATCCGGAGGTTTACATACTGATCCTGCCAGCGTTCGGGATATTCTCCGAGATTGCTGCGACGTTCAGCACAAAGCGGCTGTTCGGCTACGTATCGTTGGTATGGGCGACTATTTCAATCACCGTATTGTCTTTCGTTGTCTGGCTGCATCACTTTTTCACCATGGGTGCCGGCGCTAACGTCAATGCGTTCTTTGGCATAATGACCATGATCATCGCCGTGCCGACCGGGGTGAAGATCTTTACATGGCTGTTTACCATGTACCGTGGCCGAGTTCGTTTTACGACACCTATGTTGTGGACGTTGGGGTTCATTGTGACCTTCAGTATCGGCGGGATGACAGGTGTGCTGTTGGCGGTACCAGGTGCCGACTTCATGTTGCACAACAGTCTGTTCCTTATTGCCCACTTCCATAACGTCATCATTGGCGGTGCCGTTTTTGGCTACATGGCTGGCCTGACCTACTGGTTCCCTAAAGCATTCGGCTTCACGTTGAACGACAAGCTGGGGCGAATGGCGTTCTGGTGCTGGATTGTCGGTTTCTACTTCGCGTTTATGCCGTCCTATGTTCTGGGATTCATGGGAATGACCCGGCGGCTTAACCACTTCGATAACCCCCAATGGCGACCCTGGCTTTTGCTTGAACTGGTTGGCGTTGCAATTATTCTGTGCGGAGTTAGCTGCCAGGCCTTGCAGTTATTCATCAGCATTCGCAACCGCCATCAAAACCGCGACCTCACCGGGGACCCTTGGGACGGCCGCACACTGGAGTGGGCGACTTCCTCTCCTCCGCCAATTTACAACTTTGCAGAGCAACCCAAAGTTGACGATCTGGACGCTTACTGGGGAATAAAAGAGCGCGCCGTCAGCACCCTAAGCCATACCGATTACCGAAGCATCCATATGCCACGCAACACGTCGGCGGGCCTGGTGATGAGCTTCTTCGCGCTGATTTTCAGCTTCGCTATGGTCTGGCATATCTGGTGGATGGCTATTTTCGGGCTGGTAGCCACAGTTATTACCTTAATCGTACGCAGCTTGGACGAGGACACGGATTATTTTATCCCGGCCGAGGAAGTAGCGCGGATCGAGCAGAAACACATTAAGGAAATGGCGGAGGCGTGACATGAGCCAAATGATATTGGAGAAAGATGTCGCTCATACCCATGAGCATGGGCACGAAGATGCGGGGTCAATGACGCTGTTCGGTTTCTGGGTCTACCTGATGACCGACTGCATTCTTTTTGCGACATTATTTGCCGGTTACGCCGTGCTACGTGACAGCGTTGCTGGCGGGCCAACGGGCAGCGAATTTTTCGAGCTGCCTTATGTTTTGACGGAAACGATGCTGCTGCTGATAAGCAGCATTACTTACGGCTACGCCATGCTGGCAATGAATCACGAAAACAGCAAACTGGTACTGCGCTGGTTAGCCGTGACGTTCTTGCTCGGTTTGGGGTTTATTGGCATGGAGATTAATGAATTTATCCATTTGATCAATGAGGGATATGGGCCCGACCGAAGCGCGTTTCTCACTGCTTTCTTCACGCTAGTGGGCACTCATGGCGCACACGTGGCGACAGGTCTGGTGTGGATGGCAATTATGATGTGGCAGGTAAAAAGAGGGGGACTGACTACCACTAACGGCACTCGTCTGAGCTGCTTGAGCCTGTTCTGGCACTTTCTCGACGTCGTCTGGATCTGCGTTTTCACCGTCGTTTATCTATTGGGGGTGATCTAATGTATACACAAAGCCCGGTTCGCAGCTCTGCGGGCTCAAGCCATGGCAGCAGCCGCTCATATCAGATCGGTTTCATCCTGTCCCTCATCCTTACATTTATCCCTTTCGGATTGGCTATGTACCCGCTTCTGTCGCGGCCTGTCACCTTGTGGACAGTGGTGATTGCCGCCGGCGTTCAGGTAGTTGCTCATTTAGCTTACTTCCTACACCTGAACACATCCGACGAACAGCGTTGGAACCGGGTTGCATTGTTTTTTTCGGTCATCATTATCTTGCTGATGGTGGGTTTGTCGTTATGGATCATGGACAGCATCCACCACAACATGTTGGCGCATTAAACGTTAAAAATCTGACAGAACCGAGCATAGGAAACTACGCTCGGCCGCCTGGGGTCGGGGGCTAATAACGGGCACTCCTCTAGCCTGTGAACTGTATAAATCATCATATCCTTCCGTCGGCGAATGGTTCAATTTGGTCCAACTTGGTGCAATGGTAGGTGCTTACTCGCGCAGTCATTCGACGAGGCGAAAATCGACCGGTCAGGCAGTTTTTCCGGTTCAATCATAGAGATCCCGCCAGGAGCGCCATCTCTAACGCAGAGGGAAGCCACATGAACGATTTAAAACATGTGCCAGTACAGATGGACTCCCAATTTGGCGCATTTCAGCAAGTCACTCAAAGTTTTTTCGAGGCGGATCAGCTTGACGAAGAAGCTTATGCAATTTTGAACGATTGCCCTTTGAGCTGCGCCACCGTCGACCGATTTACGGAGGCAAAAAAAATTGCGGACGGAAAATATTCAGAAGCGCGGCGGCAATGGTCGCGGCTTAAAGAAATTCAAGAAAAGAGCAAGTAGAGGCGCCCCAGCGAGTACGCGGGATTTACGTCTGGATCCCGCTGCTCGACATTACTTCCCCTCTTCGTCCTCATCGGTTTCAATCGGACCGAACTCAATGGCATGTTCGTAGGCCGCATCCGCATGCTTCTTCAATTCGAAGCACTCTTGAGTCGTGATTATCCCAAGCCGCTCTAAAACCTCGGCATGTGTGCGCAGGGTCGCAACGAAGTACTCGGGGGCACCCAAGCTAAGATTCTTATCCTCTAACACGTCGTGCCAGATTCGGAGCTCGTTGACTTTCGTTTGGTCGTCGGTACCCATGGCGGTAGCCTTCCGGTGAATGAATGTTCATCTATGACAGGCGATTCCGTCGCGCCGTTCAGCATTTCGCATGATCTGCACAACCGGCAACGGCCGAATTGGCCCGGGTGTCCAAGCGGCTATCCGATTGCAACGTGGCGAACCCGATCCGGCAGTCGCGACAGGCAGAGATCCGCCCGAAGCCATAAAAATTCTTGCCTTCTTCGGGCTCCCCGCTCTTAGAATCAACTCCTGATTTGAGGTGGAGGCATGATTAATGACGGCTTTGTATGATGCACGGGGAAACCGCTACGTGGTCGCCTCGCCGTCAACACTTCGCTCGCTGGGAATAAACATTTCACAGAATGCGGAGTTGGCCGCAGCAACACGTAAGGTATGGGCAGAGGAGGCAGTTTCGGCCCTGTGTCATTGGCCACCGGGTCAGCGTCCCGAAAATGCGAAAGAACATCGCTGTGATGGCTTGCTGATTGGGCCGTTCCAAGAAACAAGTAGTCCTTTCGACCTGCTGATAGTCAATACGGACGGCACGCTGGCGGAGCGCAGCGGAAACGGGCTGACCATTTTTTCGCAAGCGCTGACCGACTCGGGACAGATAGGCACCACGACCCCTTTCATGCTCAGGGTTCATCACGACCACAGCTCATCACCGTCTCCCGTGGCGACAATGGTTACACCGGATACGCGGCAAGGGCTACCTGGTTTCTGGTTGGATATTGGAACGCCTGCATTTGGACCAGAGGCCGTCCAGGCAAAGCGCTCAGGCATGATCGAGAACGCCCAGGGTAATGTGCAGTTCACGGGTGTGAAGCTTCTCATCGGCCTGGACCCGCGTTGGTGTCTGAGCGTCTTCGTTCGCATCGGCAATCCGCACTGCGTAACGTTGGTACCTGAGGCAGAGGCGCTTCCCGGGTTTCGTCAGCTACACGAGCAACCGCTCCATGACGCCCTGGCGCATATTGCTTTCGCCGAAGGTGCCCATAGCGACGGCGACCCGTTTGCATCAGGGGTAAATTTGCAATGGGCGGCCATGAGTTCAGCAAACACCCTCATCGCGAAGGTATTTGAGCGCGGTGAAGGCCCGACGGCCTCTTCAGGAACAAGTGCGTGTGCAGTTGCAGCAGCAGCCTGGCTAGCGGGCTGGGTGTCTGGCGGTATGGTCGACGTGGTGATGCCAGGCGGAAGTGCTCCCGTGAATCTAATAGAGAACGACGGAAATCTGGTGCAGATAGTGCTGTTTGGGACGGCCTCCAGGTTGGACGACTTTACTCTTACGCCGTGACCACCAAGGCCGCAAAGGAGCACTTGCTGGTGCTTTCGACCAGCGCTTATGCCTTCATCAGGAACCCACCCACCCCAAAAGCGTCAACTACCTGAGGTTAACGAAAGCAACGAAGAACCGAGAACGATCCACTCAACCAGGAAACCCACACCATGACCGACTCCCCGCCCCTGACCATCGCTGTATTGCTGGGCTCAGTGCGTACCGATCGTCAAGGCATCAAAGCCGCTCGATTGCTCTTGGCAGCGCTTGAAGAGCGTGGACACGAGGCGGTGCTCGTAGATCCCATGGTGACCCGTCTGCCTCTGCTGGACCGCATGTATAAGGAATACCCCAAGGGGTCGGCGCCGGCCGAACTGGAGCAACTTGCCACCCTTTACCGCCGCGCCGATGGTTTTCTGTTGGTGAGCGCGGAATACAATAACGGCGTTCCGCCAGCGTTGAAAAATCTGCTGGATCATTTTCTGGAGGAGTACATGTGGCGTCCTTCCGCGATCACTTGTTATTCCGCAGGAGCGTATGGCGGCGTGCGGGCCGCCATGCAACTACGCATGATTCTCGGAGAACTGGGCATGCCGAGTATTCCCAGCCTGTTTGCCATTCCTCGCATCGGCGACGCCTTGGCTAATGATGGGCAGCCTAAAGAAGAACGCACAACGAAACAGATGAACAGGTTCCTGGACGAGTTCGAATGGTATGCCCAGGCTTTACGAAAGCAACGACAGAACGGCACGCCTTATTGAATGCGCGCCGCTTGGCGGCTTGGTCTTCGGTACGGAGCAGTGGCCGCCCTTCCCGCCATCAGCGGCCACCCATCAGCTATGGAACGGCACCCAGAACATCTTCACATCGACGTTCAGCATGCCGGACTTCACCGTCGGATCGTCCGTGCCTATCTTGATGGCTTCATCGAAATCTGCGGCCTTGAAGATCGTCATGCCGCCGTCTGCCAGCACGCCATTGAGACCGCCCGCCTTTTCCATGAACGGACCGCTAAGGACGGTCAAGCCTTTCTGCTGCATTTCGAGCATGTAGTTAACATGAGCCATGAACTCAGGCTGCTCATTGTATTTCACTCCCTGGACCCAATTCGGGCCAGGCGTTTGGAAGGCCACAAAATAATGAGGACCGTTTTCGTCAACCATGGTTTTTTACTCCAGTAAATATTCCAAAAGAGGTTGGGCGAAGGTCGAATAGAAGTCTCTCGCCGCCTGAGTTTTCGCGCCGCAACGTGTTATCGCGGCGCCTGATGGGGACGATAGTGCAAGGAGGCTGTTCCCGGAAGGCGAGGCCAGGGCATACGTGCTATGCCATGGCAGAATAATGAGGATCCGTGGATGTGATAGCGCTGTATAAACAAGCGGTCATTTCTGAACGGCGGACTTGTCGACCAGTGTTTTAGCAAGGCCACTTGGAATGTTCACCAGCACGTATTTGTCCTGAATCTCTACCCACTGTTCGTTTTCCCCAGGAGCGGTCAGATGGCGTTTGTCCCAGTCCTTCAGCGCCAATGCCTCACGCTTGTATCCGTCGGGCAGCTTGCTACCTTTCTTGATCTCCTGCATGCCCGCGCCTGGTCGGTCTAGTTTCACGCTCGGCTCTTCATCTGCAAAGGCTGGAATGCTCAGTGCACATACAGCAGCGAGCAACAGACGAGGAAGGTAGTTGTCGTTAGTCATGGTTCATTTCCTTGGTTCCCTGGGCCCGGCAGGATGCGCAAAGCCTTCGGTATGAGCGAGAGTGCTTAGTCATCGACCGACGCATGGATGGATGATTCCATCGAGTTTCAAATCAACAAAAGGTCCTCACTTCTCAGCCTGAGCATGCTGCACCTTCGCTACTTATCGGCTCCTGTTGAGGAAATGATCACTGACTGCCACATGCTCAAACTCTGGCTCTTGCACCGCGCTCTGAGATGCCAACTCCTGTGCTTGTTCCCAGCCAAGTGTGGGATCCAGCCACTGGCCGGCGCTTTCACCGCTAAAGGCGAGTAGCTGTAGTGGGCCTGTCGCTCCTCCGCCGCCAGTCGTGACCAAAACCAACCCGTTGCAGCCGCTTGGGGACTCGCTGAGCTGGACCAAGGCCCCCAAAAAGACCGGCCCACCGAAGCGAGGGCGCATGTAGACAGGTCGGTCCCGACTCGAGTCATCCCGGGCAAGATCAAACCATCCATCCACGGCAACTAGCGCACGGCCACCACTTCTCATCCTCTCAAAGACTTTTGATCGCATCACTATTTCAAGTGGCAGATGAGTCAACGGCGGTCGCGTACCCATGCTCCAGACAGGAGACCACCCCCAACGGACTCGCAAGCATTCGAGGTCCCCGTCTTTACTCATCACTGCGGTGAGTGGGTGGTTAGGTCGAATGATTCGATCTGGGTCGGGAGGGGCAGGATTGGCGCTAATGCTGGTTTCTCTGGCTATCTCCCATGCATTCTTTTCAAAGGCGCTTGGGGATTCCGGACGCCGGCCCAAGTGCGCAGGATAGAAACGGGAGGAATACGACTGAACAATGCATTCACACATATCAAAACCTGGCAGTAGAGGGCGCTTCTACCGCACCGTTTCGCTCAGCTACCCAGCGACTGCGATGCTGACCAAGAAGCGCGTTGGCTTTCATAACCCTTCTTATGGGGCTTACAGAACCTTCGAGCCGGTCGTAAAACGCCAGTTCTACCTGGCCCGATGAGTGGAGTATCCGGATTTCAGGCGCCCGCAGGAGCACCCTCGGTAGTATCGAAAAGAGGAAAATCCTGTCTAGGGAATATGTACATGCCCTTCCTTCCCCGCTTCCCGATACCTCGCCTTCAGAACGTCGGCCAGGCATTGCTTGGCCTGGCCTTCGCCATGGATGAGGCGGATTTCTTTCGGCCATTCCTTCATCCGGGTGACGAAACCGACCAGGTCAGCTTGGTCGGCATGGGCCGAATAGCCGCCTACGCTATCAATGCCAGCGCGGATGTCGATGCGGCGCCCTTCCAGAACGACAAACCCGCCTTCCGGCCCATACGTCATGATGTCTCGCCCTGGCGTACCCTTGCCTTGATAACCCACAAAGACAACATGGTGTCGAGGATCGCCCAGCATAGCCTTCAGGTAGTTGACGATTCGCCCGCCCGAACACATGCCATTCCCGGCGAGGACAATAGCGGGCCGTGCGGTTTCGCTGAGGTATTCGGCGATACGCATGTGTTCGTCATGGCTGTCGACGGTGATGAGCTGCTTGAAGGACAGCGGCTTGCGCCCTTGCTCCAGGCGGTTCCGGGCATCTTCATCCCAGAAGGCTTGCAGCTCTTTGTAGGTCTTGGTGAATCGGCCGGCTAGAGGCGAGTCGAGAATAATGGGGATGTGCGGCCAGTCGATATCGGGAGCGCCCTCCTTGCTCGGCTTCCCAGGTTCACCGGGCGTGACAGAGGTGTCTGCCGACTCGCTTTTTTCGTAGAGAATCTCCTCCAGCTCATAGAGCAGCTCCTGCGTTCGGCCAATGCTAAAGGTAGGAATAAGCACCGTGCCCTGGTCGGCCAACGCACGCTCGATGGATGCCTGCAGACGCTCGCGGCGGTGCACGCGGTCTTCGTGACGGCGGTCACCATAGGTGCTTTCAAGGATCAGCAGGTCCGCCCGCTCGGGCGGAACGAGGTCAGGCAGGATCGGCGAATGGGGCGCACCCAGATCGCCGCTGAACACGATGCGCTCGCTACCAGAGCTGGGGGTGCTCAGCTCCAGTTCGACATAAGCCGAACCCAGCACATGCCCGGCCGGCTGTAGGCGTACCTTGCAATCAACCGTAGTGGTTTCGTGCAGGGTGAACCAGTTGCTGTAGGGCAACGCAATGATCCGTTGCTCCACGACCTTAAGGTAGCGCTCTAATTGTTCCTGATCGCGGCTGATGGAGAGGCGGAATGCATCCTCAAGCACAATTGGCAAGAGTCGGGCGGAGGGCTCGCTGCAGAGGATCGGCCCTTCGAAACCCGCTGCCAGCAGGTTCGGAATACGTCCGACATGGTCAATGTGGACATGGGTCACGATCAACGCCTTGATGCCTTCGATAGAGAAGTCCAACGCGAGCCCGTCATCGCCGCCCTGACCTTCGTCTTCGCCCTGAAACTGGCCGCAGTCGATTAGCAGACTAAAGGTGTCGTCCATCCATAACTGATGGCACGACCCGGTGACGCCTTCGCGAGCGCCGTGGTGAATGAGTTTCGGATGTTTCATCAGGTCCCCTTGGCTAGCGGCGTTCGCGCTGGCGTTGATTCGGGCAGAGGGGAGAGATAACCAAAGCTTCCCCTGGAGCAGCTTTCGGCATCGCGCCGAACGGCATAGTTCTCCTGACAGTAGAGGTATCTGCCTCGCTCACCGTTCAACTCTTGTGCGAAACCGATGCCATCCAAATGAGTCATACGCTTACAGGCCAATGCACTCTGCGTAACTTTCCGTGGCGTGGCCTGTTTGCAATCTGCGTGGAACGAATGGCCCAATCAGGCTGCGCAACGCCCGCCAACCTAGTGAGTACAGCTATGAACGATCCCTTCAACCTTCTTCGTTTCGTCGAGGCCCAGCGCCCGGTTTTTGCTCGGGCCATGGAAGAGTTGCGGGCCGGGCACAAGTCCAGCCATTGGATGTGGTTCATCTTCCCGCAATTGCACGGTCTTGGCCGTAGCGAGACTGCCATGCGTTTTGCTATTTCGGGTGCTGCCGAAGCCCGGGCTTATCTGCAGCATGAGTTGCTGGGACCACGGCTGGAACAAAGCGTAAATATTATTCTGCAACACAGCGACAAGAGTGCCCTGGAAATGCTTGGCTCTCCCGACGACCTGAAGTTACGCTCATGCCTCACGCTGTTCGCCAACATTGCGCCTGATCGCCCTCAATTCCAGCTCGCCCTCGATCAGTTCTTTGCCGGCGAGGCAGACGCCAGAACCCTGCTGCTCCTTGGCGAAAAATCTTAGGTACACCGGTCTTTTTACGTTGAGTTTGTTCTGGAGCTTTGAATGAAGGTTGGCGTGATTTCCGATACCCATGGTTTGCTCCGCACCGAAGCCGTTGCTGCCTTAAAGGGTTGTGAATGGATCATTCATGCGGGCGACATTGGCGCTCCTGAAATTCTCGAACAATTGGCGTCGATTGCCCCGTTGCATGTCGTTCGCGGCAACAACGATCTGGGATTTCCTTGGGCAGAACACCTCGCTGACCGTTTGCGTTTCGACCTCAACGGATGGCAGGCCCTGCTGGTGCATGACATCGCCGATGTGCCAGCCGTGCTCGATGCAGACATAAAGCTGGTGATCACTGGCCATTCGCATAAGCCGCGCATCGAATGGCACGGCGATCAGCTACACCTCAATCCCGGCAGCGCGGGCAGGCGGCGTTTCAAATTACCCGTGACGCTGGCGTTGCTCGAAGTGTTTGAGGGTTCGATTGAGCCGCGTTTGGTTTCGCTGCTGGAGTGATCCTTTTCAAGGGAGCGCGACTGTCGCAGCCTGCGGAAGCTCTTATCAATCAACGGCTAAGTCACTGAATCAGCAGACAGCGCGGCGTCGGAGACGTGGCAGCAATGTTCGTGCTAAAAACAATTGAGAGGCTTACATTTACTCAGATTTCTTACCCTGCCGAGTCGCTTGCCAGCAAATCAGCGAACCGGTGGTGACTAGCACCGCCCCTTGCCAAAACTGCCCATTCAATTGCGCGCCTAACCACGCCGCGGCAAACGCCGACGACAGCACTGGAGCAGAATATGAAGCGGTAGCCAGCAAGGTAAGGTTCCCACGCAAAATGCCATGATTCCAGAGGGCATATCCCCCCGCCATCGCTGCACCTGCCAAGACCAGTTCGAGACTGCCACGGAACGTAAGAGGCGGAATCACCTCAGCGCTTAAGGCATATTTTAGCCAAAGAACCGCCGCAGTCAGGACGAAGAACAGCACCACGAGATTCTGGCCCCCCGCATAGCGGCGGGTGACGTTACAGTAAAGAGCGAAAGTGATCGCGCAGGCGACTGCAAGGCTGTAACTCAAGGGATTGGACTGCACGTTGGCAACGATCCCGGGCACTGATAAACCGTTGCCGCTTACGACCCAAAGAATGCCAAAAAGCGCTATGGCCGTGCCAGGCACGATAATCCAATGAGCCCGCTGCCCATTCATGACAATGGCCAGCAAGACGGTTAAACAGGGCCATAAGTAATTAACCACGCCCAACTGGATGGCCTGGGTATTGTTGATGGCAAAACCCAGCGAAAGCGCCAGACAGACCTCATAAGCGACGAATAGGGTACTTCCCAGAACTAAATAGAGCCGGGAAATAGAGCGCAGACGCGGTCGCCCCAGCGAAGCCACTAACATCATGGCCCCCACTGTGTAGATCATGGCCGCCCCCCCTAACGGACCGAAGGTTTCGCTCACGCTCCTGATGAGCCCGGCGGCGGTGCTCCACAAGATAATCGCCAGTAACCCGCACGTTGTAGCGCCCCGCTCGCTTTTAATCTGAATCATCTGCTCAGCCGAAAAAGCGCGAAGTATATAGGTGTCCTTGCGCCACTGGTTACCTGGTCGTTCAGCCAAGACGCGAGATGTACAGGTAAGCCTGCTTCTGAAAGGCTGCAACTTGATCGCAGCCTTCGGCAGCGCCTACACGTACCGTGCCACTGCGTGCCAGCGCGGCCTCGAAGGCGGGGCGGATTCTCTACGGGTCGTCATCAGGATGTCCGATTGGGATAACAGGTCCGAATACTCAGCCCTTGGCCGCCATGGCGGTGACTTCCACACGCATACCTTTGACCCCAAGCGCGGCAACGCCGACAGCGGCGCGAACCGGCCAGGGCTTGACGAAAAAGCGCTTGTAGACCTCGTTGAAAGCGGCGCGGTCAGCTATGTCAGTGAGGTAGATGGTTAGATGCAGAACCCGATCCATGGAACTGCCGGCCCCCTCCAGCGCCAGTTTCAGCGCCTGCAGCGTGCACTCGCTCTGCTCAACGATACCGCCCAACTCCAGGCTGCCATCGGCTCGGGTAGGGATTTGCGTGGAGACCAGCAGGCCGCCGAAACCGGCGACGTCGGAGGAAATGGAATCCGGGTCTGGGTCGGGCACGAAGGTCAGGTCTTGGTTTGCCATGGGGTTCTCTTGCTTAAAGTGATAAAGGGGCGATGGTGCAAGGAGCCACTAATCGGTCTAGCTTCGACCATCAGCTGCCTGGCTGCATCGTCGTTTCCCGGATTAAGCGGCGGTACGCAGGATAATGCCAGCCCGCCGTAAACGTGATTGTTTTATGCAGATCTTGCTCGGTCCATACAATCTGCTCTTTCTTCCCGTCCAGATAATGGGGCCTCAGAGCGCTTCACCACGGATCAGCCTGCAAAATGACCTGGCTGTGAATAGCCAGCGTGTTCTCAGATGTCGGGCTGCCGCTATCCTTCGTCTCCTGTTTGTCTTTTCGCAAAGCGGTTTGCAGTATGCCCAATAGATCCTGGGTCTTAGTGGCCTCGACCGGGGTCGTAGTGTCCTCTTTGAGATCGCCCATTTCGTATTTAAGACTGTGCGTAGTTTGTGTGGCCGCTTGAACCAGCGAAACAGCAGTCAACAGCCCGGCTTTATAAGCGACACTGGTTGAACTGCTGGCGTCATCGTTAATCTGCAAATACTTATAATTTTGAGACTGCTTCGTGTGGTCGAGCGCTGCAAGCGCACCAGGGTAAAGGCCCTGATGATAGCTGGCCGTCAGGTGCGATTGCTGGTCTTGCTTGATCGAATGGTTTAGTTGGTTTTCCCCATTGATGCTAGTGGTCTGCAATACCTGATAGGAGAAGTTATCTGTTTCATTGACACGCATTGGATTGATCGATTGCGGCACTTGGGTGATCGATGCCGTGAAATCCGCCAAACCGGTGAGCATTCCGTGGTCTACATCGTTCAGGCTTATTGAGCTGGGTGTCTTGAGGTTTACCTGCTTCAGATCTTTGCTGTTGACGCTATTCATTGCAGAGAATGCATCTTTAAAAAGCGTCATGAGGTCTTGGTTGCCATCGCCTCGACGTCGGGCGGCATCGAATTGGCTCAGGTAGCTATTCAGCGCTTGGGATTGTTGTTGAGCATTTCCCATTATCTGCGAATTTTTTGTATTCACGGCCAGTTGCAAGCTGCCTATAGGCCCGCTCATGTTCACCGTCTTGTTCTGCCCATCGGCATGAAAACCAAGGGTTTGGTATTTACTTTCACCGAGTTTTAACTGGGCGTTCAGGTCCACGGACGAAAGCAAAGACGGATCGAACTGGGTAAGTTTGCTTAGATCAAGCCGTGGTGGCGTTTCAGTGAACCCGTCGATAGCCGATTGAAATGCATCAGCGAGATTCCCTACCGCACTGCGTTCGGCATCGCTGAGTGTTCCACCCTTCACCTGGACCTGAACCGCAAGGCCATTTGCCTGGCTGGCCAAATTTATAAGTACGGTACTGCCGCTTGCGGTTTTAACCGTAAGCGTAATTGAGTTATCGGCTGCAGTATGCAGTTGCGTCTGGTCGACAAGCTGTTCGGTTGGGTCAAGCGCTTGTCCGGTTGACGACTTCAATAGTGACTGTGAGTAATTGTTGACCCCTTCTGACAGCTGAGTCAGCAGCGCGGCGCCGAGGCCATGAAATACGCCACCAGGTGGCTGTGCTGCAAAATTACCCTCCATGGTCAATGTTACTTTGTCTTGTCGTTCATTCTCTAACACAGGCCGCGTCGCTGGCTCATCCACTAGCCCACGTGAGGAATAAGTTTGAGCGCTTGTTAGCGCCGCGTTTTTCCCCAGTGTGACAATTGAAGTCGGTGCAGCGGTCGTTGCTGTCGTCCCGGAATTACCTGTCCCGGGCAGTACAGTCGGCACAGGCTTTATCGTTATTAAAGGGAGCGTGTTGACCGGCGATAGAGTGCTCATGACGTTATACATCCCTGATCTTCATGATGGTTAGGGGAACTCAGTGCACGACGGGCCCATTGCAGCGTGGTGTCCATACGATTACGGCGCCTCTACAATGCTAGCGTCTTCGAGCCCGGAAAACCTGCCCGCTGCTCGCAGTTTGTTTTGGAGTTAAAGCTCCTGTATTAAGAAGATAGGCTTTTAAGCGAAGCAGTCAAGGATTATTGGAGCTATGACAACAGAAATAGAACAGCAGCCAAGACGTCGCCGCGGTCGCCCTCTGGCGTTCGACCGCCTGCAGGCGATTCATGTGGCAATGAAGCTGTTCTGGGAGCATGGCTATGAAGGAACGTCTTTCGATGATTTGATCAGCGCCATGAAAATCAGCCCGTCGACGTTTTACAATTCTTTTGGCAACAAGGAGACGCTTTATCGGGAAGCGACCGACCATTACCTGGCAATATCGAGCGAATGGTTTCAGGCAGCCCTGACCGGTGTTACAGATGCCAAAACGGCTTTTACACGCCTGATCGAGGCCACCGCCGCACAGTTCACCTGTGACGATTTGCCGGCCGGTTGCATGATTTCCCTGGCCGGAACCCATTTGTCTCCAGCCCATGGGTCGGTGCGCGCTCTGATGTCCGCCCACAGGGCAGCGTCCGAAAACGCGTTAGTGGCTCGCCTTAAGGAAGCGCTGGCGGCTGGCGAAATCCCGCCTGGAACTGATATTGATGCGCTCGGGGCATATTTCAGCGCGCTTTTTCGGGGCATGGCTGTGCAGGCACGCGACGGTGCTTCCAGAGCGCGCGTATTGGCAATTGGTCGCCTTGGCATGGGCGCCTGGCCTGAGCCGAATGCCACTCCAGACTAAACATTTGCCATAGTGTGTGTACCGCTCATTCACAGAGGGTTGCTGAAAATGACAGTTGTTCATAAGTCTGCTCAGGTGGGGTTTTCCACGCAAGCGAATACCTATACCCAGGGACGCCCAGACTATCCAAGCGATATAAGCAGCTGGCTCAGGTCTGCATTGGACATCAGCCCTGGCTCCACGGTCATCGATTTGGGAGCCGGCACCGGCAAGCTCACCCGACTGCTAACACCCATGGACATCGATCTCATTGCTGTAGAACCCATTGAAGCCATGCGACTCGAGTTTGCCAAGCAGCTACCAGACGTTGAAATTCTAGGGGGAACGGCCGAGTCCATCCCTCTCGATGATGGCGTGGCGCAAGCGCTGATATGCGCCCAGGCTTTCCACTGGTTTGCCAATGAAACGGCGCTCGCCGAGATTCACCGAGTGCTCAAACCGAACGGTCGACTTGGGCTCATCTGGAACGTGCGGGATGAGTCGGTGGGCTGGGTAGCGGAGATTACTAAGATCATCACACCCTATGAAGGGGATACCCCACGCTTTCATACCGGAGACTGGCGACTGCCGTTCAACGGGCGCTACTTCTCGCCGCCTGAACTGACCTGCTTTAAGTACACCCATACAGGAAGTCCGGAGTCCGTCATCATGGATCGCTTCTTGTCAGTGAGTTTCATCGCCGCCCTACCGAGTGCCGAGAAAGCGGCAGTGGCCGAGCAACTGCAGACCTTGATTGAGACGCACCCGGCTCTGCGCGGGCGCAAAACCATTGAGTTCCCCTATCAAACACAGGCTTATTCATGCCGCCGCCTGGATTGATCCATTCGATCAATCAGCGCCAAGGATGTCGTGGACTCACGCAAATCCCCGGTGGGACCGAATTTATTCGGGAAATAGGCGACTCGGTATTTCAGTGAAACCGCGTCGCTTTTCCGTACCCGCCCCGACAGCGATTTTAGTGAGCCGCCATCACCATGCTCGCCCGGAAACAATCTACCGCCCATTGGATGTCGCCCTCGTCAATGTGTCGGTGGGTCACGCAACGTAACCGGTTGTTGCCCCACGGACGGACCAGCAACCCGACGTTTTCCAGGTTCTTGGTCCAGGTCGCGCTATCACGCCCGGTGTTGGATATGTCCACCTGGACGATATTGGTTTCCGGTAGCGAGGCGCTAAACGGCAGCCCCAGTTGATTGAGCCGGTTGCTCAGGAGCCGTGCCCGCTCATGGTCATCGCTCAGGCGCGCGACCATGTTTTGCACCGCGTATAACCCCGCCGCCGCCATGATTCCAGCCTGGCGCTGAGTACCGCCGAGCATCCGACGCAGCCGACGAGCTTTCTCCATGGTGTCCGGCGGTCCTACCAGTACCGCTCCCACCGGCGCACTCAGGCCTTTGGACAAACATACGGAAACGGTATCAGCATGAGCCGCCACCATAGCCGCCGGGACTTTCAACGCCACCGCCGCGTTAAACAGCCGCGCGCCATCCAAGTGAACCCGGACACCTTGCGCCTCGGACAGCCGATAGACCGCCGCCATATGCTCCACGGAAGGCACCGTGCCGCCAGCGTTATTGTGCGATGTCTCCATGGTCAGCAGGCCAGTTTTCAGCTTGTGTTTGCCGCCCCTGAGCGCGTCCTCGGCTTCATTCAGGTCCATGGCGCCGCGTTGTCCCGGAACGCCAAGGTAGAACAGCCCGGTGAAAGTCGAACCGCCCCGCTCCGAGGTGAACATATGCGCGGTCGATTCAAGGACCACCTGTTCGCTGCGATCAGTCTGTGCAAGGACGGCCAGCAAATTTGCCATGGTGCAACTGGGAACAAACAATCCTTGGTCTTTCCCCAATAACCGGGCAACGGTTTCTTCCAACTGACGCACCGACGGATCGAAATCAAGCCCGTCGTCACCGATGGGCGCGTGGCGCATGCACTCGTACATTTCCTGCGTTGGCAGTGTGACGGTATCGCTGCGCAAATCCACAGGCGAGGCGTGACCCTTCTGCACGTCGTGGGAACTCAAAGGAAACATGATCAACCCCTATCAGTGCTGAAGGATTTTGGAAAGAAACTGGCGGGTGCGATCGGCGCGCTCTTCAACGTTATCGAAGAATTCCGAGGTGATGCAGTCTTCAATGATTCTGCCGCCGTCCATGAAAATCACGCGATCAGCCACGCGGCGGGCAAAGCCCATTTCATGGGTCACTACCATCATGGTCATGCCTTCGCTGGCAAGATCACTCATGACGTCCAGCACTTCGTTGACCATTTCCGGGTCCAGCGCAGAGGTCGGCTCGTCGAACAACATGACCGTGGGATCCATCGACAATGCTCGAGCGATGGCGACGCGTTGCTGCTGTCCACCAGAGAGCGTCCCGGGATGCTTGTCCTTGTGCGCCAGCAGCCCGACGCGATCAAGCAATGCGTAGGCTTTCTCTTGAGCCTCTTTCGGGTTGCGGTTGAGCACTTTCGTTTGGCCCAGGCAGAGGTTCTCCGTCACGGTCAAATGCGGAAACAGTTCGAAATGCTGAAAGACCATGCCCGCTTGTGAGCGAAGGTGTGGCAGGTTGGTTTTAGGATCGCCGACGGAGACGCCGTTGACCGACACGCTGCCCTTCTGGAAAGGCTCCAGCGCGTTTACCGTTTTGAGCAGGGTTGATTTTCCAGACCCCGACGGACCGCACACCACCACCACTTCACCCTTGTTAATGCGTGTAGTGCAGTTATCCAGCACTTGAAAATCGCTGTACCACTTGCTGACGTTATTGAACTCAATCATCTGGAAGGCTCTCAGTGACTTGATACTGATTGGCACGCTCAGCGAAGGGCGAGGGTTCGTTTTTCAAGCAGCTTGACCAGCCGCGAGGCGGTGAAACAGATCACCAGATAAACCAATGCAACGAACAGGTATAACTCGACCAGTCGGCCATCGCGCTGCCCGATCCTGGCACCGGCACCCAGAAAATCGGTCAGCGACAGTACGTAAACCAGCGAGGTGTCCTGGAACAGAATGATCACCCGCGTCAGTAACGACGGCAGCATGTTGCGAAACGCCTGGGGCAAAATGATGCTCTGCATCGTCTGGCGATAGGTCAGACCGATGGCCAGCCCTGCGGATACCTGGCCGCGAGACACTGACTGAATACCGGCGCGCATGATTTCGCAAAAATAGGCCGCCTCGAACAGCGTGAAGGTAATGATCGCCGACTTATAGGCGCCTACATTCATCGGCCGTGAGGATCCGGTAATCCAGGCGCCGATATAGGGCATCAAGAAGTAAAACCAGAAGATCACCAGCAACAACGGAATAGAGCGCATGGTGTTGACGTAAAAACCCGCTGGCACCGACAGCACGCGATACGGTGACAGGCGCATCAACGCCAGTAGCGTTCCGAGCGCCAGGCCCATAGTCGCGGCTGCGAACGTGAGCACCAGGGTGAACGTCATGCCGGTGCCAAACAGGTACGGAATGGCGTGGACGATGGCAGCGAAATCAAAATTCATGATGCGCTCCCGTTCAGCTTGATTTTCGCCTTCCAGCCCATCATCCCGGGCAAGGCAAAACGACGTTCGATACTGCGCATAATCAGCACCACACAGCCGTTGATGGCGAGGTAGCCCACCGTCGCAGCAGAGAACGCTTCGAAAATATGAAAGCTGAACTCCTGCATGGCCCGCGCCTGCCCCGTCAGCTCCAGAAGGCCGATGGTCAGCGCTACGGACGAATATTTGACGATCCCCATGAACTCCGACGTCAGGGGCGGGATAACTATCCGGTACGCCTGTGGCAAAATCACGTACCGGTAGACCTGCAGCGGAGTCAGACCCATGGCTGTACCGGACTGCGCCTGCCCTCGTGGCAGCGACTGAATACCGGCGCGAATGGTTTCGGCCAACCGCGCAGTACCGTAAGTACTCAGGCACAGCACGGCAGGTATGAACTGCCCCCATGGCTGGGCCATCTGCTTCATGGCGTCCCCCAGGTGTTTTGGCAGCAACTCCGGCAGCACGAAATACCAGAGGAACATCTGCACCAGCAGCGGAATGTTGCGAAACACCTCAACGTAGACTGTACCGATAAACCGCAGCGCTACCGACGAAGAGCTCCGCATTACCGCCACGATTGATCCCAGGGTTAGCGCGACAAACCCTGTCGTCAGGGAGAGTGCCAAGGTCCAGCCGACACCCACGAACAGGTTATGTAAGTAGGTGTCCACTCCATTGGAAGAGACGTCCAGAAAGACACTCCAACGCCAGTCATAATTCATCGACGCGCTTACTCGTAGGCGGCTGGATCGGCCGAGTCAGTAGGGTTCGCCAACGCCCGCTTGAGCGGCTCGCTCATGGGGTACTTGAGGTTGATGCCACGGGGCGGAATCGCTGAGATGAAATATTTGTCGTACAGCCTGGCAACCGTGCCGTCCTTTATCAACTCAACCACGGAAGTGTCCACGAGTTTCTTGAACTCGGGATCATCCTTGGGCTCGAGAATGCCGTACGGCGCCAGTTCCAAGCCCTTGGTGCCCACTCGATAATCCTCAGGATTCTTGGAGGACGCGACGGCACCGTAAGCGAGCCCATCATCATTGACCGAGCCGGCAGCGCGACCACTGCTGACCATCAGAAACGTCTCACCGGTGTCCTTGGCTGGGGCAACGGTGATGCCATAACCGTACTGGGCGTTAAGCATGGAGATCAGCTTGAAGGTTTGTCCGCCGGCTTGCGCAGCAATGGTTTTGCCGCGAAAAGTGGACAGGTCGTTGACGTCGACACCGGCGTCCTTGCGGGCCACCAACACCACTTGAGCCACGAAGGTGGTGGGTGCGAACGACACCAGCGAATGACGATCGGCCTTGTTGGTGGTGTTACCGCACTCCAGGTCAATAGTGCCGTTGGCCAGCAGCGGAATACGGGTTGCCGATGCGGTAGGGTTGTAATGTACGTCCAGCGCTGCGAGGCCCAACGCCGTTTTTATCTTAGCGGCGATGGCCTCGCATATTTCCACGGTATAGCCGATGGGCTTCTGCTGGTCGTCCAGATAGCCGAACGGCACCGAACTTTCAGGGTAGCCAAGGGTGATGGCGCCGGTTTCTTTGATTCTGTCGATGCGTCCATCTGCCAGCGCGGTACCGCTGATGATGAACAGTGCAAGTGCTGATACGGCTGAGGCTACTTTCATTTTCCTTCCTTGGGTCGGTAATCGAACCAGTGAACATCGTCATCGGGAACAGCGAACGTTGGACCAGAAGCAGGAACAGGAGATCGGTAGTGGCTAAAAGTATCCGCGAAGAATAGTGTGAAGCCCAATTCCAGTTGCGTATTGCTAGATACCAAATTGATATGGGAGAACGGGCATGAAATTGCGCCAGATCGAGGCGTTTCGGGCGATCATGATGACGGGTTCGATGACGCTTGCCGCCCGAACGCTGCATACTTCGCAGCCGCAAATCAGCCGTCTCATCGGGCAACTTGAAGGCGTCGCGCAGTTTCCGCTGTTCGAACGCAATGGCAGCAAACTCAAGCCAACGCTGGATGGCGAGCGTTTTTATCAAGAGGTTGAAAAGACCTTCGCTGGCTTGTCCAGTCTGGAGTCGGCGGCCGCCGTGATCCGCTCTTTTGGCAGGGACCGATTGATGCTTGCCGCCATGCCGCGCCTGGCCGGAGGACTGCTCGCGCGAGCGGTTGCCCGTTTCAAGCTTGAGTACCCGGACGTATTGGTGACCATTCAGTCCGGTAACGAAAGCAACATCAATGAATGGGTCCGCTCGGGGCTATGCAGTACTGGCCTGGCGATGCTTTACGGCCAGACACCGGGGATCCTGGTGGAGCCGGTAATCACTACCAACTGCGTGGCGGTCTTTCCCAAAGGACACCGCTTCGCCCTGCTGGAAAAGGTCACTCCGCAAGACTTCGCGGGTGAACGCTACATCTCATTCCCCAACACCAGTCCGGTGCGTAACCAGATCGACAAAATTTTCAACGAGGCTCAGGTCAACCCAATTATCGTCGCCGAAGCCAGCCTGGGGTCGTCCATCTGCGCACTGGTCGGCGCGGGCATGGGCGTCAGTTTGATCAACCCGATAGCGGCCATTGAAGAGGCGACGCTCAATAACATCGAGTCCCGACCCTTCACCGCGAGCATTCCGGTGGTCATTGGTTTGCTGTTCCCCTTGCACCATCCGCAGTCCAGACTGGTGAGAAAATTTGCCCAATGCGCTCGCGAGGTGATGGAGGAGGAGCTTTCGCCGTTGTGTGATTGATTCGGCGCCTGAACAGGTCACATAAATCTCGTGGAGCCAACGTGTCGGGTGAGCGCTTGAGACGCCTCGCCAACACGTGGTTCTACAGAAACCCAGGGTCGCCGGTTATTTCGCCACCGCTTCTTTACGCTCGAATGCGCCAACGTCTTTGGGCGGTACTTTCATCTCGGCCACAAACGGTTTTTCCGGCTTCATGGTGAACGTCAGCAACACGCCGCAGACCATGATGCCGATGGACACCAGGAAGGTGATGTTCCAGTTGCCGGTCTGGTCGATCAGGTACCCCGCCAGCACTGGGCTGACGATGGCGGCGGTGAAGCCTGTGCCGCTCATGATGCCGCTGGCGGTGCCGGAGCGGTCGTAGGCGATGTCCATGGGTATTGCCCACATCGGGCCGATGGTCATCTCGTTGAAGAACATCGCGGCGCCGAGGAACAGCAGCGCGTACATCGGCTCATGCAGCACCAGCACCGGGATTAACGACAGTCCGGTCAAGGCCATGCACACCGCGACCATATAACTGCGGGCGATTCGCAGGTTGCCGGTGCGCCGCAACAGCTTATCGCTGACCATGCCGCCCACCAGATCGCCGACCACTCCAGCGAAGAACACGCCGGAGGTAAAGACCACCGCGCTTTTGATGTTCAGGTTGAAGTTGTGCATGAAGTACAGCGGCATCCAGCTAAGCATCAGCCAGAGAATCCAGTTGTAGCAAAAGTACACGCTGGACACCGGTAGCATGCGCTTGTACAGGCGTGCCCATGTACCCGGTACGTCAATGGGATGGATCTTCGGCGCGGGCAATGTGCGCAGTTCTTCTGCGGTGATGCGCGGGTGATCGGCGGGTTTTTCGGTGTAGGTGACGTACCACAACACCAGCCAACCGAAACTTAACGCGCCCAACAGATAGAACGCGAAGCGCCAGTCGTAAGCGCTCATCAAGCCCATCACCAGTATGGGTGCCACGGCATTGCCCAGACGGGACGCCGAGTGGGTGATGCCTTGGGCCATGCCGCGTTTGTCTTTGGCGATCCATGACGCCATAGCGCTGGTGGCCGCCGGAAAGGTCGCGCCCTCCCCCAACCCCAACAGCAGACGCGCCAGTACCAGGGAGACGAAGCCGCCCGCCATCCCGGTCAAGGTGGTGGCGATGGTCCAGATGAACGCGCAGGCAATCAGCGTACGTTTGGCCCCGAAGCGGTCACTGACCCAGCCGCCGATGAACTGAAATACTACGTAGGGATAAGCGAACGCGGAAAAGATAAAGCCCAGTTGCGTGTTGCTCAGCCCTAACTCAGAGCTGAATTGGCTCGCCGCGGTACTGATGTTGACCCGGTCGACGTAGGTGATGAAGTACATCAGGCACAGCATCACCAACACAGTGGTGGTGGCCTTGATTTTCAGCCTGTTCATGGTTGCGATCCTCAGTGTTTTTTTTGTAGTTGTTCACTAATGCGCGTGTGTGCGTGGGCCGGGGCTATAGCTCCAGAATCGCGCCCTCACGTTGCAGGTCCGAGATCTGTTGGGCGTTGTAGCCGTACTCGTTGAGAATTTCCACGGTGTGCTCGCCCAGCAACGGTGAAGGTCGGCTGACCTGCTTTGGTGTTTCCGAAAAACGAATCGGCAAGGCAATGCTGCGCGCCGAACCGGTCACTGGGTGGTGGGTCTCGACGATCATTTCCCGCTCAAGAATCTGCGGATGTTCGATCACTTGGGAGATGTCCAGCACCGCGCCCACCGGTAAACCAGCGGCGTCGAGTCGGGCGACCCAGTTGTCGGTGGTGTCGTGGGACAGGCATTCAGTGATCAATGCCACCAATGCTTCGCGGTTGTTCATGCGCAACATGTTGCTGGCGAAACGTGGATCGTTGGTGATGTGCGACGCGTCCAGCACTTGCAGCAAACGCTCGTAGTTACCTTGGTTAGCCGCGCCGATATTGATCCAGCCGTCCTGGGTACGGAACGCCTGATACGGCGTGCTGGTGGAATTGGCGGAGCCCATTTTCGGCAGGATCACGCCCTCGGAAAAGTAGTTCGCGGCCGGCCAGTACATCTGCTGGAAGCCCGCTTCCAGCAGCGAGGTATCCACCACTTGGCCCTGCCCGGTTTTCAGTTTGTGAGCGTACGCTGCGGCGATGCCCAGCGCGGCAAGTATCCCCGCGTTGATGTCGGCGATGGGCGAGCCCGCTTTGATCGGGTCCTGCCCCGGCTCGCCAGTGGTGCTCATCAAACCAGACAGGCCTTGGGCGATCAGGTCGAAGCCACCCTTGTCAGCGTACGGACCGGTGCGGCCATAACCGGACACCGAACAGTAAATCAGTCCGGGATTGAGCAGCTTCAGGCTGTCGTAACCCAAACCCAACTTTTCCATGGTGCCTTTGCGGTAGTTCTCGGTGACCACGTCGGCGTCCGCCAGCATCCGCCGCAACACGTCTTTACCGCCTTCGGTCTTGAGGTTCAAGGCGATGTCACGCTTGTTGCGGTTGAGGATCATGAACGAGGCGGATTCGCCGTGCTCGAGGATCGGCGCGAAGCGGCGGCAGTCATCACCGCCGTCCATTTTCTCGACCTTGATTACGTCGGCGCCCATGTCGGCCAGCATCATTCCGCAGATGGGGCCGGACATGATGTGCGACAGTTCGATGACTTTCATGCCTTGCAGTGGACCGGCCATATTATTTGCCTCCGAAAACAGGGGTGCGTTTGGCCAGAAAAGCCTGGTAGCCAATCTGGAAATCCTCGGTGCCGAAGCAATCGAAAGCCTCGTCGTATTCCTCGGCAGACAACGGCGTGGGGTCGGTGCTGCGCTGCACGAATTTCTTGTGCCAGCGGGCCACCAGCGGCGCGCCGCCAGCGATGCGTTGCGCACTTTCCAATGCCTGCTGTTCAACCTCAGCGTCCGCAACCACGCGGCTGACGATGCGTTTGTGCAGCGCTTCGGCGGCATCAAATACCCGGCCTTCCAACAGCATTTCCAGGGTCACGTCGGGTCCGGCGATGCGCATCAGGCCGCTCATTTCATCGTGGGACATGGCCAAGCCAAGCTTATTCACCGGCACACCGAAACGGCTGGATTCACCGCAAATCCGGATGTCGCAGAGCGACGCGATGCCAAGACCGCCACCGACGCAGATGCCGTGAATCATCGCAACTAACGGATGGCGGCAGCGGGCGATTGCGCGCAACGCGCCGTGCATAACGGGTCCATAAAGGCGCGCTTGCTCGACATTGCTGCGATGGGTTTCGAATTCGGAAATATCATTGCCGGGGCCGAAGGCTTTGACGCCGGCGCCCCGAATCACAATGCAGCGGATCGAATCGTCAGCGTCCAGAGCACTAAGGGTCTCATCCAACAGCTTCCACATGGGCATCGTGGTGGCGTTGAGTTTTTCCGGGCGATTAAGGATGACAGTGACTACGGCGCCGTCGCGCTCGACCAACACAGGAGCAGCAGAACCGACTTGATCGGGCGCAGGTTTGCCCGGGGGGATGTGCGTGTTCATAACCGTACCTTATTATTTTGGGATACCGATTTACGTTTTTGGTATCCCAAATATAGCTATGATGCGTTTTAGCGCAAGCGGTTTTTTTCACATCCATCGGCGTACTGACCAATGACATGGCCGTTAGGTACGCGTAAAACCCCTAAATCATTGGGCTAGAAGCTTATTAACCCGTTTCACATAGATTATTTTTTCGTTCCACCCGATAATCGTTCACTGTCCAATGCCGAGCGCGCTGATCAGTCTGGGATACCGAAGGAGAGATAAATGGCCGAGGAAACAGTTTTAGCGAACATCAACGAGGCCGCTTACGCCGCCTTGAGAGAGCGCATCGTCAGCGGTGAATTACAGCCCGGCGCCCCGCTTTCCGAGCGCGCGCTGTGCGAGGCGCTGGAGGTGTCGCGCACGCCGTTGCGTGAAGCCATCAAGATGTTGGCTCGCGAAGGACTGGTGGAGATTTCTGCAACACGCCGGGCGAAAGTTGCCAGCGTGACCCTTGATGAGGCGGCGAACATGCTGACCTTGCTGGCAGCGCTTGAGGGGTTGTCCGGGGAGCAGGCCTGCCAAAAGATTTCAGGCTCTGACATCGCTGAGCTGGATACGCTGCAGGCAGCCATGCGTCTAAGCTACGAGCAAAAAGACCTCACCACTTACTTTGAGCTGAACCAGGCGATTCACTTGAAAATTCTGGCCGTGGCGGACAACCGCGTACTGTCTGAAATGTTTGGCAACCTCAACGCTCGACTTCGCCACGTGCGTCGGCGCCTGACGCCAACACCGGGACGCTGGCTGCAAGCGGTTACCGAACATGAGCAAATGCTGACGCACCTTAAAAAAGGCGACAGCAAAAAACTACGAGCCTTGATGGAAGATCACTTGCGCAACAAAGTAGACGTACTGTTGGCGACGATGCTAGAGCATGGGATTGTCAGCGTGCAGCGGTCTGCTTGAAATTAACCGCAATTGGTTGGAGCGAACGACTACGAATAAGCCCCCACTACCCATTTCACCTTAGCCAGCGCCTCCCGCAGTACGCTTATCTCCACCGAGCCCAATGCCAAGCGGATCGCATGGGGTACGTGGGTGGAGGTAGCGAACGGCTCAGCGGTTGAGACCGAGACGTTTTCTCGCATCAATGCCGTGGCGATCTGGTCTGCCCGGGCATCTTCAGACAACGGCAGCCACAGAAAATATGAACAGTGGTGGCTTGTGCAGGCAAGCCCCGTCAGCACTTCAGCCGCCACGGCTTGCCTCATCTGCGCGTCACGGCGCTTCTCGGCTTCCAGTTGTATAACGGTTCCGTCGTCGAGCCACGCGCTTGCAATCGCGGTCATCACCCCTGGCGTATTCCAAGTGGAGGCCCTGATGGTTCGCTCCAGCGCGGCAACCTTCTCGGTCGGGGCGACGACGAAACCAACGCGCAGTCCGGTGGCGACGCTCTTGGACAGTCCCGATACATAAACCGTTCGCTCGGGTGCCAGTGCGGCCAAGGGGGCAGGCGGATCTTCTGCCAGAAAAGCATACGCCGCGTCCTCAATAATCAGCAGCCCATGCCTACGGGCGATACTGACCAAATGTTCGCGTTGGTCGGCACTCATCACCCATCCCAACGGGTTGTGCAGGGTCGGCATCGTGTACACCGCCCGCACCCGTCGGCTGCGGCACAGGCTATCGAGGGCCTGCAGATCCGGCCCGTGACCGAATGCAGGTATTGGCACTATTTCAAGGTGCAGCGCTTCGGCGAGTACCTTGAACCCTGAATAGGTCAGCGCGTCCGCGGCAATCACATCGCCCGGTTGCAGCAGCGCCATCATCGTCACAGCCAGCCCATGTTGAGCGCCGCTAACGATCAATACCTGATCGGCAGCGACGGTCAGGCCACGGGCGCGTAAATGGCGCGCCACCGATCCGCGCTCATGCAAACGCCCGGCGTGGGGCTGGTAGCGTAACAAGGATTCCAGATCGCCGGATAACGCCAGTTGGCGTAGCGCAGTGCGCAATAATTCAGCCTGCCCCGGAAGCGACGGGTAGTTGAAATTGAGATCGATCATGCCAGCGGCAACGGCTTGCTGATCGACGCCTTGGCCAAGGGGCAGTGATGTCTCCCTGACAAAAGTGCCTCGCCCGGTTTCGCCACTGACCAGTCCCATGGCTTCCAGCTCGGCATAGACCCGACTCGCCGTCACTAAGGCCAACCCTTCGGTAGCCGCCAATTGGCGGTGGGTTGGCAGCCGCGTGCCGGGCAGCAATCGGCCTGAGCGGATGTCGGCCGCGAAGGAATCTACCAGTGACTTGTAACGTGAGCGAGGCATACCAAAGCGTATCCATGACAATATTTTGATTGTATTGATATTCGATCATACGATGGATTAACCACAAACAATACCGAGTGTGTCCACGATGGAACGTACATCGCAGCTGCAATCACAAACGACGGAAAAAGCCGCAAGCGGATGGCTCAACGGGTTCATCGGCGTGCTCATCTTCAGCGGCTCGCTGCCTGCGACGCGGGTGGCGGTGCTGCAGTTTGATCCGGTGTTCTTGACCCTTGCACGGGCGACCATTGCTGGCGTTCTGGCGTTTTGCGTGCTGGTGCTTTTTAAACAAAAGCGCCCTGCAAAACAACAATTGCTGCCCTTGGTTATCGTAGCGATGGGCGTTGTGGTGGGGTTTCCGCTGCTGACGGCGCTGGCGTTGCAGTACGTGACGTCGGCGCATTCCATCGTCTTCGTCGGCATGTTGCCACTTGCCACCGCTGCGTTCGCGGTGTTGCGCGGTGGCGAGCGGCCGCGGCCAGTTTTCTGGTTGTTTTCGGTATTGGGCAGTGCTCTGGTGGTAGGGTTTGCCCTCTCTCAAGGGCTGACTGCATCGCCAGCGGGCGACATTCTTATGCTACTGGCCATCCTCGCCTGCGGCCTGGGTTATGCCGAAGGGGCGAAGCTTTCAAGGACGCTTGGTGGCTGGCAGGTCATTTCTTGGGCACTGGTGCTGTCGCTGCCGGTGATGGCTCCCCTGGCTTGGTTTCTGGCACCGCCGTCATTCTCCGGCATTAGCACCCCGGCATGGTTTAGCCTGGCGTACGTGTCGGTCTTCAGCATGCTGATCGGCTTCGTATTCTGGTACCGCGGCCTCGCCCAGGGCGGTATCGCCGCCGTTGGCCAGCTTCAACTGCTACAACCCTTTTTCGGATTGGCGCTGGCCGCTACGCTGCTCCATGAGCACGTGAGCAGTGGCATGCTCGGGGTGACCGTTGCGGTGATCCTTTGCGTTGTTGGGGCGAGGAAGTTCGCCAAATAGACGTCTGGACCTATCAAGCTATGCATAGCTTACTGAGTTCTATAAAAATTAAATTGAACGGCGCGACAGCGCAGCGTCGAAGACGGGGCGCAAGCTCTTACAGTGACGAGATCTGTTGTTCAATGGCAAGGTCACCGTCCGGAAACGTGGGGTGCTCCACGTCGCTGTAATGGGTCAGGTGTACTAACGCGCAACCCTGTTCGTCGAACAAATGGCAGCCCGCGCCGGTAACGCCGATGACCAGGTTTTGCCCACTTTTGACCTGTGAGTGCCCTGCGCCTTTGACCATGATGTGATGGCCGTCGGCGGTTTGCGCATGGCTGAAGGTTTCACCGCCCAAGTGTTCGACCACCAGGGTTTTCGCCAGAATCCGCGCCTCGCCATGGCCCAGTTCTGACAGGTGTTCGGGCCGCAGGCCGAGGGTCAGCGGCACGCCCACCGTAATGCCTTCAGCGTGGACCGGGACCAGCAATTGTTCCCCGCCTGGCAAGCTGATCCGCACCCCTTCTGCCGCCACCGCCACGACGGTGACCGGCACGAAGCTCATCTGCGGCGAGCCGATAAAGCCAGCAACAAAACGGTTGCGCGGGTGGTGGTACAGCTCCAGCGGCGAACCTACTTGCTCGATGCGGCCCTTGTTCAGCACCACGATCTTGTCGGCCAAGGTCATGGCCTCGACTTGGTCGTGGGTCACGTAGATCATCGTCGCCTGCAGGTCGTTGTGCAGTTTGGCAATCTCGATGCGCATCTGCACCCGCAACGACGCGTCGAGGTTCGACAACGGCTCGTCGAACAGAAAGACTTCCGGCTCATGGACAATCGCCCGACCGATAGCCACGCGCTGACGCTGTCCGCCGGACAGGGCTTTGGGTTTGCGGTCGAGCAATGCCTCCAGTTGCAGAATGCGAGCGGCATTGCGCACCTTGGCCTCGATCTCGGCCTTGGGCAGCTTCTGCATTTTCAAGCCAAAGGCGATGTTGTCGTACACCGACATGTGCGGGTACAGCGCGTAGGACTGGAAGACCATGGCCACGCCGCGATCCGCCGGCTCCAGGTAGGTCACATCACGGCTGCCGATGCGGATCTGCCCTTGGGTGATGCTTTCCAGTCCGGCAATAGAGCGCAATAAGGTTGATTTTCCACAGCCTGAGGGCCCGACGAACACCACGAACTCGCGGCTCTCAATTTCCAGGTCGATGTTGTGCAGGACTTTGATGTCGCCATACGCCTTTTCGACGCCACTCAATCTGAGCTCAGTCAAAATCGTTTCCCCTTGATTATTGTTGTGAGTTCCGGCGACACGGGGGCGCTCGGAGCTTGGGTGACGACACGTCTTACTGCCGCTGGTTACAGGTAAAGCAAAGCAGGATGTCGGACCCTTGACAGTCAGAATTTTCCTTCTACGATCATTTGTAATTCAACAATTACAAATGTCAAGCAGGAGGTCGTATGCGGGCTGCTTATATCCACGGCATTCACGACGTGAGAATCGGTGACAAACCGATGCCTAAGCCCGTGGGTGATGAGGTTTTGCTACGCGTCAGCGCGGTTGGGGTCTGCGGCAGCGACCTGCATTACTACAAGGAAGGCGCGATTGGTCATGCGCGAATCACCAAACCATTCATCGCCGGCCACGAGTTTGCCGGCTACGTGGTGGATGATCATCCCGCGCTGGGCCTGACTGCCGGGCAGTTGGTGGCAGTCGATCCGGCCAAACCGTGCGGCCAATGTGAATGGTGCCGCCGTGGCCACGTCAACCTCTGCCCTCACGTGGTGTTTCTCGGCTCACCGCCCGATACCCATGGCGCCATGACCGAATTCATCTCGGTGTCGCCGAGCCAGATCTACCCGGTGCCAGCAGGTTTCACCAGTGTTCAGGCGGTGATGCTCGAACCCCTCGGGGTGGCGATCCACGCCATGGACCTGGCCGGGAGCAAAAAAGTCTTCGAAAGTGTTGCCATCATCGGCTGCGGCCCGATAGGCCTGTGCTTGTTGCAGTTGGCACGGATGATGTGCAAGGACGTGGTTTACGCCATCGACCCGATCACTTACCGCGCCAATATGGCCCTGCGACTGGGTGCCAATAAGGTCTCCCATGATCATGCAGCGGTTGCCGAATGGACTGACGGCCGCGGCGTGGATTTGGTCCTTGAAGCGACCAATTCCCCGCATGGTTTTCAGATCGCAGCGCAAACGGCACGGATTGGCGGGCGGGTGGTGCTGGTGGGTATTCCTGATGGCGACCAGTACATGCCGCTGAGCGCTTCGCTGTTGCGGCGCAAGGGCCTCGACGTGCGCATGTCCCGGCGCATGGGCCATGTCTACGACCGTGCGATAAAACTGGTCGCGCAAGGATTGGTCGACGTCGAATGCCTGGTGACTCACCGCTTCGACCTCAGCCAGGCCGCCGATGCATTCATTTATCCGTCTCAGTTCATCGACGGTGCCCTGAAGACGGTGATTTGCCCGGCCCCTTAAAATGAGCCCCCTTGAGATGAGCCCCCTGAAAACGAACGCCTTAAAAAATGGCACGCCAGTGCCCGCCCAATGACGTACTCCTCACCAACAACAACAAATGAGGTCACGTAATGAAAAAGCTAGTATGGAACGCACTTGCGCTGTCGGTTGCCCTCGCCTCGGGGGGCGTACACGCCTGGACGCTGGAAGAAGCCGCCACGCCCTACAAAGGCACAGAGATCAAGGCCATTTTCCTCGACCGTCCCGGTTACGCTGCCGCCATCAAGTTACTGCCCGACTTCGAGAAAAGGACCGGGATCAAAGTCAGCTACGAAACCGTCCCCTATGAAAACAGCCGCGAACGCCAAGTGCTGGATTTCACTGCGGGTAACGAAAACGATGTGGTGCTGACCGATGTGGTGTGGATCGGCGAGTTCGCCGGCAACGGCTGGCTTGAACCGATCAAGACTTTCACTAATGACAAAAAACTGGCTGACCCGGAGCTGAAGCTCGACGGTTTCTTTCCGATCCTGCTGGAGTCGTTCGGCACCTGGAACAAGAATGTTTACGGGCTGCCCTTCGATAATTACTCGGGCCTGCTCTACTACAACAAATGCATGCTCAAAGACGCCGGCTTCGACAAACCGCCAGCCACCTGGGACGAACTGCTTAAAGTCTATGGGCCTAAGCTGACGGGCAACGGCAAGTACGCCTATGCGCTGCAATCACGGCGCGGCGAGACCCAGTCGGCGGACAGTTTCATGCGCATGCTGTGGCCTTTTGGCGGTTCGCTGCTGGACGCGAAATTCAAGTCCAACCTCAATTCGAAAGAGTCCCAGGCTGGCTTGCAGTTCCGCCAAGACCTGATGAAATTCATGCCACCGGGCATCGTCGACTATGACCACAACGAGGCGGTTAACGCACTGGCCCAGGGCAACGTCGCGATGATCACCGAGTGGTCGGCGTTCTACAGCACCCTGGCCGACCCGACTAAATCAAAGATCACCGATTGCCTGGCCGTGGCGGCTGAACCCAAGGGACCAGCGGGCCTGAAACCAGCACTAGGCGGCTTCTCCCTCGGGGTCAACGCCAACGCTCCGGATGACAAAAAAGCAGCCGCGTGGCTGTTCATTCAATGGATCACCTCCGAAGCCATGGCCAAGCCGTATATCGAAGCCGGTGGCGTCAGCGGTCGCAGCGCAGTCTACAAAGACCCGGACATGCAGAAACGCTACCCGTTCGTACAGCCGATGGTGACGTCGTGGGAGGGCGGCGTGCCGGACTTCCGCCCACGCTTCGCCGAATGGCCTGAGATTTCCGAAATCGTCGGTGAGAACGGCACGGCGATCATGCTGGGCAAGACCAGCGTGGCGGACGGGGCTAAGACCATTGGCGCACGGGTCGAAGAAATTCTCGGCAAGGCCGGTTATTACAACGGTAAAAAACCACTGTTGAAATAACTGACCGGGTGCCGCGTGACGTTGGTGTTTCAGCGAGTGCGCGGCGCCCTCCTTCTGACTTGTTTAGCCCCGCAGGGAGTGCTTTCGCCATGTCGAGCGATAAAACGCCAGTGGTCTTTCCGACCCTATGGAACAACACGCGGGCGGCCTTGGCTTTCCTCGCGCCGGCCACCGTGGCCCTGGCGCTGATCGGAATATTCCCGACAGTGTTCGCCCTGGTCAATTCGTTCCGCCAATACAATTTGTCCCGTCCTCGCGATCCGACACCCTTCATTGGCTTCGATAACTACGTCAGCGTGTTCAATGACCCGTCGTTTTGGGCCTCGCTGGGCCGCACCTTCGTCTTTCTACTCACCGTAGTGCCCATTCAATTGGCGCTGGGCTTGATCATCGCCTTGCTGCTGCACAAACCCGGACTGTCCGGTTTCAAGCTGTTGGCGCGCATGAGTCTGGTCATCCCGTTGGCCACTGCGCCCGCCGTAGCAGGTTTGATTGGCCGACTGATTTTCAACCGCGACTTCGGCGTGGCCAACGCTTTGCTGGCCATGGTGCATGTCGGACCGGTGGAATGGTTGGGCGAGACCACCAACGCATTCATTGCGGTGGCGCTGATGGATGTCTGGCAATGGACGCCGTTTTGCGCGTTGGTGCTGCTGGCCGGCCTGACCATGGTGCCGACTGAGGTCGAGGAAGCGGCCCGCCTGGAAACCCGTAGCCGCTGGCAAATCATTCGTCACGTGCAGTTGCCGTTTTTGCTGCCCAGCGTCACGGTCATCCTGATCTTGCGCACCGCCGACATCCTGAAGATGTTCGACACGGTATTCACCATGACCCGAGGCGGACCGGGCGCAGCCACCGAGCTGGTCAGCGTCTACATCCAGCGCATTGGTTTCCGTGTTTTTGACCAAGGCGTGGCGTCGGCCCAAGCGATTTTGCTGCTGATCCTGACCATTGTATTGGCGCGTCTGTACATCAAATTCGTTTACCGGGAGATCTGACATGGCCACCGTGATTGCCGATAACGTCGCCGTCAAACAGGCTATCGCCAAGCCGCGCAGAAGGGTCAACGGCTGGCACTTGGTCGGGCTGCTGGCGATTTTTTTATTCGCGATTTTTCCGTTCTACTGGATGGTTGCCACCAGCATGAAAACCCAGGCCGAAGCCCTGACTTCGCCACCGATCTGGCTGTTTACTCCACGCCTGGATAACTACGTTCAGGTGCTGTTTCACCGAGACGTGCTGTCGAGCCTGGCCAACTCGCTGATCGTTGCAGCGTGCACCACGGCGTTGGCGGTGGGTCTTGGCACCCCGGCTGCGTATGCGTTAGCGCGGTTTGAGTTCAAGGGCAAGGAAGATCTGTGGTTCTGGTTCATCACTAACCGCATGCTCAGCCCAATTGTCGTTGCCCTGCCGATCTTTCTGATGGCCCGTACTTTGGGGTTGATCGATACACGGCTGGTGCTGATCCTGGTGTACCTCACTTTCAATCTGCCCATCGTCGTATGGATTTGCACCGACCAGTTTCGCGGGGTGCCGAAAGACCTGGATGAAGCCGCCAGGCTTTCGGGTGCTTCGCGCTTCACTATCTTTTGGCGCATCGCCTTGCCCTTGGCGATGCCGGGAGTGGCGGTGTCGGCGATTTTCTCGTTCATTTTCTCGTGGAACGAGTTGCTGTATGCCTTGGTGTTAACCCGCAATGTGGCGCGCACGGCACCGGTGACGGCCACCAGTTTCATGAGCGGTTACGACCTGCCGTGGGGAGAGATCATGGCCACCGGTACGTTGATTGTGTTCCCGGTGATCATTTTTGCATTGATGGTTTCCAAACATCTGGTACAAGGTCTGACCATGGGCGCTGTGAAGTAGGCGCTGCGCAACTCGATGAATGCGAAGGGAAAAGGCCGTGCAAGATCCCCGTACAGACTTTGATCCAGTCAATGCCGAACACCAGTTGACCATCCGTATCGCCTGGTATTACTACGTCAACAACATGACCCAGCAGCAGATCGCCGATCGATTCGGCCTGACTCGGGTTCGGGTCAATAAGGTCTTGGCCAATAGCCGCGAAACCGGTGTCGTGCAAATCCGCATCAACTCGAAGCTGGCCTCCTGCATTGAGCTGGAACATGGCCTGCAAGAACTATTCGGCCTGGGCCGGGTTACCGTGGTGCCCACCCCGGAAGACCCGCGAATGATTTTCCGGGTGCTCGGCGTAGCGGTTGCGCCGACCATTCATGAGCAATTGTTTGATGGCTGCATCGTCGCCGTCGGTTGGGGCCGTACCTTGCGTCAAGCGGTACTGGAAACCCAAAGCAGGGTGTTACAGGGCATGACCGTGGTCTCGCTGCTGGGCGGTTTACACTACGGCTCGGCGAACAACACGGTGGAAATCGCGTCGAGTTTCGCCGGCCTGTTCGGCGGTTCCCATTACTACCTCGCGGCGCCGGTCTACGCGCCGTCAGCCCAGTATCGCGACATGATCCTGGCTGAAGCTTCGGTGCAGGATGTCCTCGGCAAAGCGAAAAAAGCCGATCTGGCGTTGGTCACGGTGGGTGACTTGACCGAGCGCTCGCTGATGTTTGAATTGGGCATGGTGAGTCCTGACGATGCACGAACATTGAAGGCCACCGGCGCGGTGGGTGACCTGTTGGGTCGCTGGCTGGACCGCGATGGCGTAGAGGTCAACCATCCATTGAACCGGCGCGCCATTTCTCTTGAGCTGGAGGATCTTAAGCGCATCAAAAAAGTGGTGTTGGTGTCCGGTGGACCGTACAAGGCGGACATCATTCGCGCCGTGTTACTGCGCAATTTTGTCCATGAATTGGTGATCGACGAAGCCACCGCCCAGCAACTTCTGGAGCAGGGTATTTGATACACCGCGTCGCATTCTTCGCGAACAAGTTCGCTCCCACCCAGGCTGTGTGAAAACGTAGCGAGCGAAGGCAAGACAAGGCAAAAACAGGCGAGAAACGGCCGGGGTCGCGATCGACTCTACGGGTTGTAAATGAGCATTTTGATCGGACTCGCGCACGAGCCTGTTTTTAACGCAGTATTGCGTGCGTAGCACCGAAGGT
>NZ_JAQGNX010000048.1 GCF_028293835.1 Pseudomonas sp.
AATGCCTCACAAGGGTGCGACGGGACTCAAGCTCCTAAACAACAAAGAGCAAACTTGGAGGTTTGAATGAAGATGTTGAAATCCACCCTGGCAGTACTGACGGCAACGGCAATTCTTGGTGTAAGCAGTTTCGCTCAGGCGGGCGCTACTCTTGATGCGATCCAGAAGAAGGGTTTTATTCAGTGCGGCGTCAGTGATGGCCTACCAGGTTTTTCGGTTCCTGATTCCAAGGGCGTTATCCAAGGTATCGACGCCGATTTTTGCCGTGCAGTTGCTGCTGCCGTTTTCGGTGACGCCACCAAGGTCAAGTTCAGTCAGTTGAACGCCAAAGAGCGTTTTACCGCGCTGCAATCCGGCGAAATCGACATCCTGTCGCGTAACACCACGTGGACCAGCTCCCGTGACGCAGGCATGGGCATGATCTTTCCTGGCTTCGTCACTTACTTCGACGGTGTAGGTTTCCTGGCGAACAATAAACTGGGCGTGAAAAGTGCCAAAGAATTGGACGGGGCGACCATCTGTATCCAGGCCGGTACCACTACCGAGCTCAACGTTTCCGACTACTTCCGCGCCAACAACTTGAAGTACACGCCGATCACGTTCGACACCTCTGACGAAAGCGCCAAGTCGCTGGAAAGCGGTCGTTGCGACGTGTTGACCTCCGACAAGTCGCAGCTTTACGCACAGCGCAGCAAGCTGGCCTCGCCAAAAGACTACGTTGTTCTGCCAGAAACCATCTCCAAAGAGCCTTTGGGGCCGGTTGTACGTAAAGGCGACGAAGATTGGGTAGAAATCGTTCGCTGGACTGGCTACGCGTTGCTTAACACTGAAGAAGCTGGCGTGACCTCGAAAAACGTTGCCGATTTGGTCAAAAACGGCAAAAACCCAGACGTTGCTCGTTTGCTGGGCGTTGACGGTGAATACGGTAAAGATTTGAAACTGCCGAAAGACTGGGTTGTGAAGATCGTTTCCCAAGTTGGTAACTACGGTGAAATCTTCGAGAAAAACCTCGGTAAGGGCACTGCCCTGGCAATCGACCGTGGCATGAACGCGCTGTGGACCAACGGCGGCATCCAATACGCACCACCTGTACGCTGATAGGCCCTGCGCTCGGTAATCCATGACGATTACCGAGCGCTGTCTGTTCCATTTTTTCCTGGGGCACTTCATGCAAAATCAAATCGGCGCACCCAAGCAGAGGCTTACCCTCAGCGACCCGAAAGTGCGTGCGTGGGTATTTCAGATCATCACGATTGTCGCGGTGGTCTTCATGGGTTGGTATCTGTTCGATAACACCCAGACAAATCTTCAACACCGCGGTATTACCTCAGGCTTCGGGTTTCTTGATCGCAGCGCCGGTTTCGGCATTGCTCAACATTTGATCCCGTACACTGAGTCGGACACGTACTCGCGCGTTTTTGTTATTGGTTTGCTCAACACCCTGTTGGTGACCTTCATCGGCGTGATACTGGCGACCCTGCTGGGGTTTATCGTCGGCGTCTCGCGACTGTCGTCCAACTGGATGATCAATAAGCTGGCGACTGTTTACGTAGAAGTCTTTCGTAACATTCCGCCGTTGCTACAAATTCTGTTCTGGTACTTCGCGGTCTTCCTGACCATGCCAGGGCCTCGCGGCAGCTATAGCCTCGGCGGTATGTTTTTCTTCAGCAACCGCGGCTTGAATATGCCTGGCGCTAACTTGACCGACGGCTTTTGGCCTTTTGTTGTCAGCGTTATCGTGGCAATTGTGGCAATCGTCTTCATGTCGCGCTGGGCAACCAAGCGTTTCGAAGAAACCGGCGTTCCGTTTCACAAGTTCTGGGTAGGGTTGGCCATGTTTCTGGTCATTCCTGCGTTGGACATGCTGATTCTCGGTAGCCCGTTGCACTGGGATTTACCGGAACTCAAGGGCTTCAACTTCGTGGGCGGCTGGGTGATGATCCCGGAACTGCTGGCGTTGACCATTGCCTTGACGGTTTACACGGCGGCGTTCATCGCTGAAATCGTGCGTTCCGGGATCAAGTCAGTCAGTCACGGTCAGACCGAGGCGGCTCGCTCGTTGGGATTGCGTCCGGGTCCGACCTTGCGCAAGGTCATCATCCCGCAAGCGTTACGCGTGATCATTCCTCCGCTGACCAGCCAATACCTGAACCTGGCGAAGAACTCCTCGCTGGCGGCCGGTATCGGCTACCCGGAAATGGTGTCGTTGTTCGCCGGTACGGTGCTCAATCAGACCGGTCAGGCCATTGAGGTGATTGCGATCACTATGAGCGTGTACCTGGCAATCAGTATCAGCATTTCGCTGCTGATGAACTGGTACAACAAGCGCATTGCGCTGATCGAGCGGTGAGGAAAAGCGCATGACAACCCATACTTTCAAACCCGACCAGACGCCGCCGAAGATGAGCGTAGGCGCTGTGGCGTGGATGCGCGCCAACCTGTTCTCCGGTTGGCTCAACACGCTATTGACGCTGCTCGCGTTTTACCTGATCTGGCTGATCGTTCCGCCGTTGCTGCATTGGGCGATTTTCGATGCCAACTGGGTCGGTACCACTCGTGAAGACTGCACCAAGTCGGGCGCCTGCTGGGTATTTATCGAGCAGCGCTTCGGCCAGTTCATGTACGGTTATTTTCCATCTGAACTGCGCTGGCGGGTAAACCTCACGGTGATCCTGGCCATCGTGGGTGTCGCACCGCTGTTCATGAAAATGATGAAGCGCAAGGCGGTCTACGGCTTCAGCTTTCTGGTGATCTACCCGATCGTGGCGTATTTCCTCCTGCACGGTGGCATTTTCGGCTTGACCGAAGTGGCGACCAGTCAGTGGGGCGGTCTGATGCTGACCCTGGTGATTGCCACTGTTGGTATCGCCGGTGCACTGCCTTTGGGCGTGGTGCTGGCGTTAGGGCGACGTTCGAAGCTACCAGCGATTCGCGTGGTTTGCGTGACGTTCATTGAGTTTTGGCGCGGCGTGCCGCTGATCACCGTGTTGTTCATGTCGTCGGTGATGCTGCCGTTGTTCCTGCCAGAAGGCATGAGCTTCGACAAACTGCT
The DNA here is from genome assembly GCF_028293835.1 of Pseudomonas sp. Taxonomy (GTDB): domain Bacteria; phylum Pseudomonadota; class Gammaproteobacteria; order Pseudomonadales; family Pseudomonadaceae; genus Aquipseudomonas. The sequence continues at coordinate 3,053 of NZ_JAQGNX010000048.1, forward strand.
GCGTGCGTTGATCGGGGTAATCCTGTTCCAGTCGGCTTACGTGGCTGAAGTGGTGCGCGGTGGCTTGCAAGCCATCCCTAAAGGTCAGTACGAAGCGGCCGCAGCGATGGGCTTGGGTTACTGGCGTAGCATGGGGCTGGTGATTCTGCCGCAAGCGTTGAAGATGGTGATTCCCGGCATCGTCAACACGATCATTGCCCTGTTCAAAGACACCAGTCTGGTGATCATCATCGGTTTGTTCGACCTGCTCAACAGCGTCAAACAAGCAGCCGCCGACCCGAAGTGGCTCGGTATGGCCACCGAAGGCTATGTCTTCGCTGCCCTGGTGTTCTGGATCTTCTGTTTCGGCATGTCCCGCTACTCCATGCATTTGGAGCGTAAGTTGGACACAGGCCACAAGCGTTAGGAGTTTTGTGATGAGTGAAGCGAGCAAACTGCCTTTGGGCGCCGAAGGCATGATCCGGATGGAAGGCGTACACAAGTGGTACGGCCAGTTCCACGTACTGAAAGACATCAACCTGAACGTCCGTCAGGGCGAGCGTATCGTTTTGTGCGGGCCGTCAGGTTCAGGCAAATCAACGACCATCCGCTGCCTCAACCGGCTGGAAGAACACCAGCAGGGCCGTATCGTAGTGGATGGCACTGAGTTGACCAACGACCTCAAGCAGATCGAAACGATCCGCCGTGAAGTCGGTATGGTGTTCCAGCACTTCAACCTGTTCCCGCACCTGACCATTTTGCAGAACTGCACCCTGGCCCCGATGTGGGTGCGCAAGATGCCTAAGAAACAGGCCGAAGAAATCGCCATGCACTATTTGGAGCGTGTGCGGATTCCAGAGCAGGCGCATAAATTCCCGGGTCAGCTGTCCGGTGGTCAGCAGCAGCGCGTGGCGATTGCCCGCGCGCTGTGCATGAAGCCGAAAATCATGCTGTTCGATGAGCCAACCTCGGCACTCGACCCGGAAATGGTTAAAGAAGTACTCGACACCATGGTCAGCCTGGCTGAAGACGGCATGACCATGCTCTGCGTAACCCACGAAATGGGCTTCGCCCGTACCGTGGCGAACCGGGTGATCTTCATGGACAAAGGCGAGATCGTTGAAGAGGCCGAGCCTAATGCGTTCTTCGATAATCCACAGAGCGACCGGACCAAGTTGTTCTTGAGCCAGATCCTGCACTAGTGGTTTTGGTGGTGTGAAAAAAACCCGGACCTAGTGTTCGGGTTTTTTTATGGGTAATTGTCGGCCGATGCATAATCCATAGGACGCTTCCGAGATTTCGTTCAAAAGCATGAAGCGATGACCACAACCTGCAGGAGCCAACTGGTTGGCGATGGTCCAGGCAATGCCTATCATGCGGGGCGCTGCGGTGGTTGCCTCGCCAACACGTTGGCTCTTATCAAACGACGAATAACGTATTGACTTAAAAATAATCTGTAGGAGCTGCCGAAGGCTGGGATTCGGCCTGGAACTGGTCGCCCTCGTTATACAGCTGAAGGGGTGCCGGTCGCCCGCGACCCCGGCCTATCGCAGCCTTCGGCAGCTCCTATAGGTTTTGTGTTTGCTGCGCGACAGCGCGGCGTCGGAGACGAACGCCGGACCTCCTACAGGTCATGTGTTGCCTGCAAGGTCGCAGCGCACGGTAAAAACAGCGCTCAACCTTGTTTTCTCAACCATTCTCCAACAGGATGCGCGACCTGACTTCAAATGCTGACTCAGAGAACAACATGACTACCCAGTTGCCTCAGGCGGGGACCGCCCCCCGCGAGATTAATCCGCTGCTGATCGATGCCGAGGCTGACGATGAGCAGGTTCAGCGACCTCATCCGGTATTAAAGCGGCCCTGGTTGCTGCTGTTGGGCTTGGTATTGGTGGCGTTGAACCTGCGCCCGGCGTTGTCGAGCATGTCGCCGTTGCTTGGCGAGGTGTCGAACAGTTTGGGGCTGTCGGCGGCCAAAGCCGGGTTGCTGACCACGTTGCCGGTGTTGTGCCTGGGACTATTTGCGCCTTTGGGGCCGGTCTTGGCGCGGCGTTTTGGCAGTGAACGAGTGGTGTTGGGAATCCTCCTGACGCTGGCCGGCGGGATTATCCTGAGAAGCACGTTGGGCGAAGTCGGACTGTTCGCCGGCAGCATCCTGGCGGGGGCGAGTATCGGCATCCTGGGCGTGTTGCTGCCGGGCATTGTCAAACGCGACTTCGCCAGGCAGGCGGGCGCGATGACCGGTGTCTACACCATGGCGTTGTGTCTGGGCGCCGCCATCGCAGCGGGGGCCTCGGTGCCGTTGAGCCATTATTTCGGCGGCAGGTGGTCCATAGGCCTGGGTTTCTGGATGATCCCCGCGCTGTTGGCGATGGTCTTCTGGCTGCCACAAGCCCGTAACGGCCATGGCGCGCATCATGTCGCCTATCGCGTTCGCGGCTTGTTGCGTGATCGCCTTGCCTGGCAAGTCACCCTTTATATGGGCCTGCAATCGTCGCTGGCGTACATCGTGTTTGGCTGGTTACCGTCAATTCTCATCAGCCGCGGTCTATCGCCCACTGCAGCGGGCCTGGTAATGTCCGGTTCGATCCTGGTGCAGCTGGCAAGCGCCTTGACTGCACCGTGGCTGGCGACACGTGGTAAAGACCAGCGGTTGGGCATTCTGATTGTAATGCTGCTGACGGTAGGTGGATTGTTCGGCTGCCTGCTGGCGCCACTCGACGGTTTATGGGGCTGGGCTATTTTGCTGGGACTGGGGCAGGGCGGCACCTTTAGCCTGGCGCTGACCCTGATTGTATTGCGCTCGCGGGACGCGCATGTAGCAGCCAATCTGTCGAGCATGGCCCAGGGTATCGGTTACACCCTGGCTTCATTGGGCCCGTTGGCTGTGGGTGTCGTTCACGATCAGACCGGAGGCTGGAATGCCGTGGGGTGGATCTTCGCGGTTATTGGCCTGGCTGCTGTTATCTTCGGCTTGGGTGCCGGGCGAGCACAGCTCGTAAATGTCACCGCTGAAAAAGTCTGATACGCACTATTCTCAAGGCGAATGCTCATAGTCGGCCGCGAAATTGCCAACTATTGTGCATGGATCTTTCATTCGTCACGGAGCCGGCACTATGAGCGACGCCAACAGCGCAGTGATCACTAGGTTTTATCAGGCCTTCAACCGATTGGACGCCGAAGCCATGAGCGCCTGTTACACGGAGGATGTGGTGTTCAGTGACCCGGTTTTCGGCGTGCTCAAGGGGCGGCAGGCCGGTGATATGTGGCGCATGCTGACCTCCCGCGCCAAAGACTTTTCGCTGATTTTTGACAACGTTCGTGCTGATGGGCATACCGGCGGCGCACATTGGGTCGCGACCTACCTGTTCAGCCAGACGGGCAATACTGTGGTCAATGACATTCAGGCGCGCTTCGTGTTTCGCGATGGCAAGATCTGCGAACACCATGATCAGTTTGATGTATGGCGGTGGTCGCGTCAGGCGTTGGGCACCAAGGGATTACTACTGGGGTGGACGCCGCTGGTGCAAAATGCCATCCGGGCGCAGGCCCAAAAAGGCTTGAAAGCTTTTCAGGCTGGCCGCTGAACGCTCCCTCCCAGATAATATTTATCTACGCTTTTCTTAGCCGTCAACTGGATAGCGTGAGTGCCTTATTCCAGCAATAAGGCTATTTACATGTCCTCGGTACCTAACCCCCCTCCAGTTGTTACCCCGATTTTAACCTCGCCCCTTGAGCTGATGCAGGCGCGGTTCAGGCAAGACCCCGTTCTTGACCTCATTCAAAAGAACCTGCCAGCGGCCTTCACCCAGGCTTCGCAACAGGAACGCAAAGACTACTGCGCCGCCCTGTTGGCAAGTCGACGGGCCAAGGAAGCGCTGAAACAACTGTTCAAACCGCTTAAGGGGCTCTCAGAGTTTACTGAACCCTTATTACGCGAAGCGCTGGACGCCAGGTTTGGTCCGGGGCTGGATGCTAGAACAGACCGGCTGTTTTATGTGCCTTGGGAACGGGCCACGCGCGCGGGTACCGAACTGACGTTGTTGGAGTCGGCGCTGCATAACTTTGAGCGAAAAGAATCCGTGGCAGGATACCTTCGTGCAAGCGCGGGGATTCTTAACACCAGTAACCAGACCCATCCGAAGGGGATTAAGCCCCAGGAATTCATCGACCTGTGCCGACACTTGAACCTGGGGCGTAAGTATCAGGACCATCTGAGTGAAGTACTTGAACCTGATTCTGCACCTGGCGATGCCAAGGACGCGGCTCGCTTCAATGCCCGGGCAATATTCATGGCCAATGACCAGGCCGACATGGAGGTCTATGCCCGCGCAGCTGCAATGACAAAGGCCATCAGCCGACAGGCGTGCTCGGCGGCAATCGCATTGGCCCGGCAGCAACCTAAGCCTCGATTCAACGGTGAGCTCTTGCTGTTGCAACGCCTGACATTGTTTGGCATTGAAATTCCTCGGGTGTTATTGATCAGCCCGCGGCGGGTCTGGACCACGACCCAGGTTCCCACCGTCATGTACATCCCCCAGGACCCGGTCAGCCCATTTACTGAATACACCTCGCTGGTCGAACTGGAAAACGATCTTCGCACGCGATTAATGGATAAGTCCTACCAGTCGTTTTTCGCCCGACTCATTGGCGAGCGACAAAGGGCGGAGTTTTTCACCCATCTGAACAAGCATCTTTTCCCTTTGATGCCCCTGGATGGAAGCATGTTCACCCGGGGGCTATGGCATCACGCCGCTGATCCCACGGCAAATCTGGTGGTCGGCACTGATCGACTCCTGGAAAATCCATTTAGCAGGATGCACAGGCAGCATTTGTTTCTGTTGAAGGATAACGCTCGATTCCTGGCGGTGCCTACGGAGGAGGAGGACGCGAAAAGCCGTCAGGAACGCCTGCAGTTTTGGCTGAGTGTGGGCATGAACGTACTTAATGTTGCTTCGTTCGTTATTCCACCCTTAGGCGCGGTCATGATGATTGACGCGACACTGGAGTTGGTCGGGGAGGTCTATCACGGTCTTCAGGATTTGAGCCACGGCGATCTGGAAGAAGGGCTTGATCACCTGATGGGTGCCGCTGGGCAGATTGCGTTTATGGCGCTGCTGGTTGCAGGCCATCAAGTGCCGGAACCGCCGCCGATTACCGGCAACAATTTTATTGGCAAGGTGGTTCCCATCACGTTGAACAACGGAAAAACCCGGCTCTGGAAACCTGATTTAACGCCGTTTGAACTACGAAGCGCACTTCCAGAAGGCGTCCGTACCGATGGTGCCGGAGTGATAGACCACGACGGCAAAAAGTACTTGTCCATCGACGATAAGCACTACGAGATTCAGCACCATAAGACGCTGAATAGATGGGTGATCAAGCATCCGAACAACGAGCATTTGTTTTCGCCTGCGCTCGAACATAATGGTGTCGGCGCTTTCCGGCATGAGGGGGAACAAGCGCAGCAGTGGGCTAAAGACAAGTTATTTAAACGTCTGGGCCATTCTGTATCGGGCTTGAGCGAAACGGCCGCCGAGGAAATACTGGCCATTACTGATATCGACGAATCGGTCTTGCGCCAGGTTCATTCAGACAGCGTGCCCCCTCCTGGGCAACTGAGCGATACGATTAAGCGTTTCAAGCTGGACTCACGGCTTGAAACCTCCAACAGCGAACCGGGCACTACACGCGCCGATCAATTCGAGCGTTTATATACCGCCAGTGAAATCTCCACGGACCCCCTCGTCAAGGTGATCCAGCGTGACTTCCCGACGACCCCTGAGGCGGTAGCAGAGGACATGCTGGTGACCCTCACCACTGCCGAAAAACAGCAGATGCTGGATACCGGACGCATACCTTTACGTGTGGCCGAGGCAGCCGCCTGGCAGCAGAGTGAAACCCGACTGAACCGGGCGCTGGAGGGTTTTTTCCTGAAGTCCGTACGCAACGCCGATACCGAAACCTTGAGCCTGCGCCTACTGACACAATTGCCCGGCTGGTCTGATCAGGTACGCCTGGAAGTGCGCGAAGGCTCGCCATCAGGCCTGCTGCTGGACAGCGTCGGTGAGCCTCAAGCGAGCGAACGCAAGATTCTGGTGAAGTCCAAGGGCCAGTATCAAGCGTTTGACGCTGACGCAAAGGAGCTCAACGGTATTCCCAGAGACGGCAATAATCTATGTGCTTCGATCTTGCATGCGCTGCCTGACGGCCCCCGAAAGGAATTAGGCTTCCCGCAAGCAGGACAAGACGCGGAGTTAAATCAAGCGCTTGCCAGGCTGGCGACTAGCGATCGGCAGCAAGCATCCCGCGCGCTCGGGCAGCAGAAAATACGCCTCAAATTCAATTCACCGAAGCGGATCAAGCGGGCTCGCCTGGGCTATCCCTTGAGTGGCAGGGGCATGCTGCCGGGATACATTCTGGAAGATCATCTCTTGGATAAAATCGGCTTGCTTGAACTGGACGGTATCACCCCGCAGCAGGTTATTGCGGGTATGCGCGAGGCTGGAATGACCAACGCTGATGTCAATGCCCGCCTGGATGTCCTGCTGGAAGAGCGTCGGGCATTGCGCGCTAGCCTCTCACAATGGGCTGACACATCGAGTGCAATAGAAGGCATGAGCGCTTTGAGGATGGCGAGCCGGACCAGGATTGGCGAATCGATTGAGGCTTATTGGCAAGCCAGTGTTCTAGGCACGGGTGAAGCGACAGCTACGTTGCGCCTGGGCAATGTCGGGCTGGAGGATTTCCCTGAGCAATTGCCGGACTTCTTCCTCAATCGCGTTCAATGGCTCCAAATGTCCGACGTGCTGTTGCGTATGGACCGTTCGCACTTTTCGTTATACGCGCCTGATCGCACAGACGTGCTCGAGGCATTTTTCAGCCGACTTCCCCAATTGACGTCGCTGGAAATTACCAGTTCGGTTTCGGCCGCGTTCTTGACGCCGAATTTTGTTGCGCTTCCGCGTATCGTTTCAACCCACCTCCCTAATCTGCGAGCGCTGAGTCTGACTAACCAGGGGATGGACTTTCAAGCGGCCGACCTGGAACGCTTCACGGGTTTACAGCACCTTGAACGGCTGGATTTGAGTGGTAACAACTTCACAGCCTTCAATGCCCCTGCGGAGGCGATTCATCTGAACCTTCGGTACCTGGGCCTCGACCGCGTGGGTCTGGAGCGCTGGCCCGCATGGCTCAATAATCTGTTGCCCGACCACATCGGCGAGTTGTCACTGAACGATAATCGGATCGCCGTGCTGCCGGACCACATCATTGGTCGCGAATTGAATACTCCTACCCATACGCGAATTTCCTTGCGTGGCAATCAGTTGTCCCGTAGCACAATCCTCGAAGCCCTTCTGGGCGAGGCCAGGGCGGGCGGGTCTTTCAGTTTCAATATGGATGTACCGCCCGCGCTGGAATTGCGCTTGGCGGAGTTGTTACAAGAACAGGCCGAACTGGAAACAGCCTTGCGAGATTGGGAAGCTGCATCCCCTCCAAGTGCTGACTATCTCGGCGATACGCCGCAGACCAGAAGGCAAATAAGTGAAGGATTGCTCCGTCACTGGTCGCGGGCGGTTGCGGGGCGTTCTCCCCTCGCCGTATTGGTTGAGTCGTCCCTGCTGTCGAGTTTTCCACAACAATTACCGGAGGCTTTTTACCGCAACGTCTCCGAACTGATCTTACGAAATGTGGTGGCGGACGAGGCCCAGCTTGATCATTTTCTAGCGCGGTTCCAGCGTATAACCAGCCTGGATATCGTCAACCATTCTCCTGCGCTTACGGCACCCCCTCGCATACTGGCTGAGCTGCCCCGTCTGAGGGAGTTGGGGCTGACCGAGCATGACATGTTGATAGACCAAGACGCCATGGAGTTCCTCGGGGGCCTGGAAGGGCTTCAACATCTCAACCTGAGCGGCAACAGGCTTGACTCCATCACCATCACGCCCCCGTTGGCAGGCCTGTATTGGGAGTCTTTGACCCTGGACAATATGGGGCTGGCCCAGTGGCCCGAGTGGTTGACGGAGCTTGTTCCAACACACATCACGTCGCTGTCGCTTTGCGAAAACGATCTGATAGAGATACCTGACGAAATACTGCGAAATCGCCGCAACGATGTAGCCCACACGGAGATTTCGTTAAACGAAAATCCGTTGTCCCGCGAGACGATGGTCGCCGCCCATGTAGGTGAGCATGGGAATCATAGGTCGTTCAGTTTCTACATGGACTTGCCCGACGATATTCGCAATCTGCCCACCGAGCGCGCTTGGTCGTCCGATCCCGGTAGTTCGGATTCGGGTTCAGACTCAGACTCAGACTCGGATTCAGATTTCGCCGTACACCGGCACGGTCGATTGAACCCGTCACCTTCTGGACGACCAACCGTCGATCCCTGGCTGATGGGTACTAGCGATGAAATGGCCGCTCATCGTGCCGTGTGGGTCGAACTTGATACGTCTGACGACGCTTCCGAATTCATGGCATTGATTGGCCGTCTTCAAGAATCTGCGGACTTTCACAGGGCGCGCAGCGAACTGACGTTGCGTGTATGGAATGTCCTGGAAGCCGCAGCCCAAGACGTGGAGTTACGGATGCTGCTCAATGTCATGGCTGAGGAGCCTATCGCCAATCGAACCTGCGCTGACGGTATTCGTCTGCAGTTCAATCAGATGGAAGTTCAGGTCTATACCCGCAACTCACTGCGGGGGATACCGGAAACGGAGCGCGGGCCCGTACTCTTCCGACTCATGCGCCAGTTATATCGACTGGATGAAGTCGATCGCATCGCGCTGGCTAATAACCGAGGCCGCGATGCGGCAGAGGTACGCATGGCTTACCGCTTGAGCCTGGCCGAGCGCCTCGGTCTGCCGCAGCCTCCGACTAACATGTTGTACAGGGCGGCTGCATCGGTAACGCCTGAAGAGCTGCTGCTCGTTCAAACCGAGGTAATGACCAACCAGCATGGCGCGGGATTTTTAACCTCGGCAGTGGACCGGGATTTTTGGGTCAGTTGGTTACGCGATGCCTACGCTACGGAGTTTGCCGAGCTGGAAGCAACGTTCCAGCAGGAAAGGGTACGCCTGGAAGATGAATTTCCGGAGATGAACGATGAATACCTGAACCGGGCCGATGTGTTGCAAGAGCAGCAAAAAGACCGGGAACGCAACCTCATCAGAGAACTGACGCACCGAGAAGGGCTCAAGTACGACGATTAAGGCACTGTCAGGCTGTAGAGTTGGTCATCTGTTAGAATTGCCCACTTCCTCTGTGTAGGCAGGCGTCATCAGCAAATGCCCAGCTCTTCAGTCAGCTCTTCAGCCAGTTCTGCTGCTAGCGGTGCCACCTTGGCGACCATCACCCCCAAGCCCTGGTTCGTCTATCTGGTGCGCGCAGCCAATGGCTCGTTGTACTGCGGAGTCAGCGATGACCCCCAGCGGCGTTTTGTGGCGCATCAAAGCGGTAAAGGCGCGCGTTTTTTTTATTCCAGCCCGGCCGTAGCGCTGGTGTACATCGAAGCGTGTGTCGACAAGCGAGAAGCTCTGCGCCAGGAACGATTGATCAAACAATTGAAAAAAAGCGCCAAGGAAATCCTGGTGGCAAGTTTGGCGGGCGGGTTTGAGGCGGTTATTAATCCACCCTCGTGATGACTCGCTATCAGGCTGACCGGATAGGCGCCCGGCGCCCTGACGAGTAAGCTTCTGGCTTTGCATTTGAAGGCGGAGCCGAACATGTCAGAGCTGATCCTGCACCACTATCCAACCTCTCCGTTCGCCGAAAAAGCCCGGTTAATGCTGGGGTTCAAAGGGCTGTCGTGGCGCTCGGTGGTGATCTCGCCGATCATGCCAAAGCCAGACCTGACCCTTCTGACCGGCGGCTACCGTAAAACGCCGGTGCTGCAAGTGGGCGCAGATATCTATTGTGATACCGCTATCATTGCCCGTCGTCTGGAGCAGGAAAAAGCCCTGCCTGCGTTCTTTCCCGAAGGCCAGGAATTCACCGTGGCCAGCTTCGCCGCCTGGGCCGATTCGGTCATGTTCCTGCACGCGGTCAGTCTTGCGCTGCAACCTGCATCTGCCGCGGAACGTTTCGCCAAACTACCGCCAGAAGGTATTCAGGCGTTCATGTCAGACCGCAAAGCGCTGTTCACCGGCGGCAATGTAATGCGCGTCACGCTGGAACAGGCCAAACACCAATGGCCGACGATAATGGCCAGGCTTGAACTGCAGCTTGAGCGCAACGGCGACTTCCTGTTCGGTGAGCCTTCACTCGCTGACCTCGCCCTGGCCCACCCGCTGTGGTTCGTCAAACAAGGCTCCTTCACCGCACCATTAGTGGATGAATACCCGGCCATCAGCGCGTGGTTCCAGCGCGTGGAAGGCCTTGGTCACGGCGCGTTCAATACATTGAGCTCAGCCGACGCCCTTGAAATCGCCAGAAACGCTACACCTGCGCCGCTGCCAGACGAGGCATTCACTGACCCGAACGGCTTCATCCCCGGTCAGCAGGTTGTTATTTCTGCCATCGACTACGGCGTTGATCCGGTCGAAGGCGAGTTAGTGTTCACCGGCCGCGAGGAACTGATCCTGCGCCGGGAAGATGAGCACACGGGCGTTATTCATGTGCACTTTCCGCGTTTCGGGTTTCGAATCGAGGCGCGCTAATGAGCGGCTTGTCACTTGAGCGCGGCTAATATCTCGTCCGGGCTAAACCCTCTGATTATCGTGCCGTTCACGTCGATCAGCGGGATGCCACGGCCGCCGAGCGCCTCATAGGCTTTGCGGCCTTCGGCAGATTTTTCGATATCGAATTCGCGGTAGGGAATGCCCTTGCTGTCGAGAAAGCGTCGCGTCTGTTTGCAGTAGCCGCACCAGTCGGTGGCATACAGCACAACCTTGGCCTGGGCCTGGGTTTGGCTGGCCACCGCGGTGTCTGGACTGAAGAAATGTTCAATCTTGCCCCAGTTCTGGTAGGCGACCACCACCAGCATGATCAGTACAAATTTCTTCAGTGTGCGGATGAGCATGATGAGCTTTTCCCCGATCAATCCCCTGCAGGAGCCAACGTGTTGGCGAGGCCATATAAGCTTCGCCAACACGCTGCCTCCTACAGATGAGTTCATAAACAATCAGCGGCGTTTGAGCTGGTCGGTGAGTTGGGTGGGCAGGCCTTTGATGATCAACGTGCCGGCTTCTTCGTCGTATTCGATCTTGTCGCCCAGCAGGTGCGCTTCAAAGCTGATGGACAGGCCCTCTGCGCGGCCGGTGAAGCGACGAAACTGGTTCAGGGTGCGCTTATCCGCGGGTATCTCTGGCGACAGCCCGTAGTCCTTGTTACGGATGTGATCGTAGAAGGCACGTGGACGCTCTTCGTCGATCAAGCCGGACAATTCCTCCAAGCCCATGGGTTCGCCCATTTTGTTTTGGCTGGTGGCGTATTCCACCAATGTTTTGGTTTTTTCCCGGGCCGACTCTTCCGGCAAGTCTTCGCTCTCGACGAAGTCGCTGAATGCCTTGAGCAGGGTGCGGGTTTCACCGGGGCCGTCGACGCCTTCCTGACAACCGATGAAGTCGCGGAAATATTCAGACACTTTTTTGCCGTTTTTGCCTTTGATGAACGAGATGTATTGCTTGGACTGTTTGTTGTTCTGCCATTCAGAGACGTTGATGCGCGCCGCCAGGTGCAAGGTGCCCAGGTCCAGATGGCGCGACGGCGTGACGTCAAGCTCGGCGTTCACGGCGACGCCTTCACTGTGGTGCAGCAGGGCGATGGCCAAGTAGTCGGTCATACCTTGTTGGTAATGAGCGAACAACACGTGGCCACCCACCGACAGGTTGGATTCTTCCATCAGCTTTTGCAGGTGTTCGACCGCGATGCGGCTGAAGGCAGTGAAGTCTTTACCGCCGTCCAGGTATTCCTTCAGCCAGCCACTGAATGGATGCGCGCCGGATTCAGCATGAAAAAAGCCCCATGCCTTGCCTTGCTTGGCGTTGTAGCTCTCGTTGAGGTCGGCGAGCATGTTTTCGATGGCCTGGGACTCAGCGAGTTCTGAGTCGCGTGCATGGAGAACTGCTGGCGTACCGTCAGGTTTTTTCTCGATCAGGTGGACGATGCAGTGACGGATCGGCATGGGCTTCTCGGCTGGAAAAACGGAGATGAAGAGCGGCGGGGGAGGGCTGGGCTCAATTCAAAGGCGGCCAGTGTAACGCACCTTGCATGCCGCCGATGCGTCCCTCAGCGGCCGCTTTTTAACCGGAAATGAGCGCCAGGCCTGCATTTTTTACCTTTTAGCGCCCTAAAGCTGACCAAATGGGTAGGTAGGGGCGGATATTTGCGTGTCTCTGTGCTAGTTTTGCCCGGTCTTGCGCACTGAAGAGCGCTGAGCATGCAGTTTGTAAGCGTCAGGCCGAACCAAAGTCCGGTTTCAGCATCTACATTTCGCGATTGATCGTGGCTGCTACGTGAGGGCCAGGTTTTTTGCCTGGCCCCGGGCCGACGCCGCACTCTGCAATCCAAATGAATTAGATAGGGAAGGAACACCACCATGGCAATGACTAAAGACCAATTGATCGCCGATATCGCCGAAGCTATCGACGCGCCAAAAACCACCGCGCGTAATGCTCTTGAGCAATTGGGCCAGATTGTTGCTGATCAACTGGAAAACGGCGCTGAAATCACTTTGCCAGGCATTGGCAAATTGAAAGTAACTGAGCGTCCAGCTCGCACCGGCCGTAACCCTTCGACTGGCGCTGCCATCGAAATCGCTGCCAAGAAAGTCATCAAGTTCGTACCGGCTAAAAGCCTTAGCGACTCGGTGAACAAGTAAGTATTTGTTTGCCCTGACAGGCAACCTGATCTTGCTATAAAAAAGCCGTGCTCCGGATCACTCCGGGCACGGCTTTTTTCTGTCTGATGTTCGCTAATCCTTGTAGGAGCCAACTGGTTGGCGAGGCAATTCAAGTCTCGCCAACCAGCTGGCTCCCTACAGAGGTTGTGTTTTCAGGTGGATCAAACCTTGGCGGCTGCCCAGCGCTTTTCGCGCCAGATGCGCTGTTGGGTGTTGTCGAGGAAGGTCCAGGCCACGAAGCGGCTTTGTTTCTGGCCCTGGGACATCTCTACCACGCGGCTGTCAAAAACCCCGGCTTTCTTCAGCGTGCTTTGAATCAACGGCAAGTTTGACGCTTTCGAAACCAGCGTGCTGAACCAGAACACTTGCTGCGGCACGTGTTTGCTTTCGTTGATCAACTGCGTCACGAAGCCGATTTCGCCACCTTCGCACCACAGTTCCTGGGACTGCCCACCGAAGTTCAGTACCGGCAACGTGCGTTTCGGGTCAGCTTTGCCCAGTGCGCGCCATTTGCGTTGACTGCCACGTCGCGCTTCATCTATCGACGCGTGGAACGGCGGGTTGCACAGGCTCAGGTCAAAACGCTCTTCGCCGTGCAGCAGATCCAGCAGGATCTGCTTACGGTTGCTTTGCAGGCGCAGGCTGATGACTTTTTGCAGGTTGTTGGATTTGACGATGGCGGTGGCGCCAGAAATCGCCGTCGGGTCGATGTCCGAACCGAGGAACTGCCAGCCGTAATCGCTGTGGCCAATCAAGGGGTAGACACAGTTCGCGCCCATGCCGATGTCCAACGCACGAATTGAAGCGCCCCGCGGGATAACCCCCTCGTTGCTCTCGGCCAGCAGATCGGCGAGAAAGTGCAGATAGTCGGCACGGCCAGGAATCGGCGGGCACAGGTAATCAGGTGGGATATCCCAGTGTGCAACGCCATAGAACGATTTCAGCAGCGCGCGGTTGAACACTCGCACTGCCGATGGGTTAGCGAAATCAATGCTTTCGTTGCCGTACGGATTGACCACTACGAACTCGGCCAGCTCAGGGCTGCTTTTAATCAGCTTCGGGAAGTCGTAACGGCCCTGGTGGCGGTTGCGCGGATGCATCGTGGCTTTTGGTTTGTCTGGGGTAGTCATGGAATTCAATTCTGTGAATGCAGGTGCATCACGCTGTAGGAGCGCGCTTGCCCGCGATTGCTTTGGGTCAGGCACCGCGTTTCATGATCAAAACCTTCGGTGTCAGGGCTGGCCATATCGCGGGCAAGCGCGCTCCTACAGAGAAGCCGGCCCGCTAACGGACCGGCCTGATGTCGCCCTTACAAACTGGCGATGCGTGCGTGTTGTTCCGCCAGTTTGCCCAAGGCTTGTTCCGCTTCGGTCAGTTTGGCGCGTTCCTTGGCAATCACTTCAGGTGGCGCCTTGTCGACGAAGGCCGCATTGGACAACTTGCCGCCCACCCGTTGCACTTCACCTTGCAGGCGCAGGATTTCTTTGTCCAGACGCGCCAGCTCGGCGGCTTTGTCGATCAGGCCTGCCATCGGCACCAGCACTTCCATCTCGCCGACCAAAGCCGTAGCGGACAGCGGCGCTTCAACACCCTCCGCCAACACGGTGATGGACTCAAGCTTAGCCAGTTTTTTCAGCAGGTAATCGTTTTCCGTGAGGCGACGCTGGTCTTCGGCACTGACATTCTTCAGGAACAATTGCAGCGGCTTGCCGGGACCGATGTTCATTTCCCCGCGGATGTTTCGCGTGCCCAGCATCAAACCCTTGAGCCATTCGATGTCGTCTTCGGCGGCCTGATCAATCCGTGCTTCGTTGGCCACTGGCCAAGGTTGCAGCATGATGGTCTTGCCGGTCACGCCCGCCAGTGGCGCGAGGCGCTGCCAGATTTCTTCGGTAATGAACGGCATGAACGGATGGGCCAGGCGCAACGCTACTTCCAATACCCGAACCAGCGTACGGCGAGTGCCACGTTGACGCTCCACCGGTGCGTTCTCGTCCCACAGCACGGGCTTGGACAGCTCAAGGTACCAGTCGCAATACTGGTTCCAGATGAACTCGTACAAGGCTTGTGCCGCGAGGTCGAAGCGGAACTGATCCAGTTGACGGGTCACTTCGGCTTCGGTGCGCTGCAACTGCGAAATGATCCAGCGATCAGCCAATGACAACTCAACCGCTTCGCCGTTTTGGCCGCAATCTTCACCTTTGTCCAGAACGTAGCGGGCTGCGTTCCAGATTTTGTTGCAGAAGTTGCGATAGCCTTCAACGCGGCCCATATCGAACTTGATGTCGCGGCCGGTAGACGCCAGCGAGCAGAAGGTGAAGCGCAGGGCATCGGTGCCGTAGCTGGCGATGCCGTCCGCAAACTCGTCACGGGTCTGCTTTTCGATCTTCTTCTGCAGTTTTGGCTGCATTAAGCCCGTGGTGCGCTTGGCAACCAGATCTTCCAGTTCGATACCGTCGATGATGTCCAGCGGGTCAAGAACGTTGCCCTTGGACTTGGACATCTTCTGACCGAGGCCGTCGCGGACCAGACCGTGTACGTAAACGGTCTTGAACGGAACTTGCGGCGTACCGTCTTCGTTCTTCACCAAATGCATGGTGAGCATGATCATCCGGGCAACCCAGAAGAAAATGATATCGAAACCGGTGACCAGCACGTCGGTGGAGTGGAAGGTTTTCAGCGCTTCGGTTTTTTCCGGCCAGCCAAGCGTCGAGAACGTCCAAAGGCCCGAACTGAACCAGGTGTCGAGCACGTCGTTGTCCTGCTGCAGCGCAACCTCTGGGCCGAGGTTGTTCTTGGCGCGGACTTCGGCTTCGTCGCGGCCGACATAGACCTTGCCCGACTCGTCGTACCAGGCCGGAATCCGATGGCCCCACCACAGCTGGCGGCTGATGCACCAGTCCTGGATGTCACGCATCCACGAGAAGTACATGTTTTCGTACTGCTTGGGCACGAACGCAATGCGCCCGTCTTCCACAGCCGCGATGGCCTGCTCAGCCAGCGGCTTGGTGGAGACGTACCACTGGTCGGTCAGCCACGGTTCGATGATGGTCCCGGAGCGGTCGCCCTTGGGCACTTTCAATGCGTGGTCGTCGACGCTGACCAGCAGGCCTGCAGCATCGAAGGCTGCGACGATTTGCTTGCGCGCTTCGAAACGGTCCAGCCCGGCATACGCAGCGGGCAGGGTGCCGTCGATCAGCTCGTTTAGCGTGCCATCGATGTTGAACACCTGTGCGGCAGGCAGGACAGCAGCGTTTTTGTCGAAAATATTCAGCAACGGAAGGTTGTGGCGCTTGCCCACTTCGTAATCGTTGAAATCGTGGGCCGGGGTGATTTTCACGCAGCCGGTGCCGAATTCAGGATCGCAGTAATCATCAGCGATGATTGGAATGCGGCGGCCAACCAATGGCAGTTCAACGAACGTACCGATCAGGGCCTGGTAGCGTTCGTCTTGCGGGTTAACGGCAACGGCGGCGTCGCCGAGCATGGTTTCCGGGCGCGTAGTCGCGACAACCAGGTAATCCAGGCCATCAGCGGTTTTCGCGCCATCGGCCAGTGGATAACGCAGGTTCCAGAGGAAACCTTTCTCGTCGTGGTTTTCCACTTCCAGGTCGGAAATAGCAGTGTGCAGCTTGGTGTCCCAGTTGACCAGGCGCTTGCCGCGATAGATCAGGCCGTCTTCGTGCAAGCGTACGAATGCTTCTTTCACAGAATCAGACAGGCCGTCGTCCATGGTGAAGCGCTCGCGGCTCCAGTCCACGGAAGAACCCAAACGACGAATCTGACGGCTGATGTTGCCGCCGGACTGGTCCTTCCATTCCCAGATTTTTTCCAGGAATTTATCGCGACCCAGATCATGACGGCTCAAGCCTTGAGCCTCGATCTGGCGTTCCACGAGCATTTGCGTGGCAATACCGGCGTGGTCGGTGCCCGGTTGCCATAGGGTGTTACGACCCTGCATGCGACGGAAACGGATCAAGGCGTCCATGATCGCGTTGTTGAAGCCGTGACCCATGTGCAGACTGCCGGTGACGTTCGGCGGCGGAATCATGATGGTGTAAGGGTCACCGGCACCCTGCGGAGCGAAATAGTTCTCGGACTCCCAGGTTTGATACCAGGAAGTTTCAATGGCGTGCGGCTGGTAGGTCTTTTCCATGCGCGGCGGGACCCTATTGGCATTAATTCAGGAAAGCCGACAAGTATAGCGGGAGGGGCAGTTTCAAGCCACAAGCTGTAAGCCGCAAGCTACCAGCGGCATCGGGTTGTTATAGGCGTGGCATGAAAAACGACTGTAGGAGCGCGCTTGCCCGCGATAAGGACCGAAGGGCCTTCCGGCGATTGAAATTCACCATTTTTCGCAGCGCTGCGCACTGCATCGCGGGCAAGCGCGCTCCTACAAGAGGCAGGTTCAGGACTGATATTGACTCAACAACCGCTCCATTCTTGCGTCAAGCCGGCGTTTGATTTCAGTTTCGATGTGCGGAGCGAAGTCGTCGATGACGTCTTGCATGATCAATTGCGCGGCGGCGCGCAGTTCGTTGTCCAGGTGCAGCAACAGGTCCGGGTTGGGCGCCGCAGGTTCGGCCGCGGGTTCAGGTGTCAACGTGGGGATGTCCGCCTCGTCTTCTTCAACACTGGTGGCCTGGACTGCAACCGGTTCGACCTGCAAAAACGGAATCTCGACCGCTTCGCCGTTGGCCGCAGCCGTTGCGCGCGCGCCCACCACATCGAACAACAACGGGATTTGCACATCGCCCGTCACGCTGTCGGTCAGCAATGGGGGCTGCAATGAATCATCACCGAGCAACTGCCGGATCGACTCAAGGTCGTCCAGTAAATGCGCAGAGTCTTTCAGGGGTTTTGGAGTATCCATGGTGTACTCAGAGACGCTGTAACCGATGATCTTGCAGAGGATAGCCCTGTTCACGATAGAAACGAAAACTCTCTCGTGCGGCCAGACGAATTACGGAATCTTCTACTACCACTTCCGCCACGCGGGCGAAACGTTTGAAAAATTCAGGGATGCGCAGGTCCAGGTTGACCAACAAATCTTGATGGTGCCCCGGATCATCGCCCAGTCCCAATACGATCGGCGCGTCGTGATCATCTTCGGCATTGCCGTGGGGCACGAAGCTTTCGCCTTTGAAGCGCCACAGCCGTGCGTCGAGATCATCGCGTTGAGCGGCGTCGCTGCAATGCAGGTACACCCGATGGCCCAGGCGCCAGGCTTTTTCGCTGAGTTTGCAGGCGAAGTCCAGGCGTGCCAGCGGGTCGGCGCTGGGCAAGATGTAAAAATCGACTTGGGTCATGTCAGTTCCAGAACGCAGGGCGCATCAGCCTGAGCTAACGCGCCCACTGCGTTTATACGCCAGCGCGATCGAGCAGGTATTGAGTCAACAACGGAACCGGACGGCCAGTGGCGCCCTTATCCTTGCCGCTCAGCCATGCGGTGCCAGCGATGTCCAGGTGCGCCCAGTTGTAGGCCTTGGCGAAGCGTGACAGGAAGCAACCCGCCGTGATCGTGCCGCCTTTCGGGCCGCCGATGTTGGCAATGTCGGCGAACGGACTGTCCAATTGTTCCTGGTACTCATCGAACAACGGCAATTGCCAGGCACGGTCGTCGGCTTGTTTGCCGGCGTCCAGCAGTTGGCCGATCAGTTCGTCGTTGTTGCCCATCAGACCTGAGGTATGGCCGCCCAGGGCAACCACACAGGCGCCGGTCAGGGTGGCAATATCGATGACCGCCTGAGGCTTGAAGCGTTCGGCGTAGGTCAGGGTATCGCACAGCACCAGACGGCCTTCGGCGTCGGTGTTGAGAATTTCGACGGTCTGGCCGCTCATGGTGCTGACAATGTCGCCGGGGCGAGTGGCACTGCCGCTCGGCATGTTTTCGGCGCAGGCCAGCAGGCACACCAGGTTGATCGGCAATTGCAGCTCAAGCACGGCACGCAGGGTACCGAAGACGCTGGCGGCGCCGCACATGTCGAACTTCATCTCGTCCATGCCGGCAGCTGGCTTGATGCTGATGCCGCCGGTATCGAAGGTAATGCCTTTGCCGACCAGCACGAATGGCTTGTCGGATTTTTTGCCACCTTGATAGTTCATCACGATCAAACGTGGCGGCTGTTCACTGCCGATGGACACCGCGAGGAACGCGCCCATGCCCAGTTCCTTGAGCTTTTTCTCGTCGTGAATCTCGACCTTGAGGTATTTATGCTCTTTGCCCAGGCTCTTGGCTTCTTCAGCCAAGTAGCTTGGGTGGCAAATGTTCGGCGGCAGGTTGCCCAGGTCGCGAGTGAAAGCCATGCCAGTGGCGATGGCAGCCGCGTGAGTGGCGGCACGCTCGGTGTCAGCCTGGGTGGTTTTGCTGGTCAGTAAGGTGATTTTTTTCAGCGCGCGGGGTTCGGCTTTCTGGCTCTTGAAGCGATCGAATACATATTCGCCATCAGCCAGGGTTTCTACCAACAGACGCGCTTTGCCATACGTGTCGCGGTTTTTCACAATCAAGCCGTCGAAAACCAATACCGCATCGCTGCCGCCAAGGCCTTTCAGTACAGACAACACGCCCGCGACGACTTTGCGGAACTGACGGTCGGACAATTCGCCGTCTTTACCGACGCCAACCAGCAACACGCGTTCGGCTTTGAGGTTGGGCAGACTGTGCAGCAACAGGCTCTGACCGACTTTTCCAGCCAGGTCGCCACGTTTGAGAACCGCAGCAATAGCGCCACCGCTCAACGTGTCGAGGCTTTTTGCAGCGTCGCTAAGCACACGACCTTCGGCAACGGCGACCACCAACGTGGCGGTTTTCAAGGTTTCTGGGCTAGTGCTTTTAACAACAAATTCCATGTCGGGGTCCCCGATAAACTGTGGGTTTTCGCAAAAAAAAATGAGGGTGCAGTCACAGAGCGTCGTTTCGTCCTGGGTGACTTACCACAAGGCACGCAGTTTGACCCTCACGTGCGGAACCTGACAACCCTTCGCGTGCTACGTTTTTTACCCTGCGCGGCGTTGCTCCACCTGGGTTAGAACGTTCTATTTGGAGCGCGCAGTGACAGACACCCCCAATCACAGGATAATGCCGCATATTTTTTTGGTGGTTCGTCTCTGCGAGCCGTTAGTCATAGTGGCTGATACGTTTTTATTGTTTGGCCGTCTGTGCCCGACAATCCTGGAGTGTCTGGTTTGATCGTCTTTCGTTATCTGTCCCGAGAAGTGCTGGTTACCATGAGCGCGGTCAGCGCTGTGTTGCTGGTAATCATCATGAGCGGACGTTTTATTAAATACCTGGCTCAAGCTGCATCGGGCGCGCTCGATCCCGGCGTCCTGTTCATGATCATGGGCTTTCGTCTGCCGGGCTTCATGCAATTAATCCTGCCGCTGGGTCTGTTTCTGGGCATTCTCCTGGCGTACGGTCGGCTTTACCTCGAAAGCGAAATGACCGTGCTGGCCGCCACTGGCATGAGTCAGCAACGCTTGTTGTGGATGACCCTCGCCCCCGCGACCCTGGTGGCTTTGGTGGTCACATGGTTAAGCCTGGGGTTGGCACCCCAGGGCGCGGCGCAAGTGGCGATGATCGTCAATCAACAGGACGCGATGACTGAATTCGATACGTTGGTGCCGGGGCGCTTTCAGGCGCTGCGTGACGGCTCCCGGATTACCTATACCGAAACCCTGTCCGAAGACCGCGCCCAGTTGGGCGGCGTATTCATTTCCGAAAAACGTCTGTCGCGGGATGGAAAAAAGGATCAAGGGATTTCTGTGCTGGTCGCCGAGAAGGGTCGCCAGGAGGTCAAGCCCGACGGCACGCGCTACCTGATTCTGGAAAACGGTTATCGCTACGACGGTAACCCTGGCGAAGCGAACTACCGCGCCATCAAATACGACATCTACGGTGCGGTACTTCCTAAACCGGAGATCGCCCAGGAAGTGACTGATCGCGAAGCCATTCCTACCCGTGATCTGATCGGTAATGACACTCTGCGCTCCAGAGCGGAATTGCAGTGGCGCCTGTCTCTGCCGTTGCTGGTCTTTATCGTGACGCTGATTGCCGTTCCGCTGTCCAAGGCCAACCCGCGTCAAGGGCGTTTCCTCAAATTGCTTCCGGCGATTCTTCTGTATATGGCTTATCTCACCGTCCTGATTGCTGCGCGCGGGGCGCTGGAGCGTGGAAAAATCCCGATTGCCCTTGGCTTGTGGTGGGTACACGCGCTGTTTCTGGGGGTCGGCGTGCTGTTGCTGTACTGGGAACACCTGCGGTTGAGCGTGGCCAGCCGCCGCGATGCGAAGGAGGTGGCCCGTGGTTAAACTCGACCGTTACATCGGCAAGAGCGTTCTGGTCGCTATTTTGGGTGTGCTTGGCGTCATTCTGGGCTTGGCGTCGTTGTTTGCGTTCATCGATGAAATGGGCGACGTCAGCGACACCTACACCTTGCTGGATGCCAGCTCCTTTGTCCTGTTAACCGCGCCTCGGCGGGTGTATGAGATGTTGCCCATGGCGGCATTGATCGGCTGTCTGGTGGGGCTGGGTAGCCTGGCCAGCAGCAGTGAATTGACGATCATGCGTGCGGCGGGCGTGTCCATCGGCCGTATTGTGTGGGCCGTCATGAAGCCAATGCTGCTGCTGATGGTTGCTGGCGTGTTGGTTGGCGAATATGTCGCCCCGGTCAGCGAGGACATGGCTCAGTCCAATCGCTCCCTGGCTCAGGGCGGCGGCGACGCCCAAAGCAGCAAGTACGGCGTGTGGCACCGTGAGGGTGAGGAATTCATCCACATCAACGCCGTGCAACCCAACGGCGTGCTGTATGGCGTGACGCGTTACCGTTTCGACGATCAGCGCCATATGCAAATTGCGAGCTTTGCCAAACACGCGAAGTTTGACAAGGATCACTGGCAGCTGCAGGACGTCACCACAACGCTGTTCCACGGCGATAGCACGGAAATCGTCACCACCCCGGACGAGAAGTGGGATGTGACCTTGAGTCCGCAGTTGTTGAGTACGCTGGTCTTGCCGCCTGATTCGCTGTCGATTTCGGGCCTGTGGAGTTATTCGCACTATCTGGCAGAGCAAGGCTTGAACAACGGTCGTTACTGGCTGGCGTTCTGGACCAAGGTTCTGCAGCCGCTGGTGACCATGGCACTGGTATTGATGGCCATCTCGTTCATCTTCGGTCCGTTGCGTTCGGTGACCTTGGGTCAGCGCGTATTTACAGGCGTGCTGGTCGGCTTCACCTTCCGCATCGCCCAGGACCTGCTGGGTCCATCGAGCCTGGTGTTCGGCTTCTCCCCGTTGTTCGCGGTGCTGGTGCCTTCGGGCATCTGCGCCATCGCCGGGATCTGGTTGCTGCGTCGGGCGGGGTAAGAAATCAGCGGCAATCTGTAGGAGCCAACGTGTTGGCGAGCGGCTTGATCCGGCGGGTCCGGTCTGACGCCTCGCCAACAAGTTGCCTCGTACAGAAGAACGTGGGTGCCGCAAGGTGATGGGTGCAGCAGCTATTTCTGCTTCGGTATCCGCACCAGCTGGCTATTGGAATACATGTCGTGCCAGCTGCGTTTTTGCTTGTCGAACAGCATCCAGATAAACCCCAGCCCGATGCACAGCCACGAACCAATCGAAACCACGAAACGCAGCAGCGCTTGCCACAGGCTGATGCCGCTACCGTCGGCGTTTTGCACACGAATGCCCCACACTTGCATGCCCAGGGTCTGGCCCGAGTGGGTCCAGAACTTGGCAAAGAATCCAAACAGCACAAACAATAAAATCGTCGACAGTAGCGGGTCGCCGTCCAGCGCTCCGGACTCCGATAAAGTTCGCAGTTTGGCCTCGCCTACAAATGCCATCAACACCAGCTTGTAGATCAAGGTAGTGACCATCAGCAAAGCGATGCACAGCAGGGCGTCATAAAACATGGCTGCCAGACGACGACCTAACCCTGCAATGGGAAAGTCACCCTGGGGGCGGAGTTGGTGGGTCGACATGGCAGACGCTCGATTGCAAAAGAGAAAACATTTTACGGAATTCCAGGCATAAAAAAGCCCCTGATGATCAACATCAGGGGCTTTTTCTGTTCCAGTTACTTATCCTTCGGCTTGAACCTCGTCAGCCTGCAGGCCTTTCTGGCCCTGCACGGAGATGAAGGTAACTTTCTGGCCTTCTTTCAGACTCTTGAAGCCGTTGCCCTGAATAGCGCGGAAATGGACGAACAGATCCGGCCCGCTTTCTGGAGTGATAAAACCAAAACCCTTTTCGTCGTTAAACCACTTGACGGTACCGCTCTGACGATTTGACATTCTCTTTATTCCCTTGAAACTTGAATTGATGACAGCTCCTTTCATTTTGAAAGAGAGCTGGGACTGGTTGCAGGAAGTAAGAATCGTCGAACGGGATGTAGCAAAGCTTGGCTCTACTGTCCAGGTCACGGTCCAAGCGACCCATGCAAACACAGTTAAGAAACTTTACGCCTACCGAACCAAAAAAAACAAGCCCCGTTCAGGCCCTGCTGTTTTGCCCAATGCGCCCACCGTGCCGGTTATTAACCGCGGAAGTAACGCTGTGCCACAAAAGGCATTTTGCTGACTTTCATCGGGACTTTTTTGCCACGAACAATCGCCGATACTTCACTGTCCAGCGCGACATAGGCGCTGTCCAGATAAGCCATCACCAACGGCGCGCCAAGGGTCGGACCGAAGCCGCCACTGGTCACAACACCTATCACCTTGTCATTGGCATCGACGATTTCAGCGCCTTCACGCACAGGGGTGCGTTCCTGTGGCAGCAAGCCGACACGTTTACGCGCGACGCCAGCTTGTTGCTGAGCGAAGACTTGCTGGGCGCCAGGAAAGCCACCTGCACGTGCGCCATCGCCACGACGGACCTTGGAAATCGCCCACAACAGGCTGGCTTCGATGGGCGTGGTGTCGGTGTTCATGTCGTGGCCATACAGGCACAAGCCTGCTTCCAGACGCAGGGAATCCCGGGCGCCGAGGCCGATTGCCGCTACCTCAGGTTCGGCCAGCAGGCGACGAGCCAGGGCTTCAGCGTGCTCTGCCGGAACCGAAATCTCATAACCATCTTCACCGGTATAGCCCGAGCGACTGACGTAGCAGTCGGCACCCAGCAGCGTTATTTTGGCGAACTGCATGAAGGTCATGCTCGCCACTTCAGGCGCCAGGCGTGTAAGTACAGTCACGGCTGCCGGGCCTTGTAGGGCGAGCAGGGCGCGTTCTTCAAACAGCGGCTCGATGGTGCACTGACCGGCCAGATATTTCTGGATGTGTGCCAAGTCATCATTTTTACAAGCGGCGTTCACCACCAGGATCAATTGGTCATTGCCGATATTGGCGACCATCAGATCATCGAGGATGCCGCCGTTTTCGTTGGTGAACACCGCATAGCGTTGCATGCCAACCGGCAGGTCGATGATGTCAACCGGGACCAGAGTTTCCAGCGCCTTGGCGGCATTGGCGCCAGTCAGGCGAATCTGACCCATGTGCGATACGTCGAACAAACCCGCTTGGGCGCGAGTGTGCAGGTGTTCCTTGAGGACCCCAGCGGTGTATTGCACAGGCATGTCATAACCGGCGAAAGGCACCATCCTGGCGCCGAGCTCGCGGTGCAGGGCGTGAAGCGGTGTGGTTAATAGCTGTTCGGTAGACATTGATGGCTCCTGAGATTTTTTCCGGACTCGTCTTCACAACGGCGAATCCAGCGGATGGCATAAGGCTGAAGTCAGCACTCGATAATGTTCACGGCCAGCCCGCCCCGGGCTGTTTCCTTGTATTTACTTTTCATGTCAGCGCCGGTCTGGCGCATGGTGCGGATGACATTATCGAGGGATACAAAGTGTTGGCCGTCGCCACGCAAGGCCATTCGCACCGCGTTGATGGCCTTGACCGAACCCATGGCATTGCGCTCGATGCAGGGCACTTGCACCAGCCCGCCAATTGGGTCGCATGTCAACCCGAGGTTATGTTCCATGCCGATTTCCGCTGCGTTTTCCACTTGCTGAACATTACCGCCCAACACTTCGCACAACGCGCCAGCGGCCATGGAGCA
>NZ_JAQGNX010000104.1 GCF_028293835.1 Pseudomonas sp.
CCTTCGGCAGCTCCTACCGGTGAATTTTTTTACAATCCAGACCCTGTAGGACCGATTTATTCGGGAAGCAGGCGGCGCGGTTTAGCTGTTTCAGCCGCGAGTACGGTCAATCGCAAAACCAGCCCACGTCTGGCTCACCGGCATCAATTCCAGGCTGTTGACGTTGACGTGCGCAGGGGTGTTCATCAGCCAAAAAATGGTATCAGCGATGTCTTGCGGTTGAATCGCCTCAGCGCCAGCGTAGGTCGCGTCATAGCGCTCTTGGTCACCGGCGAAACGCACCAGAGAGAACTCGCTTTCGCACAGGCCTGGCTCAAGCGTGGTTACCCGCACGCCGGTACCAATCAGATCGCAACGCAGGTTCAACGAGAACTGCTTTACGAACGCCTTGGTGGCCCCGTACACGTGGCTGCCCGGATAGGCGTAATTACCGGCGATCGAACCGAGGTTGATGATGGAAGCGCCACGGCCATGGGCGATCAGGCGCGGCAGCAGCAAACGGGTGGTGTACATCAAGCCTTTGACGTTGGTGTCGACCATGGTGTCCCAATCGTCCAGATCGCATTTCGGCGCAGGATCAACACCCAAAGCCAGACCGGCGTTGTTGATCAACCCACGAATGGTCGCGAACTCTGCCGGCAAACCAGCAATGGCGGTCTCCATGGCCGCACGGTCGCGCACGTCCACCACCAGGCCATGGACCTTGGTCTGTGTCGACAATTCGGCGCACAGCGCATTCAGGCGCTCTTCACGACGTCCTGTCAGCACAAGCGACCAACCCGCCTCGGCAAACTTACGCGCACATGCTTCGCCAAAGCCGGATGTAGCACCGGTAATGAATACGGTGGACGTCATTTCTTTCTCCTGATTTGGCTCGCACGCAACGCAGCCATGATTTCGATAAGGGCAATAGACCGCAAGGATGCCCGGCCAGGCAGGTGACCAGCAAGCGTAGGATGAATCGACTTTGCGCCCCTGCCTGCTGTACGAAAAACACTCTACTGGCATGAGACCGCAGCCCGCCTGGGCTGCATTGAGTTTTACCCACCTTATCCACAGCGCCACACACATTTTTTGGGGGCAACTGCAAATGGCTGCCAGCCCGGTCATTTCCAGCCTCCTGCGGATTTCAAAGGGTTTTTTGCTTGACCCCGAGCATCACACCTGCCGAGGTCAAAAACGCCGCCGACAATCGAAAAACCACGTGAAGGCTCCATGCCAGTAACTACGGCCCTCAGCACGACCTTTCCAGTGCTTGTCCACCGACTTATCCACAGGAACGGTGGACAGAAAGACTGTATGAACGACCAGCCAGAAAATCATTGACAGAACGCATTGAAGGTCACTGAATAAACACTGATCAAAAAACAACCAGGACGCTGTAAGCCACGTATATCAAGGGCTACAGCCAGCTACTCCCATGTTACCCACAGCTACCTCCACAGCAATCTTGGACAAGTCAAAACCGTGACAAAACAACTATTTGCAGCGCCTTTATGCCGCAGTTTAAGAGCTTGCCAAAAATGTTTTCCACAATTCAAAAAAAACGCGCCGAGGGCATAAATCCCAAGGCGCGTCGCGTATTTTTAATCTAAGGAAGCAGGGATCAGTGACCGCCAAGGTAGGCGTTTCTGACCTCGTCATTGCTCAACAATTCTTTCCCGGTGCCAGTCAGGCGAATCTCGCCATTGACCATTACATAAGCCCGATCCGATAGCCGCAGTGCGTGGTTGGCGTTCTGCTCGACGAGGAAAATCGTCATGCCAGACGCCGCCAATTCGCGCAAGGTAGCGAATATCTGCTTGACGATGATCGGCGCCAGACCCAGCGACGGCTCATCCAGCAGCAGCAGCTTGGGACGACTCATGAGTGCACGGGCGATGGCCAGCATCTGCTGCTCGCCACCGGACATGGTCATGGCGCGCTGATTGCGACGTTCTTTAAGCCGTGGAAACAGTTCGAACATGCGTTGCATGTCTTCCGAGGCAAATTTGTCACCGATGGGAATGGTGCCCATCAGCAGATTTTCCTCGACGCTCATGTCCGGAAACACCCGCCGCCCTTCCGGCGACTGAGCAATGCCGTGGGACGCGATGTAGTGGGAGGTCTTCTGGGTGATGTCGACACCCTGGTAGATGATCTGCCCACCGCTGGCCCGTGGCTGACCGAAGATCGACATCAGCAACGTGGATTTACCCGCGCCGTTGGAGCCGATCAGGCTGACGGTTTCGCCTTCGTTGATGTGCAACGATACTTTTTTCAAGGCCTGGATCGGCCCGTAAAACACATCGATATTTTTCAATTCGAGGATGGGTACGCTCATACCAACTCCTCTTCATCAGCGCCCAGGTAAGCGGCGATCACTTTTGGATCGTTGCGAATCTGTTCCGGGCCGCCTTCCGCAATCACGTTGCCGTGGTCAAGCACCACGATGTAGTCGGAAATACTCATGACCATGCCCATGTCGTGCTCGATCAGCACCACCGTCATGTCGTGCTCGTCGCGCAGCAGGCGGATCATGCCGCTCAGTGCTTCGGTTTCCTGTGGGTTGAGGCCCGCTGCCGGTTCATCGAGGCAGATGATCTGCGGCCGCGTGCACATGGCCCGGGCGATCTCCAGACGGCGTTGTTGACCGTAGGACAGTTCACCGGCGAGGCGGTTGGCGCAGTCCACCAGGTTCACCACTTCCAGCCAATAGAACGCATGATCCAGCGCGTCGCTTTCCGCCTTGCGATAAGCTTTGGTGTTGAGGATCCCGGCGATCATGCTGCGGTTGACCCACATGTGCTGGGCCACCAACAGGTTCTCGATAACCGACATTTCCTTGAACAGGCGAATGTTCTGGAAGGTCCGCGCCAGACCGGCGCGGTTCACCAAGTGCGTGCCGCCGAACATTTTATAGAACAGGCGGGAGCCGAAGCTTTTTGGCGACACGAAGTCGCTGACCTTGAACGACTCACCCAACAACTGGATAACGTTGGTGCTGGTGCCGCGGCTGTTGAGCTGGATGCGACCGCCTGTGGCTTTGTAGAAGCCGGTCAGGCAGTTGAACACGGTGGTCTTGCCAGCGCCGTTAGGGCCGATCAGCGCTGAAATCGAGTTGCGTTTGATCTGCAGGCTGACGTCACTGAGGGCCTTGATGCCGCCAAAGTGCATCATCAGGTTCTCGACCGAGAGAATGACTTCATTATTCATGGCGCCACTCCTTTACGCGGAAGCACACCGGTACGGCTGATCCGAATCAGGCCGCGCGGTTTCCAGATCATCATCACCACCATCAGGATGCCAAACAGCAATACCCGGTATTCGGCGAAGCTGCGCAGCAGTTCCGGCGTTACGGTCAATACAAAGGCGGCAATCACCACGCCGACCGTCGACCCCATACCGCCCAGAACGACGATTGCCAGGATCAGTGCCGATTCATAGAAGGTGAATGACGTCGGGTTGACGAAGCCTTGGTAGGTACCGAAGAACACCCCGGCCAGACCGGCAGTCGAAGCCCCCAGGGTAAAGGCCGAAAGTTTGACCAATACGTGGTTCAAGCCCATGGCGCGGCAGGCGATTTCATCTTCACGCAAGGCTTCCCAGGCGCGGCCGACCGGCATGCGGGTCAAGCGATGCTTGACGTACAGCACCAGCAGCACCACCACGAACAGCACGGCATAGATGAACATGTACTTGAAGGTCGGATTGTAATCGATGCCCAGCAACTGGTGAATCGGCGTGCCGCCATCGCGGGCGAAACGGCCGAACTCGATCCCGAAAAAGGTTGGGGCCGGCACTGGCATGCCGTTAGGTCCGCCGGTGAAGGACAGCCAGTTGGTCAGGATCAGGCGAATGATTTCACCGAAGCCCAGGGTCACGATAGCCAGGTAATCACCGTGCATGCGTAGAACCGGGAAGCCCAGGATGCAGCCGGCCAGCGCAGCCAGTAGCGCCGACAGGGGCAACACTGTCCAGAAGCCGAGGCCCAGGTAGTGATAACCCAGCGCCAGACCATAGGCGCCAATGGCGTAGAACGCCACGTAACCCAAGTCGAGCAGACCGGCCAGGCCCACCACAATGTTCAAGCCCAGGCCCAACAACACGTAGATCAGACCGAGGATCACGACCGTTAACACGTACTGGTCGGCGAACACTGGAAATATCAGGGCGACCACGATGAAGAACGGGATGATGTAGCGCAGGCGCGATTTGTAGTTCGGTGGCAATACGTGCACACCCGAACCTGTGGTCTCGAAACTGCTCTGAATCTTCACGCCTCTCTCGGTCTGCATGAACAGGCTCAAGAACAGACGGCCGACCATCACCGCACCGACCATCCAGGCCAGGCGTGCCGGCTGCAGGTTAAAGCCGTAGCCGTCGAGCACCACACCCACGACGGGACCAAATACGATCAGGGACATGAGACCGGCAAGAACGGTGTCGACCAGGCTTTTCTTGATATCGATAGGTTTTTTATTGGCTGCGGACATACTTATACCTTCGCCACGAGTGGGCGACCCAACAGGCCTTGAGGACGGAAAATCAGGATCAATACCAACAG